>JAPKYZ010000106.1 GCA_026394055.1 Acidobacteriota bacterium
GCGCGGCTCAGAAATATCGCCTGTTTATTTGCAATAGCTTACTGAGCCACGACCGTGAGGGAGTGGTCCTGCAAAACCCTTTTTCCGCAGCCTGCTAGGCGGCCCTGTGAGTGTTAACCGCTGATCTCAGCGCCACTAACAACTCTTCAAACATGCCGCAGCAGTTCAGCCAGCCGCAAATCTACTTCCAGGCCTTCCAGCGGATCCTGCGGCGGGAAGCTGCCAACCTTGCGGGCATAGTCGTACATCGCGTTGAGAATGGCGTACTTCTGTTCCACCGTCAGCGGGTGCCGCTGGGCGATCTCGCGGTCCAGTACTTCGAGAAGTGACCATTTTTGACCATGCAACTACCAGGATAGCGGACGCGGCCGTCGACGCTGGAAGCGCCGGATGGTGAGGACAAGAGGCGGACCGGCCTCGTTTGGAATATGCATCGAGATAGAACCGCTGCTCGCTACATCAGGCATGGTTCAGCTGCTCTGTTGGATCACAACTGGAATGCGGCATACTAACCAAGCGGAGATGTTTTCCAGATAAGTGGACGCCGGATGGAAGCCCAGTCTAATCAGGGACTCGACGAGATGACAGAGCAGGCACCGCCTGAGGCCAGCAACGCCGCCGACACGCGTTCCTGCGGGTGGCGTCGCGTGGCCGCCCCGGGCTATCAGGCGGGCTTTCAGGAACTCGCCCCCGTGTTCACCGGCGGCAGGCCCGGCATTCTCCTGGCCGCCACCCGCGCCGCTGCGGATGAGTTTGTCTGGCAGTCCGGGCAGGGTAGCCTAGGGCTCCATCGATTTACGCTGCCGCAACTGGCCGCGCAGATGGTGGATGAGGCTTTGACGCCGCTGACGCCACTGGCGCAGGAGGCGCTGGCCGCTCGGGCGATTGATGAATTGCGCCGCACCCGCCAGCTCGGTTACTTCTCGCCCGTGGCCGACATGCCCGGCTTTGTCCGAGCGTCCGCGGCGACGCTGAATGAACTGCGGCTGAACGGTGTCGCCCCGCAAGGTGATCTGGAGCCGCTGCATCGCCGCTACACCGAACTGCTCGATGAGGCGCAGCTGGCGGATCTCGCGGAGCTTTACACGCGAGCGGCCGAAACCACTGAGAGCCGCTTTCTCGGCCTGCCGCTCTATCTGCTGGATGTACCGGTGCGCCACCAACTGGAGCGCCAGTTTCTGGACCACCTGATCGCGCGGGCCCCTTCGGCCACGGTCCTAACACTAGAGGGCGACCCGGAGGCGTACGGCGCGGCGGAGCCATCAACGCCTGCGAGCGCCAGCGAGGGCAACGCACTTGATCGCGTGCGCCGGTTTGTCTTTGCGCCGGAGCCGCCGCCGGAGGCTGCGCTCGACCCCTCCGTGGCCTACTTTGCGGCACCGGGTGAAAGCCTGGAGTGCGTCGAGATTGCCCGTCGTATTCAGCGTTGCGGGCTGCCGTTTGACCGCATCGCGATCCTGCTGCGGCATCCGGACCGGTATCAGCCGCTGGTCGAAGAGGCCTTGCGCCGCGCGGGCATTCCGGGCTGGTTTTCGCACGGCACCGTTCGGCCGGACCCCGCAGGCCGGGCCTTTCTGGCGTTGCTCAACTGTGCGCTCGAGAATCTATCCGCCTCGCGCTTTGCCGAGTATCTGTCGCTCGCCCAAGTGCCCAAGCGAGAAGAGACACCAGCCGCGCCTTTTGCCTGGGAGCAACTGATCGTAGACGCCGCCGTGATTGGTGGCGCGGACCGCTGGCGGCGGCGTCTGAACGGCCTGGCTCGCGAGTTCCGCTTGCAGGAAGCGCCGCTCTACCGCATCGAACAGCTGGACCGTCTGCGCGATTTCGCCCTGCCGTTGATCGAGCGACTAGAGGAGCTGCCCACGGCGGCGCCCTGGGGCCGTTGGTTGCAGGCGCTGTCGGAGCTGGCCCAGGAGGCGCTGAAGTCCACCGACGCCGTCGATGCACTGCTCGAGGAATTGGAGCCGATGCGCGAGATCGGTCCGGTGACACTGGAAGAAGTGCAGAACGTGCTCAGCGAGCGGCTGGGCTTGCTGCGTGTGGAGCCACCGCCGCGCCGCTTTGGGCAAGTGTTCGTGGGGACGATCGAGGAAGCGCGGGGCCGGGCGTTCGAGGTGGTCTACTTGCCGGGGTTGGCCGAAGGCTTGTTCCCGAAGCGCGCGCAGGAAGACCCGCTGCTGCTTGATACGGCGCGGGAGCCGCTGGGTCTTGCCGTGCAGTCCACCCGCATTGCACGGGAGCGCCTGCTATTGCGGATCGCGGCCGCGGCGGGTGACCGGCTGGTGGTGTCGTATCCAACCATGGACACCGGCCAATCCAGGCCTCGGGTGCCGTCGTTCTATGCGCTGGAGGTGCTCCGCGCGGCGACGGGCCGTTTGCCGGGTTTGCGTGAGTTTGAGGAGACGGCGCGCGCTTCCGCCTCAGCCCGGCTGGGTTGGCCCGCGCCCGCTGATCCGGCTTGGGCGATTGATGACGCGGAGTACGATCTGGGTATTCTGGGCCAGCAGGCGCAGCGGCCTATGGCTGGCGCTGCGCACTATTTGATCGATGCCAGCCCGACGCTCGTGCGCTCCATGCGATCCCGCGGGCGCCGCTGGCGCAGGAACTGGTATGCCGAGGACGGCCTGACGGAGCCCTTGCCGGAGCTCGCCGCCCATCGGTTGGCGGTCCGGCCCTATTCCGCCACTTCGCTGCAAACCTTCGCCTCCTGCCCCTACCATTTCCTGCTGCGAGCCATCCATCGCCTGAGCCCGCGGGAGGCGCCGGTGGCCATCGAGCAGATGGATCCCCTAACGCGCGGCACCCTGTTTCACGATGTGCAGCGCCGGTTCTTCGAAAAGCTATCGCCCTGGGAGGTCCGTCCTTTGCCGGAGCTGCTGGACGAGATGGATGCGGTGCTGGATGCGACGGCCGCCCAGTATGCCGAAGATCTGGCGCCCGCCATTCCGCGCGTCTGGGAGAGCGAAGTGGAGGATCTGCGGACCGACCTGCGTGGCTGGCTCCGGGAGATGTCCTACCAGCCCGAGTGGGTGCCGCTCGCCTATGAGCTGGGCTTTGAGACCACGGTGCTGGGCGTGCAACTGGTGGGCCGCATCGACCTGGTGGAAGAACACCGCGACCGCGGCACTCTGCGCGTCACCGATCACAAGACCGGCAAGCCTCCGGCGGAGCGCCCCGCCTTTGTGGGCAAGGGTCGCGTGCTGCAGCCGGTGCTGTATGCGGCGGCGCTGGCCGAGACGATGAAGCGGACGGTGGAGATGGGCCGCCTCTCCTACGCCACCCAGCGCGGCGGCTATCAGGAGACTGAAATCCGGTTCACCGACACCGCCCGGCATCACGCGACGGAGGCGATGCGGATCATCGATGAGTCGATTGAGAAGGGCTTTCTCCCGGCCGCGCCCGATCAAGGTGCGTGCGAGTATTGCGACTATCGCGTGGTCTGCGGGCCGTATGAAGAAAAGCGCGTGCTGCGCAAGCAGACCGATCAACTGATTCCGCTGTTCGCCCTGCGGGCGATGCCATGACATCGCCCAAAGTGATCTCCATTCGCACTGGGCGTCCAGCAGCGGCGGTGGTGAGCGACGCAGAAGCACGGGAGTTGATCCGCAGCTCGCTCAACGAGAGCCTGGTGGTGGAAGCCGCTGCTGGTACAGGCAAGACGACTGAGCTGGTGCGGCGCATCGTTGCGCTGCTCGAACATGGCCACGCCAAGGTCGACAACATCGCGGCGGTCACGTTCACCAACAAGGCGGCCGGTGAGCTGAAGCTGCGCCTGCGCTCCGAGATCGATGCCCGCTTGCGAGCAGCGCCATCGGCGGCTCTCGAAGAAGCACTGAAGCACTTGGAAGAAGCCTCCATCGGCACCATCCACGCCTTCTGCGCCCAGATCCTGCGCGAGCGGCCCGTGGAGGCTTGCGTTGACCCCGGCTTTCAAGAGCTCGACCCCGCCAGCCAGGACCGTCTGTTTGAGCGCGCCTTCCGCAGCTGGTTCCAGCAGCGGTTGAATGAGCCGTCGCCCGCTCTGCGTCGCGCCCTCATCCGCCCCATCCCGGGCTGGAGCACCAACACGCCGACCGAGCGTCTCCGCTACGCCGCCAAGCAACTGCTGGAATGGCGCGACTATCCGGCCGATTGGTTGCACCTCGACTGGCAGCGCAATCGCGAGATCGATGAGCTGACGGCCCGCATGATGGAAGCCGCCGCGCGCGTGGGCACCCGCTTTGCTCCGCTAAAGCAGTTCGCGCAATGGGTGGAGCGGCACGAAGAAGTGGAGGCGCGCGACCACGACGCGCTGGAAGCACTGCTGTTGAAGCTGCTGATGGACTTGAACGACCTGAAGCGCAAAGGCGTCGAGGAGTTGCAGCTGGCCCTGAAGCAGTTCCGGCAGCGCGCCGACGCGGACCTGGCCGGGACACTGCGCGACGAGATGCTGACCTTGATCGACCGCTACAACGAGCTGAAGCGGCGTACCGGGCGGCTGGACTTTCTCGATCTGTTGATCCGCGCTCGCGACCTGGTGCGGGATCACGATGAAGTGCGGGCCCACTTGCAAGGGCGCTTCACGCACCTGTTCATTGATGAGTTTCAAGACACCGATCCGCTACAGGCCGAACTGTTGCTCGCGCTGGCGTCACCGGGGAAGTTGTTTATCGTGGGCGACCCCAAGCAGTCCATCTACAAGTTCCGCCGCGCGGATGTGGTGTTCTATCACGACATCCGCCGCAAGCTGGAGGATGAGGGCGCGCGGGTGGTCTTTCTCTCGCGCAGCTTCCGCGCGGTCTCGCCTATTCAAGAGTTGGTGAACGCCGCGTTTGAGCCCGTCATGCACGCCGACGAACGCACGGGCCAGGCCGGATACATCGCGCTGGTGCCGGAACATCAGCCGCTCCATTCGCAACCATCGATCGTCGCGCTACCGGTGCCGCGCCCCTTCGGCAAGAGCGGCTATGTCACCAAAGCGGCCATTAATGAATCTCTGCCCGACGCGGTCGCGGCTTACGTGGAATGGCTGGTGAACAAGAGCGGCTATCAGGTGCGCGAGCGCCTGCCCGGTCGCACGGAAGAAGATTGGGTGCCCCTCAAGGCCAAGCACATCTGCATCCTGTTCCGGCGTCTCGTCAACTTTGGCCGGGACCTGTCGCGCGACTACACGCAGGGTCTTGAGTCGCGCGACATCCGGCATGTGCTGGTGGGCTCGAAATCCTTTCACCATCGCGAAGAGGTGGAGACGCTGCGCGCGGCGTTGACCTCCATTGAATGGCCGGATGATGAGCTGAGCCTCTTCGCTACGTTGAAGGGATCGTTGTTCGCGATTCCGGATGCGACGCTGCTGAAGTATCGGCTGGCTGGCGGGCGGCTGCATCCGTTCAAGACAGCGCCGGAGGGGATCGAGGAGTTTGCCCCGATTACGGAGGCGCTCAAGTTGCTGGGCACGCTCCACCGCCAGCGCAACCAGCGGCCGGCGGCGGATACGGTCAGCGCGTTGCTCGACTCCGTTCGGGCTCACGCCGCGTTCGCCATGCGTCCGGCTGGTCATCAAGTGCTGGCCAATGTTTATCGCGTAGCTGATCTGGCGCGCCAGTACGAATCAAGCGGCGGCACGTCGTTCCGGGGCTTTGTGGAAGAGCTGGAGGCGCAGTCCACCAAGGGGGAAGCTTCTGAGGCTCCGGTGATTGAAGAAGGGGCCGATGGCGTGCGGCTGATGACGGTCCACCAAGCCAAGGGCCTGGAGTGTCCCGTGGTGATCCTCGGCGACATCACCGCGAACCTAGCCGCCAAGGAACCGGAGCGCTACATCAATAGCCAGCAGCGGCTGTGCGCGTTGCGGCTGATGCAGTGTGCGCCGTGGGAGCTGATCGACCACGAGCCGGAGGAGCTGGAGCGTGAACGGTCCGAGGGGATTCGCGTGGCCTACGTGGCCGCGACCCGCGCGCGGGATTTGCTGGTGGTGCCTTCAATCAAAGGTGAGGAAGTGGATGGCTGGCTCTCGCCGCTGCATCGCGCCATCGGCCAAGCGCGGCCTGGGAAGGCGCATTTCGAATGGGCCTCACTCGACGAACTGCGCCTGGATGTCGCGCCCCGCATGGGCTTGAAGGACGAAGTTCTGTTGAGCGACAAAGAGGTGGCCGCAATTCCCGCCGCGGACAGTCGCCTCGCTTATCAGCAGTGGCGCGAGGCTCGCGGGCTGATGCTGGCCACCGGTGTCGCGGCGACACGCACCATCTTTCTGCCGAGCGTCGATGCTGAATCGGCGCCGGAGCTGCCGTCGATCGAAGTGATCACGCTCGACCGGCCGCTGCTGCGCGCCGGTGGACGCCGGTTCGGCCGGTTGGTCCACGCCGCGCTGTGTGATGGGCGGCTGGCGCTTCACGCACGCACACTCGGCGCCTCGGACGAAGAAGTGGAGGCCGCCACCGCCGCCGTGGAAGCGGCACAGGCGCATCCCTTGATGCAAGCGGCGTCGCAGGCTGAGCGGACACTGCGCGAGGTCCCGGTGACGCTGCCTTTGCCCGACGGCCGGGTCCTCGATGGCGTAGTCGACCTGGCCTTCTTCGACGGCACCACCTGGACCGTGGTGGACTTCAAGACCGACGACGCCAGCGAAAGCCGCTATGTACGGCAACTCCAGTGGTACGTCTACGCCATCGCGCAACTGACGGGCTCACCCGCCCGTGGCGTGCTGCTGGCCGTGTAGCAACTCTTCGGCATAGAGCGCCCCGGCCGGATCTTCCTCATGCTTGAAGTAGAGGAACACGTCCTTGCCCGAGGCCACCAGTTCGCCGGCGCGGCGCCCGATCTCCAGGCGCTCTTCGGGTGAGTACTCGCTCTTGCGGAGGCGGAAGTAGACATAGTCCGCCGTCACGCGGTCCGGCACCACCAGCTTGTCGGATTCAGCCAGACACAGCGCCAGCCGCCGCTTTTCGAGCAGCCGGTAGACCTCTTCGGTAAACCAGCTCTTGTGCCGGAACTCGAATGCGCACGGCACATCCTCGGGCACATCTTGCAGGAAGTCCTCAAACTTGGCGAGATCACAAACCAGATTCGGCGGCAACTGGAACAGCACCGGCCCCAGCCGCTTCTGCACCCGCAGCACGTCCATCGATTTAAAGAAGACGGCCGTGAACTCGCTCCGGGTCAGGCGTTGGAAGTGGGTGATCTTCTGGTGCGCCTTCAGCGAAAACTTGAAGTGGGGCGGCGTCTCCTGAAGCCAGCCTTCCAGTGTCGAGGCCGATGGCAAGCGGCGGAAGGTGTAGTTCACCTCCACCGCGTTCAACCGCGTGGCGTAGTGGCTGAGGAACTTTTTGGCCGCCAGTTTTTCCGGGTAGAACAGCGGCTTCCAGGCGGCATAGGCGAAGCCGGATGTTCCGGCGAAGAGCTGGGCCATGCCTTCTATCATCCACAAACCTGCGCCCTGAAACGCGTCTGCCATCATGACGGGGCGCGGTAACGGTAAAATTCAGGCGAATGCTTCGATTCGGAATTTGGATGGCGGCCACCCTGCTGGCGGCAACACCGGCCCTGGCGCAGAACGCGGTGGACGTGAAGAAGATCTGGGATGAGGCGCCGCACAACGCCTTCACCGATCTGGTGCGTCACAACAACCGCTGGTTCGTTACGTTCCGCGAAGGCGCCACCCATGTTTCGGGCGATGGCAAGATTCGCGTGCTGCGTTCAAAGAACGGCACCAAGTGGGAATCCTTCACGCTGATCGAACAGCCGGGTGACGACCTGCGGGACCCCAAGTTCAGCGTGACGCCCACCGGCCGCCTGCTCATCATGGCGGCCGCTGCGCGCAGCTCCGGGCATCAAACGCTCCAGTGGACCTTGCCCGACAAGCCCGGCCCGGTGACCCAGGGTGAACCCGTCGGTGACCTGAACTACTGGCTGTGGCGGACCACCTGGCGTGGCCGTGAAGCGTTCGGCATTGGCTATCGCACACAGAAAGACGCGCGCGGCGTCCGGCTCTACCGCTGGACCGGGGCCAAGTACGAAACGCTGGTGGCCGACCTGAAGGTGCCCGGCTATCCCAATGAATCCGCCATCCGCTTCAGCAAAGATGGCTCCGCGCTGGCGCTGCTGCGGCGCGACCCGGTGGGCGGCCAAATGGGCAACGCGATGCTGGGCAGCGCCAAGGCCCCGTATCGCGATTGGACCTGGAAGGAAATGAATGTCCGGGCGGGCGGGCCGAACTTTATCGCGCTGCCTGATGGCCGGCTGGTGGCGGCGGTCCGGCTGTATGACGGCACCACGCGCACCTCGCTCTGCTGGTTGAATGCGGAGCAAGGCACACTGACCGAGTTCGCCAAACTGCCCTCCAATGGCGATTCCAGCTATGCCGGACTGGCCTGGCACAAGGGGCTGATCTGGGTAAGCTACTATTCCAGCCACGAAGGCAAGACATCGATCTATTTGGCCAAGGTGAAGCCGTAGCGCTTTGCTTTCTGTTCGCCCCTGCGTGAGGGGTGCGCAAGCATGGGACAATAAAGGCGTTCCCCCTTCATGCTCGACCGTATCACTGTGCATGGCGCCCGCCAGCACAATCTGAAAAACATCGACGTTGAGATACCGCGCAATTCCTTCACCGTGATCACGGGGTTGAGCGGGTCGGGGAAGTCGTCACTGGCGTTTGACACGATCTACGCCGAAGGCCAGCGCCGGTACGTCGAAACGCTTTCCCCCTACGCGCGCCAGTTTCTCGATCAGATGGAGCGGCCCGAAGTTGATTCCATCGACGGCCTCTCCCCGGCCATCTCGATTGAGCAGAAGACCACCTCGCGCAGTCCGCGATCGACGGTGGGCACGATCACCGAGATCTACGATTACCTGCGGCTGCTCTACTCTTCGATTGGCGTACCCCACTGCCCCAACTGCGGGACAGCCATCACGCGGCAAACCACGGCGCAGATTGTCGAGCTGATCTTGGGTCGCGAGCAGGACCAGCGGCTGATGGTGCTGGCGCCTGTCGCCCGCGGACGCAAAGGCGAATACAAAAAGGAACTGGAAAAGCTTTCTCGCCAGGGCTTCGTGCGTGCTCGCATTGATGGTGAGCTGCGCGGTCTTGAAGAAGACATCCAGCTGGACAAGCGCAAGAACCACACGATTGAAGTGGTGGTGGACCGGCTGGTGATCAAGGAAGGCGTCGAGAAGCGCCTGGAGGCCGCAATTGAGACGGCCACCAAGATGGCCGACGGCCTGGTGACGGTGGTAGTGGTGAGCCGCGCGGGTGAGCCGGAAAGCCTCTATTCGCAGAAGCTGGCGTGCCCCAATTGCGGGTCCAGCGTGCCGGTGCTGGAGCCGCGGTCGTTCTCCTTCAACTCGCCCTATGGCGCTTGCGAGACCTGCCACGGGTTGGGCAGCCGCTGGTCGTTTGACGCGGACAAGATCATTGTTGACCCATCGCGTCCGCTGCTTGATGGCGGCCTGGGGCCGGGCGCCAGTTCGAACACGATGGGCCAGCGCCTGGCGGAGGCCAGCTGGAAGCTCAACATCGACATCGCGCAACCGTTTGCAAGTCTACCGGCCAAGCAACAAGAGATCCTGCTGAACGGCCAAGGCAAGTTCCCCGGCATCATCGCCACTTTGCAAGAGGCCTACGACGGCAACGGCGCCGGCTATCGCGAATGGCTGGCCGATTACATGAGCGCCACGACGTGCGTCACCTGCCAGGGCCACCGCCTGCAGCCGTCCTCGCTGGCCGTGAAGGTTCGAGAGGTGGGCATCGCGGATTTCACCGGCATGTCGCTGGGCCGGGCGCTGGAACTGGCACGGGGTTGGAAGCTGACGGAGCGGGAGCATCAGATTGCGGGCCGGGTGCTCGAAGAGATCACCAACCGCATGCAGTTTCTCGACGCGGTGGGCTTGCAGTATCTGTCGCTGGGCCGCTCGGCGCAATCGCTGTCGGGCGGCGAAGCGCAGCGCATTCGGTTGGCGACGCAGATCGGCTCCAAGCTGCGGGGCGTGCTCTATGTGCTCGATGAGCCCTCGATCGGCCTGCATCCGCGCGACAACGACCGCTTGCTGGACACGCTGACGCAGCTGCGGGACTTGGGCAACACCGTGCTGGTGGTGGAGCACGACGCCGACACGATTGACCGCGCGGACTACGTTGTCGACTTAGGCCCCGGCGCAGGCCGCCTGGGCGGTGTCGTGGTGGCCAGCGGAACACCGGCGCAGATCCGGGCCAACCCCAACTCGCTCACCGGCCAGTATCTATCAGGCAAGGTGGAGATCCCGGTGCCGCGCGTACGCCGCACGGGCAACGGCCAAAAGCTAGTGGTCCGCGGAGCGCGGGAGCACAACCTGCGCGATGTCGATGCGGAGATTCCGCTGGGCATGCTGGTGGTGGTGACCGGTGTTTCCGGCTCCGGCAAATCGACGCTGGTGAACGACATCGTTTATCGAGCGCTGGCGCACCATGTCTATGGCTCGAAGGCCGCACCCGGCGCGCATGACTCGATCAAGGGTCTTGAGTTTATCGACAAGGTGATCGAGATCGACCAATCGGCCATTGGCCGCACGCCGCGCTCGAACCCCGCCACCTATACCGGCACCTTCACGCCCATCCGTGATCTCTACGCCATGCTGCCCGAAGCTCGGGAACGCGGCTACAAGATGGGCCGCTTCAGCTTCAACGTCAAGGGTGGCCGCTGCGAGGCTTGCCAGGGCGACGGGCTGAAGCGGATCGAGATGAACTTTCTGCCCGACGTGTTTGTGACGTGCGACGTCTGCCGTGGCCGCCGCTACAACCACGAAACGCTGCAGGTGAAGTTTAAGGGCCTGTCGATCTCCGACCTGCTGGGCACCACCGTCGAAGATGCGGCGGAGCTGCTGAAGAGCATTCCATCGATCTACCCCAAGCTGCAGACGCTGGTCGACGTCGGCCTGGGGTATCTGCATCTGGGCCAGTCCTCCACCACGCTCTCGGGCGGCGAAGCCCAACGCATCAAGCTCGCCAAGGAGCTGTCGCGGCGGCAAACCGGCAAGACGTTCTACATCCTCGACGAACCCACCACCGGCCTGCACTTCGACGACGTGCGCAAGCTGCTGGACGTGATCCAGAAGCTGGTCGACCTGGGCAACACGGTGCTGGTGATCGAGCATCAGCTGGACATCATCAAGTGCGCGGACTGGGTCATCGATCTGGGGCCGGAGGGCGGCGAAGGCGGCGGGCAAATCATCGCCACCGGCACGCCCGAACACATCTTGAAGAGCAAGAAAAGCCACACCGCGGCGGCGCTGCGGAAGATTTTGAAGTAGAAGAGTTTTTGAAGTGAGTCACTACAAGCAACAACCGCTCTCGTTTGAAGGCCTCAAGACGATCTCGCTCTATGAGCGTGGCGGCAAGGTGCAACTGGAGCATTTCGGTACCGTGCCCCAAACCAATGGCGGCGTGACGGCCTTGATCGATGCGCTGCCGAAGATCCTGGCGGCTGATTCATTGCGGGCCGTGATCGAGCGCCTGGTGGAAGCCAAGGCCAAGCGCCGCGCCATCATCTGGGGACTGGGTGGCCACGTGATCAAGTGCGGCTTGGCGCCGACGCTATTGCATCTGATGCGGAACGGCTACGCGACGGCCTTTGCGATGAATGGCGCGGCGTCGATCCATGATTTCGAAATTGCGCTCGCCGGTTGGACCAGTGAGGATGTCGAAAGCGTGCTGCCCGATGGCCGGTTCGGCTCCGCCGGTGAGACCGGGCAGGAGATGAATGGCGCCATCAGCGATGGTGCGGGCGCCGGTGTCGGGATGGGTGAAGCACTGGGCGCGCGGCTACAACGCTTTTCCGATCGGCCCGGTTTTGAGCAGAGCCTGGTGGGGCAGACCTACGCCGCGCAGGTTCCGGTGACCGTGCACGTGGCCGTCGGCACCGACACGCCGCACACGTTCCCGGAGGCGGATGGCGCGGCCATTGGCACCACCACGCACCAGGACTTCCGCTTGTTCTGTTCGCTAGTGCAGGAACTCGATGGCGGTGGCGTCTACCTGAATGTCGGCTCCGCCGTGCTGCTGCCGGAGGTCTTCTTAAAGGCCGTCAGTGTGGTGCGCAACCTGGGGCACGACCTGAAGAACTTCACCACCGTCAATTTCGATTTCCTGCAGCACTACCGGCCCGTCACCAATGTCGTTCGCCGTCCGCACGCCAACGCCGGGGGCCAGGGCTATTCCTTGACCGGCCACCACGAGATCATGATTCCGCTGCTGGCCGCCGCCTTGATGGAACGCGACGGGAATCAGGCCTAACTGACGAACCCCGCATGAGCGAGCCGACGAGCGAGCCGATTCGAGAGAGCGAGGCGCCACCGCCGCAGCTGCCCATTGCCGGGCAACCGTTCTGGACTTATGGTGACTTGGCGTTTGCCATTCTCATCTACGGTGCGCTTTCGGTGGTGGCGACGCTGACGACCCGCAGTCTGCCGGGCGGTCTGCTGCTGGGGCAACTGCTCAGCTATGGCGTCTGGTTCGCGCTGCTGGCCGGCTTTTTTCGGCTCAAGTATGGGCAGCCGTTTTGGAGCTCGCTCGGGTGGCACCGCTCTGGGCGCGGAGCCGCGGTGGGCGTGCAATTGGGCGTGGCCTTGATGGCTCTCGCGATTGCGGTGGGACAGCTGGCCCACTTGCCGGATGTCGAAACGCCGCTGCGCACGTTGCTGAATGACCCGAAGATGGTGCCGCTGACTGCGGTGGCCGTCGCGGGAATCGGGCCGTTGGCGGAGGAGCTATTCTTTCGCGGCCTGGCGCAGCCCTTGCTCACCCGAAGCTTTGGCGCGGTAGGCGGCATCCTGCTGACGGCGGTGCCGTTTGGCCTGCTGCACGCGGAACAGTTGAAGAACTCCTGGCCCAACGTCGCCTTGATCGTGGTGGCGGGCGTGGCCTTTGGTGCGGTGCGGTACAAGCTGGATTCTGTGTTTGCATCCACCGTGATGCATGCCACCTACAATGGGTTGCTGCTGACCGGATACTTAATGGGGAAGAACCTTTTACATGGTTGAGACAATTCAATGGACTGACGCGGGCGTCGTGATGATCGACCAGACCCGCCTGCCGCGCGAGCAAGTGTTTGTCACCTGCCGCACGTATCTCGAAGTCGCCGCCGGCATCAAGGACATGATCATCCGCGGAGCCCCGGCCATCGGCGTCGCCGCTGCGATGGGCGTGGCTCGGGGAGCGCTGGACTCAACCGATCTGGCCGCTGAGTTCCCGGTGATCTGCGACACGCTGGCCGCCACGCGCCCCACGGCGGTGAACCTGTTCTGGGGCATTGAGCGGATGCGGCGCCTCTACGCGTCGCTAGCCGGTAGCCCCGTCGACGAGATCCGTGCCGCGCTGGTGCGGGAAGCGCAGCTGGTCTATGCCGAAGACATCGCCATCAACAAGGCGATCGGCGCCCACGGCGAACCGCTGGTGCCCGCGGGCAAGACCGTGTTGACCCACTGCAACGCGGGAGCGCTGGCGACGGCAGGCTACGGCACCGCCCTGGGCGTCATCCGCGCTGCCTTCGCCGCCGGCAAGAACATTGATGTCTACGCTGACGAAACCCGGCCCTTCCTGCAAGGCGCCCGCTTGACCGCCTGGGAACTGCAGCAGGACGGCATCCCGACGACGCTGATCACCGACAACATGGCCGGGTACTTCCTGGCCAAGGGGCAGATCGGCTGCGTCGTTGTGGGTGCGGACCGCATTGCCGCCAATGGCGATGTGGCCAACAAGATCGGCACCTATTCGGTGGCGGTGCTGGCCAAGGAGAACAATGTGCCGTTCTACGTGGCCGCACCGGTCTCGACGCTCGATTTGAGCCTGAAGTCGGGCGCTGAAATTCCGATTGAAGAACGGGCCTCAGTGGAAGTGACCGACATGTTCACGCCCGGCGTGGCGCCTCCGGGAATCGCCGTCCGCAACCCCGCCTTCGACGTGACGCCCAACCGCTACGTCACCGCCATCATCACCGAAAAGGGTGTGGCCCGGGCGCCGTACGTCGAATCGTTGGCCGCCATGATAGGGTAAGGGCATGAAGCACTGGATCCACCGGCTGGTGGCAGTATCGGTGAGCTTGGCGTTCGGCGCGCACCTGTTCGCCGGGGAGTTGTCGAATCGCCGCGCCCCTGGCTTTTCGCTCCCCGACGTCAACTTAAAGCAGCACGACCCGCAGGATTACCGGGGCCGGGTGCTGATCATCGAACTGATGAAATCCGACTGCGCGGTTTGCAAATACACCGCCAAGCTGTTGACCCAGGCGCAGCAGAAGTACGGGGAAAAGATCGCCGTGCTGGGGATTGCGCTGCCGCCGGACAACTTAAATACCGTAAAGGCGTTTATCGATGCCGAGAAGATCACTAACCCTATCCTGTTTGATTGCGGGCAGGTGACGGCTTCGTACTTGAAGGTCTCCCCGGCGCGGCCCAGGATCGAGCTGCCCCACGTTTTCGTGATCGATCCGGCGGGTCAGATCCGCGAGGATTGGGGTAGTGAGAACACGATGCAGACACTGCAAGAGTTGTCGGCCGTCGTCGACCGATTGCTGGCTGAAAAGCCCCGGCCCTAGCGCCGGTGAGGGAATTGAGGCATGCCGTGAAGTGGTTGTTCGCCGCACTGCTGGGCTGGAGCGTCACCGCGGGTGACCTGCATCAGGCTGTGCGCGCGGGCGACGTCGCCAAGGTGAAGGCACTGCTCGAGGCCGGAGCTTTGGTGAATGAGCGTGACGCCCTGGGCGGCACGGCGCTTCATGAAGCGGCCTGGAATGGCGATTCCAACCTGGCCTGGATTCTGATCGCCGCCGGAGCGGACCCCAACGCCGCCCACGCCGAAGGCGGCTCGACGCCGCTCCACTACGCGATCCTCACCAACCATGCCGAGATCGTGAAGCTGCTGCTCGACAAGGGCGCCGACGTCAAGGTCCGCTATCGCTCCGGGTCGACGGCGCTGCATTTGGCCGCCAGCCGGGGCCATGTGGAGATTGCGGAGCTGTTGATCGCTCGGGGCAGCGACGTCAATGCGACGGACGCGCAAGGCTCCACTCCGATTGATGAGGCCGCTTGGAAGGGGCAGATCGAGGTGACGCGGCTATTGCTGGCCAAAGGCGCCAATGCCCGCAATCGCAACAAGGATTCCGGCGTCACCCCGTTGCATGAGGCGGCCGTGAAGGGCCACCTCGAAGTCGCGCAGTTGCTACTGGCAGCGGGTGCGGACCTGGAGGCGCGCGACACGGCGGGCGTCACGGCGCTTGATGAAGCGATCCGCCACAAGCACACGCGCTTGATCGACCTGCTGCTGCAGCGCGGCGCCAAGTTCTCCGGGCCGGAACAGAGCGGCTCACGGCAACTGTCCGACGCGGTGATGCGCGGCCAGGGCGATATCGTGGCGCTGCTGCTCGACAAAGGGGCCGACGCCAATGCCCGTACGGCCAGTGGTGGCACGCTGCTGCACGACGCGGCGCTGAAGGGTCACCGGGATGTGGCGGAGCTGCTGATCAAGGCCGGAGCCAAAGTGGACGCCCGCAACGCCGCCGGCGCCACCCCGCTGCATGACGCGGCGCTGGCGGGCAAGCGTGCCGTGGCGGAACTGCTGATCGCGCAAGGGGCCAACGTCAATGCGGTGGATACGGAATCGGGCGCAACGCCGCTCCATCATGCCGCCAGTTGGGGCCGCCGTGATCTGGTGGAGCTGCTGCTGGAACGCAAGGCCGATCTCGGCAAGCGCAACAAGGCGGGACAGACGGCGCTGGATGTGGCGCTGGCGGGCTCTCAAGCGGAAGTGGTGGAACTACTGCGGCCTGAAGGCGCAGTGCCCTAGCCACAGCCCGATGGACACCTGAGACTCACCTTAGGTCCGCCTGAATCCCGCTAAAGGAAATCCCCCGCCGGACCGATAACCTTCTTGTGAAGGCCTCCTGGCGCAAGCCGCTGCAACTGCTCTCGGCTGACCCTGCGCTGCAAGAGCAGACCGAATACAACAGCCGCCGTCTGGCCAAGCTGGGCGCTGCTGCCCATGACGTGGTGGACTGGCTGCGCAAGCGTCTGCCGGAAGAGGATGTCCGCACGATTGAGCTGATCCTGACGCGTAGCTATGTCGAAGTGCGCGAGGCGGAGATCGCTCTGTTTGAGGAGCTATTCCGGGCGGAGCTGGAATCCCACGGCTTGGCCGAGACACTGCGCCGCTTTGAGGGCGCGCTGCGGACCTATGCGCGGGCCGATTCGGTGACGATCAGTTATCCGCAGGCCGTCAGCTCCGCCAAGGCCCGCTGCATCACGGGCAACACGACCGTATGGTCGGTGCCGCTCGATTACGACGGCATCATCGAACTGCGGTTCCACAAGCCCTACCCGTGGCTCCCGCGCGAAGAGGAAGTGCTGGCCATCGCCGCCAAGCGCTGCCTGGCCGCGGGCGACAAGGCCCGGCGGGAAGAACAGGCTCGGCGCTTGGCCGGAACACTCACGGAAGTGGCCGAGCGTGAGCGGCGGCGCATCAGCCAGGAGCTGCATGATGAGGCGGGGCAATCGCTGCTAGTGATCCGGCTGAACCTGGAGATGCTGGAGCAGGCGCTGGAAGGGCCGGCTCGCAACCAGGCCCGCGATGCCCGCCTGATGACGGAACACGTGGTGAATGAGATCCGCCGCATCTTAAGCGCGCTGAGTCCGGAAGTGCTGACGAAGTTGGGGTTGGCCCCAGCCGTCCGTCAACTGTCTTCGCGACTGCGGTGGGTGCAGCCGGCGCAGGTCCAGATGGATGTCAGTGACCTGCCGCGCTTGCCGGAAAAGTTGGAGTTGGTGGTGTACCGGTTGGCGCAGGAGTGCCTGAACAACGCCGCACGGCACGCCGATGCAAAAAACGTAATAGTTTCGCTGAAATTGGTCGATGGGTGTATCAGGCTCAAAGTAACCGACGATGGCCGTGGCTTTGAACCGGCGGGGGCGATGGCCAAGCCAGAGTCTTTCGGTCTGGCCGGGATGCGGGACCGGGTGGCACTGCTGGGCGGACAAATGGAAGTGTCCAGCCGTCTGGGCCGGGGCACCGCGATCGCCATCGAGTTACCAACGAACTAAACATTAAACAAGAAACACCGAGCCGCCGATTAATTAGAGGAGACCATGCCGCAGATTCGTATCTTGCTTGCCGACGACCACACACTATTCCGTCAGGGGATCAAAACCCTGCTGGCAGCTGAGGCCGATTTCGAAGTGGTTGGCGAAGCATCCAATGGTGGCGAAGCGATTGAACGCGCTGCTGAACTTCGCCCGGACGTCGTCGTGATGGACGTTAGCATGCCCGGCATGAGCTGCTTTGAAGCAACCCGTCAGATCCGCAAGGCCCGGCCGGAGATCAAGGTGCTGTTCCTCACCATGTATGACGATGAGGACTACCTGATCGAGAGCATGGAAGTGGGCGCCAGCGGCTACGTGCTGAAGGATTCTCCTTCTCCGCAACTGTCCGCCGCCGTCCGCGATGTGCACCGCGGAGGCAGCTATCTTTCGCCCCGCATGCTGTCGCAGCTGGTGGACGACTTCCGCAGCCGCGTGAAGACCCAGACCCGCACGCCGCGCTTTGCCACGCTCACCAACCGGGAGCGCGAAGTGCTGAAGATGCTGGCTGAAGGCAACTCCGTCAAGGAGATTGCGGGCGACCTGAACCTCTCTGTGAAGACCATCGAAGCGCACAAGTTCAATCTGATGCGCAAGCTGGACATTCACAACAAGGCCCAACTGGTGCAGTACGCGATCCAAAAGAAGATCATCCAACTGCCCGCCATGGCCTAATCGATTTTTCGCTGATAGTTCCTCCATTTGCCCGGTATTGGCCTGACCAGCCATACCGGGCCTTTTTTGTTCAGGGCCCCTTTGCGCGAGGAGCTCAAGCGATAGAATCAAGCCGTGACCCGGCGCCAACTGCTCGCAACTCCCCTGGCCCTGCCGCTCGCCGCTTCTCCGGCGAAGCCTGTCCGCTTGGGCGGCCCCATCTATCTGAAGTCCGATGACCCGGCTGAGCTCGCGCGGGAGCACAAGCGGCTGGGCTACGCGGCCGCTTATTGTCCCAAGGCCGACGTGAAGGATGGCGCGCACGTGAAGGCGATTGCAGCGGCGTTCGCCAAAGAGGGCGTCGTCATTGCTGAGGTGGGCGCCTGGGTGAATATGCTGGATCCGGATCTTGAGAAGCGGGCCAAGAACTTCACCTATGTCCAGGAGCGTCTCGCGCTGGCCGAGGCGGTGGGCGCGCGCTGTTGTGTGGACATCGCCGGTTCATTCCATCCCACTGTTTGGTATGGACCGCACCCGAAGAATTTCTCGACTGAGTTCTTTGACCTGACGGTGGAGAACTGCCGCAAGGTGATCGATGCGGTGAAGCCGACGCGCACCGTGTTCTCGCTCGAGATCATGGGCTGGAGCTTGCCTCACGATGCCGATAGCTATTTGAAGCTGATGAAGGCCATCGACCGGAAGGCGTTCGGCGTGCACCTGGATGTCTTTAACGCCATCAACACGCCGGAAAAGATGTATCGCAACGCCGAGTTCACGCGCGATACGATCCGGAAGCTGGGCCGCTGGATTGCATCCTGCCATGCCAAGGATGTTGCCTGGACGCCGGAGTTGCAGGTCCACTTTGTTGAAGTGATCCCCGGACGTGGTGAGATTGATTATCGGCCCATCTTGAGTGAGCTGGCCCAGTTGCCCCAGCAGCCGCCACTGATGATGGAGCACCTGAAGTCCGCAGAAGAGTATGAAGAAGCCGCCCGCCACATCCGCAAGATGGGCGCGGCCGCAGGAGTGACATTCGCATGAACCGACGCCAGTTTACCGCCTCCACCGCCGCGGCCTTAGCCGCCGCCAACATGGCCACCGCCGCCCGCTTGCCCATCAAGAAAGCCGTGCTACTGGGCATGATCGACGAAGGTGCTTCGCTTGCCGACAAGTTCGCCATCGCCCGCGATGCCGGCTTTGACGCGATGGAAGTGGGCAACGTCCCCACTATGAAAGAAGCCGAAGAGATCGCGGCCGCTTCGAAGTCAGCCAAGCTGCCCATCCACGGCATCATGAACATGGAGCATTGGAAGAGCCCGCTCTCTTCCCCCGACGCGGGTGTGCCGGAACGGACGGTCGAGAGCATGAAGTCGAGCTTCGAGCAGGCGAAGCTATTCGGTGCCTCCACGGTGCTGCTGGTGCCGGCCGTGGTGAACGGCCAGGTGCGGTACGAAGACGCGTGGAAGCGCAGCCAGGCGCATATCCGCACGCTGATCCCGTTTGCCGAAAAGGCCAAGGTGATCATCGCCGTCGAGAACGTGTGGAACAAGTTCCTGCTGTCGCCGATGGAGATGGCGCGGTACGTGGATGAGTTCAAGTCGCCCTGGGTCCGGTCGTATCTCGATGTGGGCAACATGCTGCTCTACGGCTTCCCGCAGGACTGGGTGCGGACGCTGGGCAAGAACCGCATCGCCAAGCTGCACTTCAAGGACTTCAAGTTTTCGAAGCGCCAGGCCGAGTTCGTCAACCTGCGCGAAGGTGAGCTGGACTGGAAGGCGGTCCATCAAGCGCTGACCGAGATCGGCTGGTCCGGCTACGCGACGGTGGAGCTGAACAAAGGCAACGCCGCCTACCTGAAAGACGTGGCCCAGCGCGTGGACCTGATTCTGAACGGCGCTTAGTGTGGTGGCGGTCAGCCGAGCGTGTGGCGCAGGCTGAAGCCTGCGCCCAGTGGGGTTGCGTGCTAATTCGCCGGGGCGACGTTGCCGCGGAAGAGCCACGAAGGGGTGTAGTCCCGCGGCAGCTTCGTGCCAGTCAAACTGGCGCGGACCATCTCGATGGGCATGGCGTTGCCTTTCAGGATGGCGTCATGGAAGGCGAGGTTGGTCATTTTGCCCGTGCCTACCAGATCTCGATGCAGTGCCTGGATTTGCAGCGCGCCTAGCATGTAGGCGGCTTGATAGAGCGGCGGGTAGGTGCTCTCAAAGGAGCGGCGGACTTCGGCGGCGGCGTTCTCGCGTTCGTGGCCCACTTTGTCCACCAGGAAGTCCACGCACTGCTGCGCGGTCATCTTGCCCAGGTGGAAGTTCAGCGAGAAGATGATGCGCGCGCAGCGGTGCATGCGCCAGAACAGCATGCCGATCCGGTCTTCCGCCGATTGCGGGAAGCCCTTGTCCCACAGCAGAAATTCAAAGTGCAGCGCCCAGCCTTCAATCCAGAACGGTGTCCGGAACGGCCGGCGGTAGGTGCGATGGCGAGCGTTCATGAACTGCTGCAGGTTGTGGCCAGGGATCAGTTCGTGGTGGACGGTGGCGCGCGAGAAATGGATGTTGTTGCCGCGCATCGACATCATCTTCAGCTCGTGCCCCATCTCGGCGGTGGGGAAGCTGACGATCACCGATTCGCCGCCCAGAAAGAAGGGCGCCGTCCGTTGCGCTTCAGGTGACATCATGCGCATGCGCCAGGTGTCGCGCGCGAGCGTGGGCACCGTCACCAGCTGGTTCTTCTCGACAAAGGCGATCGCTTCGTTGGCCAGCTGCAGGACGAGTTTGGTCTGCTCACCTGGCGGTACGTGCAGATCCTTCACATGTTCGAGCGCGCGCTTCCAGTCGTCGCCATAGCCCAACTCACGCGAGGCGCGCAGCATCTCGCGCTCACACCAAGCGAACTCTTCATTGGCGATGGTGATCAGCTGCTCGGGCGAATACGGCATCATCTCGAAGGTCAGCTCTTTGAGCAGCGCGTCGCGGCCGATGGGGTCCCCGAGGATGGTGTCGCGATCGTCTTTCTTGACGCCGGTCAGCTTCTCGCGCACGGCGCTGGAGTACTTGTCGAGGTCTTGATCGAGCTTCTTGTAGGGCTCGGTCACCCACCAGGTGAACATCGGGTCGTAGCTCGAATAGAAGCCGAACCATTCCTTCAGCAGGCCGCGCAGGTCGCTGATGTTGGCCACGGCGCGGCGAGCGACGGTGGGCGGAACCGTGGCTGGATTGGCGGCATTCTTCGCGCCACCGTTCACCCACTTGATCAGCTCCTCCAGTTGCTTATCCACTTGCGTGAGGGCCGTGGCGGTAGCGGCCGGGTCCAGCGTATCCTGCCGCTGGCGGGCGTCCTTCATGGCCAGCAGGCGCGGCGCAAAGGGCAGCAGCGCCGACATCTCGGTGAAGCGGCGCTTGGTCTCATCCAGCTGATACTGCTCATACCGGACCCGGTTGCGCAGCAGGTGCCAGTCGATCCGCGCTTCGGCGTCCAGCGCTTCGTACTTCACTTGATCGAGCGCCGTTTGCCAGGCCCCGTAGAATTGCCGCATCACCCGGTCCGTGGCGGGCGATTGCGCGGCATCGTAGAAGCGCGAAAGCAGGCCGCGATCGGTCTGGTAGAGCTCAATCGCTTCAGAAAGATTCCCGATGGTGGGCGTGGCGTAGGGCGCGGGTTCCGGGCGGCGGGGTGGCGCTTGGGCCAGCATGATCGCAGTAGAGAGGAGGGCGGCGAGGACACGCATCTCCATAGCATGGCATTCCACCCGGCGTGGCGCGGCGGCGCAAGGCACCTATACTGAAGGCATGAAGTTGCTTGTGATGCTGGCCGCTTTGCTCAGCACTGCTCTGGCAATGGCGCAACAGCCACCCCCTCCGCCGCCGCCTGCGCCGCAACAACCGGCCGAGCCGCCCGAGGAAGACGAGAGCCTGAAGGCGCCCAAGGAGTACACCTTCAACCCGCTTCAGGCCGAAGGCGAGTTGAAGGTAGGCAACTACTACTTCAAGAAGGGCAGCTTCAAGGCCGCCGCCCGCCGGTTTGAAGAGGCGTCGCGCTGGAACCCCGGGTTGGGCGAAGCCTACCTGCGGTGGGGCGAGTCGCTTGAAAAAGCGGGCGACCGGAAAGGGGCCGCGGCCGCCTTTTCGAAGTACCTGGAAGTGGTGCCCGACGCCAAGAACGCTGACGCGATCCGCAAGAAGATAAAGGCTCGGCCCTGATTTTGGGCCCCGCTACACCATGAAGGGAATTTAACTGTCAGTTAAGCCCCGGTTCATGTTGGCTGTGGCATTATGTTTTAGACGATAGATCGTCAAGTAGGCCCAATGCGGTGTTTGAAGCGCCGTCAGCGGGCCGAGTTCAATAGGAGATACTTAAACCATGAAAAAGTTCATGACCCTCATGCTCGGCATGTCGCTGGTGTTCGGCGCGGCCTCCGCTTTCGCTGCCGACGAAAAGAAGATGGAAAAGAAAGACAAGATGGAAAAGAAGGAAGGCAAGAAGAAGGGCGAGAAGAAGGACCACTAGTCCTTTCTTGCACCTTCCCGGTTCTTGGGGCTACGGCCCTGGAACCGACTTGGTGACCTTGGAGACGCCGTACGCTCACCGCGTGCGGCGTTTTCGTTTTGCAATGGGCACTTCCACTGATTTCTACATCCGGCTCGCCACCCCGGCCGACGCCCTCACCGTGGCGGACCTGCATACGCGCAGCTGGCAAACCGCCTACCGGGGCATCATGTCCGATGCCTACCTGGACCAGATAGCCCCCACGGAGCGCCGCGAGGTGTGGAGCCGCAAGCTGTCTGCCGACACCCCCGCTGAGCGCGCGGTTCTGCTGGCCGAATATGAAGGCTGCGCCCAAGGGTTCATTTGTGTGGTGGCCGATCAAGACCGTCGCTGGGGCAGCTTTATCGACAATCTCCACATGGTGCCGGACCGGCACGGACGAGGTGGAGGCCGCCAGCTGCTCGAAGCCGCCGCCGCTTGGCTGATCGCGCGGGGGGCCCTGCGTCCGGTTTATCTCTGGGTGCTGGAACCGAACGCCGGTGCCCGGGCGTTTTACCGCCGGATGGGCGCCGTGGAAGCCGAAACCGGCCTGCGTGATACGCCGGAAGGGTTGAAGGTCCCGGGTTTTCGCTGCGTTTGGGACAGCCCGCAGGCGCTAGTGGCTCCGGTCTCCTAGACCAGAGGAGCGGCCATCGGCCGGGCCTTTTGTTTGCCTGGACGTGGCTTTCAATAGGGGCGCCGGGTTAGCCTGGAGGTATGCCGCGTACCGCCCACCGGGCGATGAATCTTTCGTTTGCCGTGGGCGTGGCGATGCTGCTGGGCAAATGCGCGGCTTGGTGGCTGACCGGGTCGACGGCGATTATGTCCGATGCCGCCGAATCGATCATCCATGTGTTCGCGGTGGCGTTTGCCTCGTTCAGCCTGCGCGTCGCCGCGCGTCCGGCCAGTGACCGGTTCTTTTATGGCTATGAGAAGATCAGCTTCTTCTCCGCTGGATTTGAAGGCGCGCTGATCACGATCGCTGCGATCACTATCATCGGAACGGCCATCGAAAAGTGGATGCGCGGCCTGGAACTGGAGCGGCTGAGCGAAGGCACCCTCATTGTGGCCGCCGCCTCTGGCATCAACCTGGCGCTGGGCTGGTATCTGGTCCGCGTCGGCAAGCGCGAACACAACATCATCCTCGAAGCCAACGGCCAGCACGTGCTCACCGACAGCTGGACCAGCTTTGGCGTCATCATCGGCCTGGTCCTGGTTCTGCTGACCGGCTGGAAGCCGTTTGACCCGATTTGCGCCATTGTCGTGGCGCTCCAGATTCTCTACTCCGGCGGACAGTTGATGATTGGGAGCATCAAGGGCTTGCTCGACTACGCCGACCCGGAAGTCTGCTCGCGGATCAATCTCCTGCTCACCTCGATCTGCCACGAATATGGTGTCGAGTTCCACGAGATGCGCTTCCGGTCGACCGGCCAACGCCTGCTGGTCCGGGCGCATTTGCTGTTCCCCGCCAATACGCCGATCGGCGAGGCCCACAAGGTCGCCACGGTGATTGAACAGCGCGTGGCAGCCGAGATCGGCCAGCCGTGCGAGCTCGAGACCCACCTGGAGTCGCTAGAAGACCACGCCGCCGTGCACGGACATCACTCCGCAGATTAGCCCCATGCGTGAGCTTGGGGTTTTCTCACAATCCCGGAGAAAGCCCCAAGCTTACGCATGGGGCTAAGCCTAACGGCAATTTGGATTGAAGCAGGGCTTACCGCAAACGCTCCAGCGCGGCAATGCGGTCTTCGGTGGCCGGGTGCGTGGAGAACAGCTTCATCATGGAGGCGCCGGAGAACGGGGCGATGATGTACATGTGCGCCGTCGCCGGTGAAGCATCCATGGGGATGCGGTGGGACCAGGTTTCCAGCTTGCGCAGGGCGCTGATCATATTGCCCGCGCTGCCCGTGTACTTGGCCGCCGCAGCATCGGCACCGTATTCCCGGGTGCGCGAAATCGCCAGCTGGATCAGCAGAGCGGCAATGGGCGCCACAATCATCATCACCAGACCGCCAATGGGCGACCCGCCCTCGTCATCATCATTCGACCGGCCACCCATAAAGAACGCCATGCGCCCCAAGAAGGTGATCGCGGAGCCGATCGTCGCGGCAATGGAGCTGACCAGGATGTCGCGGTTCAAGATATGGCCCAGCTCATGGGCAATGACGGCTTCCACCTCGCGGTCGTCCATCAGTTCCAGCAATCCGGCGCTGACGGCCACCGAAGAGTGATCGGGATTGCGGCCGGTGGCGAAAGCGTTCGGCGAGTCTTCCGGCAGCACCCACAGGCGCGGCATCGGAATGCCCATCTTGCGGCACAGGTTGGCCGTGATGGGTGCCAGGCGCTCCCAGATATGGGGGTTTTCTTCTTCACTGACGCGGATGGCGCCGCTCATCATGAGGGCCATCTTCTCGGAGAAAAAGTAGCTGAAGAAGTTCATGGCGATCGCCATGCCTAAGCCCACGGTCAGGCCGCCCCGGCCACCAATGGCTTGGCCGCCCACCAGCAGCAGGCTGCTCAACAATCCCAGCAACAGCACGGTTTTCAGGTTGTTCATAAATCGGTCAAAGCCTTTTCTTAGTATGACGCTCTTGCCCTCAAGCAGGGTTCAGATCTGCTTGATCGGGTAACGCCGTCGAGGGCGGAACGACGAAAAG
>JAPKYZ010000071.1 GCA_026394055.1 Acidobacteriota bacterium
GGTTGTTCAGCTTTTCCTTGGCCCAGGCATCGTCCGCCACTTGGGCGGGCTTGGCTACTTTGTCGATGATCGCCAACAGGCCGCTGCCGGCCTTTTCGCCATCGGCCAACGCGGCGTCGGACTTGTCGTTCATGGAGAAGGTCAAAAGATTCAGCGTCTGGAAGCCAATCAGGCCGATCACGCCGCTGGCGTCTTCCGTGGTCATTTCCATGGCCACTTCCTTCATCTTGGGCGCGTTTGCCAGTTGCTGGTAGGTACCGAGCATCGCCTGGAGACGGGCGGTTTTGAACTTGCTGGTCGGATACTTCTCCTTCCATTGCATCAGGAGCTGAATCTTCTTCTGAGGATTCGTTTCCTTATTGATGCCGTTCACCACCAGTTCATACTCGGCAGTGTCCACCCAAGGATTGTCTTGCCCGAACGTGGCTGGCGCCATCAGGCCGATCGCGAAGACCGCCACCGCGGCTGCGCCCTTCCACTGGTTCAATCGAATACGCACTTCCTGCCTCCTAAAATGGCACCATGCACCCTGTCTAGGGCGATAGGCAAAAGTTTACCCTAAAAGATCACGCCTGCGGGATATCCACCAGCATCACTGCCCGCTGCCCTCCAGACTCGGGAGGCAGCCCTACGATAAATGGCATGGACAACTGGAAGAATACTCAACCATGAGGCACCTCCGCAAGTTTCTGTTTACCCATCCTGGCTGTATCGTTAGAAGCTTCAATCCGGAAACTTGTTCCCGGAAAAATTGTTGCCGTGCCGGTGGAATGGAAGAGCATGCTAAACTCGCGTGCATTCATGCGCTGGGTGGATCTCGCAGTCGTCCTGTTGTACCTGATCGGCATCACTTGGTTTGGCGCCCGGTTCAAAGAAGGTCAAAAAACTCTTCGGGACTATTTTTTGGGGGGCAGAAACGCTCCCTGGTGGGCGATCGGGTTTTCCATCGTTTCCGCCGAAACCTCCACGCTGACCGTGATCGGCACGCCAGCCCTGGCCTTTAACGGCAACTTGGGATTTCTGCAGGTGGTGTTTGGCTACCTGCTGGCGCGACTGGTGATCAGCACGCTGTTCCTGCCGCAGTACTTCAAAGGCGAACTGTTCACCGCCTACGAACTGATGCAGCGCCGCTTTGGCCAGCGCATCCGCAAGCTGACCGCGGGCTGTTTTCTGGTGTTGCGCGCGCTGGCCGAAGGCGTCCGCGTGTTTGCCATCTCGATCGTCATCCAGATCATCCTGGGCACCGGTGAAGTGGCCTCCATCGTGCTGATCGTCTGCCTGACGCTGTTCTACACCTTTGAAGGTGGCATGACGGCCGTCATCTGGACCGACGTGGTGCAGATGTTCCTCTACGTCGCCGGGGCAATTTTGAGCTTCTTCGTCATCCTGGGGCAGGTGCCGGGTGGCTGGGACGAGGTGGTGCGGGTGGGGACGCAGTTCAACAAGTTCCAGGTGATCAACCTGAACTTTGCGTGGGACTCGGCCTATAACATTTGGGCGGGCGTGATCGGCGGCTGCTTCCTGACGACGGCCAGCCACGGCACGGAGCAGCTGATGGTGCAGCGATTGTTGGCCGCCAAGAATCTTTCCGAAAGCCGCAAGGCGCTGCTGTCCAGCTGGTTTGTGATCGCTTTCCAGTTCACGCTGTTCCTGCTGATCGGCGTGGCGCTGTTTGTTTACTACCGGTCCGCCGGGATTGCTCCGCCGGTGGTGGCGGACCAGATCTACCCGGCCTTTATCTGGAAACACCTGCCGCCCGTGGTCGCGGGCCTGGTGATGGCGGCAATTTTGGCGGCGGCGATGTCGAATTTGAGCGCGGCGCTGAATGCGCTGGCCTCCACCACCATCATGGATTTCGTGAAGCCCATGACCGGCAGCCGCCACACGGAAGACTACTACCTGCGCCTGGCGCGCTGGGCGACGGTTCTGTGGGGCCTGGGGCTGTTTGTGATCGGGTGGGCCTCTTCCGGGGTCAAGAGCGTGCTGGAGGCCGCCCTGGGCATCGCCTCGATCGTTTACGGGTCACTGCTGGGGGTCTTTCTGCTGGGGCTGCTCACCAAGCGGGCGGGGGAAGTGGCGGCGATGGTGGGAATGTCCACCGCGTTATTGGTGATGATTTATGTCCGATTTGCGACGACGATCGCCTGGACATGGCATGTGCTGATCGGAACTTCGGTCACATTTGCCGTTGGTTGGATCTTAGGTTTTGTGTTTCGACAGGAGAAATCGGATGCCTGAATTGCCACGGACGGCCCAGTTACCCAAAATGCCCGAACTGCGGCGCGAATTGGGGCTGAGTTCCGCCATCGCCATCGTGATCGGTAGCGTCATCGGGAGCGGGATCTTCCTGGTCCCCAAGGCGGCCGTGCTGAAGACCGGCAGTGCCGAGATGGTGTTTCTGGTCTGGGTCTTTGGCGGACTGCTCTCGTTGGCCGGAGCGTTGACCTACGCGGAACTGGCGGCGGCGATGCCGGAGGCGGGCGGCGAGTACGTCTATCTGCGCGAAGCCTACGGTCCATTTTTTGCGTTTGTGTACGGCTGGACGCAGTTTTGGGTGGCGAAGAGCGGATCGCTGGCGACGCTCGCGACCGGCTTCTTCTTGTACGTCGCCAATCTGATTCCGGCGCTGGACCAGGTGGCGCTGGTGACGCCGATCCCATTGGGCGAAAACGGCGCACCGCTCGAGATCCGGTACGGACAATTGTTTGCGATCGGGGTGCTGTTGATCCTGGCCCTGGTGAATTATTTCGGGGTTCGCGAAGGCGGCAATCTGCAAATTGTGGCCACGATTGTCAAAGTCGGACTAATCGTGGCGATTATCGCGGCGGGGCTTTTTTCGAGCGAAGGAAAGGTGGCCAATTTCGCCACCTCCATTCCGGCCGCCGGCGGCATTACCGGCTTTTTTGGGGCGCTGGTGGGCATTCTATGGGCCTACGACGGGTGGAACAACGTCAGCATGGTCTCGAGCGAAATCAAGGAGCCGCAGCGGAATCTGCCCAAGGCCTTGATCATCGGGTCGCTGGCGGTGATGGCGATCTATCTGCTAGCCAATGCGGCGTATTTCTACGTGCTCTCCTCGGCCGAAGTCGCGGCGAGTGACCGGGTGGCCGCCGAGATGATGCGGCACGTGTTTGGTCCGGATGCCGGGAAATGGGTGAGCGTGGCGGCCATGATTTCCATCTTTGCCGCACTAAATGGATCGTTTTTGGGCGGCTCGCGAATTCCCTATGCCATGGCGCGCGATGGACTATTCTTCAAAGCGTTGGGGGAGGTACACCCGGTGCGGCGCACTCCGGGAAAATCGATTTTGTGGTTGGGCATTTGGGCCTGCGTGCTAGTACTGTCGGGCCGGTATGACCAGCTGTTTACTTATGTGATTTTTGCCAGTTGGATCCTGTATGGAATGGCCGCCGCCTCCGTCATCGTTTTGCGCTACAAAAGGCCGGACATGGTGCGGCCCTACCGGACACTGGGCTATCCGGTGGTTCCGGTGGTGTTCGTGTTGGTGGCCAGCCTGTTGATCTTCTTCACCTTACGCGACTCGCCGCGAGAATCTATTATGGGATTGCTGCTGATTGTGGCGGGCATCCCGTTCTATTTCTATTGGAAAAAACGGCTGCCGCGGGCTGAGTCCTAGTACTTCCGATAGGGGGCCTGTTGGGAGTTTGTTCTGAATTCGGAACAAAACTCTTGAATTTACCCAAAAAGCAGCGGTACACTGACCATGCAACAAAGATTGCCTCAAATCCGTTCTACTTTCAGAACCGATCCGGCGCCGCCAGACGCCACCCTGTCGGAACTGAAGAATGGAGTTGAAAAGAAGTCAGAATTTCCGAGGGAACGCCAATGGACGTCGCAAAAATTCTCGAGGACTTGCGTCGCGAACGCGCCCAGATTGAGGAAGCCATCCTCACGCTGGAGCGCCTAGCCGAAGGTCGCGGTAAACGTAGGGGCCGGCCGCCGAGCTGGCTATCAGAAGCCCGGAAGCGCGGACGCCCGCCGGGGTCCAAGAACAAGGTGCCCGCCGTGGCCAAAGCGGGCAGCGCCGGCGCGTAGCGCGCTCTGATCAAAGCGAGCCGGTGGTCAGGCCACTTCGATCTCGCCGCGCAGATAGAGCACGCCATACCCGCCGATCCGTACCCGGTCCCCCAGCAGCTCGCACTGCAATTCGCCGCCCCGTGAAGAGATCTGCCTTGCAGAAAGCGTCGTCTTCCCCAGGCGCTGGGCCCAGTACGGCGTGAGGGTACAGTGGGCGGAGCCGGTGACGGGGTCCTCATTGATGCCTTGCCGGGGCGCAAAGAAGCGCGACACAAAGTCACAATCTTCTCCCGGTGCGGTGGCGATAACGGCGAAATGTTCCGTTTCCGCCATCCGCAGGTAGTTGGGGTTCAGCGCCGCTACCTCGGCCTGAGTTTCGTAGACCAGCAAGTGATCCCGGGCCTTCAATGCCGCCACCGGCGCGGCGCCGATGCCTTCGCGGATCGGAGCTTCGAGGTCAATCTCCACCGGCGGCCGGGCGGGGAAGTCCAGCCAGTACCGGCCGTCTTCCCGGGTCACCGTCAGCCGCCCGCTCCGCGTATCAAAATCGATCCGGGGGGCGGTGTAACCCAGGCATTCCATCAACACCAAGGCCGCCGCCAGCGTGGCATGGCCACAGAGATCCACTTCGACGGCGGGCGTAAACCAGCGGAGATGATACGCCTCACCATTCGGCACAAAATAGGCCGTCTCGGCGAGATTGTTTTCTTGAGCAATCGACTGCAGCAGCGAATCCGGCAGCCATTCGGTGAGCGGCACAATGGCCGCTGGGTTCCCGGCAAACAGCTTCGAGGTGAAGGCGTCCACCTGGTAGATCGGCAGGGTCATTGCTCCAGTGTACGAGGCGGCGCACCTGGCGCCAGTTCCACCGCCACGCTCAGTTCGCGGCAGCGCCGCAAGGTGCGGGTGTCGAACAACTGGCTCTCCTGGGCCAGCAGTTCCACCAGCGATTGCCGGGGAACCTCCGTGCCACGTTCCACCTGGCCGTGGACCCCCAACTGGGTGGACAGCATCGAGATCATCCCGCCGTGCCGCGGCAGCCGCTGCCACAAAGCGTCAGGAGTGCCATTGGCGCTGCCGTGGTGGCCCACCTTGTAAAGGTGCACGCCGCCCAGCTTTTCAGGAACGCCCTTCCTCCCGAGCATTGCCGTCCACGATTCTTCTTCCGCATCGCCGGGGAACAACAACCGCTGCCCCGCCGCTTCAATCAGCAGCACGACGCTGGTGTTGTTGATGTCGGCATCAAACGCTCGGGTGAGCGAGAGAATCTGTTCCGCATGCAGATCATGGATGCGATTGCGGAGCCAGCGCGTCGGCAGCGTGGCCACTCCGCGCCATTCCGCATGTCCGGGGAACAGGGGCTGATCGGGCCGCCACAGGGCGTTGGTTCCCCGCAACCCTGGCTCTGGAATCGCCAGCAACGCCGGAAGCTTGCCTGCCCGGCGCCGCCGTCGCGAGGCTACCGGACCCAGCACCGCCACCTTCACCCCCGGCAGCACCACCTCCAGCCCGGACCGCTGCCCGGCCCGCACATAGCGCCGCGCTTCGCCCAGCTTGGCCAACTGCGCGATCGCCTGCCGGTTGGGGAGATTGCGCTGCGCCAACGCCATGATCTCCTGCCGGACCAGCGGGTGCATCTCGGCTTGCTGGTCCACCAATTGCAGCAGAGCCTGGGCCGTCCGCCGAGTCGCGGCCGGGCTTAACGCATCTTCCGGCACGGCTGGATCTTCCGTCCAAGGCTGCACCACCAGCTCCGGTTCAAGACGTGCGATCACCGCTCCCGGAGCCTTGCGGGCGGGGAAGGGGACGAAGCCGCCGATGTGGTCGCGATGGCGGTGCGTGGCCACAATTGCGTGCAGTTTGCCAGCGGTCCGTGTGGCGATGTCTTCCGCGATCGGCATCAACAGCTCGAATTCGCGCTCTCGCGGGTGGGCGGTGGTGCCGAAGTCGATCAGGACGTGGCGCGCCTGCGCCCGCCGGTAGTGCACGGTCAACAGGAAGCAGTCGCCAAAGCCGACGTCGTACATGCGGACGGTGACGGCAATCGGTTTCATGGCTTGCTCCCTTGGCGCCACAGTTCCAGCCAGCCCGGCTGAAAGCCCGGGTGAAAGTAGCCGCTCCGCCATAGGTAGTCCAGGCGCCGTGACTGGCGGGGTCCATTCTGCAGCGAATTGTGGATGTGGTACTTCAGCTTCCCGAACTCGTCGAACACCAGCACCCCCCCGCCGTAGAGCGTCACCGGCAGCGAATCCGGCATCGCCTCCGGCTTGCGGACCGCCGTGCTCAGATGCGCCAGCTCGCCCGCTTCGGCCTCGATCGTCTGGACATACTCGGCCACCGTCTCCCGCAGCACAAAGCCATCGGCCCCCACGCGGACGCAAGGCCGCACCGACTGCACGCGCGTCAGGGCCTGGTCACACAGCCGCAGCGGACCCCGGTTGTCCCAGATGAAGTTGAACACCTCCTGCGGATCCCGCTGCAGCGCCTCTAAGTGGACCCGGCCATAGTCGAGGTTGCCGCCCAGCTGCGTGCCACGCTCTTGATCAGCCGCCACCCAGAGCCCCGGTTCCGCTGCCGCCGCTGAGGTGCCAGTGCCCGCCGAGGTGGGGGCGATGGCGAACCGGGCAAAGCTCCGCCGCAGGGCGGCCCGGAAGCCGAAGGGTACGTCGCGCCGGGCGGCCTCAAAATCGGCCGTCAGCAGCGCGCTCAGGTAATCGCCAAAGGCGATGTCGGTGGGCGGCGTGTAGTCCAGCGCCCGGATCGCCATCGTCAGCAGGTGCCCGGCCAGTGCCGCCCCCTCATCCGCCACCTGCTTCCGCGTGCCCAGCTGCAGCGCATCCACGCGCCGCTGCCATACCGCCACAAAGGCGGACATCATCGCCGCCACCAGAATCTCGCCCCGCCGGTGCGGAGCCTGGAACTCCGGCCGCTGCAGCAGACGGCGCGACGGCTTCAAGGCCACCGAACGCCGCAGCGCTTGCGATCGCAAGCCCGAGAGCTCCCGCCCAAACTGCCGCGCCAGGCCCAGCGCCGCGTTCTCACGCAGGTTCCACCCAGCGCGGGGCGCCCGCCGGGGCAGGGCCGCCGCCATCGCCTCCGGCAGCGAGAAAACGCTCAGTAGCGCCACCAGATCGGCAAAGCCTTCATGAAACGCTGCCTGATCGGGGCTTGAGGGGTCGCGGTAGCGCTCCCGCAGGCCGTCAAGCAGTGCATGGGCCGTCTCATGCGCCACAATGTCGTGCGAAAGGCAGGTATGCACCACGCCACGCCCGCGCGCCGCCGGAAAGTAGCCGAACAGCAGCGCCTCATGCTCCCGCGAATAGAGCGCATTGGCCAGACCGAACGCATGCGGCGCCACCTTGATCTGGTGCCCGCCAAAGCTCCAGCTCACGCGGCGGCCCAGGGCGGCCTCAAAGCGCTGGAGCGTCCGCATCACGATGGCGTAGACATTCTGGGCGTGGAAATGCGGATTGCTGATCAGTTCCGGGCCGCTTGCGTGGCGGAACCGGTCGCCTTCCTCGGGGTCGGGCGGCAGGGGCTGATAGAGCGTGTGGGTGCTGGAGTCATAATCCACCACATGCACCCGCGACCCCCGCGGACCCGCGGAAAGCTCCTCCCAGGGCAAAATGACGCGTGCGGTCAGGATGCGCCCGTTGGCGCGGACCCCAGGATCCTGCGCAATGATGGTGAGCTCTCGTTCTCGCACCATTTCATGCTGGGTGAGGACGAAAGCCCGGCTTTTCCTATTTTTCGCCGCAAGTGAGGCAACGGCTCAAGATAAAAAATCGGTGCCCGCGTGACCGCAATTTGGGAAAGGGGCGGGCCGCCCGGAAATGGCGCTCAAAATGCCAGATCGGCGAGGCCGTTATTGCAGACGGAGGCGGGTTTTCTGGTTGGTCACCAGCTCATCAAAGATGGCCAGCACCTTGCGGCGATATTGATAGACGCGCTCGATTGAATCCTTGAAGGAATCCTCGTAGGGCTTTCTTTGCAACATCTTATCGACCAAATCTTTCGGTAACTCAATGTCGCGGCGCAGGTCTTCCGCCGCGTGGCCCCGCAGAAAAAGCCCGTAGAACATGGCGGCCTCCCGCTGGGGCGCCAGCGGATCGCCGTCATCAATGGGTCGCGGAGTGTGATGCGTACCGAGATTCACAAAACAACCTGGAAAGGTAATTCTAAACGCCGATTTCCATCTTGGCAACACCACCGCCAGCGGGCGGCGGCATCAGCTTGTCTGATCGGCAGAATGGCCCTAAATCGGAGATGCTTCAACCCGAGTTTGCGACTCATTCATCGCTTTTCCGCCGCCGCCAAGCCTGCCAGACCCGCCCGTGCTACGCTTCCCACGATGTCCCACGCCCATCTCCCGCTTACCGACGCCCTGGTGGACTACATCCGGACCGTTTCGCCAGAAGAGCCCGACTACCTCCGCCGCCTCCGGGAAGAGACCGCACTCCACCCGTCCGCCCGGATGCAGATCACCCCGGAGCAGGGCCATTTTCTGGGTCTGCTGGTGCGGATGCTGGGCGCCACGCGGGCCATTGAAGTGGGCGTGTTCACCGGCTACAGCTCCATTGCCGTCGCCCGGGCGTTGCCCGCCAAAGGCCTGCTGATCGCCTGCGATGTTTCGGAAGAGTTCACCCAGATCGCCCGCCGCTACTGGCAGGAAGCAGAGTTGTCCGCCAAGATCGACCTGCGCCTGGCCCCGGCGATGGAGACGCTCCGCGGCCTGCTCGACGTCCACCAAGCCGGCCACTTCGACTTCGCCTTCATCGACGCCGACAAAACCAACTACCTGGGCTACTACGAATCCTGCCTGGAACTCCTCCGCCCCGGCGGCCTGATCGCCATCGACAACACCCTCTGGTCCGGCCGGATACTGGAGGAACACTCCGATGACCCGGACACCGTCGCCCTCCGCGAAGTCAACCGCTTCGTCGCCCAAGACAGCCGAGTCTGGAGCTGTCTGCTCCCGATCGGGGATGGGTTGACGCTGGCGCTGAAGAGGTAGGCAAGTGGGGAAGCAGGCCTCTTCCTCGTTGGCTTTGATCGAGTTCCACTCCGGGATCTGAGAGACAATGGATCCATGCAGGAAGCGATCACCCGCGACCCCGAAGTGATGCACGGAACGCCCGTGTTCCGGGGCACCCGCGTCCCGGTGCAGACCCTGTTCGACTACATTGAGAATGGCGAATCACTGGATGAGTTCCTCGACGGCTTCCCCACCATTCGACGAGAGCTCGCGATCCAGGTGCTAGAAGGGTGCAAGGAACTCCGTCTGGCCCAGGTGTAAGGCGTCACTCTTCCGATGAAAATCCTGCTGGATGAGTGCGTCGACCAACGGCCGCGGCTTATGTTTCCCGAACACGACTGCCAAACGGCTGCCTACGCGAAGTTAGCTGGCCTAAAGAACGGCGCTTTGCTGACGGCTTCAGAGGCCGCCGGTTTCGAGGTATTGATCACCACTGACCAAGAGATCCCCTATCAACAGAATCTCGGAGGCCGTCGGATTGCGGTCCTCATTCTGTGTGCTCCGACCAACCGCCTTGCGGATTTGAAACCTCTGGTGCCTGCGATACTGTAGTGTTTGAGTTCTGTCGAACCCGGTCAAGTGCTCCGGTTCAACTAGTTCCGCTTCAGCCCCGCTCTGGGAAAGGGTTTGTCCGGCTCGCCTACGGCGTTCGAGGAACAAACCCTCCCGACAGAACCTCAGCCACGTCCAGCCAGAGCCACAAATCCCCAGCCAGCCCTAGCCGCGGCGCAGGCGGAGGGCGAGGGCGGCGACGGCCAGGCCGATCATCGTCATTGAGCCCGGTTCCGGGACCGACGAGGGCAGCACGGTGCGCGTGAAGCTGGAGCCACTCGCGGCCGCATCTCCCAATGGAACATAGGCGATCCAGGTGGCGTTGCCATTGCTGTCAAGAACGTCAAGGTCCAAGACGACAAAGCCCAGCATCGAGCCGTCATAGGTGTAGGTGCCCGCCGGGGCCTTACCGCCGGTGGGGTTGAACGATCCATGGTTGAAGGTAAAGCTGCCGCCGGCCGGGATGTTGAGGTCGCCGAATTGATAGCCGGGGAAGAAGTCGAAACTGTACGGTGGGCCATCCAGGCAAACGGTGGTGAAGGTGCCGCCACAGCGGAAGGGGTTGGTGAGGGCGATGCGCAGTGTGTCGACCGTCGGATCGATGGTGCTGGGCAGGCCCGCATCCAGGTTGGCGATGATTTGGGCCAAGGACGGCCCGCCCAGCAGTGGCGTTCCACTCGCGTCGGTGACCAGCGCATAGGAAGGGTCGGCCGTGAAAGTCACCAGCATCGGAATCGATTCGGTGGCGGTCACCGTGCCCGTTGGTTGCGCGTAGGTGAGCGCTCCCGTAATGACATCGGCCCAAAGTTGGCCCGCGGCCAGTGACGCGGCCACCATCGTAAGGGCGGCGCGAAGTGTCTTTTTCATTTCAATCCTCCAGTGATTTTCGTGGGGCCGTTCTCTGCTCAAAAACGCCCTGCTACCCGGACGTTCGGAAACCATCGGGAATCTGACTCAGGAGAATGCGTAGTCCGATTCCCGTCCGTACTGGTCCGGCAGTACTATCGGCTGCACAAGAACCCTATGCGACGATGAAGCTTCCATGACTGGCGACGCCGATCTGACGCTTCTGCTCGAGGATTGGGCGCGCGGCGATGAGTCCGCGTTGGACCGCTTGACGCCGCTGATCTACCCGCAACTGCATGCGCTGGCGCGGTCGCAATTGCGGCGCAACTACCGGCCTTCCACCTGGCAGACCACTGCGGTGGTGAACGATCTTTTCCTGAAGCTGCTTTCCAGCCGCCCGCCGCGTCTGCAAAGCCGGAAGCACTTTTTCGTCCTAGCGGCCCGAATCATCCGCCTGGCGCTGATCGACCACTATCGCCAAGTGAAGTCGGAGAAGCGGGGCCGGCTGGGCCGCGTGCCCCTGCATGACGACCTGACGTGGGTGGACGCGGTGAGCGAAGACGTCCTCGATCTCGACCGTGCGTTGAACGAGCTAGAGGAGCTCGACCAGCAACAAGCGGAGCTGTTCAGCATGCGCTTCCTGCTGGGCTGCAGTGCCGAGGAGACGGCGGAACTGGCCGGCCTTTCCAAAGCCACCGTCGACCGCAAAGTGAAGCTGGCGCGGGCTTGGCTCTATTTACGCTTGCATGAGGCAAAAGACGGCCGGATTTCGAATACGGGATCGGCGGCCTCATGACATCTAAACAATGGACTTCGAAACAAAAATGGCAGCTCCTGCAGGAGACCTTTGATGAATTGGAGCCGCTCAGCCCCCGTGAACGTGCCCGCGCGCTAGCCCTGCTGGACCCGGTACTGGCGCAGGAGGTGGCGCAGTTGCTGAATGCCGCGGCGGACGAACAGCAGGCGCAGCAGCGGCTGAAGCGTCCGCCGGACCCTGATCCGCCGAGACCGGAATTGCCGGGGCTGCGGGTGCTGGAACCGATCGGCTCTGGCGGCTCCGGCGTGGTCTACCGGGCGATCCGCACGGTGGAAGGCGCGGAGCAGGGAGTGGCCGTGAAGGTGCTCCACAAGGCCTTCATTGATGAGGATGATCTACGGCGCTTTGCCCGCGAACGCCAGATGATGGCCACGCTGAATCATCCGGGCGTGGTTCACTTTCTTGACGCCGGGGCCACTGGCGATGGGCGCCCGTACCTGGTGATGGAGCTGGCCGAGGGCAGCCCCATCCAGGTCTACTGCAACCAGCACCGGCTTCGGGTGGAGGACAGGATCCGGCTGCTGATGCAGGTTTGTCAGGCCGTCGCCGCCGCGCATGCCCGCCTGATTGTCCACCTGGACTTGAAGCCATCGAACATTCTGGTGAGCGAAACGGGCGTGGTCAAGCTGCTGGACCTGGGGACGGCTCGGCTGCTGAACCCGCGACACGATGCGACGGTGACGCTCCAGTTGACGCCGCAATACGCCAGCCCGGAACAGCTGCGCTCGCAGCCGCCGGCGGTGTCGAGCGATGTCTACAGCTTGGGCGTGATCCTCTACGAGCTGCTGTCGGGCGGGTGGCCGTTCCTTTCGCGCGACTCGATTGTCGCGATCGCGGACCGGGCCGCGGGCAACGCCCGGGTGCGCGATCTGGCGGAGACGGCCACTCCCGAAGCCGCCCAAGAGCGCAGTACGACGGCGTCTCGCCTCCGGGCCACGCTGGAGGGCGATCTCTCCTTGATCTGCCAAAAGGCACTGGCATTTGATCCGGCCGAGCGGTATCAGACGGTGGGCGAACTGGCGGAAGATCTGCGGCGCCATCTGGACGGAGAGCCGGTACTGGCGCATCCGCCGCGATTGGCCTATCGTGTCGGCAAGTTCGCGGTCCGCTATCGGGCGCAACTGCTCTTGGTGGTGCTGGTGGTGGCCGGACTGGCCGGGTCCGCGGTGTATTCGGCGCGACAACTGGGGCGCACGCTGGTCGCTTTGGGTCAGGCCGACGCTTCCCGGTTGGCGATGGCGGCGGCGCTCGGCAGCAATGATGTCTCGGCCAAGCCCAATGTGACGCTGCTCGAGTTTCTGCGGCAAACTCATCGGAACGCGCGCCTCTACGTGCCCGATGAGCCCGCGATCCGTTCTGATTTTGAAGCGGCCCTTTCGGCGGGATTCCTCGCCCAGAATGACCTGCCCAGCGCCGGGCAGGCCGCGGATCAGGCTTTGCAGTTCGCCCGCCAGGCGCGCGATGTCCGGCGCGAGGCGGCTGCGCTGGTGAGTGCCTCTTCGGTTTCGTTTCGTTCCGGCCGGATGGACCAGGGCTTCGGCGAGGCCTCTCGCGGTTTTGGACTTTGGAAGGAGAACCGGTCTGAGTTCACGCCCGTCCAAAGTTGGAGTCTGCTGTCGACGGCGGGCGCCATGCTGTTGTACACCCGGCCGTTTGATCGGGCGGCGGCCGAAGTGTTTTCCGCCTGCTTGGCGGAGGCGGCGGCCGGCAATCCCGCGGCCGAGCCCTACCGCGCCGATTGTCTCTATGGCCAGGGCATGGTGGCGTTGTCGGTGACGGCGAAATACTCTGAAGCCATCCAGATGCTGCGGGAAGCGGTGACCTATTGGCGCGCGCGAAACCGGCCGCAGGCATTGAGCAGGACGCTGCAGGGCTTGGGGCTGGCCTATCGCAACAGCGGGCTCTATGCCCAAGATGAAGCCTGCCAGCGGGAGGCGGCCGAAATTCAAACGGCTTCTGCCGGCCTCGATTCCCTGATTTCGGCCAACTACCGGGCGGTGTGGGCCAGCGCGCTGGCCGCTACTGGTCACGCGGACCAGGGTCTGCGGGAAGCCGTGAACGCTCTGGCGATCTACCGGAAGATCTACGCCAAACGCGGCGATCCGCTGCTGTGGACCCCGCTGTCAGCCGCGGCGGCCAATGCCTACGCTCTGGGCCACTATGAGGATTCCATTGCCTATGCCCAAGAGGGCCTGGAAGCGCTTGGCCCCGCCTCGGCCAGCAGGGATCCGCGGCGCTGCATGGCCAACTCCTACCTCGGCCTCTCGCTCGCCCGGCTGCGGCGTGATGCGGAAGCCATGCCGCTGCTGGAACAAGCCCTTCGCGACTATGAAGCGCTACACCGCCAGCACCCGAAGATGGACGACATGCGATCAGAACTGGCGCGCCTGCAACAGCCAACACTTCCCCCGCGGTAGAGCCACGACGTGGTGCAATTCTTTAGCCCCATGCGTGAGCTTGGGGCTTTTTCCGGGATCGCGAACAAGCCCCAAGCTCACGCATGGGGGTGAAATGCGACTCGCCAGAGGGTTCAGGCCCAAGCCGCAAAGTTAGGCCTTCTTTGCGTCTTTGCCCTTGGCGGCCTCTTAGTTCCCCTTCAGCCGCCTTATTTTGGGTTGGCCCTAACCCGCTAAGATTGTCTTTGAGGAGCATCGCGAATGGCACAGCTGGACTGGTCTCAGTGCACCGCCGTCGAAAGCGTTCCCGGCAAGCTGAGTGGATCGTGGGTTTTGCGTGATACCCGGATGCCGGTATCAGTGATTTTCGAGAATCTCGAATACGGGGCCACGATCGACGAACTGATCGAGAACTACAATGTGACTCGCGAGGAAGTTCAGGCCGTACTGGAGTTTGCGGCCCAAAGCGCCGCCCCACCACCGCCACTCCCCGCGCTGAGCACCGCCGATGCGCGTACTCTTTGACAAGAGCGACATCGAGCGAATAATCTCCCGCAAAGACGCCAAGCCGCAAAGTGACTCATCGGCCTTCTTTGCGTCTTTGCGCCTTGGCGGGCTTCTAATTCCCCTTCAGCCGCGCGAGAGCTTCCTTGGCCATTTCGCCGCGCGGGTCGGGGGTGAGGCTGATTTTGGTTTCGCCGGGGCGCTCCTCGAAGGCTTCGCCGGTCATCGCGTGATTGGGGTCTTCGGCGACACGGAACGGCATCGTCATCCGGCGGCCGTCTACTTCGACGATCAGCGAATAGGCGCCGGGCGGGAGGAAGAAGCGTTGGGTGAACAGCACCGGGCGCGGCTCCTGGTAGCCGAGCGGGATCTCGCTGCGGTCGACCGCCTGGCTGCGGCGCTCAATGGTGATGCCCAGTGAGGAGACGGCGCGGGTGCGGAGCTGTACATCGGTGACCGGGATGGTGCCATCCACCCAGAACTGGATGATGCGGACATCGGGCTGCTCGGCGACGCTGAAGGTGGATTTCACCACCGCCTTCGGGTCACGGCGCAGCATTTCGGCGGGGGACATGGCGCGCGACAGAATCTCGCTATTGCCGACGCCGGTGATGCCTTTGGCGACCCCCAGCGCGGCCTCCACCACCTCATCTTCGGCGGGGGAGACGTTCAACCGGGTCCGCACATCCTGCGGCGTGATGACATCGTTGACACCGAACATGCTGCGCGTGCCCGACTGCGGCACCAGCAGCGCGCGAATCGTGTTGATCATCGGCGAATAGAGCTTGAAGTCGCCGATATTGCGCGGACGGTAGAACAGGAACTGTAGTCGGGAGCGGTAGCCGGTCTGCGGGGCGTAATCGTAGAACCAGATCTCCGTCTCGTAGAAGATCCGGCTGGAGGGCGTCCGGTGGACTGCGGTCGGCGGGCCCAGCGCCAGATACATCCGACCCTGGTCGGTATTGGCGCCGGAGCCGGTCTGGCCGCTGCCGTAGTGGCTGTCGATATAGCCCAGCCGGGCCAGAAACTCGGGCTCGGTGACGGACTTACCGGTCCAGAAAAGCCGCTGGAAGTTCAGCCGCTCTTCAACGCTTGACAGCGCGAGATAAGCCTTCCGTTCGGCCGGCAGCATTGCTGGCGCCACGCGAGCGAGCCACGCATCCGCGGCCCAAACCTCTGTGGCCCAAATCGTGACCGCCAGCAATGCTACCCAAAGTCGCCTCACAGCCATATGGTGACAGACCGCACCCGGCTCTTAGAAGTCGAACCGGGCCGCGAACTGCAGCATACGCGCCGCGTATGCCAGATTCGTGTTCTGCACCGGCCGGCCATAGGTGGCCAAGCCGATGTTGCCCACGTAGCTGCCGTAGTTCTGCGCATTGATCAGGTTGAAGGCCTCAAAGATGCCCGTCACGCGCCACTTCTCCTTGATCGCCACGGCCTTCGAGAGCCGGAAGTCGACGCGGTTGATCGGCTGGCCGCGCAGCGAATTGCGCGCCACCGTCGTGTAACCCGGCGCCACCGAAGGCGACAGGAACGACGGGTTGATGAAGGTGTTGGTGCCGGTCAAGAACGTGCGGGAGTTGGTGCCCGTGTAGCTGAACGGATTGGTGGGGCTTAGCGAAGCAAACGCCGCGCCGGAGCCGTAGTGGTAAAACAGGCTCGATTGAATGCCCCACGGCAGGTTGACGCTGCCGTTGAAGTTCAGCGTGTGGCGCTGGTCATCAAGCGATGGCCCCCACTCGTTCGCCAAGTCGAACTGGTTGTTCGGGTAGTAGAACGGCCCGGTGGAGCTGTCACGCAGCTTCGAGGCCGTGTAGGCGACGCCGGTCTGGTAGCGTGAACCGAACCGCCGCTGCAGTTCCATCTGGAAGCCGTAGTAGATGGCACCGACGCCGGTGGGCGTCACAAATTGCTGGATCGGCGCAAAGCGTTTGTCCGGGCGTCCGGCGGTGTTGGGGTTGGCATTAAAGCCAGTGGCCGGGTTGAACGTCAGGTTGCGATCCATCCGGATCCATTCGCGGTAGACCCTCCAGTAGACAAAGTCACCGGAGAACGTCCAGTCCTTACCAAAGCTGCGTTCCACGCCCATGGAGCCTTGGAACGAGTACGGCGTCAACGCGGGCTGGCCCAGGATCTGCAGGTTCTGCGTCAGCACGGGTGTCTTCCCGCTCAGGAAGTCGTCGCCGGTGGTCGCGCCGAACGGCTTGTTCAGGTCGATGTTCTGGTTGCCCACCTTGCTCACCGACACTTGCAGGGAGCTTTCCCCGTTGAAGATGGCTTGGTCGATCACCTGGTTGGCCTGGATGTCGGCATAGTAGAGGCCGACGCCGCCGCGGATGACGGTCTTGCGGCTGCCGGTGAGATCCCAGGCAAAGCCGACGCGCGGCGAGATGTTGTTGTTGTCACCACCGCGCGCTGGAACCACACCACTCTTCAGCACGGGCGTCGACCAGACGCCGATGTCGTTGTCATAACGCACGCCCAGGTTTAGGGTGAGGCGGCGCGTGATCTTCCAGTCGTCCTGCATCCAGAAGCCGACAATGTTGCGCGGGATGGAGAAATTGAAGTTGCCGAAACCCTGCGTATAAGTGGAGACCAGCGGCGCCACCGCGTTCAGGTTCCACGTCGAAGGGTCGTTCCAGACCGGGAAGGTGGTCACCAAGTTCGGCGTCGCCGAAATTGGGTTGGCCAAGCCGCGGATGTTCTGCTGGAAGTAGCCGGTGTGGTTGTTCGAAAGATACTCCGCACCCACCTTGATCGAGTGCGTGCCCTTCAGCCAGTAGAGATCGTCGCGGACCTGATTGGTCAGCTGATCGAAGATCTGGGGATAGTTGTAGGCGCCGCCGATGGTGATGCCGCCCGGGAACCGCATTTCCAGCGAATTCACCACCGGGTCATTGGTCCAGCCAAAGTAGTTGGCGCCGTACTTCACTTCGTTCACCACCGCTGGCGAAGCGATCCACTGCCAGTTCAAGAACCCGGAATGGCTCTTGCGGGTCCGGATGATGCCCTGGCTAGGGTGCGTGGCGCCGCCGACGCCGTCAAACGGGTTGTCGAACAGAAACATGTTGTAGCGGAACGACAGCTTCTGGTTCGGGCGGACCTGCCAGTCCACGCGGCTCAGTAGAGCTTTGCTTTGCGGGTTGGTGGGCAGCGAGAAGCTTTGCCCGGCGAAGCCTGCGGGCGAAGTGAAGATGGTGGAGGGCTGGCGCTCCCCTTCATAGGAGACAAAGAAGAACAGCTTGTCGGCGATCAGCTTGCCGCCAAAGGTGCCGCCGAACTGTTGGTTCGAGAACGGCAGCACGCGCTGCGCGATTGGGTCAGCGGCGTTCACCTTGTCGCTGCGGAAGAAGCCATAGCCGGAGCCATGCCAGTCATTGGTGCCGGAGCGCGTCTGCGCATTCACCTGGATCTGCGAGCTGCGGCCTAGCGTGGCGTCAAACCGGTTGGTGATCACCTGGAACTGCGACATCGCTTCCCGCGAAAACTGCGGCTGACCGAAGCCCGTGCCCGCCGCGTTCTGCGTCATCTGCTGGCCGTCCACGTTGATCTGGAAGCGGCCGCCGGAGACGCTACCGAGCGGCGTGTTACCCACCGCGTTCACCGTCACGCCCGGCACCAGCAGCGAGAGCTCCATCCAGTTGCGGCCATTCAACGGAACGTTCTTCATGCGGCTGGGGTCGACGTTGCCGCCCACTTGCGAAGAGGTGGTTTCGACGACGCCCGCATCGGCCTGCACATCGATGGTGGTGGCCGACTGCGCCGGTTTCAACTGGAAGTCGAGCGTCGCACTCTGGCCCACCAGTAGAGAAAAGCTCCGCTCCGCCGGGGTGAAGCCGGGAGACTCGACGCGGATCTTGTACTCCGCCGCCGCGATGGAGGGGAAGATATAGAGTCCCGACGGATTGCTCAAGGTGGACGATGGCGCACCGCCCCCGGCTGGGGTCAGCCGCACGATGGCCTGGGGCACGACGGCGCCGCTGGCATCGGTGATCGTTCCTTGAATCGCGGTCTGCTGCGCCCAGGCCGCGGAGGCCAGCGCGAAAACGAATACACGTCTCCCGATCGAGAGCATTGAAGTCTCCTTGTGGTACGAAACTTGCGAACTTACTTCTTGGTCGCCGCTACGTCGAGGAGCGTCTTGTAGATAAGGTCTACGCCGGTCTCAAGCGAGGAGATGGGCACACGTTCATCATTGCCATGCATCCGCTTCAGATCTTCATGGTCAATGGGATAGGGATAGATGCCGTACACCGGGATGCCGCGTGAACGCCACGCGGAACTATCGGTGCCGGCCTGGAACAAATACGGGGTGACTTTCGCCGTCGGATAAACCGCCAGCGCATGCTTCACCAGGGTCTTGTAGAGCTCGTTATCCAAGGGCGAAGGCTTCAGGGTGGAGCGCATCTTCGCGTACTCCTCCGCCTGCTTCTTCTGCTCGGGAGTCATCGGGCCGCGGCTCATGCCCATCGCAGCGGGCGTGATGTCGACCCGCGGGTCCTGCACCACTTCCTTGATCTCGTCGATCAGCTCTTCGGTGGTGGTGCCGGGGATGGTGCGGAAGTTCAGCGTCACTTCGGCGTTGCCCGGGATCACGTTGCCGCGGAAGCCGGCGCTCATCAGCACGGGCGCGATGGTGTTGCGCATGATGGCGTGCAGCAGCGTGTCTTCGCTGATGATCTTGTCGGCCTCGGCCACTTTCACCGGGTCGTCAGACAAAAGATTCTTGAAGTGCGTCTTCATCGGCTCCGGCGACACGTCGCTGAGGGTCGAGAAGAACATCCGCGTCTCGGGCGTCAGTTTCACCTTGGTGTCGTAGGCGGAAAGCTTGGCCAGCGCGCGCGCCAGCGTGTAGATGGCGTTGTCGGGGCGGGGCATCGAGGAGTGGGTCGAGGTGCCTTTGGCATTCAGCGTCAGCGAGACGCCGCCCTTGTCGGCCGTCGAGATCGATACGTAGGACGTCTTGCCGTCCTTGCCCTTGATGATCCAGCCGCCTTCGTTCAGCGAATACTCGCAATCAATCTTGTCCCAGGCGACACGGGCCAGCCAGTTGGTGTTGTAGAGGCCGCCTTCCTCGTCCGCTTCGGACAGGAAGATGACGTCCCGGTCGAGTTTTACCTTGTTCTTCGCCAGGTCGAGGACCGCCTGCGCGAACACCGCCAAGCCGCCCTTAAAGTCGATGGCGCCGCGGCCGTAGACGGAACCCTCTTTCACCACGCCGGCAAAAGGATCGACGGTCCACTTCTCGCGTTCGACACCCACCACGTCGGCATGAGCGGCGAGCAGGACAGGCTTCTTAGAGCCATTGCCGCGCAGCCGCGCAATGAAGTGCGATTTGCCCTTCTGCGGCGTCTCAATGATGTCGATTTCAAAGCCCAACGGCGCGAACTTCGTCTTCAGAAACTGCGCCAGTTTATCTTCATTGCCGGGCGGGTTGGACGTGTCAATCTTGATGACATCCACCAGTAATTGCGCCACGGGCGGGAGATCGGCCGCCGAGGCCAGGGTGGTGACGGCCAAGGCGAGAGCAAGACGGTTGAGCAAGCAGCCTCCTCAGAAACTAGGCGCTCGACGGAGGGCGCAGATTGAATAGATTGCAGGTTACGGTAGCGTGAACTCGATGTCAAGTCGATTGCCGCCAATTGCGCGCCGTGGCCGGTGGCTCGGCCGCGAGGGCCATGCTAAACTCGCAAAACTATGAAGTCTCTGCTTGCTGTGCTTTCGCTGGCCGCCATGGCGGTGGCCCAGGATGCTCCTGAAGTGGCTCCGGCTAAGGCGGTCCAGTCGCCTCCCCCCGTTCCCTACGACTCCGCCCGGCCGCTGATTGTCAGCAAGTATGGAATCGTTTCCGCCTCGAATTATCTGGCCTCCCTGGCCGGGGCTAAGGTGCTGGAACAGGGCGGCAACGCCATCGACGCGGCCATCGCCGCCAACGCCATGACTGGCCTGACCCAGCCCTTCGTCAATGGCATCGGCGGGGATTTGTTCGCCATCATTTATGAGGCCAAGACCGGCAAAGTCTACGGCCTGAACGCCTCCGGCTGGACGCCCAAGGCGCTGAATCCGGAGTGGCTGAAGTCGAAAGGCATCACCAAGATCGACCCCATCGGCGTGCACGCCATCACGGTGCCCGGAGCTGTGGCCGGCTGGGAGGCGCTCCGCAAGCGGTTTGGCTCCAAAACGTTGAGCGAGATTCTGGCGCCCGCCATTCTGCATGCCGAGCAAGGCTTTCCCGTCTCAGTGGTCACCGCGCGCAGTCTGGTGAACCCCCGCCTGATGAAGCAGCCCGGGTTTAAGGAGACCTATCTGGCGGCGGGCGAAAAGCCCACGCCCGGTGACACATTCAAGAACCCCGCCTTGGGCGAATCCCTGCGCATGCTGGGTAATAAGGGCCGCGATGGCTACTATACCGGCAAGATGGCCGAGACGTTGGTCGAGTTCCTGAACAAGCAGGGCGGCGCCCACACGCTGGCCGACTTTGCCGAATATCAGCCCGAATGGGTGGAGCCCATCTCCACCACCTACCGCGGCTGGAAGATTTTTGAACTGCCGCCCAATGGCCAAGGCGTCGCCGCGCTTTCGATGCTGAACATCATGGAGCGCTTCCCCATTGCCGACTACGGCCACAACTCGGCGGCCGCGATGCACGTCATGATCGAAGCCAAGAAGTTGGCCTATGCCGACATGGCCAAGTACGTCGGCGATCCGCGCTTTGGCGCCGTGCCCGTCAATGAGATGCTGTCGAAGGAGCTGGCGGAGCGGCGCGCGGGCTTGATCCGTATGGATAAGGCCGCTTGCGCGGTGCTGCCCTCCGAGATCAGCCAGAACTTGAACTCGAAGGGCCGCGAGACCATCTATCTTTCCGCGATTGATAAGGAAGGCAATATTGTCTCCCTGATCCAATCCAACTACGCGGGCTACGGCACGGGCATGGTGGCGCCGGGGACGGGTTTCTCACTGCACAATCGGGGGGCGGGTTTTGAGCTGGCGGCGGGCAAGCCGAATTCGCTTGAAGGCCGCAAGCGTCCGCTGCACACCATCATTCCGGCCTTTATGGAAAAGGGTGACCAGAAGATCGGCTTCGGGATCATGGGCGGCTGGAATCAGTCCCAGGCGCATGCGCAGTTTGTCGCCAACGTGGTGGACTTCAAGATGAACGTGCAACAGGCGATTGAGGCGGCGCGCTTCACCAAGAGCACGTTTGAGGGGTGTGATGTGCAAATCGAGGGACGCGTGCCGGAGGGGACCCGTTCGGAGCTAACGCGCCGGGGCCATGCAATTACGGTGGTGCCCAACTATTCCATGGGCATGGGGTTTGGCAGCGCCGTGCAGCGTGACACCAAGCGCAACGTCAACTTCTCCGGTACCGATCCGCGCGTGGATGGCGCGGCGATCCCGGAGAGTCCGTCGTTTAAGCCCTAACCGGACCCGCAAACAAAAACGCTCACCGGAGCTGCGGCGTTTGGCCATAGCTCCGGCATTGCCGTTTTGCGTCTGATTGTCCGCGCCGCCGGGCGGTTTAGCCCGCGACGTAGTGCGGTTGGAGGAACCCGGAGGTGACTTCGGATTCTTCAAGCTCGGTCTCATTGAGGGCCAATGACACCAGCAGCTCGCTGCCATCGCACATAAAGCTGATCGTAACCACTGCGGTCTTGCTGAGATTCTTGGTCCGGAAGTTACGGCCGAACACGACGGTCGGAATGCTGAGTCCAATGGTGCCCATGATTCCTTCCAGTTCCGTCTTCACGTTGCCCACCACCATGTTGGCCATCTCGCCAATGGCGTCAAGTACATCGCCATTGACGGATTCGTATTCGCTCATCATGAACGTGCCGGCCAGCTTGCGGGCCAGCGTCTCATTCATGGCGAGGGTACCGCTACCCGTGCAGCGGCCGGCCATACCCACGGTGGCAAAGACGCCATCCTGCGGGCCGGACATCGTGCCGGTCAATTGAAAAGGCTGAGCTGTCGCCTCCACCCCTAACATGGTGGAGCAGACATCCAGGGTGGCGTTACGGACCATGTCCGCCAGTTGCTCATGAGGAGGTAGCTGCATATATTGTCGGTCTCCGTTTTGAAGATCGCCTCCATGGCCAGGTGCCGAGAACAAAGCCGGCGGGCGCCTTATCCGCGCCTAAACTCCAACTCTGTCCCTAACTACCCGATCTTGGACAGCCGTGCTGCGGCCTGAAGTGTTGGCTGCCACCCAAGTCTACGTGGGGCGGGGCTGGCCGCTACCTCTCCGGCGCCAGCGGAGCCCTAGTGTTATCAGCGGTTTGCCCGCCAACTACCGTGAATCCAGGCGCAGGATAACCGAAAGCCCGATTGGCAATCGTTGTCCTTTCAAAAGATGTATCGACGCGAATCCAGCCCATTTGCGATATTTTCACGAAATATTTCAATCTAAAGTGAACGACCCGGAGTTCGCGGCCGCACCGTAAGATTGCTGTTCAAGCTATCGCCCCAGGTTCCGATATGGGGCCTGTGGAAGGAGTTCACCCATGGAAGCGATGACGGCTGCGGCCTCAAACAAGATCCCTGTTCCGATGGCGGGCGATGACCGGGCAGGCAAGTATCTGGCCTTTCAACTCGGTAAAGAAGAGTATGCCATCCGCGTACTGAAAGTGCGCGAAATTATTGGTGTACAAGAGATCACCACCGTTCCCCAGACGCCCGACTATATTCGCGGCGTGTTCAATTTGCGGGGTAAGGTAATCCCGGTAGTGGATCTGCAGCGTAAGTTTGGCTTTGCCACTACTGAAAACAATGCGCGTACGTGCATCGTGGTGGTGGAAGTTGCCTCCGGCGGGCGGGTCATGCTGATGGGCATTCTGGTGGACGCGGTGTCGGAAGTCCGCAATATTGCGGCCGGCGACATCGAAGATACACCGGACTTTGGCCGCGACGTTTCGGTGCCCTATCTGCTGGGCGTAGCCAAGACCAAAGGCCAGGTGAATCTCCTGCTGGATATTGACTCGGCACTTCAAACCCACGAGGTGGAAGTGCTCAGCTCGATGGCTGTCTCCTAAACGTCGGCTCAAGACGTGCACGGCGGTGGCCGATATGCCCCTTTAGTGAATAAGTTGTTGGACTTGAGGCCGGTGAGTCCAACTTCAATCCACCGGCTGGTGTCAAGGCACCGGCCCGGGCAACCCTCGTCCGGTCATCGCTTAACTGTTGCGGCTGGCACCCGAAGAAACGCCAAAATAAAGGAGTATCACAGATGCGAGAACGTTGTATCCGTTATGGATTACTGGCGCTGGCGCTTGTCGCCACTGCCATGGGGCAGGTCAAGAAGATCTCCCATTCTGACTTGATGGCTACGGTAGCCGCCAAGACGGCTCCGGAGTACCCGGCCGCCGCTAAGCAGCTCCGCGTGCAGGGCACGGTTGAAGTGGAAGTCTTCATCACCGAGGACGGGAAGTTAGAGAAAGCGGAGCCCGTAAGCGGCAATCCAATTCTCACCCGCGCCGCTGTCGAGTGCGTCAAGCAGTGGAAGTTCAAACCGTCCGGCAGTGCCGTCCAGGCGACACTGTCTTTCAATTTTAAGCTGTAAAGGAGTTAGTCCCTTGCTACAACGTATGACCCTCGGGGCCAAATTAACCGCCGGATTCGGCGCAATGATGATGCTCACGATCGCCGTGAGTGTCGGGGCGATCACGATCATCTCGCAGATCGGCGGCGACATGGACTATGCCGTCAACCGGGCGGGAAAGAGAAACTCGTTGGCGTGGCAGATGAACCACGCCTCCACCCGCGCCATGGCGATCGAACGGGGCATTCTACTGCGCAGTATCGTGCAGCAGACCGCGGCCGTGGAGCGTCACAAACAGGAATTCCGCGGCGCTGCTCAAGAACTTGAGAAGGCGTTGACGGAGATTCAGCCGCTGATCGATGATGAGGCGACGCGCGCGTCGGTGGACTCCATGCGTTCGCGCTTCCAGGCGCTGAACCAGGCCCATGACGAGTTGTTGCAGGCCATTGACCGGCAGCAGTTCGAGCAGGTGCAGAAGATCTCCGACGAGAAGGTGCAGCCGCGAGCGCAAGAGATCACGGCGGAAGCCGGGTCACTGCTGGCCCGCCAGACCGAAGCGGCCAATCAAGCCGCCGCCCGGGCCGGCAGCCGCGCCGGTGGCGCTTACTGGATCATCGGCTCCTTGATTGCCGTCTCCGGTGTGGTGGCCATCTTCTTGTGGTTCATGGTCCGCCGGTCCAGCACGACCCTGCAGGCTTTGGCGCAGGAGATGTCGAGCGGTGCCGGTGAAGTGGCGCAAGCCGCCTCGCAGGTGGCCGAAGCCAGCCAGTCGCTGGCGCAGGCAGCCAGCGAGCAGGCAGCGACGCTTGAAGAGACCGCCGCCTCCAGCCAACACCTGGCCAGCATGACCCGCTCCAACCTGGAGCACACCCAAGGCGCGACCGAATCGGTGGCCGTGGCCGACCGCCAGATTGCCGGCGCCAATCAGACGCTGGAATTGATGGTCAGCTCTATGCAGGAGATCACGGCATCGTCCGGTAAGATCTCGCGCATCATCAAGGTGATCGACGAAATCGCCTTCCAGACCAACATCCTCGCCCTGAACGCGGCCGTTGAAGCGGCCCGCGCCGGTGAGGCCGGTATGGGCTTTGCGGTGGTGGCCGACGAAGTGCGCAACCTGGCGCAACGCTGCGCCCAGGCCGCCAAGGACACCGCGGAACTGATCGAAGATTCGATCGAGAAGTCCAACGGTGGCCAGACCAAGCTGGGTGAAGTGGTGCAGGCGATCAAAGCGATCACCGATAGCTCCACCAGCATCCGGACCTTGGTGGACAAGGTGAACCTCTCCAGCCGCGATCAGTCCCGGTCGATCGAGCAGATCTCGACGTCGGTCAACCAGATGCAGCGCGTCACGCAATCCACTGCCGCCAGCGCCGAACAAAGCGCCGCCGCCAGCCAGGAGATGAGCGCTCAGGCCGAAGGTATGCGGACCGCCGTGGACCGTCTGCACCAGCTAGTCGGTGGCAATGAGAAACTGGCCGGCCCGGGCCGCCCGGTTGCCTCACGCCGCACCAGCAGCCCGTCGTCCTCATCGGCCAGCCAGCCCCGTACCGCCCGCACGTCCTCCACTCAACTGGAGAGCTTGCGCCAAGCGGTGGCGCCGCAAGCGTCAAAGAGCAGCCAGGCCGTTGCTGATCCGTTCCCGATGGACGAAGAATTCCGCGAGTTTTAATAACCACCATGTCCAACCAGGCAAATCGTGGGCTTGAGGCCCTTCTTAATGATCAAGCCGTCCGGCTCATGATGCCTGGCCCGGACGTGGAGGGCGAAGGCTGGCAGGAGTTTCTGGGCGACCTGAAACAGCTGGCCGAAGCCCAAGGCCGGGCAGAAGTTTCGCGGTTGGCCACTGAATATCTGGCCCAACCAGAAGCCTCCCTCGGGGACATGCAGCAGCAGTTGGTGCGGCTGCAGAAGGCTTGCGAAGGCCGTCCGGCTCCGCCAGCGGCACTCGCGCAGGACCCCGAACTGGTGCGCGACTTCATCATGGAGTCACGCGAGCACCTGCAGAACATCGAGCGTTCGATGCTGGCTATCGAAAACGATCCCAGCGATGTCGAATCGATCCATGGCACCTTCCGGGCCTTCCACACCATCAAAGGCTTGGCCGGGTTCCTGGAATTCTCGGTGATCCAGGAAGTGGCCCACGAAGTGGAGACGCTGCTGGACATGGCGCGCAACCACCAGATTGAGCTGACCGGCTCAACGGTGGACGTCATCCTGGCCAGCGCGGACCACCTCAACCAGCAGCTGATGCCGCTTGAGAAGACCCTGCTGGGCGAACCCGCGCCGGAAGCCCCAGACCCGGAAGAGTTGCTGGCCCGGATCCGCGGCATCCTGCGCGGCGACAAGGCTGCGCCGGAAGCGGCCGCTCCGGAGCAGATTTCGGCACCGGTCGTAACGACCGTCGAAGCCACGGCAACCCCGTTCCCGCTCAACGATGAACAACCGGCTCCGGTGGCGAAGGTGGATTCCCTCGCTGTTGAGGCGCCCAAGGCTCCCGCAGCGCCGGCCGCGATTGTCCCCGCTCCGCCCGCTCCAGTTGAAGTGCGGCCCGTGGAAGCTAAAGCTCCCTCCGCCAGCCCGGCCGTGACGGCCCAGAAGGCCCCCGCCGGCAATACCGCGCAGGCGCCCTCGGGTGGCTCCATGAGCTCGGTGAAGGTCGACACCGGCAAGCTGGACTACCTGGTGGACATGGTGGGCGAACTGGTGATCGCGCAATCCCTGGTGCGGCACAACCCGGACCTGGTGGCGCTGAAAAACCCCTCCTTGATGCGCACCATCAGCCAGTTGGGCCGCATTACGGATGAAGTGCAGAAGACCGCCATGTCGATGCGCATGGTGCCGCTGGAAACACTGTTCCAGAAGATGATCCGCCTGGTGCGCGACCTGTCGCGCAAGGCCGGCAAGCAGATCGAGATGGACATCGCCGGTGAGGACACCGAACTCGACCGCAACATCGTCGAGGCGTTGGCCGATCCGTTGATGCACATGGTCCGCAACTCGATCGACCACGGCATTGAAACCTCCACCCAGCGGGCCGCGACGGACAAACCGCCGGTGGCCAAGGTGAAGTTGCACGCCGCGCACCAAGCCGGCTACATCATGATCACCGTGGGCGATGACGGCCGCGGGATGGATCGCAAGAAGATTCTCGCCAAGGCTCGCGAACGCGGCCTGGTGGAGAATGGCGACAACCTCAGCGACAACGACGTCTTCAACCTGATCTTTGAGCCTGGTTTCTCCACCGCCGAGCAGGTAACCGACATCTCGGGCCGCGGCGTGGGTATGGATGTGGTGAAGCGCCAGATCCAGAAGCTCCGCGGACGCATCGAAATCGTTTCGGTGCTGGGCAAGGGCACCGAGTTCACGCTGAAGGTGCCGTTGACGCTGGCCATCATCGATGGTCTGATCGTGGGCGTCGGCGAAGAACGCTACATCGTCCCGATCTTTGCGATCAAGGAAATGTTGCGTCCGACGCCGGGCACGCTGTCGACCGTGGAAGGCCGCGCCGAGATCGCGCTCATCCGGGGCCGCGTGCTGCCGGTGGTGCGCCTCTACCGCCGCTTTGGGGTCGAGCCCAAGAGCCGGGATCCGGAACAGAGCCTCATCATCATTGCCGAAGCTCGCGGCCGCGATTTCTGCCTCGTCGTCGACGACTTGATCGGCAAGCAGGAAGTGGTGATCAAGAGCCTGGGCGATGGCATCCGGCCGGTGCCGGGTATCGCCGGTGGCGCGATCCTGGGCGATGGCCGCGTCGGGCTGATTCTTGATATGAACGGCGTCTTCTCCGCCGATGACGGAGCCAACCGTGCCGCTTAGCACCGCCGAGCTGCCCAGCACATTTGACGATCCGACGTACTCGTCCGACATCGTGTCGGCCGCGGACTTCGCGCGGATCTCGAAGCTGGCTTACGAGAAGTTCGGTTTGAACCTGAAGGACGGCAAGCAGGCGCTGGTTTCGGCCCGTGTCGGCAAGCTGCTCCGCGAACAGGGCCTGCGCTCGTTTGAAGAATACTGGAGCCGCATCCAGAGCGACCGGTCAGGCGAATCGCTGGTGTCGCTGATCAACGCGCTGACCACCAACTTCACCTCCTTCCTGCGGGAGCCCGAGCACTTTGATTTTCTCAAGTCGGTAGTGGTGCCGCAGTTCTCCCAAACCCAGCCGTTCCGGGTTTGGAGTGCGGCTTGCGCCACCGGTGAAGAGCCGTACTCGATCATGTTCACGCTGGCCGCCTTGAGCCAAAGTCTCGATGCGCGCCTGCTGGCCACCGACATTTCGACGCGGGCGCTGGAACATGCCTCCCGCGGCGTCTATGCCGAAGAGCAGGTCCAGGTGCTACCGGCCGATTGGCGGCCCCGGTTCATGCTGCGCGGAGAAGGCCGGTCAGCCGGCTTTTTCAAGGCCAAGCCGGAGCTGCGCCAGCGCATGGAGTTCCGCCGCTTCAATTTGATTGAGGATAAGGTGCCGTCCCAGAAGTTTCCGGTCGTATTCTGCCGCAACGTGATGATCTACTTCGACATCCCCACTAAGTCCAACGTCGTGGGGCGGTTGGCGGAGGCCATCTTACCGGGCGGCTATCTATTTATTGGCCACTCGGAAAGTTTGAGTGGTGTGACCCATTCGCTGGAGTACGTGAAACCAGCGATCTATCGCAAGCTGAAAGGAGCAGCCTAGAAGCTATGGCTGTCGCCCAAAACGTAATTGTCGGCGTGGGAGACTGCGGTTTCTCCTCGAATGTAGGAGAGACGCTGGTCACCTATGCCCTTGGTTCGTGCGTTGCCGTCAGTGTGCATGACCCGGTGGGGCATGTGGGCGGGCTACTGCACTTCATGCTACCGGAATCATCACTTGATCCGGAGAAAGCTGTGCGCCAACCTTATATGTTTGCCGACACGGGAGTCCCGTTGTTGTTTGAAAAGCTTTCCAACCTAGGAGCGGAGAAGAAGCGATTGCAAGTAAAAGTGGCGGGCGGAGCGCAGATGATTGAGGGAAGCGCCACCTTCAACATTGGCAAGCGCAATGCCTTGGCGGTGAAGAAATTGTTGTGGAAGGCCGGTGTGATGATACAGGGCGAAGAGTTGGGCGGTACGGTTTCCCGCAGTATCATGCTGGAAATCGGTACCGGCAAAGTTTCACTGAAGGAAGTACAATCCCGGGGAGGCACGCAATGAGCACTCATCTTTTGGTGGTCGATGATTCACCGGCCATGCGCAAGATGATCACGCGAGTGATTGAGATGTCGGGCTTTGAGCTGGCTTCGCTGGACCAGGCATCGGATGGAGCCGAAGCCCTGGGGATCCTCCGGCAGAAGCAGGTCGACCTGGTTCTGACCGATATCAACATGCCGCGGATGACGGGCGAAGAACTGCTTCGCGAGATGTCCGGAGACGGCGTTCTGAAAAAGATTCCCGTGGTGGTGATTTCCACCGATGCCACGGATGCCCGGATGCACCAGATGATGGAACTGGGTGCCCGGGGGTATGTGGTGAAGCCGTTCCAGCCGGCCTCACTGAGAAACGAGCTGGAAAGGGTGATGGAGATCGCTCAGTAGGTAACTTATGACTCTCACCGAAACCGATTATGGTCTGGATGCAGCGGAGATCCGGAACACGCTCACGGAATGCTCCGTTGAAGTACTGGAGAGCATGTTCTACTGCGGCGTGCTGGGCCCCACTGAAGAGCTGGACCATCCCTATCACCGGTACGCCATCAGCATCACCGGGAGTTGGGAAGGCGAGTTTGCGATGGGCATGACGGAGGAGGCCGCGGCGATGCTCGCGGCCAATTTCGCCGGCCTGGACGGCGAGGCCGATGCCGACCAGATGGCGGAGGTTCTAAGCGAGCTGTCCAACATCTTGTGCGGCGCGGCGCTGAGCCGGCTGAACCGCAACGGCATCTTCCACCTGTCCAGCCCCTACGCGCTGGCCCTGATGCCGGAGGGCGGCCACCGCATTGCGGTGGAACTTGAAGAAGGTGTGCTGCAAGCCACGTTAAGGCTTGGCCCGGTGGCATGAACTCCAGCCGTCCAATTCGCGTTCTGATTGTCGACGACTCAGCCCTCGTGCGGCGCCTGCTCACCGATGCGTTGGTGAATGAGCCGGACCTGGAAGTTGTGGGCACCGCGGCCGATCCCTACATCGCCCGTGACAAGCTGCTCGAACTGAAGCCCGACGTCATGACGCTCGACATCGAGATGCCGCGCATGGACGGGCTGACCTTCCTGCGCAAGGTGATGCGGTATCAGCCGATGCCGGTGGTGATCATCAGCTCACTGGGGCAAGCGGGCTGCCAAGCGGCCTTGGCGGCGCTGGACGCCGGCGCTGTCGAAGTGCTGGCTAAGCCCTCGGGTCCACTGTCGGTGGGCGAACTGGCGATTACGCTGGCCAATAAGCTGCGCGCGGCCAGCCACGTCAAGCGATTCAATCAATCCTCGCGGCCGGTTCCGGTGGCGGCGGAAGAAGCGCACTTTTCCAACCACATCATTGCCATTGGCGCCTCCACCGGTGGCACCGAAGCCATCGCCACGGTGCTGCGCCAGTTCCCCCGCAACGCGCCGCCCGTACTGGTTTCCCAACACCTGCCGGCCTCGTTCTCCCGCGCTTTTGCCGAGCGGTTGAACAGCATCTGCGCCATCGAAGTGAAGGAAGCCGAAGAGAATGACGAGATCCGGCCCGGCCGGGCCCTGGTGGCTCCGGGAGACCTGCACATGGTGATGCGCAGCTTGACTCGCATCAGCTTGAGCAACGGCCCGCGTGTCTGCTATCAGCGGCCTTCCGTGGATGTCATGTTTGCGTCGGTGGCCAAGACGGTCGGCGCCCACTCGCTGGGCGTCTTGCTGACGGGTATGGGCGCGGATGGTGCGGCGGGGTTGCTACGGATGCGCGAATCGGGCGCCATGACCATCGCCCAGGACGAAGCCACCTCGGTGGTTTTTGGCATGCCCGCGGAGGCGATCCGCATGGGCGCCGCGCAGGCAATACTCGGGCTGCCTCAGATTGCCACCGACGTGCTCCGCCGCCTGCGGGTGGATGGAGCCGGTCACCTGTCGCGCGGCCACAGCCACGCCCCGGACGCGCACCACCCGGAACCGGTCCCCCACCACTAGGGAACACGCCGCCGCAGCGCTGATGTTCCATCAGGTGCGGTCATCGCCGATGGCCACCCGCAGGGCGGACACCTCACGCCGCGCCGTATCAGCTCCCCCTCGCCCCGTCGCGGAATGAATTCCGCTGCAGGCTGAAGACTGTGCCACCACGTTATCGCCGGCTTTACCAGTGCAGTACCCTAGCGGGTCGTGACCCTGAGAGGCGGCACCGCCGGAACCCAGCACCTCCACCGCTCGCTGGGACCAAGGGCTAGGGGTTTGACGCGGGCTTCTTCAGAGGCGGGACCGTACTGGTGTCGGTTGCCGGAGCGGCTGTGTCCGTGATTCGCCGCCAGCCACCCTTCTTCGCCGTTCCCGTATCGGAATCGCTGGTGGCTGCCGGAGCCATGGGGCCTTGGCCGCGGGCCGTATCGTCCACGGCCGGACGGCGCCGCCGGATGGTCGGCAGCGGGGCCTCATCATCGGAGCTGGATGACGCTGGAGAGGGGGTGCCGGGCGAGCTGCGGGGCGCCGGTGGCGTCGTAACTTCTGTTTCCGGAACCACTGCGGGCGGAGCCACGGTGGGCGTCTGGGTTGTTCCCTCCACCGGGCTGGAGCCCGAGACGCTCTCCGGGCGATAGGTATGGCGATAGCGGATGTCGGCTTCCGGATACTTGCGCCGGGCGGCATCTGACAGCGCCAGCTCGATGGTCCGTTCCTGGCCCGGGCGGGCGTCGGCCGGTTGGCTAAAGTAGATCGCGTAGCGTTTCCGAATTCGGGTGAGCGTATCGATCAGCGAGGAGGCGTCCTGCACCGGCAAGCTGTCGCCACCGGAGGCCTCGGCGATCTCAGCCGTGCCAGCGGAACGCGTCCGGGAATTGCCCAGCACCACCGGGCCGCCGCCGCGGCCGTTCGGGTATTGGCCACCGTTGGGGTACTGGCCACCATTGGGATTGCCATTCGGGTATTGCCCGCTGTTGGGATCATTCGGATCCGGATAGCCACCCGGATAATTGCCGCCATTGCGGCCGTTCGGATAGTTGCCGCCATTCCGGCCATTGGGATACTGCCCGCCATTGCGGCCGCCGGGGTAGCTGGTGCCACCGCCACCCAGGATGATTCCGCCCAACGCTCCACCGATGCCGCCCCCGCGCCGCTGTTGACCGCCCGGCCACCCGGACCCGCTACCTGGCTGGCCACCGCGGGGGTAGCCGCCGCCGCCCGGATAGCTCGATTGATTCATCGCATCGGGCGCCAGCAGTGCACTCAGCACGGCATCGGCGCGTTCGAGCGCCATCAGCACGCCCTCGTCGTCCCGGTTGAATTCAGTCTGGTCATCCGTCAGGATGACGATCGCCCGCCGAGCGTCGGGCCGGGCATTCTTCTTGACGTAGTTGGCGGCCTGGATCAGACCAGCGGTGATGTCGGTGCCGCCCCGGAAGTTCTCCTTCCGCAGGACGCTGTCAAAGCCCATCTCCACTTGCTCGATGCCGGAACTGAACGGCATGCGCACGCGGGTGGCGCGGTCAAACACCATGATCGCCACCCGGTCATCGGTGCCCAAAACGTTCATCGCTTGATGGGCCGCGGAGGCGATCCGTTCGACATGCGGGCGCATGCTGGCGCTGACATCCAGCAGAAACAGCACGTCCACCGGCATATCTTCCCGGGCAAAGTTGCGGATGGGCAGGGGCTTGCCTTGCTCCCGCAGGGTGAAGTCGGTGATCTTCAGGCCGACGATGGCCCGGCCGTCGTGGTCCAGCACCTGGGTATCCACCCGGACCAAGGAGACATCGCTGCGGAACACCGCCTTCTCGTCGTCGGCGGCCATCAACAGCACCGGCACCAGCCAGATCCATGAGCGCATAGCGAACCTCTCCCATTTCAAACCCGCCGTTGGCTCAGCCGTCGCGGGTGACTGTGTTGCTAGACGCAAAATCTCCCGCCGCCGTTGCGGCGCCTACTGGTGCGGATGATAACAGTGATTCACGCGCAGCGCTATGGCCCCGCGTTTACCGCCGCGCCGCCGGGTAGCTGCCCAGCACCCGCAGCATGCCCGCCATCTCTTCCAAATGGCCGATGGCGTTCCGCACCTTGGTCTCATCGGTGTGGCCGGCGAAATCGAGGTAGAACAGATACTCCCAAGGCGTGCCCCGGCGCGGGCGCGATTCGATCTTCGACAGCGAGATATCACGCAACGCCAGCGCGCCCAGCGCCCGGAACAACGAACCCGGCACGTTCTTCACGGTCATCACCAGCGACGTCTTATACGGCCCCGGCGCCGGCGTGACCTTGAAATCCGGGCGGCGCAGGAGGAAGAACCGGGTATGGTTCTCCCGATCATCTTCGATGGACCGCTTTAAGATGCGGGCGCCGTAGATTTCGGCCGCCACCGCCGAGGCGATCGCCCCCGCGTCCCGCCGGCCCTCCGCCATCACCATTTTGACGCTGCCCGCCGTATCGTAAAACGTCTGCTTGGTCAGGGTGGGGTGGTCGGCGAAGAACTTCAAGCACTGGTTCAGGGCCACCGGATGGGAGTAGACCTGCCGGAGATCCGCGAACTTCACGCCGGGCATGACAATTAAGTTGTGGACAATGCGGACGCTGGTCTCCGCCACAATCTTTACATCAAAGTTCAGTAGGTGGTCGTAGTTTTCATGGACGGACCCGTGGAGGGTGTTCTCCATCGGAATCGCGGCTCCGCTGGCGCGGCCGTCGCGCAGGGCCATATATACCTGCTCAAACCGCTCACACGGCAGAATGTTCGCCTCGGGCAAAAACTGCCGGATCGCGATCTGGCTGAATGCGCCGGGCTCACCTTGAAACGCAATGATCTCTTCTTTTTTCTTCTTCATCGAGCGCCTTCCCAACGTTTTGCGTCGACGGGAGGGACGCCGATCAAATCCATCACCCGGTCGACACAGTGGTCCACCAGGTCCATAACCGTCTCCGGTTTGCTGTAAAAGCCCGGGACCGGCGGCGCGATAATCGCGCCCATCTCCGCCAGCGCGGTCATGTTGCGGAGGTGGCCCAAGTGGAACGGCATCTCCCGCACCATCAAGACCAGCTTCCGCCGCTCCTTCAGCGTGACATCGGCCGCGCGGGTGAGCAGATTGGAGGTGATTCCGGTGGCAATGGCCGACATGCTGTGGATCGAACAAGGCGCCACCACCATGGCGTCGGTCTGAAAACTACCACTCGCCAAGCGACAGCCTATATCCTCTAGGGAGTAGGAGTAGTGCGCAAGATTTTTGAACTCTGCTGACAGCTTGCCCATTTCAAGGTACGCTGTCTTTTCTCCGCTACGCGTCAGAATGAGGTGAGACTCGATTCCGGGCACTAAACGAAGCTTTTCCAGCAGCCGATAACCATAGATCGACCCGCTGGCTCCTGAGATTCCGACGACGATTCGCAAAATCGCTCACTCTCTGTTCTGATTCCGGAACAGAACCGGAGGAATGTACCTCCTTGCTCTGGCCGGGTAGTGCCGATATAATTCGGAATCAGAACAAGATTTATTCTTAAATTCTTAGCCGCCCGCGAATACGGGCCATTATCCCTGGAATAGGCGGACGTGCCACTATCATGGAGGACCCCGGTCAAAAACTCAAGCGAGCCCGTGAGGGCCTTAATTTGCGGTACCGGGACGTAGAGGACTACAGCCAGCGCATCCGCGAAAAGCATGGCAATGAAGAATTCACCATTGCTCTTAGCCGCTTATCCGACATTGAGAACAAAGGCACTGTCCCCAGCATCTACAAGCTGTACAGCCTGTGCGCGATCTATGGTCTGAACATTCTTGACGTTCTTGAGTGGTACGGGGTAAACGTCACCCGCCTGGCGGCCGACGCGGCCACGTTGGAAGTCCCCAATACACACCCGATCGATTTCACCACCGCTGGCCATGGTGATATCCAGGTTCCGCTGGCTCTTGATCCCGGCTTAGACCTGCGCAAGACCACCTACGTCAGCCGCCTGATCCAGCGCTGGGGCAAACTGCCGTTGATGTTGTTGGAAGGTCTCGACCTCAAGAACCGGCGGTACGCCTTTGTGGGGTCAGAAGATTGGTCGATGTACCCCATTTTGCTGCCCGGGGCACTGGTGATGATTGATGAGACCAAACGCAAGATCATCGCCGCCGGCTGGAACAACGAATACGAGCGCCCGATCTATTTCATTGAGCACAAAGGCGGTTACGCCTGCGGCTGGTGCAGCCTACATGAGAAGTCGATGATCCTGCAGCCCCACCCCGCCTCCTGCGTACCGCCATCGATCTTCGGACCCGAAGAATTTGAGGTGATCGGGCAAGTCATCGGTGTCGCGATGCAGCTGGATGTGGAGCCGCGCCGTACTCGTTCCTGAGGAGCCGCAACAGCGTTTCCAAATCAGCCAAGTAGAGGCTTTCCTGGGCGCTACCGGCGCGCGACGGAATCAGGTTCTTGTAGGGCGTCAACCGCTGCCAACTTTCGAGTAGCAAACGCTTTGGCGTATCCAGCGTGGACAAAAACAGGTCCAGATCCGCCTTCTGCTGCTCCAAGCCGTACATCAGCCAATCGGCGAAGGCCTTCTCGTGGCTCTCACGCAAGGCCTGGTCGGCCTCGGCCTCTCCAAACACCATCGCCAGCCCATGATGCTGATACGCATCAGAGTTGGCATCCCGCAACGAGGACAGATAGACCAGACGGCCAAACAGGGACGGAATTTGAGCCAGTGTGCGTAGCCACAGGTTTGCGCTGGCCGAACGTTCCCAAATGGCGGAGTTGCGAAGACTTTCCATCATTGTGTGGCGGCGAAACTCGAAGTTTACAACAATTTGGAGTTTGAATTCATCTGGTTGGATCGGCCGTCCCCCGCGTTTGGAGGAGGGTGTTCCGAAAGCCGAAAACAACATCCAGAATGCTTCCGCCCGGCGTTTACCTTAGACCTACTGAGTGCTTTCATTAGACAGATTTAGAGCCGCGAACGAGTTGACTACGCATTCGAATCAGCGCCACCCTGAATTCGGAAATGAGAATGTGGTGCGCCTGCCAAAATCCCGGTCAATTTCGGAGCCGCTTCGGCTGGCGCTTCCAGAAATTGGCCAAATTCTTTCACTAGAACTCCTGTTTGATTTGTACCATAGCCAGTAACCCAAAGGAGGGTTCTCCCATGATCAAAAAGCTACTGACGACCATGATTTTTGCGCTGTTGATGGGCGCCGCGGCCATTCCGGCGGCCGATGCTCCGCTGCCGCGCTGCCTGCCGTGCCCGGCCGACAACCGCTAGACAAGCCAGAACAAGAACACCACCAGACATACCAGAAACAGAACAAGTATCGGACAGAGAACAGAAAGAGAACTAGGAGACACCACCATGAAGAAGCTATTGACCACCGTGATCTTTGCCCTGCTGCTGGGCGCCGCGGCCATTCCGGCTGCTGATGCTCCGCTGCCCCGCTGCCTGCCGTGCCCGGCCGACAACTAGGCCTCCGTCCACCCCGAACATCAGCGAACAGAAAGAAAACAAAGGAAATCCTCCCATGAAAAAGCTATTGACCACCGTGATCTTCGCCCTGCTGCTGGGCGCCGCGGCCATTCCGGCTGCTGATGCTCCCCTGCCGCGCTGCCTGCCGTGCCCGGCCGACAACCGCTAGGATCTCCTGGCCGTTCGGCCTGAACGCTTGATGCGGCGCGCACTTTCTTGGGTCCGGCCCTCAAGGGCCGAGGCATGCCAGGTGCGCGCCCGCCAACGTCCGGATGAGGCTTCCCGCGACCTTAACAAAATCGGTTCGCGGCGATTTGTGAACATGATAGGATGCCTGCAGGGGACGGACGGTGCCAATTCGGGCGCCGCGCCGTGCGGTTGTTTCCGGCACCGGCTGCAGGTCTCCCGGCGAGGTGTGCACTGTCGTTTACGTCGGCCGAAGTTGCCCTTGGATGGCTGAGCCTAGTGCTGTCGGCAGCGCTGGCCGGAAGACTGTACCGTCTCCAGCTGCACCGGCAGTACCGCTACCTGTTCGCGTACGCTCTATTTTCCGTGTTCCAGTTGGCCGTGCTGATGCTGTTGCCGCACTCCGGCCTGAAGTACCGCTCCACCATCTATGGCTGGGTTTGGGTGGTGACGGAAGCCGTACTGGTGGGCGTCTTTGTGCTGATGGTGGCCGACCTTTACGGCCAGATCCTGGAGCATTACCCCGGAATTGCCAGCCTCACCCGGCGGATTTTCTCCCGGGCCGCTCTGGTGGGAATTCCCCTCAGTCTGCTGACTTTACTGCTCGATGTGGGCGACTCGAGCCCGTCACACCTTTTGTCCCAATTCCAGCTTTTGCAGCGTGGCATTCTGACGTGCCTGATGTTCCTGGTGCTGGTGATGGTCTGCTTTCTGGCGTGGTTCCCGATGCGGCTCAACCGGAATACGGTCTGGCATGCGGGTATCTTTTTTTGCTACTTCCTGTCCAAGTCCGGGCTGATCCTGCTGTTGCAGATGGCGGGCGTCCAGGTGCAGGCCAGCGTGAGTTCCAGCCTGATCGCGATTTCGCTGGCGTGTCTGGTGGCCTGGCTGGTGGCCCTCCGGCCGGAGGGTGAGACGGCCGAGGTGCGGGTGGGTCCGCGCTGGAGTGAAGAGGAGAGCCGCCGGCTGCTGGGGCAGTTGGAGGGGCTGAACGCCGCCTTGTCCCGGGTGTCCCAGGCCGGTGCGGGCAACGAGCGGATCCGGTAAGCGCAAACCGGCCGAAGTTGGGCGGCAGGCCACCGTTTCCGAGTTTGATCAAGGCCGGTTTAATGCCAAAAAAATAGCCCGGACTTCCATTGCATTTCCGGCACGATTCCGGTATTCTCCGGAGTGTCTTTCGCTGAAGGAGAGAACCTCGATAATGGGTACTGAATATCTAGCCTTGGCCGCTGCGGGGGCCATTCTACTGTTGGTCTTTGTTTTCGTTATCCGTTCGGTGGCGTCGTCGCCGTTGGATGGCACCGCCCACCGGCCCGGCGTGGCTGAGCTGAGCGCTGACAAGTATCGCCCGCTCGCGCGTTTGTTCAGTGCCGATGACGAACTGTTCCTCCGTTCCCAGCGTGGGTTTCAGCCTGCGATGCTGGCCGAATTGCGCTCCTCCCGGCGTCGCGTCGCGCGTGAGTATCTGGCCGCGCTCAAGGTGGATTTCCTGACGCTGCACCGCCTGTCGACTCAACTGCTGGCCTTGGCCCCGGCCGACCAGCCAGAGCTCGCCTCCCGGCTGGCGTCGATGAAGCTGGAATTCTACTGGGGGCTCAGTTTGGCCCACACGTCGCTGGTGCTGCACGCACTCGGTGTCGACCAGATCCGCCCCCTCGCCGGGTTGGCGGAGCTGTTCCAGGGCCTCCACCAGCACACCCAGTTGTTGACGGCCTCCCAGGCCAATTCCTTCGCGGCCTAAGTTTGGCGAACCCTTTGCGGGTGGTGGCCCGGTAGCGTGTTTGAGCGCGCCGGGCCACCTCAGCACCCCGGCCCCTTCGGCATTGCCAGGAGGGGCTAAAGTTCAACGCGCCGCTGCGGCTGGCTCCTCGTTTAGGCTCCAGTCGTAAGGCCGGTAGTTGAATTCAGCCCGTTTGCCGGCGGCCGTGCTGGTGATCCCCGGACGGCGCTTCTCGAGAAACTCGATTAGTTTCAGCCGTCCCCCAAAATCCCCCTCGTACCATCGGAAGATCAGAGAAAGCGTCAGGCTACCCGTGGCACTTTTCTCAACATTGCGCGTTTGGCTTAAGAACAGCTGCGTCCGCTTTTCGAGTTCCGCCTCCAGATTGCCAGCCGTGTAGGCCACCGGCGAAAGCCAGGGGCAGCTAGCGGAGGCGCACACCAGGGCGAAGTGCACCCGCGGATCGCCAAATGCCTTGCGGATGCTCTGGGTCTCAATCTCGTCGAGAGACCGCTGCTGCCCGCCCACGGAGAACTTACGCCGATAAAAGAAATTCAGCTGGCCCACTTTGTTCGCCAGGCGTGTTTTTCCCGCTGGATACTCCGTCGCAAAGGCCCATAAAACGAGCGCGTTATAGGTGTTTAACCAGTGCGCCAGCCGCGCCTCCCGGCTGGGAAATAGCGCTGGGTGCGAATCCGGGCTTACCACCGCCAACTGCTGGACAAAGCGGTTGAGCGGACCCAAATCCTGGTGGAGCGCCGCATACCGCACGCCACCTTGGGCGTTCACGTGTTTGGTCAGGGCTTCCTGATACAGTCGCGTATCCGGGACCTCGACCGCTAACGCCAACAATGCGAAACCCAGGATCACGCCAGCAGCCTCTTCAGCGCCGCCAGCGCGGCCGTCAGCTCGGGAAATTGCTTCTCCGCCTGCTTGAACTCTCGGGTATGGACGCAACGCCGGCTGCCCCGGTGCTGTTCGGGATAGCGCAGGTGGAGCATCTCGTGGAACATCACATACTCCACCACCAGCCTGGGGACGTGCGGACCGTCCAGCACACGGCTGAGGACGATGGCGTTGTGCGAGGGGTCGTAATGGCCCAGCCGGGTTCGAGAGACGCGGCGGCTCCAACCGATCGCTGGCCGGGCCATCAAGCCGTTGAAGTGACGCACATTCAACTCATCGAACAATTCTTCCAGGTGAACTGATTTCCCTTCGGGTCCATCATGCAGTTTCCGGCCCCGCAGCTGGCGCACCAGATGGACTTGCCGGCGCACTTCGGCCCGGTTCAACCACATCCGGTAGCGATGCGGGTAGACCGGTTCCACGGGCCGGCGGAAGAGTTTTGAAACCAAGATGAAGGCCAACGCCTCCGCCACGGGAGCGGGAGCGCCTTCCAGCAAATCAGCAATCCGCACCACCATTTCGCCACCGCTCAGCCGGATGTTTGAATTGGCGCCCGCAAACCGCCGGTACTCCACCCGAATTGCGGGCAGAGCCGTGCGGGGACGGAGCGTCTGGAAAACTCGCGCGTACAGCTGATTGGGAGTTTCAAACAACAGCGAGGATTCGACGTTCACCGGGAAGAGTAGACCATTCGACGTCATGCTCTCGACTTGCCTTTGCATAGCAATGTAACATTACCAGTTTGGACCACTTGCCCACAGCTCGAATCACAGCCCTCGGTACCTACACCCCGCCGGGCCTCCTGACCAACCAGGATCTCGAACGCCTGGTCGAAACCACCGACGACTGGATTGTCGAAAGAACCGGCATCCGGACCCGCCACATCGCGCCGCCCGAGATGGCGACTTCTGACCTGGCCTACGAAGCCGCGAAGGTCGCGCTTACCCGGCGCGGCATCGATGCCACTGAACTTGGCGCCATCATCGTCTGCACCGTCACGCCCGACATGCTGTTCCCGGCCACCGCTTGCCTGGTGCAGGACCGGCTGGGGGCAAAAGGCGCCTGGGGCTTCGACCTGATCGCCGCCTGCTCCGGGTTCGTCTACGGCCTCACCACCGCCGCCCACCTGGTGAAGGGCGGGGCACACAAAAAAGTACTGGTGATTGGCGCCGACACCATGTCACGCATCATCGACTACAAGGACCGCTCCACTTGCATCCTGTTTGGCGATGGCGCGGGCGCCATGCTGGTGGAAGCGGGCGAACCCGGTGACCCCGGCTTCATCGACTTCACCAACGAGATCGACGGCTCCGGCGGCGACGCCCTGAAGATGCCCGCCGGTGGCAGCCGCATGCCCGCCTCGCACAAAACGGTGGATGAGCGCCTGCACTACGTCCACCAAGACGGCCAGGCGGTGTTCAAGTACGCCGTCCGCAAGATGCAGGAGATCTCGCTGGGCCTGCTCGAACGGAACAACCTGTCGCCCAAGGACATCAAGCTGCTAATCCCCCACCAGGCCAACCGCCGCATCATCATGGCCACCGCCGAACGGCTGGGCCTGTCGGAGGAGCAGGTGGTGATCAATATCGACCGCTTCGGCAACACCACCGCCGGCACCATCCCGCTGGCCACCGAAGACGCCGTCCAGTCCGGCCGCCTGAAGAAGGGCGACATCGTCCTGTTCACTGCCGTGGGCGCAGGCTTCACTGTGGGCGCCAATCTGTGGCGCTGGGGCTTTTAGCAGGCGACGGAAAATCCGAAACCGCTTGCTGACGCGCGCGGCTCAGAAGATGTGCACTGTTATTGGCGCCCAGTTTCAGAGCCACGACCGTAAGGGAGTGGTCCGGCAAAGGCCTTTTTCCGCAGCCTGCTTGGGCACGCTCCGGGTGTCGGGTAGCGGTTGTCGTTGGTCCATCGTCTCCCTCGTGGAGCCTGTTGAGGGGGCCCTTTTCGAGCTACGCTGAAAGTATGCAAAGCCTCGCCGCGAACGGACCGCTCGAAAGCTTGGAACAGTGGGATGACGACGTCAAGTCACGCTACAAGGAAGGCCGCGAAGAGACCGCTTTCCGCGACTACTCGACCGCCCCGCCGGTCGTGCGCGAGTTCTACCGCCTGAACCACACTCTGCAGACCCGCGAGTTCGCCCGCGCCAAGAAGGCCGAGTATGGCAGCCTAAACCGCTCCCAAATGGGCATCTGGGAGGCGATGGAGTACCTGAACACTCTGGTGGACGACTCCGACCCCGACACCGACCTTTCGCAGATTGAGCACAATCTCCAGACCGCCGAAGCCATCCGCCGCGACGGCCACCCGCGCTGGATGGTGCTGACCGGCCTCATTCATGATCTGGGCAAGGTCCTGTGCCTCTATGGCGAGCCCCAGTGGGCCGTCGTGGGCGACACATTCCCGGTCGGTTGCGCCTGGTCCGACAAGATCGTCTTCCATCAGTTCTTCGAAGGCAACCCCGACAAGAACATCCCCCAATACCAGACTCCCGAAGGCGTCTATGAGCTCCACGGCGGCCTGGAGAAAGTGGACATGTCCTGGGGCCACGACGAGTACCTCTACCACGTGACGCGCGACTACCTGCCGGAACCCGCGCAGTACATGATCCGCTACCACAGCTTCTACCCGCAGCACCGCGAGAACGGCTACACGCACCTGATGACCGCGCACGACGTGGAGATGTTTGAGTGGGTGAAGAAGTTCAACCCCTACGATCTCTACTCCAAAGGCCACGCCAAGCCCGACGCCGTCGCGCTGCGCCCCTACTACGAAGAGCTGATCGCCGAATACTTCCCGGCGGAGATCCGCTGGTAGGCGAATAGCGGGCGCGGGTACCGAGCGCCTTCGATTGCCCTAGTAGTTCCAAGTAGCGCTCACGGCTGATTCCCGCCGTCCGCAAATTGTTCTTGATGACAAAGACAGGCACGGAGGCGGCTTTGGGGATCACCACGGGGGCGGAGAATGCCCGGCTTGGTGAACACCATGTGGTCACCCTCGATCCGGACGCACAGGAAGCCTTCCGCCTCAAACACTTTGGCCAGCGCCTTGTACGATAGCGGGCTAAGCTTTGGCATGCTCCAAAGGCAGGGCGAGCGATACTTGACCTGTTGAGATCAGCCGCGGCCCCAGCATCCGGCTCTGCCGCTTCAGGTACCCCGCCTCTTTGAGAATCTGGTCCAGGGTCCCCATCTTCTCCGCCTCTTCCAAGAAGAGCCGAACCGCTACTTTTAGGCTCTGGAGCCGCTTCTAGATTAGGCTGAATTGGAGGACAAATACAGAGGGTCCTGTTTCCGCGCTCGGAATTGCCTGTGCCAAGCTCGCGCAATAATGGAGTTTATGGCGACTGTCCATATGACCGAAGCTGAGTTAGCTCGAGACCTCCACGCTGTTCTCGCCAGAGTGCAGAGTGGCGTTGAGATCGTGATTGAGCAGGACCACCAGGCCGTCGCAGTATTGAAGTCCTCAAAACCTGCGGGACGCCTGATATCCGAGATCGTCGCTGACTTGGCGGCGAGAGGCTCAACCGCGGTTATGGATGATGACTTTGCGCGTGATATTCAGGAAGGCATTGAGGCTCATCGCCAGCCATGGAATCCCCCATCCTGGGATTAGTGCTGGATTCCAGTGTCTTGATCGCGGCAGAACGACGCGGCTTGACCGCTGCCCTGGCGATCGACGGTATTCAACGCTTCGTCAGTGAATTGCCAATCGTCCTCTCTGCGGTCACTGTGGCTGAGATTGGGCATGGCATCTACCGCGCTCCCAACGAAGAGATCAGACGGCGTCGGCGGAACTTTCTGGACGACCTGCGGTCGGCTATTCCGGTGCACGCATTCACCGAAGCCACTGCGGAAATTGTGGCCCGTGTCGGGGGCGAACAAGCGGCCCGCGGGGTCAATCTACCGCTGGGCGATCTGATGATTGCGGCATGTGCGCTGGAGCTTGGTTATGCCGTCGGCACTCGCAATCCGCGTGATTTCGAACGCGTACCGGGTTTGCAAGTAGTCCTGATCTAGGTCTCACCTCCCCCCAGGCACACGCGGCCCGATTCTCTCACTTCCGCCCAGCCTTTTGGCACCAAGCTGTGATCAGCCGCTACCATGAAAGGATGCGCCATTGGTTTGTCCTTGCGTTCTCTAGTTCACTGTTGTTTGCCCAGCCCGCTCCCGCCCCTCGCCTGGAGCCTCGGCCCAAGACTGTCGAGATGCCCAACTTCCCGCCCAAGACGGCCTTTGAGCCGCCGATGGCCCCGGCGGCCAAGTCCCTGGCGGAATCGACGGCTGCCTCGCCCAAGGAGTTGCTGACGCTGGCCGAGAAGACCAATTATGCCGAGACCGCGCACTATAGCGATTCGGTCGACCTGGCCCGCAAGCTCGAGAAGGCGTCGCCCTACGTAAAGGTGGTCACCTTTGGCAAAACGCCCCAAGGGCGCGACATGATTGCGGTGATCGTCTCGAAGGACAAGGCGTTTACGCCCGAAGCCGCCAAGAAGAGCGGCAAGGCGATCGTGATGCTTGAAAGCTGCATCCATCCGGGCGAAGTGGACGGCAAGGAAGCGTCTGAGATGCTGATCCGGGACATCGTGGTCTCGAAGAAATATGCCGCTTGGCTGGACAAGGTGATCATCGTCAACATCCCCGTCTTCAACGTCGACGGGCATGAGCGCTTCAGCGCCTTCCAGCGCATCAACCAGGATGGGCCTAAGGAGATGGGCTTCCGCGCCACCGCGCAGCGCCTGAACCTGAACCGTGACTTCATCAAGGCCGACGCCCCGGAAATGCGCGCCTGGTTGAAGCTGTGGAACGCCTGGCTGCCGGACTTCTTTCTCGATAACCACGTCACCGATGGCGCGGACTTCCAATACGACATCACCATCGACGCCGTCCAGAACCAGGAGATCTGGCCCACCGCTGGCCAGTGGGTGACTGAGCGTTACCTGCCATACCTCAACGATTCCATGGCCACCGACGGCCACATCATGGGCTGGTACGGCATGGCGATGGGCCTGGGCGGCAACACGCCCCGCGCCGGCGGCCGCGGCCCCGATGGAGTGTCTGGCTTTGCCCGCTCTACGTACACGCCGCGCTTCTCGCATGGCTACGCCGCGGTGCAGAACCGTCCGGCGCTGCTGGTGGAAACCCACTCGCTGAAAAGCTTCAAGACGCGCACCTGGGCGCATTATGACGTCATGCGCCGCTCCATCGAAGCGGTCGTGCGGGATCCGCAAGCCTTGATGACCGCCGTGCGCGAAGCCGACAAAGCCGTCGCCGCGCTGGCGGGCTCCGCAACCGCGCTCTATCTCGACGGCAAGCTCGACTTCGCCCAATCGAGCCCCTACACCTACCGTGGCCTCAAGGCGACCGCCAAGCAGAGTGACCTCGCGGGCGGCCCCGTCACCGTCTACACCAAAGAAGTGAACGATGTGCCCACCAAGGTGTTCGGCAAAGTCACCACCACCGCCAGCGCCTCCATCCCGGTCGGCTATCTGATCCCGGCCGAATGGCTGGATGTGATCGAGCGCGTGGCGGCCCACGGCCTGAAGACCGAGAAGCTGACCAAGGACGTAGAAGCTGAGTTTGAGACCTACCACTTCTACGATGTGCGGCTCTCCCCGCAACCCTTTGAAGGCCGCGTCGCCCCCAGCTTCAAGACGCAGAAGCTGACGGAGCGCCGCAAGTTTTCTGCCGGGTCCGTCTACGTGCCGATGAACCAGCGCGCCGCCCGTGTCGCGCTCAACATCCTGGAGCCCGACGCCCCGGATTCGCTCGTCCGTTGGGGGCTGATGCTCGCCATCTTTGAACAGAAGGAATACTTCGGCGACTACATCATGGAGCCCATCGCGCAAGAGATGGCCAAGCTCCACCCGGAGCTGAAGAGAGAGTTCGACGCCAAAGTCGCCGCCGACCCCGCCTTCGCCCGCAACTCCCGGGCTCGGGTGGCCTGGTGGTTTGAGCGGTCACCCTACTACGAGTTCGACCACAACGCTTACCCGATCGTGCGAGTGATGAAGAAGACCTGGTAGCGCGTCGCTACAGGGCGGAGCGGATATCGGTCAAGGCGAAGTCGCGGCCCTTGTACAGTAAGGCTTCGCCCCTCGGCTGGGCCAGCGCGTAGGAGCAGCAATCGCAAAGGTTGAGGGCGGCGGGATGATTGCCCTTGCCGAATCGCCTCCAGGCGGCTGCGGCTTCTAGCGCCAGGTGATGAGTGAAGGGGATGACTTCAATGCCTGCCTTCTCCACCAGGTTGTCCAACGCCTCGCGCCCCGGGACGCCCTTCCTACCTTCCATGACAAGCGCCGACTCCAAGTAGCAGGGTGCGGCCAATACCCAGTCGTTTCGGGAAGTGATCAAGCGGGAGAAACGCTCTTTTCTGGCTCACCCAACAAGATCGCAATCAACGCTGACGAGTCAACCACCATGTCCGCTTACTGGGGCACGCCCAACTCGTCATACCCGATGATCTCCTCGGGTGTCCGGGTATCCAGATCAGGAAGCGCGGCACAATCCTCGCTGATCTTCATCAGCGCGGCGAACTTCGCGGCGTCGAAAGTGGGCTCCGGCGTGGGAACCGGCCCGCGTGGCACGTCGCGGTCGAGCTTTTCCCGTAGTGCGACGACGACCGCGTCGGAGACCGACAATCCCGCCGCACTCGCGACTGCTTGCGCCAACTGTGCAGCCTCCGGATTTTCGATGACGAGTCCCATCAATTCCTAGTGTAAGCCCGGTACAAACAAACGATCTTCGCTAGCGCCGCAGCAGCAGATAGGTCGTCACCGGCAGGCTGCCTTCTTCCCGGATCGTGAACCCGGCGTCCTTCGCTGCTCCGGCCCACCAGGGCCGGCCGCGGGTGCCGCCGTGGGTGAGCGCGGGGCCAAAGGCCAGCTTGCCCCAGAAATCGTTTTCCACCACCATCAGCAGAAAATCGCCACCCGGTTTCAAGACCCGCGCCGCTTCCTTCAGCGCCGTCTTGCTGCCTTCGCGATTCAGGTGGTCGACGGCGTAGGCGCTGACGATGGCGTCGAAAGTGGCGTCGTCAAACGGCAACCGGCGCATGTCCGCGGTCTCAATCGTGGCCCGCTGGTTGACGCCGGCCGCTTCCAGGTTGCGGCGGAGCCGTTCCTGCGGGCTCTCGCCAGGGCCGAAGTGCTCCTCGAATGAAGACCCAAATAGATCTGATGCCACCAGCGTCGCCTGCGGCCGGGCCCGCAGCACCATGATGGCCGACCGTCCCGTTCCCGCTCCAATATCCAGCACCCGCCCCGTGCCCGCCTGCATGAAGTTCTCTGTCGGCAGACTGGCCACCCCATTGATGTCCACCCCAAACCGGATCATCAAAAACACCACCGCCGCCCAAGCCGAGCCGGCGCCCAAGACCACCACCAGCCATTTCGCCCACCGGAAGCGAATAGCGCAAAGCAGCCCCGCCGCCAACGCGGCAAACGCGGCAAGATGGCCGTAGTTGAGCCACCAGGGATAACCGAAATCGAGATGTGGTGCGGGCATAGTTAAGGCTCCTAGTCCAGGATGTAGAGCGTCAACTAGCGTAGCTTGTTTGGGTGAAGCGCGGGTTCCCGCTCCGCGACTAGGCCCGCTCGCCCAATGAAGATTCCGTCAGAAGGTCAAGGTTAGTGCGGGCGAGACACGTAACCATCGATATGGCACAATCTGAGACAGGTGCCGATGGTTGGATCACAGGACAATCGAAAGGTAACGGCCAGGGCTCCAGCGGATCTGTTGCCGCATGAGATTCTGCGCCGGTACTCCCGCCGTCGTGTCCAGCTTAACCTACGTCTATTGCCCGCGGCGGCGCCAGATGCCGGAGTCCCCTCCGTTGTTATTGCAGGCAGCAAGGCCTCCCTTGAGTATCTGGCGGAACTGACTCTTGCGGTGGCAAGAGACAAAGATTGCGGCTATGGGACCTCGCCGCAAGAAGCCGGGCACTCCGCATTTCATCGTGAGTCCGAGTTGGGGCTCTACATCCACCGTTTGCCGTGTGTGAATGCCAAGTTGAAAGCATCGCCATTGGGCCAAGCTCCATGCGAACTCTGATCGCGGCATTCCTTCTGGTGCCGAGCGCGTTGGCGCAATCGGACGATTCCGCCGATTTGGGCCGCGTCCGGCTGGCGGCCTCTCCCTTGGCGATTGCGGCCAAACTTGTCAGTAGTTCAGTGCAGGAGCGCCAGGCCGGGCTGCGCCAGCTTGGCTTTGATCCTGGGGAAGAGCCCCCTGGGCTCCGCGTGGCGGTCCATTGGGAACAACTGGATCAAGACCCTGAGGAGGAAGTTGTCCTGGCGTTGGAAGTAGCCGGAACCGTCAACGTGTTTGTCGTCGATCAACATCAGGGAGAGTGGTGGCGGGTGGCGCGGTTCGCGAACGGCTTTCGAGATGGGTGTACCCTCGACGGCACGTTGGCGTTTAAGCAGACCCGGAAGGACGGGATACGCGATATCCTCATCCGGACGTCAGGCGGCGGAACTGACATTGTTTCAACCAACTTGACGATCTATCAGTTGCGGGAGGGGACGGTAAGGCGTCTGTTCCACGTCGTTGAGGACGCCAGCTACCGTGTGATGGGCCGGCAGACCTCCGATGTGATGACCCATGAGCACGTGTCTTTGGCTTTTGTGAACGATTCCGGCACGGCCAACCCGCTGATCGTCGCGGATCGTACCAAGGAGCAGTGGAAAGCCTCGGACAAGGATTTCCTGGGCCTTCCAGGGCGGCGTACCTTGTCGCAGGAATGCAGCGTATACCGATGGAGCGAGCCGCTCGGCAAATTCAGTTTTGACGGTGTCCTCACGCGCCGGATCTGCGGGTTCCGAAAGCCGCTATCAGAATTGCGATGAATCAATGGATCAGACCGGCTATCGTTGTCGGCCTCGGCCTGATCGCGCAGCATCTTTTGATGGCCGCGTGGGCCCTTGGAATGCTGGTCGACGGATACCGGCTAGGACATGCTGACACTCAGCTGCTGAAGGTCGCAAACGCAGCTGGACTGGTCTGCTTCGCACTCTACGGCATTTCCGTCTTAGTGGCAGCGCAGCAACTGTTGTCCTATTCGACAAAAGCGTCGGGCCGTTGGCGTCTGCTGTTTCGGGCGCTGACTGCATACTTCGCGCTGTTGTGCGCCACAGTTGCGCTCGCCCTCTTCGTTCCCAGTAACCGTTGGCTCCTGCACAAAATTGATGCTGCCAGCACAGCTATCGCACGGTCAGTGATCGAATAGGCGGTCGTCCTTTTACCCCACCACCTTCTTCGCTCCCGCATCCCACTTCAGCCGCTTGCCCGCCCGCAAGCTCTCAATCGCCATGCAGAGCACCACGTTGGTCTGCTGAGCCACTTCCACTGGAGCGTTGGGCTGCTGCCGCGTCTGCACGCACTCCAAAAAATTGCGGATGTGCTGACGCGTGGCGTGGGAGAAGGCGCCGGGGGAGCGCCGTTCTTTTTCGGGTTTTAGTTCGGTGGCCTTGGGGTCTTCGCGATAGAGCGCCCAATGCTCGCGGCCCGCGTCGAAGCGAGCCTTGGTGCCGTGGTGTTGGGCCACTTGGTCGAGGAAGCCGGAATAGCGCATGGACTTGTAGCCGACCGTGAAGGCCACCAGCACTTGCTCGGGATACTCGAGCAGCATCGTGGTCGTCTCCGGCACCTCCGCGCCCGGCAGCGTGTTGACGCCCGCGGCGTAGACGGCGGAAGGGTACGTCAGTCCGCGGAGCCAGTGGATGGCGTCGATCATGTGCGCGGCTTGGCCAATCATGAGGCCGCCGGAATAGTCCCAGAAGTAATACCAGTTGCGGAAGCGCTGGGCGTCGAGCTCACGCGGCGGAGCAGTGCCCAGCCACTGCTTCCAGTCGAGCTTGCCTTCAAGCGGCGCCGGATTGAGCGATGCCTGATTGTTCAGCCACCAGGCGTTCACGTGCCGCACATCGCCAATGTTGCCGGTGTCGTAGGCTTGCTTGGCTTCAAGGAACACGTCGTAGCTGCGGCGCTGCATGCCTACCTGGACAATGCGCTTGGTCCGCTTGACGGCGTCGATCATGCGCCAGCATTCGGCGATCGTGTGGGCTAGCGGCTTTTCGACATAGACGTCCTTGCCTGCCTCCACCGCATCGATCACCATCTGGGCGTGCCAGTGATCCGGTGTCGCCACCACCACCACTTGGATCGACTTGTCGTCCAGCAGTTTCTTGTAGTTGTCGTAAGGCTTGGCGCCTGTGGAGGCCACCTTCAAGCCGGCCTGCAGATTAGGCTCATAGACGTCGCAGACCGCCGCCATGTTGACGCCGATCTCTTTGAACTCGCCCGTCAGATAGCGGCCGCGGCCGCCGGAGCCGATGATGCCGCCTCGGACCTCGCCTTGCGCCATCAGGGGCAGGGCCGTGGAAGCCAGTGCGGAGGTAGCCAGTGCAGTACGTCGTGTCATGATTGAGCTTTCATGCTACAACCACTGTCGAGCCGTGGGGCACCCCGGCCCATGGGTGCGTCGCTGGCCCGCGGCGGCATCAATTTTGCCATCTTCTCGAAACACGCCACCCATGCCTGGCTGGTGCTGAACGACGGGGACTCCACCGTTGAGCTGGAGCTGAACCCCAAGCTGAACCGCACGGGGCACATCTGGCACATCCTGGTGCGCGGCGTCGATGCCGGTGTGCGCTACAACTGGCGGTTTGACCGGCGGCCCGACGACGGCCCGCGGCTCGAAGATGGCGCAGCGATGCACCGCTTTGATCCTTCCTATCTGCTGCTGGACCCCTATGCGCTGGCCATCGTGGGCGGCGAAGAGTGGGGCTCACTGGACAAGCTCCAGGGCTTGCGGCGCTGCATTGTGCCCGCTACCGATTTTGACTGGCAGTTCGACCAGCCGCTCAACCTGCCGCTGGCGGAAACCATCATCTATGAGCTGCACGTCCGCGGCTTTACGCGGCACCCATCATCGGGAGTCAGCGCGCCGGGCACGTTTCTGGGGCTGACGGAGAAGATTCCGTATCTGAAGGAGCTCGGCATCACGGCGGTGGAACTGCTGCCCGTGAATGAGTTTGAGGAGTCCGATACGGATCGCAAGAACCCCGCCACCGGCGAGCGTTTGTTGAACCTGTGGGGCTATCAGCCGATCGGCTTCTTTGCGCCCAATGCCGCCTATGCCGCCAACTCCGCCAACGGTGGTGCAGTGGCCGAATTCAAAGAGATGGTCCGGCGCTTCCATCAAGCGGGCATTGAAGTGATCCTGGACGTGGTCTTCAACCACACCTGCGAAGGCGACCTGCGCGGGCCGACGCGCAGCTTCCGGGGCATCGATAACTCGACTTACTACATCCTCAACCCCGCCACCGGCGAGTACATGAACTACTCCGGCTGTGGCAACACGCTGAACTGCAACCACCCGGTGGTGCGGCGCATGATCGTCGATTGCATTCAGTATTGGGTGACGGAAATGCATGTGGACGGCTTCCGGTTTGACTTGGCGTCGATCCTGGGCCGGGGTCAAGATGGCAGCGTGCTGGCCAATCCGCCGCTGCTGGAAGAGCTGGCGAACTCGCCCGTTCTGGCGAATACCAAGCTGATCGCTGAAGCCTGGGACGCGGCGGGTTTGTATCAAGTGGGCACGTTCCCTTCCTGGGGCCGCTGGGCGGAATGGAACGGCA
>JAPKYZ010000105.1 GCA_026394055.1 Acidobacteriota bacterium
CTAGCAGGCTGCGGAAAAACTCGCTGAAACAGGTTACGCCGGAAATGTTTTGAGCGTCTCTTGTGTATGCGCGGAAACGACCATCAGCAGGCCGACATGTACAGCTACCTCTCGCCCGAGGAGAGGGTTCGGGCCAACCACCCGCTGCGGGCGTTGCGCACGCTGGCCGATGCGGCCTTGAAGAACATGTCGGCGCGGTTCGACACGATGTACGCCAAGACCGGCAGGCCTTCGATTCCGCCGGAGAAGCTGCTGCGGGCGCAGCTGATTCAGATGTTGTACTCGGTGCGGAGCGAACGGCTACTGATGGAAGAAATCGACTACAGCGTGTTGTTCCGCTGGTTTGTCGGGATGAACCTGGATGAGCCGGTGTGGGATGTAACCGTGTTCACCAAGAACCGGAACCGGCTGTTGGAGGGCGATGTGGCGCGCGAGTTCCTGATGGAGGTGATCGCGCAAGCGCAAGCTCAGGGCCTGACCAGCGATGAGCACTTCACCGTGGACGGCACGCTGATCGAAGCCTGGGCGAGCCTGAAGAGCTTTCAGCGCCGGGATCAGCCGAACCCTCCACCACCGGATGATCCCGGTAATCCGACGGTGAACTTCCATGGCGAAAGTCGCCGCAACGATACGCATGAATCCACCACCGATGCCGATGCGCTGTTGGCGCGGAAGGGTAGCGGCAAGGAAGCCAAGCTGAGTTACAACGGCAACCTACTAACTGAGAATCGCCACGGGCTGATCATGAACACGGAAGTCTTTCAAGCCAATGGGACAGCGGAACGCCACGCGGCCTTGATCATGTTGGAGCAGCTTCCCGGCACGCGCCGCGTGACGGTGGGGGCGGACAAGGGTTACGATACTTACGACTTTGTGAGCGAGTGCCGGCAGATCAACGTAACACCACACGTGGCGCAGAACGTCAACCGGAATGGCGGCAGCGCGATCGATGGCCGGACGACACAGCATGGCGGCTACGCTGTTAGTCAACGGAAGCGTAAGCGGATTGAAGAGTGCTTCGGGTGGCTGAAGACGATCGCGCTGATGCGCAAGGTAAGGCACCGCGGGATCGAGAAGGTGGGCTGGCTATTCACGTTCGCGGCGGCGGCTTACAACCTGGTGCGCCTGCGAAATCTGCTGGCCCGGCCGGTTGGTGCCGTATGAGTCCGGGGCGAAGTGTGCCTGAACGGCCCGAAAATGGGCCGCTTAGCCCCGAAACACTACACGCACGCTCCTTCCCGAGCTGCTAAATTGCCGGAAAAGCTGATCGCAAGGAGTAGTCGCTTCGGCCAAGCCCGTTTTTCCGCAGCCTGCTAGACAACCCGGCTCTTCGCAACCTCCTTTCCGACGGTCCGGCTTTGGGCGATCAGCACCGCCCAGGCGAGCCAGCCTCGCCACGTCGGCAAGATCCTCGCCCACCTCTGTTTTGCCATGGATGTGCGGTACTTTCAATGACATAAGGGTTGCTAAAGGGTTGCTAAAGGTAACAGGCTGGATGGATGGAGGGCGTGGTAACGTTAGATAACCTTGCCGAATGAGACTCCAGATCGCGCAGGAGTGAAGGCCGCGCTCGACGCTTTGCTCGACACCCAATCCGGCTTGCCCAATACGCTGTTGCGCCTGCTGACACTTCTTTCCAGCGACAAAGCGATGAATGCCGGGTTTTCCTTTCACGACCTTTACAAAGAGATGAACGGCCGCGACCCGCATTCCGTCGAAGACTTTGTCAAGTTGCGTGCTTACCTGTCCAAACTTCGGCGTCAGTTGAAGATTCACTTCGGCGAGCGTGGTGAGTTGGCCACCTCTGACTGGTACTGCGTGCTACTCGATGCGCATACGGGCGGGAAGCGGGTCGGCGCCCGCAATAATCTCTACTTGTTGGAATGGCGTAGGACCCCGCCTCGCGTTCGGTGCGCCGCGCCAGAGGAGCTGCCCGCGGATCAAGCGTTGCGCTCAGCACCGTTCGAAGTCGTAGTCGAGGAGGCCGCGCAGGGAATAACGCCCGGCCCGTCTGGTTCTGAAGAACCGGATGAGGGGTTTGGGGTAGCCGTACTGCCATTTCGGTCGTCTTCTGCTCAAGCTGAATCGCTCGCGGATGGGCTCACGGAGGAAATCACTACTCGCCTGGCGCGGTTCTCATACCTCCGCGTCGTCGCTCGAGGCTCAGCTAACAAGGCTTTGAGCCGAGGCGTCGACATGCGTGCCGTAGGCAGCCAGCTTGGAGCCCGCTTCCTGATGGAAGGTAGCTTACAACAGGCTGGTGCTCGGGTCCGTGCCTCCGTTCAACTGGTTGATGCGGCCACAGGTGTCGAGCTCTGGGCTGAGACGTATGAACGTCCATTCGACCGGGAGTCTGCCTTTGAGCTTCAGGACGATCTGGTGCCCCGCATTGTGGCAACGGTTGCCAATGGCTATGGTGGCGTGTTGTGCCGAGCTATCAGCCAAGCCGTCCGGAATAAGCCCGTCGATTCATTAACAGCCTATGAATCACTCATGCGTGCCTTCAACTACTATGACCGCATGACGCCGGCCGAGCATGCAATCGTTCGCGACGAGTTAGAAGTGTCAGTCGGCCGGCACGCAAACGACGCGAATCTCCATGCGGCTTTGTCCAGTCTGTACCTTGATGAGTACCGGTACGGCTTCAACCCTCTTCCGGACCCGCTGGGACGAGCCTACAAACACGCTCAACTGGCAGTCGACTATTCGCCATCGAGCCATTTGGCTCATCAAATGCTGGCAAGCACACACTTCTATCGGCGAGATCTCGGGGCCTTCCGTGCGGAGTTGAGAACCGTGTTGCAGCTAAATCGTTATGATCAGTCGAGTACGATCACGATGGCGTATTTCTTGTGTTGCTCCGGAGATCTTGATGCCGGTATGGCGCTTTGGAAAAGCTGTTCGGATTGGACCGAGTCGCCTCCGGGATGGTTTTGGATTGTTCCCTATTTCGACTCCTATCGGCGGAAGGATAACTGGGCCGCGCTCGACGCGCTGCGCAAAGTTAGTATGCCCGGTAACCCGCGGTATCAGGCGTACCTTGCCGCCGTCTTCGGCCAGTTGGATGACCAACAGAGGGCGGGGGAGGCGGTCGCCCGGTTATTTGAACTCCAACCATCGTTTGATGCCGAGGCCGAGTTTCGTCAGACCTTCGAAGGCGAACTACTGGAACAGTTTCTCGACGGCTTACGGAAGGCTGGGCTGGGCGCGTTTGCTAAGTGAATACTGATTTCACGCGCGCCAGTCGCACGGGCGCAGTCTCCGCCATCAGCCAAAGCGCAATTTGGCCGAGCGTGGTGGCGCCTATCAGACACCAAGCAGGTACCATTGCGCTGCCCGAAACGCAAATGAGCCACTTGGTGACCACTGGCGTGGTGCCCCCGAAAAGTGCGATCGCGACAGAGTACACGATGCCGACGCTAAAGCCGCGAATCGCCGCGGGGACGCTCTCGGCCAAACCGGCAAAGAACGACCCCCACATGAAGCTGGCGGCTCCAATCAGTGTCGTCATCCCCACGATTAAGGCGATTTCCGACCGTGTGGCAGTTATCCAGGCAAACGCCGGGTAGATGAGTCCTAGGAAAACGCCATTGCCTATTAAGTTAATTGGACGGCGGCCGTATCTGTCCGACAACCAACCGCCAAGCAACGCCATGGGAACTCCGAGCGCATAACCACTGGTTTCCGCCATGGAGCCGGCCCAGGCCGGAAGACGCAATTCGATTTTCGCGTAGGTGACGATGTAGTTAAAAATAGAATAGCTGATTGCGCCGGCGGACAGGACAATCAATCCTAACCCAAATGTCCGCGAGTGCATTAGCGCTTCATGCAAGCGCGGCCGGTGCACCACCCGAGCCCTCGCTTCTTCTGCGTGAAGCGTCTCTGGGATACTAGTTCGCAACCACCATCCGAACGGTACCGCAGCCGCGCCGATAAAAAAGGCGATACGCCAAGCATTGGCCGCTAGCTGTTCACTTGTTAGCACAGATGTGAGAAAGGTGGCCACTAACCCCGCGGCCACCAGCGCGACATTCTGGCTCACCATCTGCCAAGAAACGACAAACCCGCGCCGTGTTGGCGACGCAGCCTCTGCCAGGTACGCAGTGCTCGGGCCTATTTCTCCGCCCAAAGCGAAACCCTGCACCATCCGCGCGATCACGAATAGTGCGGGTGCGGCAATGCCGATCTGGGAGTAGCTCGGGATAACCGCCATTCCCGCGGTCGCGCACCCCAGTAAGACTGAACACAGCACCATCGCGGAACGGCGTCCCTTGCGGTCCGAGTAGTTTCCGATGATATATGCGCCGAGGGGTCGGGTTAGAAAGCCAACCCCATACGTTGCCAGAGACTTCATCACACTAAGGTATGCGCTTTCTGCTGAAAAAAACGCCTGCCCAAGCTGAGTAAGAAAGAAGGAGTAAATAAAGAAATCGTAGAAGGCGAGAGCGTTCCCGATCGTCGCGGCGGCAATGTGGATCGGCTTCATGGTGTCAATTCCGGTCCCCGTCATCGCGAACGCCAACCTCTTGCAGCTGAGATGGGCCGTCATGCTTTCGCGTTGCGCAAGGCTGTGACATGGTTACGATAAGGGTTTATAGATTATCAGGGATCGTGCGCGGTAGCCGCGTCGATCACCATTTTCGATCGGCCGGCCATAGCGTGGAGCGCGTTGCGGCACATTTTGCCGTGACGGTGAGTCGCCTGCCGATCTTGCGCTGTCGGCTCCGCAGGTCCCTTGAATGTTCCGCGCGAAGGCGTTCTTAACTCTGGTAGAGGAAACCTGCCACGGAGCTTGGCCTAACGAAATCTGCGTTGCAAACGCATCAGGCCCAACCGAACAGCAGAAGAATTGCGACTCTTAGCCCAATTGATTCCACCGATGGCCTCAAGCGGTTCGAACCGGCCGCGCGGAATCATCGTGAGAGCGGGCGAGGGGATTTTGCGGCGAAACGCAGCTACTGCACGACACCCGAGCCGCCATTCGCAGCCGGTTCCAGGTGGATTTCGCCGAACATTTGTTCGTATTGGACTACGTTTTGTTGCAGGAGATTGGCGAGCGCCTTCGCTTGCTGGGGGCTTAGGTAGATGCCCTGGAAGATGTTGAGCGTGACTGCGTCAGGGGCGGACTGGGAGGCGGTGCCGAACATGAGGAAGATGTCCCAGAGGCTGGCGCGGATTTGGACGCTGTTGGAATAACCTTCCCGGTAGTCCGGCGTGTTGACCATCGACACCTTCGGCTGAACGTGGGTGGGATTCATCATGAGGACCTCGTCAAAGTTGAAATGCGCTGCGGGAAGTTTAGGACGGCTGGGTTGTTCGGGAATGATGGCGGGGACGGCGGGGCTCGAACCCGTGACCTCCGACGTGACAGGCCGGCGCTCTAACCAACTGAGCTACGTCCCCGCGAATCGTCGAACCCTTTCAGGATACCACGGCCTGACGGCGGATGTAGAATCGGTGACGCGTGCCCCCCCATGGAGACCGTTGCCGCGCTTCCCACGCGGCGGTGGAGGGCTGGCCGCCCGCGGCTGAAGCCACTCGGGGGGAGTGTCCTGACTACTGATTTTAAGAGTCCCGCAAAGGCGCCAAGAGGCCAAGAAGTCTTTGTTTTGCTTGGCGGCTGGGCGGGCGGTTGGTCTGGACGGGGTCGGGATTCGGCCAGGGTTCGGCCGGAGCCGTTGTCGCGAGCTTCGGAGGCGGCGCGTTTGTCGAGCCTCTGCCGTTGAGCCATGGACCTGGGGGGTCTTCCGGACCCTGGCACGTCCGGCCCTAACTGCGGGCGGTGGTCTCGGGGGCGGCGGGTGAGGCTGGTTGGGGCAGTGGGGGGCGGGGTGCCCAGCGTTCCAGGAGTTGGATGAGTTCGCGGCCGCGCAAGGGCTTGGCGAGATGGTCGTCCATGCCGGCGTCGAGGCAGCGTTGGCGGTCGCTGGCCAAGGCGTTGGCGGTGAGCGCGATGATGGGCGTGGGCGCGAGGGAGGCGGCGGCCTCACTGGCGCGGATCTGGCGCGTGGCTTCCCAGCCGTCGAGCTCCGGCATCTGGCAGTCCATCAGAACAATGTCGTAATGCTCCGCCAAGGCGAGTGCCACGGCTTGGCGGCCATCGGCGACGACATGGACTTCGCAATCGCAGTGTTCCAGCATACCCAGCGCCACCTGCTGATTCACCGGATTATCTTCGGCCAGCAGGGCGCGGCGGCGGCGGGATAGCTGCTGAATGGGCTGGATTTCGGGCGGAGCTGGTGAGATCTGAGGCGGAGCCTGTGCGATCTGAGGCGGAGCCTGTGCGATCTGCGGCGGAGCCTGTGCGATCTGCGGCGGAGCTGGGGCGATCTGCGGCGGCGCGGACGTTGCGGCCTCTGAAGGTGGAGCGGCGGGTGTCAGCGGCAGTTCGAACCAGAACTGCGAGCCGGCTCCCAGCTGGCTGGTGAAGCCGATGCGGCCGCCCATCTGTTCGGTTAACTTTTTGGAGATCGCCAGCCCTAGTCCGGTGCCCCCAAACTTGCGCGTGCTGGAGGCGTCGGCCTGGCTGAATTCGCGGAACAGCCGACCCTGGGTTTCGGGGGCCAGGCCGATGCCGGTATCGCAGACGGTGCAACGGAAGCCGCTGCCGGTGACCGGCGGTTCAATCACCACGCGGACTTCACCCTGGGAGGTGAACTTCACGGCGTTACCGGCCAGGTTCAGCAGGATTTGGCGGACGCGGGAGGGGTCGCCCGTGTAGTGCTGGGAGCGGGCACGGAACTCCATCACCAGCGGCAGGCGCTTCTCGGTGGCCCGCGGAGCCAGGATGCCCAGCACCTGCTCCGCCACATCCTTCAGATCGAAGGTGATGGATTCGATTTGCAGTTTACCGGCCTCGATCTTCGAGAAGTCGAGGACGTCGTTGATGACGGTGAGGAGCGAATCGGCGGAGGCCTTGATGGTGGTGGCATAGCTCCGCTGGCGTTCCTGGAGCGGGGTGCGGAGCAGGAGCTCGGTCATGCCGACGACGCCGTTCATGGGGGTGCGGATCTCGTGGCTCATCATGGCGAGAAACTCGCTTTTGGCGCGGGCGCCGGCTTCGGCGGTTTGGACGGCGCGCTCCAGATCCTTGGTGTAGAGACGCTTGCGGTGGAGGAAGATGGCCACCACGGTAGTCAAGGCGGCGGTGAGCAGGCCGACCGGCGCCAGGAAGGCGGCAGTGGACCAGACCGGAGCCGCGACGACGAATTCAAACCGGGAGCCGGGCTCATCAAAGTCACCAAACATGCTCTTGGCCTGCACTTCAAAGACATGCGGGCCGGGGGGCAGTGAATGGAGGACCTCCTCGCGTTGGGTGCCCCAGGCGGACCAGGGCTGGTGGTCCAGCCGGAAGCGGCAGAGGATGTCGGGGGAGGCGATGCGGGACCAATAGTCGCGGGGCACCCAGGTGAAGCGGTAGGTCTGGTCCGTGATTTGGGGGGCGGCGATGGAGACGGTGGGTTTGGGGTCGGACGCGCGGGTGAGGTTTAGGCGAATTGTGCCCCGCCCGTTGGAGCCGATCAGCAGATGGTTGTCTTTGACCAGCAGGGGCCACACCCGCATGTCTCCCAGAGGGCCGATGCGCTGCATGTTCAGCCAGCCGCCGTTGACAAAGACGGCCACTCCTCGGTGGGTGGAGGCCCAGACCCGGCCGGAGGGGTCAGAGGCGATTTCCAGCACTTCGCGCGAGGGCAGGCCGTCCAGGTCGGTGTATTGGGTGAGGCTGCCGGTGGTGGGGTCGATGAAGCCGGCGACGCCGAGGGCGTGATTGTTGGTGAACCAGATGCGGCCCTGCCGGTCTTCGTGAAGCGAGAAGACGCGGCCGAAGAGAAGGCCTTGGGCTCGGCCCCAACGGTCGAAGCGGCCTTGGTGGTAGCGGACCAGGCCGTGAGTGGTGGCAAACCACAATGCTCCATTGGCGGAATCGATCACGTGGTAGACCGACTTGCCTTCCGGGAAGCGGTTTGCGCCCCAGTGGACGAAGTGATTGTCTTCCCAGACGTAGGCGCCACCCAGTTCCAGATGGCCTTCGCGGGGAGCCCAGGTGTTGGCCAGCCAGATGCGCCCCTGCCGGTCGGAGGAGACGCGGTGGAAGGGCATTTCGGGGATGCCGTCTTGGGCTCCAAAGTGGCGCCAGTCCCGACCGTCCCAGCGCCAGGCTCCGGTAAAGCCCGAGCCGCTGACCACCCACACGCCGCCTTGGCCATCCTCCGCCAGTCCCGTGACGACGGCGAGAGGGGTGCCCCGGGCCTGGCGGAAGGTCTGCGTCTCCCCGTTGGGACGCGTGACCTCAAGCCCTTCGGCGGAACCGGTCCACAGAGCGCCATCGCGAGTGCTGAGAAGTGCGTGGACCGTGTTGCGGAGGTCGGGGGAAGGGTAGATGTGGTGCTGCCAGAGCCGGGAGTTCGACTCAAAGACCTCCACATCACGGGCGGCGCCCACCCAGATGCGGCCGGTCGAGTCGACCAGGGCGGTGCTGGCCCGTTCCAGGTGGACGGCGCCGGGTAGGGATTGCCATGGCTCACGGCCGCGGCGCAGGTGGACCAGGCCGGATTCCATGACCACCACTGCGCCTTCGGGCAAGAGAATGGCGGTGCGGATCTCGTCGTTCGATAGCGCCGGCTCCCGGACGGGCTGCTGTCCGTGCTCCCAATGCCAGACGCCGCGGAGCCGGGTGGGTGCACGGAGAGTCAGCAGACCCCCGCGCTGATCCTCATTGAGTTGTCCGACCACGATCGCTTCGGGCGCCTGCGAAGCAAAGACGGTCCGCCAGCGCGCGCCGTCCCATCGATGGAGCCCGGAGTTGGTGGTGAGCCAGGGGCTTTGGTGGGCGCCGTCCCAGCAGGACGCGGTAACGGCAAAGCCGGGACGATGGGGCACATCGAACGGCCGGAAAGTTGTGCCCTGCAAGAGTTGTACGCCTTGGTCGGTGATGGCGAGAATCCCGACGGGGCCGAGGGCAGCGGCGGAGTAGATTCGGCCCACCGCACCGCCCACGGCGCGAAAGCCGGCGCCGTTGTAGAGGTAAAGAACTCCATCCTGGAGCACGGCCAGGGAGTCGCCGATGGTCCAGATGCCGGCGACCGGTAGGCCGGACGGAAGGCCGGATTGTTGGGCGACCTCCTGAAATCCGAAGCCGTCAAAGAAGAACAGGCCGCGTTGCGTGCCTACCCAGATGGTTCCGCTGGTGTCCTCGACGATCTTGGTGACCTGGCCCGCGGGCAGGCCTTCGGCGCGGCCGAAGCTGGTCCAACGCCAGGATTGATAGAGCTTTTCGCTCAGTGGCGCGCCGGTTATCGCTTCTGCGGAGGCCGGCATTGCGGCAAAGGCGGACATGGCCAGTTGCGCCGCAAATAGGCATCCTCGTTTGAACATGTTCCCCTTCATACGGCATATCGGCCAGCAAATGGGGGATTTTGCGTTTCTGCCCCGCCTATCTCCTTCAATCGACTTCGGTACCATCACAAGCGGAGGCGCATCGATGGTTGAACCCATGGTCCCGGCGGTGGCGGCGACGGCGGCGGGTGGCTGGACGCGGCGGCAGGTGCTGGCTGCCGGGCCGGGCGCGGTGATGGCGGCTCCGACTATGGCAGCCCAGACCATTCCGGCGTCAGGCGCGCGGCGTCCGAATCTGTTGTTTCTGATCGCCGATGACCACGCGGGCTACGTCCTGGGGGCCAATGGGAACCCGTTGGCCGAGACGCCTCATCTGGATCGCTTGGCCGGTGAGGGCACCCGGTTCGCGCAACACTTCTGCAATTCGCCCGTGTGCACGCCGTCACGGCAAAGTCTGCTGACGGGTAAGTTGCCGCATGCGGCCGGGGTGACGCGGCTGCCGACGCCGCTCGATCCAGCCGCGCCGACGCTGGCCAAGCAGTTGAAGAAGGCCGGGTATGCGACGGCGGTGTTTGGCAAGATGCATTTCAACCAGCCGGGCAGGCCGGGCTTGCATGGGTTTGACGTATGCATGACGGAGCGCGAGATCCAGCAGGGATGGCTGCGTGAGGTAAAGCCCCGGCCTCTGGCTAACCGCGTGAAGCCGGAGTGGCGTCCGTTTCAGGATCCGGCGCGGGTCTGGTTGAATGCCGACCAACTGCCTTATGGCCGAGTGGCGGGGGAAATGCGCTCGGACTATTGTGTGGCACAGGCGCTGAAGTGGCTGGACGCCCAGCCCACGACGCAGCCCTGGGCGCTGTGGGTCAGCTTGCAGGAGCCTCATTCGCCCTTTGATTTTCCGGTTGAAGACTACGGCCACTTTGATCCAGCGCGCTTTACGCCGCCGCGCGTGGGGCCGGAGGATGCCTGGCAGATCCCCAAGATCTTTCGTCCGCTGACCGATGAGGACAAGCGCGGCATCATCGCCGCCTACTATACGTCGGCCCGCTTTCTCGACCGCAATATGGGCCGCGTCCTGGACCATGTGCGAAGCAAGAAGCTGGAGGAGAACACGCTGACGGTCTACACCGCCGACCACGGCTACAGCCTGGGCCATCACGGGCGCTTTGAGAAGCATTGCGGCTATACACCGGCCATGCATGTTCCGTTGCTGTTGCGCTGGCCGGGGAAGATCAAGCAGCAGGCGGTGACGCATCTGACGGAGCACCTGGACCTGACGCCGACGGTGACGGAGCTGCTCGGGATTGACCCCGTTCCTGGTGCCCAGGGCCAGAATCTGCTGAGTGGGGAACCGCGCGAGTCTCTGTTCTGCGAGTATCTGGAAAATGAAGAGGCGTTTGTGCGGACGGAGCGATGGAAGTATATTTTCTGCTCCGGCCGGCGCGCCCGGGGCGATGGCTATGACATTGACCAGCCGACGCCGGGCCGATATCACCGTCTTTACGATTTGAAGAGTGATCCCGGTGAGTTTACCGATGTCGTGGGGAAGTTCCCGCTGATCGTGAACGAAATGCAGTCCCATCTGCTGGAACGTTTTCGCGCTACGCATCCGGAGGCGGAAAAAGAACCTGGGTTGGGCGGCAAGGAGGCCGCGCTTGAATTTTATGTACGCCCCCGTGATGTCTAGTTTTTCGCTCGCCAGCTTGTTGTTTGCCTGCGCCGGGCTGGCGCAGACGCCACCTCCGCCCAAGCCTGCCGCACTGGTCAGCATCGAAGGTTCCTGGCAGGGAGCGCTGAAGATTCCGGTGGGGGATTTGCGGCTGCGTTTGAATGTGACCAAGGGCGAGGGCGGTTTGAAGGCAACGCTTGACAGCCTGGACCAGGGTGCCCGCGGCATCGCGGTGACCGAGATCAGTTTCGCTGATGGGCGGCTGGTGTGGCGGATTGGGAACATTGGTGCCTCCTATGAGGGGCAGATGAACGAAGCCGGGGACTTGGTGGTGGGCACCTTCAACCAGGGGGCGAAGCTGAAGCTGGACCTGCGGCGGCTGACGGCGGCCGACATCGCGGCCAGTGCACCGAAACGGCCGCAAACTCCTAAGCCTCCCTACCCCTACCGGAGTGAGGACGTTGAGTTCGCGAGCAAGGCCGCTGGCATCAAGCTGGCCGGAACGCTGACGATTCCGGCGGGACCGGGGCCGCATCCGGGCCTGGTGCTGATCACGGGCTCCGGCGCGCAGGATCGGGATGAAACGCTGTTTGAGCACAAGCCGTTCGCCGTCATTGCGGACCACTTGGCCCGACAAGGCGTGGCCGTGCTGCGGTATGACGACCGGGGGACGGCGAAATCGGGAGGCAAGTTTCCGGGCGCGACGACGCTTGATTTTTCGCTGGACGCTGAAGGGGCGTTGGAGTACATGCGAACGCGCAAGGAGCTCGCTGCTTCGAAGCTGGGCCTGGGTGGGCACAGTGAGGGTGGCGTGGTGGCTCCGCTGGTGGCCGCTCGACGGACGGATGTGGCTTTTCTCGTGTTGATGGCGGGCACGGGCGTGCCGGGTGACCAGATTCTCTATGCTCAGGGCGCGGCGATTCTGCGGGCTAGCAAGGCACCGGAAGAGGCGATTGCCACGCAGCGCAAGATGCAGGAAGCGATGTTCCGCGTGGCGGCCACCGATCTGCCAGCCGACGAGGTGGTGAAGAAGATCCAGGATACGCTGGGCACGCAAACCGGAATCAGCGAGATGGCGCATCAGGTAACCGAACCTTGGTTCCGCGCCTTCCTCCGCCTGGACCCGGGGGTCGCTCTGGCTCAAGTGAAGTGTCCGGTGCTGGTGCTGAATGGAGAGCTGGATTTGCAGGTGCTGCCCGATCAGAACGTGCCCGCGATCGAGGCGGCGTTGAAGAAGGGCGGCAACAAACAGGTGGAAGTGAAGCGCCTGCCCAGGCTGAATCACTTGTTCCAAACCGCCTCGACCGGCGGCCCGGCGGAGTATGCGCAGATCGAGGAGAGCTTTGCGCCCGTGGCGCTGGAGGCGATCAGCAGTTGGGTGCGGCGGACGGTGGGGTTGAAGTAGGCACTCGGCGGGGTTAGGCGGCTGGCTCGTAGTAATCGACGATCACTTGCGGGATTTCGCGAAAGTGCCGGTCCGTGGTGACCAGGCGCAGGCCATGCTGCATGGCACTGGCGGCGATCCAGATGTCGTTGGTGGGGATGGGCTTTCCTTGCCCGCGTAGGTAAGCCGAGATCTGGCCGTAGAACTGCGATGTGTCCTCATCGACCGGCACCACGACGATGCGTGGGCTCAACAGGAATCGCCGGAGCTTGCTCTCGTTTAGCCCTTCTTGCGTGCCGCGTTTGAATCCGGACCGCAGTTCGCCCAAAGTTACCGCGCTGAGGGTGATGGAATCCGCCCCATTTAAGGCCGCGTTCAGACCGGGATGCCCCCGGTCCAGCGCCGAATAAGCGCACGTGTCGAGCAGCAAGTGTCTCATTCCCAATCCCGGGGGTCGATGACGCGTTGTTCGGCGATGTAGCGATCCAGTTCATCGGCCTGTTCCTTGGTGGCAGAACCGATGAACCAGTCGAGATCGTGATAGGGCGGGCCGGCCGGTTTGTCGAGGCCCGCACCGGTCTCCAGCAGCTTGATGACGGTCTTGTTGAGGCTGGTGCCGTCTTTGAGTGCCTTCTGCTCGATCACCTCAGCGAGCGCGGGCGGCAGGTTGCGCAGAGTGATGGGCTTCATGCCACGAGTGTAGCATCAGATGCATCACTCTGATGCGCGAAGTGATGCAGGCCTACTTCTTGCGGGCCCGGACCGCTTGGCCGATGGTGGCGTCCCAGCTGCCGCTGCCTTGGGCTGCGTAGCGTCCGCCGATTTTGTCCCAGTCGTCGCGCGTGAGGCCGTTCTGGTCGTACTGCACTTTGCCGTCGCGGAGCGTGATTTCGCTCGACAGCATTTGCGTACCCTTTAGGCGGCCACCGTTGACGTCGACAAAGCCGAAGTCGCCTTTGGTGAGGCGGATGACGGCGACGTCCGCAGGGGCGCCGACGCTCAAGTTGCCCAGCTCTTCGCGGTGGATCTGGCGGGCGGGGTTCCAGGTGGATTTGAGGATCACTTCATCCAGCGGCATGCCCATGGCCAGGAACTTCGACATCACGTTCAACATGCCCTTCATGCCGGCGTTCATCGAGGAGGCGTGCAGGTCGGTGGAGATCGAATCTGGCGGGAAGCCCTGCTTCATCGCGGGGACGGCCTGCCACCAGACAAAGCTGCCGGCGCCGTGTCCGGCGTCAAACAGCACGCCGCGTTTGCGAGCTTGCCACATGAACTCCCGCACCTTGTTGTCTTTGTCGAGCATGGGCACGGCGTTCAGGTACATGTGCGTGTACATGTCGCCGGGGCGGAGCTTGTCGAGGACCAGCGTTTCAAACGGCCGCTCCAGGCGGAACGACCCGAAATCGACCATTAACGGCAGATTGGTGGCACGCCCGGCAGCGAGGCCGGCATCGACCGCCACCCATTCCGGTCCCGCATAGTGCGCCGTCTTGAAACCGACGATGGTCTGCGGGTACTTCTTGGCCATGGCCGCCGCCTGTTGAGCATCGAGTTCCTTGACGTCCTGCTCCACGGAGCCGCACATGCCGGTGCCGATGACGTTGAGCAGGGCCAGCACGCGGGTGCGGGATTTGTCGATGATGCGGGTCTTGAACTCCTCGAAGCTCTTCCAGCCGGAGGTGCCGGCGTCGACCGCGGTGGTGACGCCGTTGCGGAAGGTGTGGTCATCAGGGAAGACCGAGAGCGCTCCGCAGTAGCTGGAGGGGTTGGCCGCGCTGGCATAGACGTGGACGTGCAGGTCAACGAGACCGGGCGTGACATAGAGCCCCGCCACATCCACCACCTTCGCCGCCTTCGAAGCCGCGATGTCAGCGGCCACCTCCGCAATCTTGCCGTCCTTGATGGCGACGTCGCGCTTGCCGCTGATCTTGTTCTTGGCGTCAATGACATGGCCGTTTTTCAGCAGCAAGTCATAGGTTTGGGCGGAGAGTGTGGGGCCCAACAAGCAGAGAGGCAAGAGGGCGGCGAGAGTGCGGGATGCGCAGGGCATGGGGTCATTCTACGCGAGCGGGGGTGGGTGTGGTGATGGGGGCCGAGGGTTTCCCGCAAAGGGGCGAAGACGCCAAGTTTGGCTAGAGCTTTCTTTGCGCCTTGGCGGGAGGCAACTTTGTGATGGTTCCGCGCGATGGCTAGTAAGCGTCACGCCGCCGGTGGACCGCGGTGATGATTACCAGGTTGTCGTGAACTTCGAAGAATACGCGGAACTCGCCGACGCGGTAGCGCCAGGTAGCCGGGGAGAATCCGACCAGCCGCTTGATGTTCGGACCGGATAGCGGATTTACACGGAGGATCGGATAGACATAGCTCGCTAGCTTCTGCTCAAGACGCCGACGATCGGCAGCAGGGAACTGCGCCAGCAGGCGCCGGAACTCATGCGTTTCCGCAACCTCAAACATCAGCGGCCTTTGACGACGCCCTTGACTATCGTGTATCGGCCCTTGCTGGCGTCGAGCGATCCAGCCTTTAAGCTCTTGAGTAGCTTGGCATCCGCCACAATTTCAGCCATTTCTGCTTCGTCGCAGAATTCGCTCTGCTCAATGAAGCGGAGCGTCGCCGTCTGGATAAAGTTGGAAATCGGCCGGTTGTCAGCCTCCGCGGCAGCCTTGATCCGGCCATAGTCTTCTTCCGGGAGCCGGATGGTGACTGTACGCGTCATGATGCCTTCAGAATACAGCAGAATACAGCGTGCTCAAGCGGCGACACTCGTAGCAGGCGAGCGGCAGTGAAAGGTAGTTGATGTTTCAAGTCCAATTCGTCCACAGAATCGATCCGCCCAGCCTAGAATTGGAGTGCATGATTGACGAATGGGGCAAGTTCACGGCTTGGCTGGATGCGGGGCATAATGCGGCCGCAGTTCACGTGGTCGTTGCCGTAGCAGTTGTGACGGCGTGGTATGCCTATTTGACGCATCGGATCATGAGGGCGACTGCTAAACAACCTTACGCCGCCCTCCAACCAGAAGATCCATTGTGCGAGTTTGCTCGGGCCGAAGAAGAGAAGTTCCATACAATTCTGGTTGAAAACAAGAGCGTTCGCCCGGTGGTTTTTCTTGACGTTGTGATTTCCTGTCACCCTATGGGCCGTGAATCGATAGTGCATAAACTTCGAGGTTGGGATGACCAGATTTTGTCGGCAGGAGACCACGCCAAGTTGCGGTTGGACTTCTCCAAGGAATTGGCCGAGCTAGGAATGAGCGAAGATATGTGCGGGTTTGGTGCTGATATTGTGGTATCGGATCTGAGCCGTCAGGTAGCGATTCAATATCACTTCGCGTGGGTAGTGGGTCTCTATGACTGTAAGCTAGGTATGCCATGGAACGTTCGATGGCGCTATCGGTTCCGCCCATGGGGCTGGCGATATCACCGGATCAAAGGTTGGTTTTCCAAAGGGAAGATTTGACTAAACTCTGTGTTAACTCCAGTCGAACGGCGCAAGACATGATGAACATTGACACTTTGCAAGGCAAACGGCGAGAGGCGATTCTTCATTTGGCCGAGCGGCACGGTGCCTTGAATCTGCGGGTGTTCGGGTCGGTCGCGCGAAATGAAGCCAGCGAGGACAGCGACCTCGACCTGTTGGTCACGTGGCAGCCGGGGCGGAGCTTGCTGGATCATGCGGGGTTGGTGGCGGATCTGGAAGAGCTGCTGGGCGTCAAGGTTCATCTTGGCACGGAGAAGTCGATTCATTGGTGTGTCCGGGATGGCATTCTCGGCGAGGCGACGCCGCTTTGAAGGATGATCGGCTCTATCTGCATCACATGCTGGAGCGTTGTCCCGCATCGGACGCTTTATCGCTCCGGGCCGGGCCTGATCAGACGGTACACTAATACGTAGGTCATCCCATGTCGATTGCTGAGAGAGATACCGCACTGACGCTGCTGGAACGGCTGGGGCCGGATGAGCGGTTGGCGGCGCTTCACTTCATGCAGTTTCTTTTGCTGCCTCCCGCACTACGGGCGGCGGAGTTGGCCTCGCCGGATGATGAGGCGGTCACCTCTGCGGATCAGGCCCGCTTGGTCGATGGAAAGAGCTGGTTTGCCGCGCGAGAGGGGCACGGGATTCCTATGGCTGAAGTCTTGGCGGACTTTGATCTTCGCGAGGAAGACTTTCCCCTGGGCGCGTAGTGCCACCACCCGAGCCACCCTTTCGAATTGAATGGCTGGACGCCGCTCGGGCGGATGTCCGTCGAATCGACCGGCCTACCGCCATGCGTTTGTTCGACGGCATTCTGCGATTCGCCCGAACTGGGGTGGGCGACGTGCTGACGTTGCAGGGCGAGCCCCCAGGCCGTTTACGCCTTCGGTTGGGTGACTACCGGGTGCTTTTCACGATCGACAGCACAGCGATGCGAATCTACGGAGTGCGCCACCGCTCCAAAGCCTACGAATAAGCGAACTAGCTATTCGCGGTTCATCCGCTGCACTACCACGGCCTTGGCCTTGTCGAGCAGGGCTTTGGCTTTGGGTAGGGCTTCGATACCTTTGCCGACGATGGGGTCGTATTGGACTTTTACTTTGCGGGCTTCATCGACGGAGAAGGCGGTGGTGTAGAACTCCTGGTGGAGCTGCTCCTTCACCCAGGCGAAGTTCTCGGTGAACTCGGCTTCGGTGAAGTCGGCTTTGTTGTCCAGCAGGAACTGGTGGTATTGGGTCACCAGATTGTTGTCCGGCACCCAACCGGCGGGGAGTTTGTTTTCTTTGCCGCCGAAGTACTTGGCCGTGAAGTTGAAGAAGGTGAACTTGCGCAGCGTTTCGATCTGGAACTTGTTGTACTTCTCGGGCGTGAACTTCTCATCGGGCGAGATGCCGCCGCCGCCGTAGACGGTGCGGCCGCTGTCGGTCATCTTCACGTCGTTGGGGTTCTGGGTGGCCGTGTCTTTGCGGTAGTAGTAGTCAAAGAACGAGGTATGGCTGTAGTCGCGCTGGATCAGGCGGCCGGAGGGGGTGTAGTACTTGGCCGTCGTGAGCGCGAGGCCCGTGTTTTCAGAAAGCGGATAGACGGTCTGCACCAGGCCCTTGCCGAAGGTGTTATCGCCTAGCACCCAGCCGCGGTCGTGATCCTGCAAGGCGCCGGAGACGATCTCGGCGGCCGAGGCGGAGTAGCGGTCCACTAGAACGACGATCGGGTAATCGTTGCCTTGCGAACCACGGCGAGCAACGTACGGCTTTTCAGCCGAGGCGCGGCCACGGTGCGACACGATCGCTTGGCCGCGGCGCAGGAAGCGATCGGCTACCGCGACGCCCTCATTCAGCAAGCCGCCGGGGTTGGCGCGGAGGTCGAGAATCAGGCCCTTGACGTTCGATTCGCCCAGGCGCTTCATGTTCTCTTCCACTTCCTGCGAAGTGTTTTCATTGAAGCTCTCAATGTCGAGATACATGATGCCGGGCTTCAGCCAGAAGGCATCCTGCACGCTCTTGCGCGGGATCTCATCGCGGACCAGGTTGAAGATCAGCGGGTCGCTGCCGACGCCTTCGCGATTGATCTTTACTTGAACGGGGGTGCCGCGCGGGCCGCGCAGCAGGTCGGCCACTTCGGTGGTGGTGAGCCCTTCGGTCTTTTTGTCGTTCACCTCATAGATCACGTCGCCGGGCCGGAGACCGGCGCGGTAGGAGGGCGTACCGGGGAAGGGGTACATGACGACAGTGTTGGAGCCGCGCTGGGTGACCTGCATGCCGACGCCGTAGTAGCGTCCGCGCTGGTCTTCCCGCATTTGGGCGTAGAGCTTGGGGTCGAAGAAGTTGGAGTGCGGATCGAGGGTCCGCAGCATGCCGGGGATGGCGCCGGAATAGATGGCCTTGTCGGGGGTGACCGGGTCGGCGAAGTTCTCCTCTACCGTGTTGTAGACCTTGGTGAAGGCTTTTATCGAGGCCCTTACGTCCTCTTCGGTGGTCGCAGCGTTGACTTCCTCGACACCCGGGGCGAGCATGCCGCCCAGCAACGAACATGCCAAAACGGCGACCGGAACAAAGATGTAGGACCGCAAACCACCACGCTGACGGCTAGAGCGCATAGGACTCCCTTCAACCAGCCTTCAGTATAGCCCCACGCCCGAGGGGGCGCCGGAGGCTACCGGATGAGCAGGCCACGCCCGGATTCCGGACGCAACTCTAGTGACGCGCGGGAATGCGGTTCGGTTAGCGAAAGATGACAACTGGGATGCTGGCAGGCTGAGGGTGAATTCAGCAGGCCCCTCCTGCTGGTCGGGGCTCGGTCTGAGGCCTTGATCGACCGCTTCCGCCGGCTAGATGGCGCGGGCGACGCGGCGGGTGGCGGATTGGGCTGAGCCTACCGGCTTCTTGGGCGTGGTGGCCGTCAGGCGCTTGGCCTGATCGCTAACGCAGACCAGGAACATCGGCTGCTTGGCGTTCTTCAGAATGTCGATGATGCGGGCGTGGCTGTCTTCGAGGTAGATGGCTTTGCCGTCGGTGACCAAGTGCAGGTCGGCATCGCTAGAAAACAGTTCCACTAAGCGCTTGCCCATTTCGCGCTGCAGGAACCGGAGTACGCGGCGGATCTTCTGCAGGGAGAAGCCCTTGCGCCGAAGTTCGGCGATGACGGTGATCTCCACCACTTCTTCCGCCTGGTAGATGCGCCGGTGGCCTTCGTGTTTAGGCGAAACTACCTTCTTTTCATCCCACCACTGCAATTGCCGCAAGCTGACGCCACTGATCTGGTGCACGTCGGTGGACGTATAGGCACGGTGCGGATCGAGAGGTACTTCAGTACGCGGCTTCTTGCTGGGCTTCAACATAGATCACCAAAACTGTTTTATCGGACAGCCTAACAAATATCCAACAGATTGTTTCGGGAGTCAACGCCTTGTCGGACAAAGTAGCTGGTGCGGCGCGGGATGATGGCCGCGATACCGGACTACTTAGTCAGTTTTTCCAGCGCCTGCCGGACCGGGGCGGGAAACATGCCGATGTCGCGCAGCGGCGGGTCGTTCCAGCTCCAGCTGGCGGCGGGCTTGCCGGTCTTGTCCAGCAGCAGCAGGCGGGGCATCGCTTGCGGCCCATCGCTGACGTTGAGAAATTTCAAGGCATCGGCCCGGGAAATGATGCCGACCGGATAGGTGGGCTTCACCACCTGCATAAACATTCCGATTCGGGCGGGGGCATCTTCGGTGTAGCCGACGGCGAGGATGCGGACGCGGTCGCCGAAATCGGCCTGCAACCGGCTCAAGACTTGAGCCGCCTCTTGGCAGTGGCTTCAACCAGGGTTCATGACGTAGACAGCCACCGGTTTGCCGCGGTGTTGGGCCACGGACTGAGGTTTGCCATCTGTCGAGACAAATTTGAGATCCGCCGCACCCAACAAAGAGGCGCAAGCAGCGGTGAGCAGGAATGTCCGCCGGAGCATCTCTCTACGATACCTCTTGTCCCTGGTTGTCTTTTCCCTGGGGTGGAGCGGCGGCGACGGGCTAGCCGAACGCCGCGGGGAGTGGGATAATCTCAGCTATGAAAACCTGCGTATTGGCGATCATGATTGCCCTGGTGGCACTGGGCGAAACCAAACTGGGCGCGCCGCTGAAGCTGAAGGAACCAATGACCGTGGATGCCGTGCTGAAGTCGAAGGATTCGATGGCCGGCCAGGCGGTGCAGGTGAAGGGCAAGGCCACGGAAGTGTGCCAGATGATGGGCTGCTGGGTGAACCTGGTGTCGGAATCGGGCAAGATGATCCAGTTCAACGCGCATGAAGCGGGTTTGGTGTTCCCGAAGGATTCGGTGGGCAAGCAGGTGATCGCGGAAGGAACTTTGGTGAAGTCCGTGATGTCCAAAGAAGAAGCGATTGCCGCGGCCAAGCACGAAGCCGAAGAGCAGGGCCGGAAGTTTAACCCCAACAAGATCAAGAGCGGCAAGACGGTCTATTCGATCCAGGGCGCCGGCGCAGTGTTGTTGGACTAGCGGGTTTGGCCATTCCGCCGCCAGCGGCTCGCCCGGCGGGGCTGCTAGACTCTAGGAGCTTCGCCCGGACTCGCCGGACGCCTGCGCCGATTGTTGAAGTCAGCGCGCGCGGCGGGGCGAATTGCTAAACTAAGGGAGTTCCCATGAATTTCAAGCCATTGCATGACCGCGTGCTCGTGACCCGTTTGGACGAGCAGACCACCACCATCGGCAGCATCATCATCCCCGATTCGGCCAAAGAAAAGCCGCAGCAGGCCAAGGTGGCCGCCATCGGCAACGGCCGTTTGCTGGAGTCAGGCGAGCGCGTGGCGCTGGATGTCGCGGTGGGCGATCTGATCCTGTTCGGCAAGTACTCGGGCGCCGAAATTAAGCTGGAAGGCAAGGAATACCTGATCCTGCGCGAAGACGAAATTCTCGCGGTCATCGGCTAATCGAAAATTGGTTGAGGTCTTTTTCTGATGCATCGTTTTCTCATTACCGTGGCTGCCCTGCTGGTGGCCTCTCTCCCCGCCGCCGCCCAGGCCAAGGTGGGTATCGTGGACCTGAACAAGGCCATTTTGGGTACCGCCGAGCTGAAGAAGGCGCAGACGGACCTGGAGGCGAAGTTTAAGCCGCGCCAGGACGCGATGACCAAGATTGACCGCGAACTGCAACAGATCCAGTCGCAATTGCAGACCATGGCCGGGAAGTTGACCGCTCAAGCCGAGGCCGATCTGCAACAGCAGGGCGCCCGCAAACAGCGTGACCTGCAGCGCATGAATGAAGACCTGCAGGCCGACGTGGAACGCGAACGCAACGACTTGTTGCAGAAGGCCGGCCGCCAGATGTTGGACGTCGTCAAGAAGACGGCCGAGGCCAAGGGTCTGGATGTGATCATCGACAAGGCGAACACCCTCTATATCAAGGACGCCCTGGAAGTGACCGCGGACGTCATTGTCGCCTACGACAAAGCGTATCCGGTGAAGTAGGCGCTTCTTAAAGAGCGCCGGAAGAGATCGGAGTTTCGGGCCATGTCCACTTACCTTGAGGGCTACGGCGCGGGCGAAGAGAAGAAGTCGAAGATGATCCGGACGGCGATCGTTTCCACGGTCGCCGTTTTGATTTTGGGTACCACCGGCTACTTCGGCCTGCGCAACTATGGCGCGCGCGCCACCTTTGACCAGTTCATTGAGCTGCTGCAGAAAAAGGATTACACCGCGGCGTATGCTCTTTGGGGCTGCACTCCGCAGACACCTTGCCGCGACTACAACATGGAGCGGTTCCTGCGGGACTGGGGTCCGGATTCGCCCGCCAAGGATGCGGCCAGCGCCCGGGTGACCCAGCGGGCCAGCTGCGGCAGCATCCTCAATGTCACGGGCGTGCTGCGGATCTACCAGTTCAACCCGGACTATACCGTTTCACTGTGGGTGGACAAGCAGGACGGCCGGTTGGGCTTTGCGCCGATCATCGGCAAGATGCAGTGCACGCTGCTGCCCTAGCGGTCAGACGCGATTGACCACGCCGCCGCAAGACGCGCGGCCTACAGGAGCCACTTCGACATGTTTCCTCTAAACCTTTCCGGCCGCACCGCTTTGGTGACCGGCTCCGCGCGCGGCATCGGCCAAGCGATCGCCCGGCAACTGGCGGAGGCTGGGGCGGCGGTGATGCTGACCGACATCGATGCCACCGCGCTCGAAGAAGCCTACGCCTCCATGCCCGGCCGCCGGGCGATGCTGGCGGGTGACATCACGGAAGCGGAGTTTCCGCAGAAGCTGGTGGATGCGACGCTGGCTGCATTTGGGTCGCTGGACATTGTGGTGAACAACGCCGGCTACACCTGGGACAACGTGATCCAGAAGATGAGCGATGCGCAGTTTCAGGCGATGCTCGACATTCACCTGGTGGCGCCGTTCCGCGTGCTGCGGGCGGCATCGGGCTATCTGCGGGAGGCGGCGAAGGCGGAGATTGCCGAGGGGCGGCGGGTGATGCGCAAGGTGGTGAACATCACCTCGATTTCCGGCACCTGCGGCAACGCCGGGCAGATCGGCTATGCGGCGGGCAAGGCGGGCATCAACGGCATGACCTTGACGCTGGCCAAAGAGTGGGGCCGCTACAACGTCTGCGTCAATTCGGTGGGCTACGGCTTTATCGAAACACGCCTTACCCAACCGCTGGGCACGGCGGGCGCGGCCATTGAGATCAAGGGCCAGCAGATCCCGGTGGGTGTGCAACCGAAAGCCATTGAGGCGATGAAGGCGATTACGCCGCTGGGCCGGTTAGGGTCAGTGGAAGAAGCCGCGGGGCCGGTGCTGTTTTTCTGTTCGCCACTGTCAGACTATGTCACGGGCGAAGTGCTGATTGTCTCCGGCGGCGGCCACTTTTAGGCGCGCAATCAACGCCGGTCCGCGGGCGCAAAGAACCGCTCCAGCCACTCGATCCCGTACTGCACCAGATCGGGGCCGTTGAGCAGGGTGGCCGTCGCCCCACCAAACGCGCCCGTGGTGCCGCGCCCGGTGGCGAGGTAGCTGGTGACGATCTGCTCAAAGACGTTCTCCGGCAAGGCGGCGTTGACTGGGTCGCCGGTATCAAATTCTTCAAACTCGATCCACCGGGGCCCGTCCGGAGTGGGCATCAGGCGGCGGTAGCGGTAGATCCGCTTGTCGGGAATCTGCGCCAGATGCTCGGCATAGTGCAGCAGAGTCACCGTGTCCAGCGGAGCCCCCAACATCAGCACTTGCACACCCGCCTGGACCGCCTTTTCAAACGGCGAGCCTGGCCCGTAGCCGTATTGAAAGGGGTGATCTTGAGTGATGCTCTGCGCCAGCGGACCGATCACGACGACGCCCGCATCCGGGTGATCGCTGCGGAGCGCGCCCGGCCACGTGCGGATGGCCTCATGCAGCACGCCGTGATCGCGCGCGGCGTGGGCGATCCGCTTATCAAACACCGGGACCTCGGTCTCGTCAGTGTCTTCATAGAACGGCTCAAAATCAACGTACGCCATCAAGCTACCGGTTGCGCCGATGGCATCGAGCAGGGCCTGCACGATGACGTTGACCCCACCGGTGACGGGGCCGATGGAACGGACGCTGGCATGCACCATCACGAGGGCTCCGGGGACGACGCCGAGGCGGGCGAGATCGGCCGCCAGGGAAGAGCGCGTTGCGGTCATACTTTGATTTTACCGGCGCCGCACGCGGCGGGACATTCTACCCGGTGGAGGGCATTGTGTTACGCTAGCGGTGCCCAAAAGGAGGGCAGCCTGTGATCTGGACCATCATTTCAGGTGCCATCATCGGCGCCATTGCGAAGTTGATCATGCCGGGCAAGGATCCCGGCGGCATTGTTGTCACCATCCTGCTGGGTATCGCGGGCTCCTGGTGCGGAAGCTTTATTGGCACGCAGCTGGGCCTGTACGCTCCGGGGGAGAATGCGGGCTTTATCATGTCCACCCTGGGCGCGGTTTTGCTGCTAGCTCTCTACCGGGTCTTTGCGAACCGTGGCGGCGGCAAGTCGAACGCTGCGGGAGCCTAGACTTAGAGACCGTTGGCGCCGCCCGATCGTGGCGCGCTAGGGGGTGCTTGCTCCGGCCAGGCCCAACTCTTCTGCGCGGGCCTGCATGGCCTGAATGCAGAAGCCGATATGCGCTTCAAGCTCGACGCCCATTTCGGCGGCGCCGTTGCGGATGTCGTCGCGGTTGACGGTGCGGGCGAAACCTTTGTCCTTCATCTTCTTGACGACGCTCTTCACATCCACTTCCTGGATCGAGCGGGACGGTTTGACGTAGGAGATGGCCGTGAGAAAGCCGGCTAGTTCATCGCAGGCGAACAGCGTCTTTTCGAGCATCGACACGCGCGGCACGCCCGTGAAATCAGCATGCGAGAGGATGGCCCGGCGGATCTCCTCACTGACGCCGCGTTCAGCCAGGATTGGCTCGCCCTTAGTGGGATGGTCCGGCAGGGTGGGGTGGATCTCCCAATCAAAATCGTGCAGCAGCGCGGTGACGGCCCACTTTTGTTCATCCTCGCCAAAGTGGCGCGCATAGGCCGCGACGCAGGTCTCCACCGCCAGCCCGTGTTTGCGCAGGCTTTCGGATTTGGTGAACTCGCACAACAGCTCCCAGGCTTGCGGTCGGGTCATGAAAGGGCAATCTCTCCTCGGATTTCGGTTCAGTTCCAAAATGGGCGAACCTCGTACTATACTGAAAGAGTCTCACCTTTCAAGTGGGCCTGTGGCGCAGTTGGGAGCGCGCTTCCATGGCATGGAAGAGGTCAAGGGTTCGAATCCCTTCAGGTCCACCAAAACTTTCCAAATACTTGCGGAATCAAGGTCGCTTCGGTCTTCCGGGTAACTTCCGGGCGACATCTTCCAAGGACCGCAACTGTTCCCGCTCCCCCTCTGCTTCCAGCAGAGCACGGCGCCGCGCGGCAAACTCCTCATACTCGGCTTCGGCGTGGGCATCGGCCGCGGACTTGGTCATACTCCCTTTGTCGCCAAGGACCGCCCGCTCGTTGAAGCGAAGGAAGTCGTTGAGCTTGGTCTCCCAATCGTTCAGGAACACCTGCTTGCGGCGGCGCGCCTGATCCTCCGCAAAATCGAGCCACATGGTCACAATGCGGTTCAGCTCTCCAATTTCGTCTTGGCTGAGGTAGTTTTTGGCCACCGTGACGTCGACTTTGCGGACCACTTCCCCTTTCCAGGTGGTTAGCCCCATGTTGGGTCTTGCGTGATCGGCCCGACCGGCAATCAGCTCTGGCGCCGTCTTGCCGGTCGCCGCGAAGTGTAGCCGGTTCTGGATCGTTTGGAAGAACACCGTCGTCTCTTGGTGTCCGGGGTCGTAGTCGCCGGCCATGGCAAAGATCTCGCGCACGCGCAAGTACATGCGCTTCTCACTAGCGCGGATGTCGCGAATCCGCTCCAGGAGTTCGTCAAAATAATCGGGGACGCCGGAGCCTTCGACCGGCGGATTCTTTAGCCGCTGGTCGTCCATGGTGAAGCCCTTCACCAGATACTCGCTCAGGCGCTCCGTCGCCCAGCGGCGGAATTGTGTTCCACGATCCGAACGCACGCGGTAGCCGACCGCAAGGATGGCATCAAGACTGTAGTGCTCGATTTCACGTTCGACTTCACGCGATCCTTCCCGGCGAACTATCCGGAATTTCCGGATAGTTGCCTGAGCCTGGATCTCGCCTTCAGCATAGATGTTCAGAAGATGTTCGTTGACGGTCCGGACATCCTTCTGGAATAGCTCCGCGATGAGTGCTTGGCTCAACCACAGCGTTTCGTCGACGAACCGGCAATCAACCCGCGTGCGGCCATCTTCCGTTTGGTACAGAACGATCTCGCCGGTTGGAGGTGCGGGCTCATCGGGCGTAGGTGGCGAATTCTTGGCCATTCGGAGGCATTGTACCGTCGTTCTGGGGACTATGCTTTGATGGCCTTGTGGCCCTCTCCATCCCGGATTCCGAGATTTCGCTTTCTTTTGTCCGCGCCTCGGGCCCGGGTGGGCAGAATGTCAACAAGGTTTCGACGGCGGTTGAGCTTCGGTTTGACTTGATGCGGTCGCCGTCGTTGCCTGACGATGTCCGGCGACGGATGAGGGTTTTGGCGGGGAAGCGGGTTACTCAGGACGGCGTTCTGATTCTCACTGCGCGGGAGCATCGGACGCAGGAGGCGAATCGGGCTGAGGTGCGGGCGCGGCTGGAGGAGTTGCTGGCCCAGGCGGCGGTGGTCCCCAAGACACGGCGGCCGAGCCGGCCCACCAAGGGCTCGAAGATGCGGCGGCTGGCGGACAAGGCTCAGCGGTCGTCCTCGAAGCAACTCCGCGGCTCCGCGGGCGATGAGTGATGACTGTCCTGGTGGCGCAGACTAATGCGCCACGGGTTGGCCGAAGGTGCGGGGGCGTTGGCTTTCGCGGATGACGCCGGCGGCCAGTTTTTCGACGTCGAGGACGAGTGCGACTGAGCCATCGCCCATGATGGTGGCGCCGGAGACTTCGTCGACGTGGCGGTAGAGCGTGCCTAGCTTTTTGATGACCGTGTGGTGGTCGCCGATCACGCGGTCCACCACAAAGCCGAAGCGGCCGTCGTTGGTTTCGGCGATGATCGCCTGCTCGATCGGTGGTGGCTGGCCAGTGAGGGCAAAACGCTCGCGCAGGACGACGTAGGGCACCAGTTGGCCGCGCACGTTGACGAGGGAGTGGCGGCGGGTGGTGCTGGGGTCCCGCACAAATTCGATGCACTCGGAGATGTTGGAGAGCGGGACCACGTAGTACGATCCGGCCGCTTCGACCAGCAGGCCATCAATGATGGCGAGCGTGAGCGGGATCTTTAGCGTGATCACCGTCCCGGCGCCGAGCTTGCTGGAGATCGCGACCGAGCCGCGCAGGGCGTCCAGTCCTCGCTGCACCACGTCCATACCGACGCCGCGGCCGGAGATCTCGGTGACGGCGGCGGCGGTGGAGAAGCCGGGGGCGAAGGTGAGGTGGTAGATCTCTTGTTCCGTCAAGACCGCGTCGGCGGCGATGAGGCCACGCTCAATGGCGCGGGCGCGGATGGCGTCGCAGTTCAGGCCCGCGCCATCGTCACTGACGCTGACGAGGACGAAGGCGCCGGCGTAGCTGGCCCGCAGTTGGATTTTGCCGACCGGGGGCTTGCCGCGCCGGACGCGTTCGGCGGGGGATTCGATGCCATGGTCGATGGCGTTGCGGACCAGGTGCAGCAGCGGATCGCTGAGCTGCTCGATGACGGTCTTGTCGAGCTCGGTTTCATTGCCGTCCGTCACCAGCTCCACTTGCTTGTTGAGTTCGGTGGCCAGATCGCGGACCAGGCGCTTGAAGCGGGTGAAGGTTTCGCGGATGGGCAGCATCCGGATGCTCATGGTGCTTTCGCGCAGCAGCTCCGAGAGGCGCTCAATCTCTTCGGCGATGGCGGAGATCTCGGCGCTGCCGGACATGGCGGCGTAGCCACTCAGCCGGGCTTGCACGGTGACCAGCTCGCCGACGAAGTTGACCAGGCTATCGAGCTTGGCGGCGGGTACGCGCAAGGTGCTGGCGGCTTCGGTTTGCGTGCGCTTCTTGGCCTGGGTGCTCAGGTGGCGCTGCTCCATTGCGGCGGCCTCGACCCGGTCCGGTCCGACAACGCCCGCTTGCACCAGCAGCTCACCGATGCGGGGCCGCTGCTTCAAGACGGTTTCCACCTGATCTTCAGTGACGGCGCCGCGGTTGGCCAGGACCTGCCCCAGGCGCGCGGGTTCCACCGTTTCCAGCTTCTCAATCAACAGCTCCACTTGATCTTCGACAAAGATGAAGACGTCGCGGATGGAGTTTTCCGATCCTGTGGTGGTCAGCACTGCGTCCCAGCGGACCAGGCACTCTTCCGGGTTGAATTCGTCCAGCTCAGGAAGTTGGTCGAGGTGGGCCATCAGGCACAGGTCACCGAGTTCGGCCAGCTCCCGCAGCAGCAGGACGACGTTGGTGCCGTTGAGAAAGATGCCGGACGAGGGGGTGATGGAGATGCGGAACGTTTCACGGACGCCAGCGGGCATCTGGCCGTGGCGGTGCGCGGTGGAGCTTCCGGTGGCAGAGGCGCCCGCCGATGGCGCCAGCTGCGCCGGGGTACACTTTTCCCGCAACCGATCGAGGATGAGCCGGCCTTGATCGGCCAACTGCTGCGCCTCTTCCGGGGATGCGTTCAGCAATTGCTGGATGTGGTCCCGCGCGTCGAGAGCAATGCCGGTCAGCTCCGGCGTCAAGCGCAGTCGGCCTTCGCGCACGTTGTCAAAGGCCGTCTCGAACTCGTGCGTGAACGAAGCGATGGCATCAAAGCCGAACATCGCGCCGGAGCCCTTGATGGTGTGGAGGTCCCGGAAGGCCCGGGCCACCAGCTCCGCGTCTTCGCCGCCGCTTTCCAGCTCCAGGAGGGTTACTTCCAGGTCGGCCAGCAGCTCGGCGGCTTCTTCGCGGTAGGCCGCAAACAGGTTGTCGTTCATCCCAGTACCTTTTTCACCACGGCCAGCAGTTGGACAGCATTGAAGGGTTTGACGATCCAGCCGGTGGCGCCGGCTTGCTTGCCCGCCAGCTTTTTGGCTTCCTGCGTTTCGGTGGTCAGCATCAGCAGCGGGATGTACTTGTAGGCCGGGTTGGCGCGGATGCGGCGGATCAGTTCCAGGCCGTCCATTTTGGGCATGTTGAGATCGGTGATCACCAGATGGATGGTCCCGCGGAGGTGGGCGAGAGCGTCTTCACCATCCTCGGCCGAAATTACGTCATAGCCGGCGTTGCGGAGCGTGAAGCTCACCATCTGCCGCATGCTGGCCGAATCATCCACCGCCAAGATCGTCTTAGGCACAAATGTCCTCCCGTACCGCATCCAGAGAGGCGACCTGGAAGGCGGGGTGTTGATGGAAGCCGGCGGTGTGCACGGTCGCCTGGAACCAATCCGGCACCGCGCAGAGGGTGAACGGCAGGCTGTTAGTCTGGCAACTGCGTTGAGCCGAACAAAGCAGTTGTAGCCCGCACAGATCAATCGCCGTCAAGGCCGCCAAACTGACAACCAGCGGTTGTGCGGCGCT
>JAPKYZ010000107.1 GCA_026394055.1 Acidobacteriota bacterium
GTGCCCGTGCGTTTCAGCTGTTCGTGGACCTTCGCCTTCAATTCCGGCAAGGGGGCGAACAGGGCGGCCGGGTCCAGGTTGCCTTGGACGGCCGAGCGGTAGCTGATGTCCATCCAGGCCTGGTCGATGTTGATGCGCCAATCGACGCCCATCACATCGCCACCGGCGGCATGCAGTTCCTTGAAGAAGCCCGCGACGCCGGTGCCAAAGTGGATTACCGGGACGTTAGCGGTGCGGATACGCTCGATCAGAGCACGGGAGTACGGAGCGACGAAGCGGACGTAGTCGTCCGGCCCGAGAGCGCCTACCCAGCTGTCGAACACCTGGATCGCCTTCGCTCCGGCGGCCACTTGCATCAACGCGAACGGTCCCAACACGTCCACCAGCTTGCCCATCAGGCGACGCCACAACGTCTCGTTGCGGTACATCATCTGCTTGGTGCGCAGGAAGGTGCGGGAGGGGCCGCCTTCGATCATGTAGCTGGCGAGCGTAAACGGCGCACCCACAAAGCCGATCACCGGGACGCGGCCATCGAGCGCGCGGGTCACCAGTTGGATCGACTCGCCGACGTAGCCCAGGTCGTCCGTATTGGAGATCGACAGGCTGTCGATGTCGGTGGAATTCTCGATCGGATTGTCGATCTGCGGGCCTTCACCGGCCACAAAGCGCAGCTTCAAGCCCATCGGCTCCACCGGCAGCAGCAGGTCAGCAAAGATGATGGCCGCGTCCACGTCGAGGATCTCGACCGGTTGCAGCGTCACCTGCGCCGCCAGGTCCGGGCGCTTGCAGATGTCGAGGATGCCGTTCTTCGCGCGAATGTCGCGGTACGGCTTCAGGTATCGTCCGGCCTGGCGCATAAACCACACGGGCCGCACATCAGTGGGCCGGCGGCGGCAGGCATCAAGAAAACGGCTGGTCATTGGAGCCACGCGCATGAAAGTTCCCGTTTGTCGTCACAGATATAGGCGCGAAGGCCTTTCGGTTTATGTTGAGCCGCCCATTGGCGGCCTTGGATGAAAATTGGCTTGGTCCAGGCTTCGCTATCGATGGTCTTGGGGGCCACCACCGATACTTGCAGCCGGCCCTGGGCCGGGTAGCCGGTCCGGGGGTCCATGATATGGCTGTAGACCTTGCCTTCCGCAGTGAAAAACTTTTCCTGCGAGCCGGAAGTCGACATGGACTCGTTGCGGAGAAACACTTCCTGAATCTCTTTGCCGCTCTCGCGGGGATGGCGGATGTTGACGCGCCAACCGCGCGGTTCGCTCGGCGGATGGCCCAACCCGTAAAGGCTGCTGCCGGAGGCGGAGATAAACGCCGAAGTTACTTTGCTCTGCTTCAACACTTCCACCATTCGGTCCACCGCATAGCCCTTGCCGATGCCGCCGGGGTCCATTTCAAGCGTTGATTTAGCGAACTGGACGCTCGGCGTCTTGGCATCGAGCTGGATATTGCCGGACCCGATCTTGTCTAGCGCGTCCCGCACTTCAGCCCGGTGCGGCAGCTTGCCGGAGCCCTTGTAGAAGCCCCAAACGCGCATCAGCGGGCCGACGGTGATGTCAAAAGTGCCTTCGCTTTGTTCCGAGTAGCGTTTGCAGGCCGCAAGCAGGTCGAACAGTTCGCGCGAAACCATTGTGGGGCGCTGGCGCGCTTCGCGGTTCACTCGGCTCCATTCGCTGCTTTGCTTATAGTTGGACAACAATTGATCCAGGCGGACCGCCTCTTCCAGAGCGAGGGCGGCGGCTCCTTCCACTTGGGTACGGTCGGCGCCGTAGACGACCACCGTAAACGTCCCACCCATCGCGTCGCGGCTGGCCTCAAACCGTTGGGCCTCAAGGCCCTGAACTTCAACGTACGAGGCCCCGTTGGGCGAAGGAGGGGCGCATAGTCCAGTTGCCTGGACCAACCACAAAACTAGCACAAACTGTTTCATTCCGCTGGACTTTTTTGAGTTTCCGGGGTGGCGGAAAACGGCTCCCGGCTGCGGCCGCGTTTGGCCCGTTTCAGCAAGCTTTCGATGCGCGCCGGGGGACCCAAATTGGTGGCCGCCTCAAATTTCAGATCCGGAACGCGGAATAGGTCCAGCCGCTCCGCCAATTGATGCCGGATGAAGGCGCCGGCTCGAATAAGGGCGGCAAGTGATTCATCTGTTTCGGTTTGCACGCGCACCACGGCACGGCGGCCATCGGGAGAGAGTTCAATGGCGGCAATCTCGACGGAGCCCACCCGGGGGTCGGCTACTTCAAAATTAACGATTTCGTGCAGTTCTTCGCGCAACGCCCCTGCAAGGCGTTCGGCACGATGGGGATCCATACCCCCATGGTCCCACTTTGGGGCGATTTTGACTAGATTGCGGGCAAATTAAGTCGCACTCACAGCCGAACCCCGCCGATCATGCCACCACTCGATCTCTACTTGTGCCTGAGGTAGGCGGCCTGGACCGTCTGCGGATCCGTCCTTCGATCCGTGGCCCCCGAAACAGTGCCAGCGGTGGATGGCGCCGCGCCGGCGGTGTTTGGGCCGCTGTTTCCGCTGACCACGGGAAGGCCGGGGGGAGGGCCCCCGTACAGCCCGCTCACGGAGGGGATTTCCACAAACTGGCCCGCGAGATAGAGCGCGGAGGCCAGCAGCAGGGAAATGGGGATCGCCGGCGGGATCAACCGCGGGCGCGTGTAGTAGTGGCGTTCGTAGGACACTTCTCTGTCACCTCCGGACTGGCACCTCGATGGGCCGTCGGGTCGAATCAGAGCGGGCACATCTTCTGAAAGCAGAGAAGATAGCCCCCGCAGTTCTCATTTGAGAAGTGCCACTATAGCAAAACCGAGTGACTACTTGATTTCAGACGTTTCGACAATTCGCGATTCCGTCGAGAACTTACGAAAGTCCTTCCAGGCGGTCTCGGATTCCTGCCGGACCTTCTTGAAAACACCCAGCCGTCCGTCGATTTTGGCCGCCGCGAACTTGGGCAGCCAGACTTCTCCGTTCACCCGGGCCTGCTCAAAATGCAGGCGCGTTCCGGCCGAGATCCGGGCCAGCACCAGCCCCAGCGAGAAGTTATTGACGACGTCGGCCTCCACCTTCACCAGCTGGAACTCACTGCAATCCACCCACATCTGCCCCCGGAGGTTCTTGAGAACCGAATAGGGCGGCATGCGGCGGTTGTAGTCGCTGCGGGGGTTGGCGGAGATGCGGTAGACCGCACGCTGGTCGATCTGCTCGATGCCTTCCAGCTTCAGTTCGTACGCCTTCACGATCTCGTCGATCAACTTGCGGAACTGTTCCTGCTGCTTGGCCTGTTCCTGGGCCAGTTTGGCGTTTTCGTCGCGAGATTCGCGCTCGCGTTTGGCCGCCTCTTTGCGCAGCTTCTCGTCCTCCTTCGCGGCCTCGGCGGCAGAGAGGGGTTTGTCGTTCTTGGCGACTTTGCGGGCGTAGTAGCGGCCGTGGAGGAAGGTGACTTCTTCGGTGGTGGACTCGGTCTTCTTCACCTTGCCGCGGTCGTCGAGCTCCCGTTCTTCTGACCGGCTGATGAAGGTGTACTGGCGAGCGATCTCGCGGTTGCGCCGGTCGGCGGTGGCGAGCTTTTGCACGATCTCGACCGGGTCGGTCAACCGGTCGGCGGCCAGCAGCAGGAAAACGGGAACAAGCATTGCTTTCTTGGATGTCTGGAGAAGACAGTCTGGTTTCGGCAGATTCGCGAGACTCGCCACCTTTCCCTGTCGCTGGCCCCAGGTGGGGAGAGCTTGGCAACTTGAGGGAAGACCTATTGCTGACGCGCGCGGCTCTGTAGAATCAGCGCGTTACTGAGCCGCGCACGTCAGTAAGCGGTCTTCGGAGCCTTCGCCAAGGGCTGTTAGAATCGAAACATGGCCTTCAAAGGGGTGGATTACCTTCTCATCGATTCCCAGTTCTCTGAGCAGGAACTGATGGTGCGGCAAACGGCGCGCCAATTCATTGACGACAAGGTGATGCCCCGCATCAAGCAGGCCTGGAACGAAGGGCAGGGCTTTCAGGATCTGGCCCGTGAAATGGGCGCGCTGGGCTTTCTGGGGGCGAACCTGGAAGGCTATGGCTGCGCCGGGATGTCGAACGTGGAATACGGCCTGCTGATGCAGGAAATCGAACGCGGCGATTCCGGTCTGCGGAGCTTTGTCAGCGTCCAAGGCGCGCTGGTGATGTACCCAATTTTGACGTACGGCAGCGAGGCGCAGAAAGAGAAGTGGCTGCCCCGGCTCGCATCCGGCGAAGCGATCGGCTGCTTTGGGTTGACCGAACCGGACTTTGGCTCCAACCCCGCCGGCATGAAGACCCGCGCGGTGCTCGACGGGAACGAGTGGGTGCTGAATGGCGAAAAGACCTGGATCACCAACGGCAGCTTGGCCGATGTCGCGGTGGTGTGGGCCCGCACGCCCGACGGCATCCGCGGCTTCCTGGTGGAGCGCGGCACGCCGGGCTACTCTACCTCCGACATCCACGGCAAGCTCTCCATGCGCGCCTCCGTCACGTCGAGCCTCGCCTTCTCTGATTGCCGCGTGCCGCAGGAGAACATGCTGCCTAACGGCAAGGGGCTGAAGGCTCCGCTCGGCTGCCTCACCCAAGCCCGCTTCGGCATCGGCTGGGGCGTCATCGGTGCGGCGATGGACTGCTACGAGACCGCCCGGCAATACACCATCCTCCGCAAACAGTTCGACGACAAACCAATCGCCTCGCACCAACTGGTGCAGGAGAAGCTGGCGGTGATGATCACCGAGATCACCAAGGCGCAGCTGCTCGCCCTGCACTGCGGCCGCCTGAAAGACGAAGGCAAGCTGGACGCCGCCCATGTGTCGATGCTCAAGCGCAACAACGTCGCCATGGCCCTCGACTGCGCCCGCCTGTCGCGCGACCTGCTGGGCGGCAACGGCATCATGGACGATTACCCGATCATGCGCCACCTGTGCAACCTGGAAACGGTGAAAACATACGAGGGCACGGACCACATCCACACCCTAGTCATCGGCGAACGCGTAACCGGCATCGCGGCCTACAAATAAGCCCCAAACCGAGCCGCGACCAGCAGGAGCGGGCTCTTCCATCGACGCACCACCGCCCCCAAATCAAGCCATCGCCTCACGCCGAGCCGCGACAGAATGGAGCGGAGTGCCGATCAATCAATCCACCGCCTCAAGCCCCGCGCCGCACTAGAGCTCAGAAATCTAGTTCTTCCGCCACGGGGCCTTTCGAGCATCGGGAGGGCGCTCCGCTCCATAGCTGTCGCGGCTCAGCGTGCGGCGGTACTTCCACGCCCGCCCAGCACCTAAGCCCCGCAAGTGCGAGCGGTTCCGGAAGAGCCCGCTCCTGCTGGTCGCGGCTCAGAGTCAGCGGTACAGAGTCGGCGGAGCAGAGTGGGTAGGCGTCAGCGGCCGGCGGTGAATTTGCGGGCCAGACGCTGAAAGAAGCCGGGGCGCTAAATCCCCAACTGCTGGCGCACGACGGCCAGGCTGGCTTCCACTTGCTTCGTGTGCGGATGATTGGGCCCCAGCACGCGCCGCAATCCGGCCACCGCTTGTTGGAAGAGCTCCGCCGCGCCGCGCAGGTCGCCCTGGCGGTATTTCGTTCCGGCGAGATTATTCATCGATGTGAGCGTATCCGGGTGCTCCGGGCCCAGCACGCGCCGCCTCACTGCCAGCGCTTGCTCGTGTAGTGCCCGCGCGCCCGCATAGTCGTCCTGAGCCAGAAGCGTTCCGGCAAGATTATTCATCGACGAGAGGGTATGCGGGTGCTCCGGGCCCAGCACGCGCCGCACTATCGCCAGCACCTGCTCCTGCAGGGCCCGGGCGCCCGTAAGATCGCCCAGGGCCCAGAGCGTTCCGGCGAGATTATTCATTGACGAGAGGGTATGCGGGTGCTCCGGGCCCAGCACGCGCCGCAGCATCGCCAGCGCCTGCTCCTGCAGGGTCCGGGCGCCCGTATGATCGCCCTGGGCCCAGAGCATTCCGGCGAGATTATTCATTTCTCGTACCCTCGCCGCACCGCCAGCGCGCAGGCGGCGGCTGAGCTTTGCCAGAAGCTCGGGCCGGAGACCGCGTTTTTTGACACCTCCGATATCGCTGATGGCGACCCGTTTCCCCCGGCGCTGGCCGCGGCGGTGCTGGAGGCGCGCGTGGTGGTGGTGTTCGCCGAGCCCGTGTATTTTCAGCGTTGGTGGTGCCGGCAGGAGTTGCGCCTGGCGCAAGCGCCGCTCTACGCGGGCGGTCCCGCTGACCTCCGCCATGTCGTGGTGGCGTTGGCGCCCGAGGTAGAGGGCCGAAAGACCGACACCAGCTACCTCCCGCCCGGCCTGCGGACCGCCAACCTGCCCGCGCCCGGCGACACCGAGCGGCTGGCCAAGCTGGTTTCGGAACGGTTGGCCGAATTCCCGCAGTCGCTGCGGCAGCGGTTGTCGGACGAGAAGGCGAAGTTGCTGGCGGCGGCGCTGGAAAGCGATGCCGCCATTCCCTTGCCCCAGCGGCTGGAGGGCATCCGCACGTGGCACCCCGCCGGGCAGTTGCCCGCAAGTCTCCGAGAACGCTTTGTGGGCCGCGCGCAGGACCTTTACCGGATTGACCAGACGCTGGACGCCATCGAACACGGCGCGGCGGCCATCTCGGGGCAGGTGTCGGCGGCGGGTGGGTTCGGCAAGACGCGCCTCGCGCTCGAATACATCTGGCGCTACGCCAAACGCCGCTTCCATGGCGGGGTCTTCTGGCTGGATGCCGACCAGGACGCGCCGGGCATTGAGCAACAGCACCACGCCATCTGGACCGCGCTGGTGGGCGAACAGGCGGTGCCGCCGTTGAACGCCCTCCGCCAGCAGGGCCGCCCGGTGGCGCCACTGCTGGGGCAAGCACTGGAAGAGGCGGCAAAGCACGGCCGCGTGCTGATGGTGGACAACGTGCCAGAGGCGTCCCCGGCGCGGCCGTTAACGGATTACTGCCCGTCGCTGGGCTCCGTCACCTTGCTGGCCACCTCCCGCCAGCAGACGGCGGACCGGACCGTGAAGGCGCTGCCGATCGGCACGCTGCCGCGCGTCGCCTCCGTGCTGCTGTTGACACATGAGTTGAAGCGCGCCGCCTGGACATGGCCGGTTGGGAGGCCATCGCGGAGGCGGTGGGGGATCTGCCGCTGGCGCTCGATCTGCTGAACGCCGTCCTCCAGTTTGACCTGTCGCCCCAACAGTTGCGGCAGCGGTTAGACGAGGCGGTCCGCACCCCCGCGCTGGACCAGCGGGCAGCGGCGCTGAAGAACGTCGTGCCCCCCGGGGCCTTGCGGGGCATCACGGAAACATTCGCCTTGTCGTTTGAGAAGCTCAGCACTCCCGCCCGGCAGGCGGCGCTGGTGCTGGCGCAACTGGAACCCGGCACGCCCATTCCGGAAGCGGTGATAGAGGCGCTGCCGCCGGAGCTAAACTCCACCGAAGTCCGCATCACGCTCCGGCAACGCAACTTCGTCACCGGAGAGGCGGAAGGCGTGTTTGGCGAAATGCACCGGGTGCTGGCCGGGTATCTGCGGGAACAGGCTGGGCCGGACGATGCCAATAGGGCTCGGGACGCGTTGCTGGCCGTGATGAAGCCCGACCGCTGCGAACACCCGGACCACTGGCCCACCATGAACGCCTGCGCCCGCCACGCCCGGCCCCTGTTTTTGCGGTTAGCCACGGACGCTCTGACGGAACCGAACGATGCCGTGGCGACCGGCGGTCTCGGCGTGGGTCTGGGGATTCTTTGGTGCGCGCAGGGCGACGCAGCCCAGGCGCGGACCCTGCAAGAGCAAGTGCTGGCGGTGATGACGCGCGTGCTAGGCCCGGAGCACCCGAATACGCTCACCTCGATGAATAATCTCGCCGAAACGATGGGGGCGCAGGGCGATCATGCGGGCGCGCGGGCCCTGCACGAGCAGGTGCTGGCGGTGAGCCGGCGTGTGCTGGGCCCGGAGCACCTGCATACCCTCACCTCGATGAATAATCTCGCTAAAACGCTGGTGGCGCAGGGTGACGCAGTCGGGGCGCGGACCCTGCAAGAGCAGGTGCTGGCGATGCTGCGGCGCGTGCTGGGCCCGGAGCACCCGCATACCCTCTCGTCAATAAAGACCGGGTGCGGCATACCTGCGAGTAAGGGCAGTATAGTATGGCGCGACGGGGCTAAGTTGTTACAAGCGTGCTAGGCCAGCGCGTCTTTGGCGAACTTCAAGCAGTTGGCCATCTCCGCCATCACGTTCGATTCGCCGGGGATGTTGTACTCCAGCTCAATGTTGGCGGGCCAGGAGTACTTTTCCTTTTTCATCAACTGCAAAACTTCTTTGATCGGCACCTGTCCCGTGCCCCAGGGCAGATTGCCGCCACCTTCAGTGCCGTACTTTTTATCTTTCAAGTGCATGCTGGAGATGCGGCCGTGCATTTTCTTGATGAAGGGGATGGGCGAGGCGCTGATGGCTTCGGTGAAGTGGCCGGCGTCCAGGTTGATGCTGTTGTATTTCGAGATGGCCAGCGCGGCGTCCCAGCTGGTGGGGTTCACTTGCATGTGGTTGTGATAGCCGACGAAGACCTTGTGTTTGTCGGCGAACTGGCCAATGCGCTTCAGTAAGGGCTCGCTGGTGGGCAGTTCCATGGTGATCGACTTGGCACCCAGGGTTTTGGCCACTGTGAACACATACTCGAACTCGTCGTCCGACATGGCTTCCGTCAGCGGCAGCTTGAAGACATCAATGCTGACCCCGGCGTTGTTGTAGAGCGCGCGCAGTTCCTTAAACTTGTCCATCGAAGCAGACGTGCGCCAAGCTTTGCGGTCCTCCGCAGCCTTGCGCATCGCTTCCTGCTGCTCCGGCGTCAATTGACGGCGCCCGCCCGGTCCAGGACCACCGGGTCCAGGGCCGCCAGGTCCACCAGGAGCGCCAGGAGGCCGTCCACCGGGGCCACCGGGGGGTGGGCCGAAGCCGCCAAATCCGCCCAGCCGGACACCAGGCATGCCCGCGAAGGCTTCGGCTGGATCCGACATTAGTTCCACCGAACTGATGCCCAGCTCTGTGCAGTACTTCAATAACTCATCAGCCTTGCCGGGCAGGGTGCGGAAGCTGTAAGTGATGGTGCCAATCTGGACGCCGCCGAACTTGGAATTCGGCTTGGCGGCGATCAGCGAAGAGGCAGGCAGAGCCGCCACGGCGGCTTGGAGGAGATGACGGCGAGTGATCATGGGCGCTCTGATTGGCGAGTCTATCATGGCTGCTCCCATTGCCTTCCGTCTATCAGGAGCGCCGGCACTACTGGATGGCTTCGCCGAACGGCCGCATTCCCCGTTCGAGAACGGTCTTGGGCCACTGGCCAGAACCACAGAGGATAAAGGACCCAAAGTCCTTGTACCAGTCGCCGTCGGGTGCAACAGGGTTGGTGCGTACCCAGGCTTGTAGCGCCTGAAGGTCTCGGAGCGAGATACCTCGCTCATCGACTCGCTGCAGCAAGTGCTGCCAGACGGGGCGGGGAAGGTCAGCGAACTGAATCTTCGGCAATCGCACCCTGCCCAAAGATGGATTCGATCAGCTCACGACCCGCGGCGTTCTTCGCCTCGGGGTCGCGTTCTGAGATGAAGCGATGGTAGGTAGCCTCTAGCTGCTGCTTGGCTTCCGCTTCGGCGGCCACGCCCCGTTCGGCTAGGGCGACGAGTGCTCGGCTCATGGTGACTTGTCGCTCCTCGGCGACGCGGCGGACGGCAGCGGCCAGTGCGCCCGGCATCGTGACGCTCTGCCGAACCGACCGCAGGGGGGCTGAGCTGCGCTTCTTCACCATAAGACCCAGCCTAACAAAAGTGCACCACAGTGGTGCTGATTTACCCGAAGATCGACTTCCGCTCGTCCGTATCCGGGTTCGTCTTCACTGCACAGGTGTTGTCGAACATCATCGTTGCCCCCGCGGCCTTCGCGAAGGCGGGCCACTTGGGGAGGCCAGCGTGGTTGGGGTCGCCTTTGCGGGCGAAGGCGATCCAGGCATCGGCCATCTTGCCGCCGAGCGCTCGGGCTTCGGCGGTGCCTCCGGTCATGGCGGCGCAGCGGTCGGTGTTGTCGAAGACGAAGGGCAGTTCGGCGCAGTGGAAGGCGCGGGGGCGGCCGTCGAGCACGGGGGTCTGCCAGGTGAACCAGTAGAGATACGCGGGGGCCTTGGCTTGAGCGGCCTTGCGCTCGGCTTGGGTGACGGCGTTTTGGCGTGTGGTGGCGGACATGATCAGCGAGAGCAGGTCGAACGGCTTCTCCTTGGGGTGCGCCTTCTTGAAGGCGGCCAGGATGGCGGCGGTCTTGCCGGGGTAGCGCTGTTCGACGCGGCGTTCGACTTCCTCCATGCCCATCGCCTCGTACTCGGGGTGGCCGATGCCGTTGGTGAACTCGTTCAACACGGTGCCGATCAGCATGGGCACGGTGGCGGAAACTTCGGGTGCCTTCGGGTCAAAAGAATGGCTGGGCAGATGGCGGCCATCGACGGTGGGGGTCCAGTTATAGCCTTGGCCGGTGCCGGGCATGTTGCCGCCGGGAGGCGCGAGTTTACGCACGGCTTCCGCACCGGCCGCGACAATCTTGCCGTAGGGCATCTTGCGCAACTCATCAACGGAGCCGCGGGTGACGCCGAGAATCGACAGTGTCTCCGCTGCCAGCTTGGCCGAATGGGCCGGGTCAGCCTGACGGGCGCTGGAGCCGCTCTGCACCACCGCTTTGTGGAACAACCCTTTTGCCGCGGGCATCGCCATCAGCACGCCCACCTTGCCGCCGCCACCGGACTGGCCAAAGATGGTGACATTGCCGGGGTCTCCGCCAAACTGGCTGATGTTGTCGCGGACCCATTCAAGCGACGCCACCAGATCCAGCATGCCGACGTTGGCCGCATCGGCCCAGTTGGGGCCGTACTCGCCCAGGTTCAAGTAGCCCAACGAATTCAGCCGGTGGTTGACGCTGACCACCACCACGTCGCCCCGCCGGGCCAGGTTCTCGCCGTCGTAAGATTTCAGCTCCTGCCCACTGCCGGCCGAATAGCCGCCGCCGTGGATCCAGAACATCACAGGGCGCTTGCGGTTGTCCTTCAAACCCGGAGTCCAGACGTTGACGCGGAGGCAATCTTCATTCTGGATGCCGTCGTCCCATTCGAACATGAAGGCGTTCTCGTCCACCGCCCAGCCCATCCGCGGCGACTGCGGCGCCACCCAGCCGTAGGACATCGAGCTGCGGATTCCGGCCCAGGGCGTGGCTTTCGTGGGAGCCGCAAAGCGCGCGGCGCCTGCGGTGGAGCCTGCGTAGGGGATGCCCTTGAAGGTGAAGATGCCCGACCGGGCATAGCCGTGGACTTTGCCGGCGGAGGTCTCGGTGACGGCGCCCGCCTCGCTCGCCAGGATCAACGGCTTGCCGGTGGTGGCCGCCGGCGCGGCGATCAGCGATTCGCCTGTCGTACCGGCAGCGGCGAAGGCGGCGGCACCTTTCAGCCAGCTACGCCGGTTGCTGGAAGTGATGGAGTGGGACATGATCTGGAATACCTCGCACCTGGAGTTGGACCACCGGCGCGCGGCGGTGGAGCCATGGCTGAGATATTCGTATCACACAGAGCAGCGAAGCGGAAGGGCTATCGCGAAAAGCGCTTCACTAACCACACACCCAGGAAGATCACCACCATCGCGGCTGCCTCACGCGGACCAAATGGCTCGCGATAAACCAGCCAGCCCAGGGTCACCGCGACAATCGGGTTGATGTAGGTATAGACCGACACAATCGCCACCGGCAGCCGGTCCAGCGCGATCAGATAGGCGCTGTAGGCGACAATGGAGCCGAACACTGCCAAGTAGAGCATGGCGCCGATGCCACGGGCGGTGGCGTGCTCCGGCACCGCGTGCAGTGCTAGCGCCACCACCGACCAGACAAGTCCCGCCGCTAACTGCTGGATGGCTCCACTGACCACCGGGTTGATGCCCCGCGGAATCCGCTTCTGTAGAATCGACCCGAACGACCAGCCGGCATTGCCCACTTGCAGCAGCACAAAGCCCCACAGGGAGTTCATGTTGGCCTGCGCGCCAAAACTATCAGGACCCACCAGCAGCGCGACGCCCGACAGGCCCACCAGCATGCCCAACAGCGTGGGCGCGTGGAGCTTCTCGCCACCCGGCACCAGAGCCTCGGCGCCGGTCAACCAGAAGGGCGAGGTCGTGACAAACAGCGCCGCCAGGCCGCTCGGGATCAGCCGTTCCGCGTAGGTGAGGCAGCCGTTGGCGATACCCAGGATCAGGACGCCATTCAGCGCCGTGCGCCACAAGACGGCGCCTTGCGGAAACGGCTCACCACGCCACTTGGCCCAGATCAGCAGGATGATGCTGGAGATGAGAAAGCGGATGCCAACCAGAAAGGCGGGCGGGAACGATTCCAGGGCCACGCGAATGGCCAGGTAGGTGGTGCCCCAAAAAAAGCAGACGGCTGCCAGGGCCGCGTATGCTCCAAACAGGGGATGAGAACGCATCTTTTACGTTAGCATCCGCTACCACAGGCTCGCCTGGGGCCGCTTTTGGTTCGGCAAACGGTTACGGTTAGAATTGTGGGATTGATTCTCACACTCACAGTCAATCCGGCCATTGACCGTAACGTCAACGCGGACCGGCTGGTCTTTGAAGACCGGGCTTACATTCTCGACACCTCCGAAGGGCCGGGCGGGCGCGGCATCAATGCGTCCATGGTGATTCATTCCTTTGGCGGCAAGACCATCGCCATCGCCACGGCTGGCGGCGATTCCGGCGAATGCTTGAAGCAGTTCATGCTGGACAAGGGCTTTCCCATGCAATGGGTGCCCATCGCCAACAACATCCGCACCAACCTGACCATCACCGATCAGCATGGGCTGACCGTGAAGCTGAATGAGGCGGGCCCGCAGGTGAGCGCGGAGGAATGCAACCAGATTGCGGCCGCGGTGCGGAAGCGGCTGCCGAAGGTGAAGTGGCTGATGCTGTGCGGTAGCCTCGCTCCCGGCATGCCCAACGACTTTTACGCCGGTCTGGTGGAGGATGCCCGGAATGCCGGAGTGCAGACGTTGCTCGACACCGATGGGGACGCGCTGCGTGAAGGTCTCGAAGCGAATCCCACCATCGTCACGCCCAATCAGCAGGAAGCGGAGCGCCTCCTGAACCGCGTGCTGTTGACCCGTAGCCACTACATTGATGCCGTGGAGCGCATCCAGCAGCTAGGTTCCCAGCAGGTGCTGCTGTCGCTAGGCAGCCGCGGAGCGCTGGGCATGATGGGCGAGCGGATCTGGGAATCGGTTCCGCCGCGAATCGACGCCGTGTGCCCGATCGGCGCGGGCGATGCCATGGCGGCGGCGTTTGTTTGGGCGCGCCACAAGAACAAGGAGTTCTGGGAGTCGCTCCGGTGGGCCGTCGCGGCGGGTACCGCGTCGACGCGCCTGCCCGGCGTGGTGTTCGCCAGCATGGAGCAGACCAAGGAGATCTACAAGAAAGTGGAAGTGCGGCCGATCCGCTAGCGCGCCCGCCTAGTCGTACTTTTCGACGATGATCTGCTTGCGGTCGAAGCCCAGTTCCTTCATGCGGTTCCGGATGTCTTCGGTCATTTCCTTCATGCCGCAGGCGTACACTTCAAGCTCGCGCTGCTCGCCGAGCGCTTCCATGACGATGGGTTGGACGCGGCCGGTGCGGCCGGTCCAGGTCTCGTCCGGGCGCGTGACCGTGGGGATGAAGGTGAAGCGCGGATGTACTGTGGCCAGCATCCGGAACTCATCGCCGTAGAGCTGGCCCTGCGGGTAGCGGGAGCCGAAGATCAGGGTGATGGGCCGGGAGTTCGGTTGCGCGAGTTCGTCGTAGACCATGCCGCGGAAGGGCGCGATGCCGGTGCCGGTGGCCACCAAAATTGCTGGCCGTTCGCGGTTGCGCCACATGAAGGTGCCGATGGGGCCTTTCATGTTGATCGTGTCGCCAGGCTGCATCGCAAATAGGTGCGGCGACATGTGGCCATCGGCCACGCGGTTGAGACACAGCGAGAAGCGGTTGCCATCAGGTGTGCTCGAAATCGAGTAAGCCCGCGTGATCGTCTTCTCGCGAATCAAGTGGGAGAAGGAGACAAACTGGCCGGGCTGGAACTTCACTTCCGCCAACTCCGGCACGTCGAACACGAAGTGCCGTACGTCGGGGGCGAGTTCGCGGGATTCAAGCATCCGGGCGATCATGCGGCCACCTCTTCGGCCATCGCGGCGGAGGCGCGCGCGGCCAGAATCTCAGCCAGCGCTGGATGGCCGTCTAGCGGGTCCGTCACTTGGACGTCGGTCAATTGGGGGTGCGCCTCGCGCAACTGGGTGATCAGGGCGGGGAGGTCGCGCTTCAGGTGCAGGCCGACGGTCAAGAAATAGGGGACGACGACAATGCGGGTCGCGCCGCGCTCCATCAGCTTTTCGACGCCGCCCTGCAGGCTGGGCTGGCCGCCTTCGAGAAACGTCGCTTCAATCAACGGCCCTCCGTCCATCTTGCGGGCCATTTCGCGAACCACGATGCGGACCGCCTCATTGGCTGATTCGACGCTTGAACCATGGGCAAACACAGCAATACCAGTCATGCACTTCCTTTGATTAACCAGCCACCAGTTGGGATGCAGGCGGAGGCGGGGGAGGCGGCGCAAATCCGCTCAGCATATGCAGAAACGCCCGCCCGCGGCGGCGGCCGTTGTTCTGTTGCATCTCCATCCGCTGCAGAAAGGCGAGCACGCCCAGAATGGAGGCGTCGCGGATCACATTCATCCCGGCGCGCTGGGTCATCGCTTCGCGGTAGGCGTTCAACTGCTGGTCGAGGATCTGCTGGATCGCTGCGGCCAGTGGGTTGGCGGGGCGGGATTCGTAGACCAAGCCACTTTGCGCGGTCCGGTAGGTCTTGATCATCGCTTCCAGCGCCTCGCGGACGTCCAAGTCGATCACGCCGGGCACTTGGGCAGCCGCCTCAAACAGGGCGCGGGAGGCGACCATCAGCAGCGGTTCGTTCTCGCCCAGAAAGCTCTCTGTCACCCGGATGTCGGCGTTGGGGATGGTGGTGGGGTCCAGTTCCGCCCGCTTCTCGTGCCGGCGGCCTTCGGCGAGAAACTCGCAGTCGAACGGGCAATCGACCGTCACTTCCCGCTCCTGTCCGCAGCAGGGCGAACAAATATCGGCGCCGACGCCCAGGCAAAAACGGCGGGGGCGGCGGGTTTCACAGATGCGGCAAAGCGGAGCGGATGGATCAGCCACGAACACTCAGGGTACCATCGGAAGTTCGCATGGCACTATTGCAGATCTACCTGAAAGTGGTGATTGACACCGATGAAAACGAAGACAAGCCCGAGAAGCTGGGCGCGGAGCTGGTGCGCCAGGCGGAGAAGGTGTACGGGGTGCGCTCGGCTGAAGTGACGAGTATTGTGGAGGAGCACTGACCCGCGCCAGCCACCTCGGGATAACCAATCTCGGCCTCGATTGTCTTGACAGCCAAGGCGAACCGGCGCAGGATCGAGGTATCCCGCGGGGCATACGGCCCGCAGGGTGATCAGGGAGTCCGATGCGCATCGCCGTCCAATCCGGTCACTGCCTCTTCGAAAGTGGGGAGGCGGCTCTGGTCCGGATCCTTGACTCCGAGGAGCGTGAACTGGTCCAGGCTCAATGGGCTGCGCCGAACGTGTTTGTTGCGCCGGAGCTACTGCCGGGACGGTACGAGGTCTCCTTCGTCACGTGTTCCGTGCGCCACTTGCCCTCTGGGCAATCGGGGACATTGTCGACGGTCCTGCCCTTCCATCTCGCCGTCACGGATGCCGAGATCGAGCAAGGCACCATTGCTCTGCCTATTCCCGGAAAGGCACTGCTGAAGATCACCGCCCTGAAGGATGGCGCTCCGGTGCCCGATGCGAACATCATGGTGGCGGGCGAGATGGTGACCCTGCAGACCCGCACGGACCGGGATGGGTCGCTCGTGTTACTGGAAGATCCCCACGACCTGCTGGCCGTGGACCTTGACGGTGGGATGACGCCCGCCGGTGTTCTGTATGGTCCTGGGGGCGAGGTAGAGTGGTGGCGGTAACACCCTTCAAGTGAGATCGCCCGTAACCGCAAGGGAGATGCCGCCTGCCGCCCCAACACGCGTTGCCCGTTCCCGCTTCTGGTGGCGGGCGTTGGCGCTGTGGCTGATGATCGCCGCCGCCGAGATTCTCCATGGCGTGCTGCGGACGATCTTTCTGGTTCCCTGGGTGGGGCTGCATCGCTCCAATCAGCTTGGCGTTTTCACGGGATCGCTCATCATTTTGCTGATCACCCGGTTCACGATCAGGTTCCTGGTCGGTGCGGAGACCGCCGTTCCCCCGCGGCGGCTGTTCGCGGTGGGTGGGCTCTGGCTGGTGCTGATGCTCGCTTTTGAATGGTCAGCCGGTCACTACGTGTTCGGGCGCACGTGGGACGAACTGGCGCAGGATTACCGCTTGGCGCGCGGCGGGCTGCTGCCGCTGGGGATGCTGGTGCTGCTGTTCTCGCCACTGATTGCGGCGCGGCGGTAGGTATCATGGTATGTAGCACGAGGTGGCGTCGAGATGGCTAGTGGCGAGAAAGCACGAGTGTTCATGAGCGGCCGCAGCCAAGCGGTGCGGATTCCCGCGAAGTATCGCTTCACTTCAAGTGAGGTGCGCATCCGTCGCGACCCACAGAGCGGTGACTTGATCCTTTCCCAAGCCCCGAACTCGTGGGCAGAGGTTTTTGCTGCTCTTGACCGGGCTGGCGTGCCTGCGGACTTTCTCGACGACCGCGCCCAACCACCTCCGCAGGTGCGCGAAGACTTGTGAGTAGGCTTTACCTGCTGGATACGAACACTGTCAGCTATATCGCCAAGGGTAGGTCGCTGGCAGCGAGGGCGCGCTTGGAGGCCTTGGCAGAGGGCGAAATGGCTTGCGTATCCAGTGTGACCGAAGCGGAGCTGTGTTACGGATTGGCTAGAGCAAGAGCGTCGAAGAGCCTGGAGCTTGCCATTGAAGGTTTGCTTTTGATGGCCAATGTGGTGCCCTGGGGACGAGCCGAAGCTAGGGTGTACGGGCGGCTTCGTAACCAACAGGAAGCCATGGGCAAGCCTTTGGGTAGTTTGGACATGATGATTGCAGCTCACGCCGTTGCCTTAGGGGCGACACTGGTCACCAGTGATCTGGCATTCCGCAATGTGCGTGAACTGCTGGCGGTAGTAGACTGGGCGTCGGATCTGGCGGCTGTGAAGCCAACCGAATCCGGGGCTGCCTCCCGACGCTCGCGCTAGCTCAACCACTCGACAGTGGCCGCTTCCAGAAACGGCCCCAGAAAGTTCCCGGCATCCGCTTCCACTTGGTCCAGCAGCCCCGCTGCATACTCACGGCTACCGGAGACGCAGACGACGCAGATGGTGGAGCGGGTCCAGATGTCGTGGTCTTCGGTTTCGGCCACCGAGACGTTGAAGCGGTTGCGGATGCGGTCCCGCAGGCCTTTGACGTAGTGGCGCTTATCCTTGAGCGAGCGGGACTCGCTCAAGTGCAGTTCCAGCGTCAGTAGGCCCACGGCGGGCATAGAGAGCTTATTGCGTCAGCGAGGGAGCCAGACGCTCCATGATGAACGCTTCGATGATGTCGCCTTGGCGAATGTCGTTGTAGTTGACGATGGAGATACCGCACTCCAGGCCCGCCTTCACTTCGCTGGCGTCGTTCTTGAAGCGCTTCAGCGCATCCACCTTGCCCGTGTGCACCACGACGTTGTCGCGGAGCAGGCGGACTTGGCTTTGGCGGGTCACTTGACCTTCGGCCACATAGCAGCCGGCGACAGTGCCCACCTTCGAGATGCGGAAGACTTCCTTCACTTCGATGCGGCCCTGGAAGATCTCCTTGAAGACCGGTTCCAGCAAGCCAATCATCGCCCGCTTCATTTCGTCCACCAGCTCGTAGATGATCGAGTGCAGGCGGATTTCGATGTTCTCGCGTTCGGCCAGTTCGTTGGCCTTCTTTTCGGGACGAACGTTGAAGCCGATGATGATGGCCTGAGAGGCCGTCGCCAGCAGGACGTCCGATTCCGTGATCGCACCGACGCCCGTGCGGAGCACGATGACGCGGACTTTCTCGGTGGAGAGTTTTTCCAGCGTATCGGCCAGCACTTCCGAGCTGCCGCCCACGTCGGCTTTGATGATGACGTTGAGGTCCTTGCCGACGCCATCCTTCAGCGCTTGAGCAAAGACGTCCAGGCCCACGCGGGAGCCCTTGGCCATCTGCACGTCACGCGCGGCCTGTTCGCGGTATTCCACGATCTGGCGGGCTTTCGCCGTATCGGTGGTTACCTGGAACTGGTCGCCGATGTCGGGCACCGAATCCATGCCCAGCACTTCCACCGGGCTCGAAGGCTCGGCTTCACGGATCTGGCTGCCACTGTCGTTGTACATGGCGCGGACCTTACCGAAGACCGATCCGCAGATAAAGTAATCGCCCACCTTCAGCGTGCCGTTGCGCACCAGTACGGTGGCGACGGGGCCGCGGCCCTTGTCGAGCTCGGCTTCGAGCACGTTGCCGATGGCCGGACGCGCCGGGTTGGCCTTCAGGTTCAGGATTTCGGCCGACAGCAGGATCATTTCCAGCAGCAGGTCGAGGTTTGTGCCCACCTTGGCGGACACGGGCACCATGACCGTGTCGCCGGCCCAATCTTCCGCCACCAGACCGCGGTCGGCCAGTTGGCGCTTGATGCGGTCGACGTCGGCGTCCGGTTTGTCGATCTTGTTGATCGCCACGATGATCGGCACTTTGGCCGCCCGGGCGTGATCAATGGCTTCCAGCGTCTGCGGCATGACGCCGTCGTCGGCGCTGACCACCAGGACGACAATGTCGGTGACTTTGGCGCCGCGGGCACGCATGCGGGTAAACGCTTCATGGCCGGGCGTATCGATGAAGACGATCTTCTGGCCGTTCTTGGTCACCTGGTAGGCGCCAATGTGCTGGGTGATGCCGCCCGCTTCGCCCCGGGCCACATTGGCCGAACGAATCGCATCGAGCAGCGAGGTCTTACCGTGATCGACGTGACCCATGATGGTAACCACGGGTGCGCGCGGCACCTGATCCTCGGTGGTTTCGGCCAACTCGAGATCCCAGCTGGCTTCTTCTTCGTAGCTCATGCGGCTGGCGACGGCGCCGAAATCGGCGCAGAGGTCTTCCGCCAGCTTCAAATCGAGATGCTGGTTGATGGTGGCGAAGATCTTCTTGTCCACCAGGCGCTTGACCACCAAGTTCGATTTGATGCCCAGCTTCTCCGCCAATTCCTTAACGGTGATGCCTTCCGAGATGGTGATTTCGCGGTTAGCGGCCACCACCTGCTCTTCCCGGCGATGCCGCTGGAGCAGCTTGCCTTCCTGTTCCTCACGCTTGCGCTCGGCCGCCGATTTCGGCTTGGTCGCATGACGACGGCCGGCTTCAGTGGGAGCCACCACGGACGTTTCCGGCCGCAGCGGGGAGGTGGGGTGCATTGGGCGGCCACGGCCCGCCGGACCACCAGGTCCAGGGGGTCCACCGGGGCGCCAGCCACCACCGCCCGGCGAGGGTGCGCCCGGACGCGGCCCAATGGGCTGCCCGGGGCGGATCGGACCACGAAATTGAGGTTGTCCCGGCATCGGCGCTGCGGGAGCGGCCGGCCGGATGGGTGCACCGGGACGCGGCGGCGCGCCAGGAGCCATCGGCGCACGCCCTTGCTGCGTCTGAGCCGCCAAACGAGCGGCCAACTGCGGATTGGGCGGGACCACCGGACGCTGCGTCGGTTGACCGGCTAAGCCTTGCGGACGCGGGCCGCCTGGGCCGGAGCCAGAGCCTTGATTCCCACCCAGGGGGCCACTACCCGGACCCATGCCACCGGGCCGGGGGGCTCCAGGAGGCGGTCCACCGGGGCGCGGGGCGCTGGGGAGACTCGGAGAAGAGATCGGCGGGCGCGGCGGCGCCATCGGAGCCCCGGGCGAAACCATCACCGCCGGGGGCGGCATCGGGTTGCGAACGGGTTGAGGCGGACGTGGCGCGGCTGCGCCCGGCATGGGCGCGGAGGGTCCGGTGGAGCTCAACGGGGGCCGCGGCGGCAATGCGGGACGGGCGGCGGGCGATGCGGGAGGCACCGGCATCCGCGGCGGTTCCGCGGGCAGCGGTTGACGAGGACCGGAAAGTGTCTGGCCCGGCCGTGAACCGGCGGCGGGAACGGGTGGAACGATGGGCCGGATGGGAGCGCCACCCGGGCGGCCCAAGGGCGGCACAACAGGTGAGGTCTGCACGGCGGGCGGAGCCTGTGTGGCGGGCGCCGGGGCACCCGGACTGGCTGGAGGAGGCGCCGAGGGAGCAGCAGGCGCAGCGGGAGAAGCCACCGTGGGGGCTGCCGCGGCCGGGCTGGCCGGAGGCGCTGCCGGAGCAGGCGCAGCCAAAGGAGCGGCCAGCGGCGCAACGATCGGCGGATGAATGGGGCTGCCGGCCAGCGGCGGGCGGATGGGCAGCGCGGGGCGCACTACGGGCGTCTCGTCCGCAGCCGATTCGTTTTTCGCCGGGGAAGCGCTGGACGAGGCTTCTGACGGCACCGGCGATTCCGTTCGCGGCGTCATTTCAAGATTAGAGGAGGGGTTATCGTTGGAGGCGAAGGTCGAGCGCGGGCCTGCCGGTAAATCCGACTGCCCAAAGTGACGCTTCACTAGCTCGGCCAAATCATCTTCGAGTGAGCTAGAGTGGGTCTTCTTGTCGACGATCCCGAGCTCTGGTAGGAGGTCGATGACCGCTTTGTTCGGTACCTCAAGCTCCCGGGCCAGTTCGTTAATACGAATCATGCGTTCGCTGGTGCGCAAATCGAGCGTACAGTATACGCTCTATGAGCTGCGCGTCAAAACCTCTCTTTAATCAATCAGTCAGTACCTGACAGTGGCCGGGCCCACCGTTCTACATCGTAACAGATTCAGCTGGACCGTCCGCTGATTCAGCGGGAGCGGCGGCTGGGTCCGGCAAGGCGCTTCCGTCGGCGGGAATTTCCACCGGCGATTCAGAGGACATCATGTCCGCGCCGCTTACTCCGGAGCCATCCGCGTCAACGTCGCCCGGCAGTTCTTCCGGGCTCTCCCCAACTACTTCGCCCGCTACCTCGCCGGGCTCCGGAACGGCCGCTTCGCCGCCACCTTCATACTGGTTGTAGTACGCGTTGATGGCGTTCACCACCCGCTGCACGTTTTCCTCGCCAATGCCTTCCAGCGCGGACAACTGTTCCGGCGTCATACTGCCCAGCTTCTCGACCGTATTCACTTCGCCCGCCAGCAGCGCGTCGAGAATCGGGTCATCGACGCCATAGTCGGCCAGCACTGAGATGGGCGCGCCCGAGATCTGCAGCGCCGACATCTGTGTTTCCACTTCCTGGCGCTTCTCTTCTTCGCTCTTGATGTCGATCTTCCAGCCCAGCAGCTTGGCCGCCAGGCGGACGTTCTGACCCTTCTTGCCGATGGCGAGCGACAACTGGGAGTCGTCCACGATCACTTCCATGTGGCGGTCCAGCGGATCGAGGATCGCGACGCGGCTGATCTTGGCTGGCGACAGCGCATGCGTGGCAAACGTCGACGGCTCGTCCGAGTATTCGATGATGTCGATCTTCTCGTTGCGCAGTTCGCGGATGATCGACTGCACGCGCATGCCCTTCATGCCGACGCAGGCGCCGACGCAATCGACGTCCCGGTCGCGCGACCAGACGGCGATCTTGGTCCGCTCACCGGCTTCGCGGGCGCAGGCCTTGATCACCACCGTGTTGTCGTAGATCTCCGGCACTTCCTGCTCAAACAGGCGCATCACCAGCTCCGGAGCTGCCCGGGAGACGATGACGCCCGAATTCTTGCCGCCCTTTTCGACGCCGCGGATGGTGGCCTTGATGCGGTCGCCCACCTGGAAGCTGTCCAGGCGGCTCTGCTCGCGCTTAGGCAGGCGCACTTCCAGCTTCTCGCGGTCGATCTCCAGCACCATGTCCATGCCTTCGACGCGCTTGACGGTGCACTGCACCATGTCGCCCTCGCGGCCGGCAAAGGCCTTGAAAACGGTGTCGCGTTCGGCTTCGCGGACCTTTTGCAGAATCACCTGCTTGGCGGTCTGCGCGGCAATGCGGCCCAGTACGTCGGTGGGCAAGGGTTTGCGGATCTCGCCATCCAGCTGGACGGTGGGGTCGATCTTCCGGGCTTGTTCCAGCGTCAGCTGGTTCACCGGATCCTCCACCACTTCCACCACCTTCTTCACAATGGCGATGTGCAACATGCCCTTGGCGTCAAAGGTGGCGTCCATGTCTTCGGTGGAGCGGAAATGCTTCCGCGCCGCCACAATCATGGCGTCTTTCACCGCATCGGCGATGATCTGGGAATCGATTCCCTTTTCCTTACTCAGGATTTCAATAACTTGATAAATGCTAGCCACGCGTCACCACTCAAACTTTAGGTTCGCTTTGTCGATCCGGTCCAGTGCGATGGACACCGTCCCGCCCTGCTCCAACTCCAACTTCACCGCTCCGTCTTCCAGGCCTGCCAGCACCCCGTCCATCCGCTTGGAGCCGTTGACGGCCTCCTTTAAGATCAACTTGGCTTTCTGACCGGCAAACCGCTCAAAATCCCGCGGCCGGATCAGCTTCCGTTCCAGGCCGGGTGAACTCACCTCCAGCGTGTAACGGTCACCGGGAACGACATCTTCCACATCAAAAATCGTGCCCACCTGATGCGAGAGGTTCTCGCAATCGCCATGACTGACGCCACCCTCTTTATCGATATAGATCCGGATCAAGCGGTTGCCACCGCCGCCCAGGACCTCTATCTCCACCACTTCCAGGTTTTCGCGAGCGGCCACCCGCTCGACAATCTCCGTTACTTTGGCGAGAATCGCACCTTTCATCACATTCCAGGCCCAATCGAAAAATTGTTGCGACCAATAAAAAAGTGGGCTCTCGCCCACTCAAGTGTCAATCACTAACTATTCACAGTATACACTTCCGCAGGCCATTCTGACGAGCGGGTCCTTCAGAGTGAAGCGGTTGCCCAGATTGCCGGGCTCCGGTGGGGCGGCCGGGCTAAAGAATCAAAACAATTCTGCCGAAGGCTGAGAGGAGCAGAGAGAATCGGCGGTCTCTCCCCACTACCAGTTGTGAGATTGTCCGCCGCCGCGCTGGTCCTCGCGTTCGTCCCCTGGGGGGCGGCGGCCCAGTTGGCTGTCCACGCAGCGGCGCCGGCGCCGGACCCCACCTTGTTGATCCAAGCCTATGCGGCGCTCCGGGCCTCGCAGCTGGAGCAAGCCGCTCAATTGTTCCGCCAAGGCCTGGAAGCGCAGCCTACCCATCTGAATGCCCGCAAAGACTATGCCTACACCCTGGTGCGGCTGGGCGAAACCGAATGGGCGCGGGATCAGTTCGGCGAAGTGATCCGGCAGGACCCCTCCGATTACACGGCCGCGCTCGAGTACGCGTTCCTGTGCCACGAGACACGGCGGGTGGCCGAAGCCCGGCGGATGTTTGACCGGGTCCGGCAGCATGCCTCCGGCGTCGAACGCGAGACGGCCGCCCAGGCGTTTGACCGGATCGACCAAGCGATGGCCTCCGACATTGAGCGTTGGCAGCGGGCGGCCGGGCAGACTCCGGATTCCGATTCAGTGCATGAGGAACTGGCGCGGGTGGCCGAAAGCCGGGGCGAGATGGCGCTGGCCGAGCAGCATTTTGCCGCCGCCTGGCGCTTGAAGCCGTTGAAGCGGCACTATCTGATCGATCTGGGCCGCGTCCGCACGCTGCAAGGGAATGCGGCCGGTGCCCGGTTGGCCTTCACGGCCGCTTACCGGAGCAGCGAGACGCGGCTGGCGGAATTGGCCCTGGAGCATCTAAAGGGAAAGCCTCCGGCGGCGGACGAACCGTCAGAGCCGCCGCCCGCGCTGCCAGCGTCGGCTGAAGCTCGCCAGGATTCGGCGCTCACGATCGCGGAGCGCAGCTTCCGATTGGCCTACCTTCAGGATGCGGAGCGCTACTACCGGCAGTCCCTGGCGGCTGAACCCGGCAATGAAAAGGCGCTGGTGGGCTTGGCGCGGACGCTCAATTTGCTAGGCCAGGATGCGGAGGCCTACCGCTACTTCGGCCAAGCTCGGCGCCGTTCCGCGGAGGCCGCGCAGGCGTGGCGGAATCTCCGGCCGGAGCAGGCGCGGTGGCGGCCCACCCTCTGGGCGATGCCCATGTATTCGACGCGATGGCGCGGCGCGTTTGCCTACGCCCAGGCCAAGATCGAGCTCCGGGGTCCGGCGCGCGTCTCCTGGTTGCGGCCGTACCTCAGCCTGCGGGCGGTGGGGGACTCCGGGCGACGGTACGCTCCGGCACCGCTGTCGGAGCGGAGCCTCGCACCGGCGTTGGGTTTGGCGACGCGAAGCTGGCGAGGGGTGACCGCTTGGGCCGAGTTCGGCGGCTTCCGGGGGTTCGGTGAGAGCTTTCTGCGAAGCGATACGCGGGCCGGTGTCTACCAGATGCGGCAGTGGGGCACGAACCTGGGAGCGGAGCGCGGCGGGTGGTTTTCCGCGACCACCAATGAGGTGAACTTCGCCAGCCGGTTTGACCACACCTGGCTGTTCCGGTCTGAAAACCGGTTGGGCTGGACGTGGGGTACTGTGCAGGTGGGCGGCGTGGCGACGGCCCATACAGGGACCAAGGGGCAGTATTGGTACAACTTTGTCGAGGCGGGCCCGAGCTTCCGGACGCGGCTTCCCGGTCCGGTGATCTTGACCGTCGACGCTTTGCGGGGCCACCACACCGTCCAGACCGGCAACCCTCGCGGGCCGGGATACTTTGACCTGAAGATTGGGCTCTGGTATGCGTTCACCTATTAGGCTGGCGCTCGCGCTGCTGTGGTGGACTTTGCGCGCGGCCGAACCAGAGACCATCCTGCGTTCCCCGGCGGCGACGGCCTGGGCGCGAGTGCTGGATAGCGTCAACCTGACGACTGCCGACGCCACCTGGCTCACCGGGGCGGGTCCCGGAGTGAAGCCTGGCGCGGAGTCCGTCACCGTGCGCCGCATCGTCGACGCCCGGCGCCCGCAACTCGACATCTATTGGGAAACCCCGGTGATCGTGCCGCGGTATGAATTGCCTGCCGACGCCCGCATCTTTGCGTGGGAGCGCTGGAGCGGTGCGCCGGTGATGGCCGGTTGGGTCCGGGAGGGGCATCCGTTTCTCTGGACGGCCGCGCCCTTGGGTGAACGTGGATTTGAACGGTATCCCTACCTGGTGCAAGCCTTAGCCGACCTGGGTGTCCGGCCGCCGGTGCAATCGCGCCGATTGTGGGCGTTTTTCGATTCGTCCTACCGCCTGCGGGCGGACCTGCCGCTGCTGGCTCGCCGCTGGCGGAGTGCGGGGATTGCCGCCATCCACGTGGCTGCCTGGCACTATCATGAGCCCGATGCCGCGCGCGATGAATGGCTCCGGCGGCTGATTGCGGTCAGCCATGAGCATGCCATTCAGGTCTACGCCTGGCTGGAGCTGCCGCACGTCAGCGAGCAGTTCTGGCAGGACAATCCGGCGTGCCGTGAGAAAACGGCGTTGCTCGCGGATGCCCATCTCGACTGGCGCAAGCTGATCAACCTGCGCAACCGGGATTGCGCGGCGCGGGTGGCGGGCGGAGTCCGAGGGTTGCTGGGCCGGTTTGATTGGGATGGCGTGAATTTGGGCGAGCTCTACTTTGAGTCGCTCGAAGGGGCCAGCGGACCCGCGCGCTTCACGCCGATGAATGACGATGTGCGGCGCGAGTTCCAGGCGATCGCCGGAGTGGACCCGTACACCCTGCTCAACTCCCGCCAGCCGGACGCGAAGTTGCTGCGGCGCTTTCTTGATTACCGGGCCTCGCTCGCGCGTGACATGCAGGTGCAGTGGCTGTCGGTGGTGCGGGAGCGGCCGGAACTCGACGTGGTCCTGACGCATGTGGACGACCGGTTTGACACCTCCATGCGAGACGCACTGGGCGCAGACGTCTCGGCGACCTTGCCGCTGCTGGGCCAGCAGGACTTCACCTTTCTCGTGGAGGACCCGGCCACCGTGTGGCATCTGGGCCCGCAGCGCTACCCCGAGATCGCCCGCCGCTACGAGGCGTTGGTGGAGCAACTGCAGCCCGGGGGAGGTCCGCCGTGGAAGAACCGGTTGGGGGTCGACATCAACATCGTGGAGCGCTACCAGGACGTCTATCCCACCAAGCAACAGACCGGCGGTGAGCTGTTCCAACTGGTGCATCTGGCCTCGCGCGCCTTTGCCCGGGTGGCGCTCTATTTTGAGAACTCCATTCTGGCGCCGGATCTGCCGTGGCTGGCGGCGGCGTCCAGCACGCTCGACTACCGGATGCAGGAAGGCGACAAGATGACGGTCGAAAGCGGGCGCGAGAACTGGGTGCGGTTTAGCGGCCCGGTGAAGCTGGATGGCGCGGCTTGGCCCATCACCGACGGTGAGTTCGTGCTGGTTCCCGCGGGACGGCATCAGCTGGAGCCCGGCGAGGAGTTGCCGGTGCGGGTGGTTGATCTCAACGCGACGCTCGAAAGCGTCTCGGTGGCCAACGGGCGCATCGCCTTAACCTACACGTCGCGTGCGCGAGGGACGGTCCGGCTAAGCGATGGGCGCCTGGTGCGGCTGGCGCCGGGTCATCACACGGTCTACTTTACGGCGACCGCGGCCACTTCGTAGTTCAGCACCACTTCATCACCCGCCGCCAGACCGCTGGCCACGGCGCCGGTGATCTCATTGCGGCCCGCCAGCTTCACTTCGCGGCGGACAAACTGCTGGCCCTGCTTCACGTAGGCAATCTGCTTGCCGTCTTCGGTGCGCAGGGCGCCCAGCGGGACCAGCGTGGCGTTGTCGGCTTGATCGACCACGACATTGGCACCGGCGGAGAGGTCGGGAATCAGACGCGGGTCGGCGCCTTCAATGGCCACCCGTACCGGGATGCTGCGCAAGAAGGCCTGCTGCCGGAATCCGGCCACGGCGATGGCGCCGATCGAGTAGACCTTGCCCTTCAGCGTCAAACCGGGGAAGGCGTCCAACGAGATGTTGGCCGTCTGGCCCAGCCGGAACAGGCCGCTTTCAGCCTGGTTGATGCTGGCTTCCACCTGCATGCTCTTGGGGTTCACCACCTTGACGATCAGCTGGCCTGGGGTCACCGTGTCGCCGTCGCCAATCTGCTGGAATTCGCCGCCACGCCACACCGTTTGCACGACGGCGAGACCGTCCATGGAAGCGTGGATGGTAAACCGCTCCAGATCCTTCTTGTGGCGGTCGCGGTGGCGGGTGTGGCGCTCCCGGGTGTAGTCGAGAATCTTCATCTCTGAAGCGTGGGATTGCTGCTTCAGCTTCAGTTCGCTCAGCAGTTCGTTGTAGGCCGCGTCGTTCTCCTCAACCTGCAGCTTCAGCAGCTCCTGGTCGATCCCGGTGCGCACTTCCGCTGCCTTGGCATCGGCACGGCTCTTGTCCAGCTGCGCTTTGGCCAGGCGGACGCTCTGTTGCAGGTTTTCCCATTCCACCTGCTGCTCGGCTTTACGCTTGCGGATGTCGGCCTCGGCTTGCAGGACGGTGGAGTGGACATCGTCGATGTGGTCGGCCATGGACTGGCCGTCAATCTGCACCAGGATGTCGCCCTTCTTCACCATGACGCCGGAAGGGGTCAGTTTCTGCAGCACCATCGGCCGGTTGCCTTCCGGGCTATTCAGCCGAGGGACGGTGATGTTGGCGTACTCGCGCGATGAGGTCTGGCCGGAGATGCGGATGACATTTTCCAGCTTGCCAGCCACTACCGTGGTGGTCTTTACTGGAACAACCGACGTTTTCTCTTGCGTGGCCGATTGGTTGGACCACCAGGCTGCCCCAGCCAGCCCGGCAATCACCAATGACAGGACCGCCCAAAGCCAAGTACGCTTGGGTTTCTCGGGAGCGGGTACAAGGGCCGGTTTGGCCTCGGGAGCGGGTGGTATGGGGTTGAGAATCGCCGACATGCTAAGCCTTCCTGTCAGAATACAAGACGGTTATCCAAAGGGAAAGGCGCTTTTTTGCCCATGAACGTTACAAACCAACTTGAAACTGCCGCCACACCCTGGTTTCACGACCTGCCGCGGCTTTTCCGCGACCAAAAATGGCTGGCGCTGTGGGCCGCTTTCTTTGGCTACATGCTGGACGCGATGGACGTTCTGCTGTATGTCTTTGCTATTCAAACACTTAAATCTGAGTTCGGATTGTCGAACGCCCAAGCCGGGTTGGTCAGTTCCGCCACCCTGATCGCCTCGGCCTTCGGCGGCATCGCCTCCGGCCTCCTGTGTGATCGCATCGGCCGGCGCCGCACTTTGATTTACTGCATTCTGGTCTATTCGTTAGCGTCGGGCGGTACGGCATTTTCGCACGGCCTGTGGGATCTGATTTTCTGGCGAGCGCTGGTGGGCATTGGCCTGGGTGGCGAATGGTCAGCCGGAGCGGTGATGGTGGCCGAAAGCTGGCCGGCGCACCAACGGGCGCGGGCGGTCAGCTTTATGCAGTCCGGCTGGGCGATCGGCTACATGTTGGCGGCGGCGGTTTCCGCCACCGTCCTGCCGGCCTACGGTTGGCGCGCGATGTTTCTGGCCGGGGTGCTGCCCGCCTTGCTGACGGTGGTGATCCGCAGCAAAGTGCAGGAGACCGAGATCTACCGCACCTCAACCCGCGCCAAGGGCGGCCTGAAAGATATCTTCTCCGGCGTCTTACGGCGGCGGACGATTGTCGCCACCGCAGTGGCCACCGCCGTCCTGTTTGCCTACTGGGGGCTGTTCACCTGGCTGCCGGGCTTCCTTTCAGCGCCGGTGAAGGATGGCGGCGCGGGCTTTAACATCGTCAAGACCTCCGGCTGGATCTTTGCCATGCAGGCGGGCGCGTTCTGTGGCTATCTCAACTTCGGCTGGTTGGCGGACCGCTTTGGCCGCCGCCCGATCTTTGCCGCCTACGTGCTGGTGGCCGCGCTGCTGACCCCGCTCTACGGCACGCTGCCGCGCTGGGGTGGGGATTGGACCAACACGGGCTTGCTGCTGCTGGGCCCGCTGGTGGGATTTTTCGGCACCGGCTTCTTTTCACTGTTCGGGACCATGCTGGCGGAGCTCTACCCGACGCACGTGCGCGGTGCGGGTCAAGGGTTTGTCTACAACTTTGGCCGGGGCTTGAGCGCGCTGGCGCCGCTGGCCGTGGGTACCGTGGCGGACCGCAGCGGGCTGGGCCTGGCGCTGATCATGAACTCGGCGTTCTTTGTGGTGGGCGGCCTGCTGGTGTTCCTGCTGCCGGAGACGCGCAACACGGACTTGCGGGCCACCCAATGACCTCCGCCCGTCCGGTCGCGCTCACCATTGCTGGCTCCGACCCTTCGGGCGGCGCGGGCCTACAGGCCGATCTGAAGACGTTCCACCAGTTCGGTGTTTATGGCGAAGCGGTGGTGACGTTGATCACGGTGCAGAACACGCGCAGCGTGGACGCGGTGCGGCTGCTGGACCCGGACCTGGTGGGCGCTCAACTGGATGCGGTGCTGCTCGATATCCCGCCCCAGGCCGTCAAGACCGGAGCGTTGGGCGATGCCCGGCTGATCGAGTGCGTCGCGTATCGGACGCTGCCCAATCTGGTGGTCGACCCGGTGATGATCTCGAAACACGGGGCTCCGCTGATGGCGCCCGAGGCGCGCGAGATGCTGCTGCGGGTGCTGCTGCCGAAGGCGCGCGTGGTGACCCCCAACGCTCACGAAGCGGAAGCGCTCACTGGAACGAGCGATGCCTGGGAAGCGGCGCGGCGGCTGGCCGGGATGGGCGCTCGTGCGGTGGTGATCAAGGGCGGCCACCGGAGCGATGCGGAGGGCTACCTCTCCACCGACCTGCTGCTCGAAGACGGCATCTTCCACGAGTTTGCCGCGCCCCGAATTGCCACCGTCCATACGCACGGCACCGGCTGCACCTTCGCGGCCGCGATCACGGCTCTGCTGGCGCAAGGGGTGGAGCTGGCGAAGGCGGTGGCGGAGGCCAAGCAGTGGATTACGGAAGCAATTCGCACGAACCCGGGTCTGGGTGGCGGGTCAGGCCCGGTGAATCACTTCGCAGCCAGACCCGGCCATTAGCCGCCGGTGTCCGCTGGTGCGGGGCATCGGCCGGAGCCAGCACGGCCGGCAGCAGAAAATCGATGTCGGGATGCGTCCGGATGAGCGTCGCCACCTCCGCCGGGTTCCGGTAAAGGATTGCCGTCGCGACCGGTAGCGGCTGACGGGTGAATTCTTCTGGACGCACGAGAATCTTCCGCGCCTGGAAATCAAGCGGTGCGCGGTCCGCCGCCTGCCCGGCGTCGAAGAAGCCATACCGCACCAAGGGCAACGGCAACAGCGTGGCGTAAAACTGGTCGTCAGGATCGATCAGGATCAGTTCCGCCCCCGGTTGGTGGCAATAGGCCCGGAGCTGGGCCGCGGCGGGAATAGCTTGGGGTGCAAAATCGCTCTGTGTGATCCAGGCCGCACTGACGAGCACCACCGCGAGGGCCGTTGCCTTCAGCGCCGTGTTCCACTCCCACGGGATCCACGCCGCAGCCAAGGCCAGAGCGGGCAGCAGGGGCACCCAATAGGCGATGTTGTGATACTGGAACACGAGCACCGCCCCCACCAGTGTGCCCACCCACCACAACAGCCAACGCTCCTGCCGGGCAAACCACAGGCCGGCCAAGCCAACCATGGCGAGCGCCGGGTCCAGCCGGAGCAGGCGCAACGGGTAGAAGATCCAGGCTGGGTCGCCCGAGGTCTGCACCGGTGAGGCTAGCCCCCAGTGCAGCACTTCGGTCAAGACAAACTCCTGCCAGAACCATTCGGTGTTCACCGCCAGCTGCGCCAGAAACCACGGCGCCGCCACCGCCCCGGCCAAGCCCACCGCCCACCCGGAGCGCATCATGATCAACGGCAGCAGCCCGGCAATCCCCTTGGTGACGATCGCCAGCCCGGCCATCACCCCCGGCACCCAGCGCCGCCCGGTGCTGCGCCAAGCGCCATAGAGCGCCGCCGTGATCGCGAGCGTCAACACCAGATCCATCGTGGCCACGCGGGCAAAGTTGTGGAGCAGTTGGCTGCTCATCAACAAAGCAAACGTGACGCCCGCGCCCCAGGCTCCGCGCAGCTGCCACGCCCACCAACTGACGAGCCACACTAAACCCGCCGCCGCCAGTAGCGATGGCAACCGCAGAGCCACGGCGCTGACGCCGAACGCCTTGGTGCTGGCCGCCATTAACCAATAGAGCAGGGGCGGCTTGTAGAGCGCATTGCGCTCCATAAACTTGGGTGTCAGCCAATCGCCGGAAGCCGCCATGTGGAGGGCGGTGTGGGCGTAGACCACCTCATCTTGCGCCACCACCTGCCCCACCGGGTCCAGGATGCGGGCGCCCAAGCCCGCCTGCTGAATGTTCCAGGAGAAGCGCAGGGCGGCGACAACAAAGACGAGGAGACCGATCCACCGGGCAGACACAGAATTCCAGTGTAAGGCGCGGCCGCCCGGCCTTACTGCGGCAGCGGCCGGGCGTAGACAATTTCGGCGTCGCGGGACTGATCGAAATTGATCGGGATGCCGGGGCCCATCAACTGCCGTCCGGTCATCGTCAGCACCCGAGGATCATCGGCAAAGGTCACGATGTACACCAGCCCGTCATTCAGGCCCCGGAGACGGAGCACGAAGTTGGGTGAAGCGGATTGGTCACGGGTGACGACGGCGACGGCCTCGCCCTCCTCCACGGTTTGCACGGCATCCACCACCCCTTCTTCGGGCCGCGGCGTCAGGTGGAAGATCTTGCCGTCACGCACTTCGTCGCGGAAGCCCTTGAAGCGCGAGATCTCGGTTTGGGCGAAACGTAGATCTTCCTCCGGCATCTCCGGCAGGCGGTTCATGAACACCCACGGCCCGCCGAACATGAAGCTGCGAGTGACATAGGAGTTCAGCTTGCTGTCGGGCATGTAGCGGTCGGCATAGCGGGGAGGGAAGGGGAAGGTGGCCCCGAACATCCCCTGACGCGCGCCCAAGCTGCCAGAAGCGTCGTTGGTGATGGAGGTGACATAGTTGCGCAGCATCTGAAAGGTCATCATGCTGCCGCCGTTGGCACAGTTTTCCCAGACCGTGTTGGGCCGCAGGCGGCGAGCCTCGGCTACAATCCAATCGATGCCGTCGACCGAGTTGGAGTAGTTGGAATCATCGGCAGCATGCGTGTGGTCCGTGCGATTGCAGTACTTCACCAGCGTCTGGCCGTCCTGTAAGATCCAGTCGACGTTGTAGTTGTCGATGATCTTCAGCACCTCCTTCAGCACCCACTCGCGGACCGGCTTGTGGCCCGGACAAAGGGAAACGGCGCCGTGATAGTAGTAGGTCTCGGAACTCACCCAATCCGGGTGCTCCTGCAAGACGGCCGATTCCGGCGCCGCTTCGGTGGGGACAAAGTGTAGTCCAAACTTCATGCCCAACGAGTGCACGTAGTCCGACAGGGCACGCAGGCCGCTGGGGAACTTTTTGGGGTCCTCCACCCAATCACCGATCTGGGGCGCCCAGCCCAGATCCACGACGAAGAGCTCCAGGCCCGCCTGCGCGGCCAGCTCCGCATTGCGCCTCAAGACAACTTCGTCGATCTCTTTCTGGTAGCCCCAGGAATCCCACACTGCATAAGGGAATCTGACGCCGTCGGGTGCGGTGGCGGCGATGGCCGCTTCCGCAAATCGTTGGGTCCCATAGCCGGCTTCATCCCAGTCGCCCTGGAAGGTGCCGATAAATGAAGCGGGCACCTCGAAGGTCTCACCGGCGGCGACGGGATGATTCAGCTCAGTGATGGCACTGGTGACAGTGATCCGGTCCTGCTGGGCGTCGTGTTGAATGGAGACTTTCGCCCGGCCATCAAACTCCCAGCCCCAGAACAGGCCCCGGTCCTGCCGGTCACGCAATGCCAGCCAGGCACACTGCGGCGCACCGGAACCGGAGCTCACCGTTTGCGGAATACCTTCGGGCGAAAGCTTGGTTTCGACCGGCTCAAAGTTGACCGGCTGCGGAATGATCGCCCACTGATTCACTTGGTAGGTCCTAAACGAGCCTCCGGCGCCGGAAAACTGCCACGGCATGAAGTCCACCGCCCGGATCAACGCCGCCCGCCCGAGCGGGACAATGTGGAGCGACTGCCGCAAGGCCGGCTGCCTCGGCCAAACTTCCAGATCGAGGGTGAACTCAAACTGCTCCCCCGTGTCCCGCAATACAATCCGGGTCCGGGAGCCGCCCCGGGCGATCGATTCCAGGCGGGATTCAACCAGCCGCATCGGGGTCCGGCCATCGATGGTTCCGGTGCTGGTCGAAAAGTTGATCGGCGATAGGTCCGCGTCGGCCGGAACGGTCCAAACATCACCGGTGGCGTTGTTGACGATGGACTCGAGACGGAACCGCTCGGTCGCGGCGGCCAAGCGATAGCGGGCGGTGATGACATCGTTTGAGACCGTCCATACGCGCTCCTCCCCCTGCTCTTGCGCTGCCAGGGAGGCGGCTGCCATCAGAAACCAAACGAGACTCTTGCCGTGACGCTGGGACTCCATACCGGAAACGTTCGCCCTCACTATCAATGTGCTCAGACTCAGGAATTCATTACAGATCTGGAACTCCCTGGGATGGGAAACGGCCAGCATTCACGTCCCGGACGGAGAAGCGTGAGCGCTATCATCTCAATAAGCGGATTTCCACATGTATAAGGGCCATTTTTTTTCAAAAGTCGCGGTCCGATATGGGCTGTTCGTCACTCTGGCGGCACTGTGGCTCTCATTTGCTACCCCGGCTACAGCGCAAAAGGCCGTTTTCTCAGGTGTCGACCGGATTGTGGCGGTGGGCGATGTGCATGGTGATTTAGCGGCGTTCACCGAAGTGCTCCGCTCCGCCAAGGTGGTTGACCCCGGCGGCAAGTGGACCGCGGGCAAGGCGCACTTAGTGCAGATTGGTGACTTGCCGGACCGTGGCCCCGATACGCGCAAGGTGATCGAGTTGCTTCAGAACCTGGAAAAGCAAGCCAAGAAGGCCGGCGGCGCGGTCCACATTCTGATCGGGAACCATGACGCCATGAATATGTATGGCGACCTCCGCTACACCACCGCGGCGGAGTTTGCGGCCTTCAAGTCCGACAAGTCCGCCGAGTTGCGGGACGCCTTCTATCAGCAGCTGCTGGAGCAGGCCAAGCCGGCCGATCCGGTGGCGTTCAAGGCCAAGTTCGAAAAAGAGACGCCGCTCGGTTGGGTGGAACATCGCCAAGCCTGGGAACCCAAGGGCCCCATCGGCAAGTGGACCGCCAGCCACCCCACGGTGTTGAAGATCAACGACACACTGTTCGTGCACGCGGGCTTGAGTCCCCGGTTTGCCGGCGGCAACATCGATGAGATCAACAAGAGCGTGCGCACGGAGCTACTGGAGCCAGCCAAGCTGCAGGGCGGTGTCGCGATGGCCGAAGATGGCCCGCTGTGGTGGCGGGGCATTGCCCAGGATCCGGAAGAGCCGATGAGCGCCCACGTCGACGCCTTGCTGAAGAGTTACGGTGTGGCCCGCGTGGTGATTGGCCACACCCCCACCAAGGCAGCCATTAAGGGACGCTTTGGCGGGCGGGTCATCGACATTGATGTCGGGCTAAGCCAAGCCTACAGCGGCCCCAAGGATTGCCTGATCATCGAAGGCGGCAAGGTCTCCACGCTGCTGGGACAACCTTAGTCCCGTTGGTTGAGCTACTCGCTTTGGGCGCCCCAGTAGACTTTGGGTGTCTGCGGCCGCGGATAGTCGTACAGGAGGGCGTCGCCGCCCTTTTCGAAGAACTGCACGATGAGATCGCGGCGGCCGAGGACGCCCCGAACTTCTTCGCGGGTCAGGTATCCCTTGGTCCGCTCGAACACCTGGTTCTCCTCAAGCGCCTTCATCTTGGCCAGCAAGCCGCGTTCGCACTTGGCGAGATTCTTCGGGTTCTGCAGCTGCTTCATCAGGCGGAAGGCGCGGGTGTGGTCGATCATCACGATGCGCCAATCGCCGGTGATCAGCATGTTGCCCAGGTTCCGGTCTGTGTTGTAGATCAGCTGGTCAAACACGCGGAGGATGAACATCTGGTTGTTCCAGTCCGTCAGGTCCGGCGGGTTGATCTTATCCTTGACGCGCTTGCCTTCGTCGAACTTCACGTTGTCGCACCACCAGGTGAGCGCACCGGATGACCCGCCCACCGTGCGCTCCACCGACAGCGGCACCATGTAGTCCAGATCCAACATTTCGGCCAGCCGGAAGGCGGCGACGTTGTATTTCCAGCTATCGCGGAAGTTGAGTTCGGTGCCGCGGTTGCCCTGGAAGCTGGTCATCGATTGGTCGATGGTCTGCAGGTGGGCATCGTGCGTTACGGCGCCGTCCGACAGGGTCAGGCGGCGAGAGTTGGTGACGCCGTTGGCGATGTCCTTGGTCCGGGTGATCTTGGCGTCACGCAGAAAGCTGGCCATCGCCTCTCTGCTCATCGGCGGAGCAGGTTGGGCGAAAAGTAGAGCCGGGACGACCAGCGCGAACAAAGCAGCAGAGCGGCGCATCAAGAGTAATCTCCTCACGATCAATGGTGAGGATTATGCCACAGCCGTTGCTGCGTCCGTTCAGAAAAAAGCGTGGGCGAACCGCTTTACGGCTTGGGGGCCGCCGGGCCGGTTTCCTTGGCCTGGCGAACCTTGGCCGAATCCACCTTCTTCTGCACGCGCCCGATCTCGGTGGGGTCCTGCTCTGAGGGGCCGGTGGCCTTCCATTCGCCCAGCGAGCGTTCCCATTGGCCGATGGCTTCCTTGACGCGGCCCTGTTTGGCGTAGACGTCACCCAGATGCTCGTGGACGGTGGGGTCGTGCGGAGCTTTGTCGATGGCGCGGTTGAGTGCCGTTTCCGCCTCTTTCAGGCGGTCCAGCCGGAACAGAGCCCAGCCCAGGCTGTCGAGATAGGCGCCATTGTCGGGGTCGCGCGCCAGCGCCTTCTGGATCATCTCCAGCGCCTCGGGAACGCGGACGTTGCGGTCGGCCAGCATGTAGCCCAGGTAGTTGAGGGCTGACGAATTTTCGGGATTGGCGGCCAGCACCTTCCGGAACTCCGCTTCGGCGGCATCAAACTTCTTCAGCTTTTCCAGCATCGCGCCGCGCATGAAGAAGAGATTCTCCCGGTCTTCAGCGGAATCCGTCAGCTTCTCCGCTTCGTCGATCGCCTTGCCCATTTCGGCGTAGTTCTTGCTCTTCTCGTAGATCTGGGCCAGGCTCAAGTAGACTTCGCGATCGCCCTTGCCATCAAGCAGCGAACGCACGTCCTTGGCCGCTTCATCACCCCGGCCCACTTCGGCCAGCAGATTGGCGCGGATCAACTTGATCATCCGGTCCTGCGGGAATTTTTGGCGGGCGCCGTCAGCCTCGGTCAAAGCGGCCTTAAAGTCGCGGGCGCCGCGGTAGGTCTCAATCACTTGCGCCCAGGCGCGGGACGAGTTCTCCGGCTCCAGCTCCATCATCTGGCGGAAGATCGCCACCGCTTCCGTGGGTTGCTCATTCTGGCGGTAGAGTAGGCCCAACCGTTCCAGCAGGACCAGGCGGTTGGTCTTGTCCGCGGCCGTGTAGTTGCGCTTGGCCGTCGCCGTCAGCAGTTCCTTCAGCGTGTTAATCGCGTCGCCGCGCTTGCCTTCGGCTTCCAGCAGACTGACGTCATTGAACTTGATCTCGAGATTGGTGGGCTCCAGCGCCCGGGCCTTGTCGCCGGCTTCGCGCGCGGGGCCAAACTTGCGCTGCTGGCGGTAGACCTGCGAGAGCCGCAGCCAGGACTGCGTGTCCTTGGGCTCTTCGTCCACCACCTCCAGATACGCTTTCACCGATTCGTCCAACTGGTCGCTGAACAGCAGGTTCTGCGCGTAGGCGCGCTTCAAATCCGTATTGCCGGGGGCGAGATCGACGGCGCGGCGCAGGGTCTCGGCGGCCAGCTTGTAGTCGCGCATCTGCTCGTAGCTAGAGGCCAGCGTGGTCAACGTGCGCAGGTTGGGATTTTTGCGGGTGGCCTTTTCAAGCAACGCGGCCGCCGTCTTGTTGTCGCCCAGGTCGGCATAGACCATGGCCAGGCCGACGCTGGCGTCCTCGTTCTCCGGGTCCAGCTCCAGCGCCTTCTTGTAGGCCTTCTCCGACTCGGGCGAGCTCTGCGCCACTTTATGCAGACGGCCCAGCATCAGCCAGGTGTCGACATCCTTCGGGGCCTTCTCGGCGATCTTCTCGTACTGCTCGATCGCCTTCTTCACCATGGTCTCGTTGATCCGGTTGTTTTCCCGGTCGCCGATCATCCGCGAATAGATGCGGCCCAGCACGCGGCGCGCATTCAAGTCGTCGGGGTTGACCTTTAGGGCGTCTTCGGCTTCGCTGACGGCGGAGCGGATCTGGCCGGTCTGGATGTAGAGGTCCGACAGCTCTTCCGCCAGGAAGGTGGCACCCGGGTCCGCCTTGATCGCGGCGCGGTAGTGCTCGATGGCCGTCGTAAGATAGTCGCCCTTGTTGCCGTAGGCTTGCGCCAGTTCGGAATACAGGTGGGCCATCGCGTAGTTGTAGTAGGCCGAGGCCTTGTCCACTTTCGGCGCAGGCTTGCTTTGCGCCATCGCGTAAGAGGCCATCAAGGCCGCCGCGAGGCAAGGTTTCCAAAGACGCTGATAGTTCATGATGAGCCGGGCTCCCGCCGCCTTCAGTCTACACTCGAAGACGATATGGTTTCAGACGCCACTAGGCGCCCCTTGGTTGCAATAGCTGGACCGACGGCCAGCGGAAAAACAACATTGGCTCTGAAAGTCGCTTCAGAGTTTGGTGGCGAGGTGGTCAATTGTGATTCCCAACAGGTCTACCGCGGCTTCAATATCGGCACCGCCAAGCTTCCCTTGGCGGATCGTGGCGGCATCCCTCATCATCTTCTCGACATCCAGGACCCAACTGTCGCGTTTTCCGCCGGTGATTTTGCGCGGCTGGCGCGGGAGGCCATTGACGACATCTCGGCGCGCGGACGTCTGCCGGTGTTGGCCGGGGGAACCGGCTTCTATTTGAAAACGTTGCTTGAAGGGATCTTTGATGGTCCGGCGCGCGACCCCAAGTTGCGGGATCGTTTACGGCGCCGGCGCCCCGGGTCCTTGCACCGGATCCTCACCCGGCTGGACCCGGCCGCCGGCGCCCGTATCCACGCGCATGACACGCAGAAGCTTGTCAGAGCACTGGAGGTGGTGATCCAGGCCCGGCGCCCGCTCACCGAGCTGCACTTGTCCGACACGCAAGGCCTGACCGGCTACGCCCCACTGATCATTTTTCTGGCGCCGCCGCGGGATGTGCTTTACGAACGCATTAACCGGCGGACGGAAGTGCTCTACGAGGAAGGCTGGCTCGCGGAAGTGGCGGGACTGCTGGCCGCGGGAGTACCACCTGACGCACCCGCCTTCACGGCGCATGGGTATCGCGAGGCGTTGGCCGTGCTCGAAGGGCGCATGCCGCTGCCGGAAGCGATCGCGCACATCCAGCAGATCACCCGCAACTACGCCAAGCGGCAGTTCACTTGGTTCCGGAATCAACAACCGGACGCGGTCCATTTACCAGGCTTCGGGGACGAAGCGCGAATTCAAGGGGCGGCCTTCGCCCTTGTGGGCGAATTGCTCAAAAACCGGGGCGAGTAGCCGCAACTCACGCGGAACAAATCCTGGGCTGCCGCGTATCTCTGGGTGTGAACGGCAAGTGATGTGAAAGTAGTTTACTCACTAAGCCAAATGACTGAGAAACATTCAGGAGCTAAGAAATGAAGATGAATCTGATGATCGCTTTCACGACGGTGGCGTTGGCCTCCATGAGCGCAGCTGAATCCTACCGGGTGACGCTGTTCCAGCCCTCCGTTGTGAATGGCACCACGTTGAAGCCGGGCGATTACAAGGTGGAAGTGAAGGACAACCGGGCCACCATCAAAGGCGGCAAGGAATCTGTGGAAACCGAAGTGAAGGTGGAGAACGCCGAAAGCAAATACGGCACCACCTCCGTCCGCTATGCCAATGATGGCGGCAAATTCCGCGTCGATGAGATCCGTGTGGGCGGCACCAAGACCAAGCTGGTGTTCGGCACCGCGGAAGGCCGCCCGGCGGGCCTGTAGTTCTTCACTGGCTGCTCCTTCAGGTTGGGTGAAAACCGTTGGGGTCCGGCCTGGTGATGAGCCGGGCCCGGCGGTTCGGTAAAATAGGGCCGGTGACGAAGCTCCCGGCCCTTTTCGCTGTTCTGTTGCTTAGTGCTCCCCTCGGCATTGGTCAAACTCACTTAGTTCTCCCCTTCTTTAATCAAACGGATACCGAAGCCCTGGATTGGGTGGGCGAATCGATCGCCGAGTCTTTGATGGATGCCTTGGCCGCCGATGGTCAACTGGTGGTCGATCGCGCCGGGCGGGATGACGTGCTCCGGCAGTTGGCGATCAAGCGCTATAGCCGCCTCACGCGAGCGTCGGTCATCAAGGCCGCCTTCTCGATGGATGCTTCCGTGGTCATCTCCGGGCGCGTCGAAAGATCGGGCGACACCCTGCGGGCCACGGCCACCATTGTCGACGTCAAGCGTTTGACGCCGGGCGTCGAGGTGACCGACATCAGCACGCTCGACAATCTCTCCGCGCTCCAAAACCGGCTGGCGTGGCAAGTGCTGAAGCGGCTGAACTCGGCGGCCGTGCCCGAGGAAGATACCTACCTGCTGCGCGCCCATATGGTGACGGCGGACGCGCTGGAAAGCTACGCTCGCGGGCTGGTGGCGCCGCTGCCCGAGAATCGCATCGCCCAGTTCACCAAGGCCGCGCGTCTGGACCCCAACTTTACGCCCCCCATCTTTGCCCTCGGCAAGCTCTACTTTCAACGCAAGCAATGGGCGGAGGCGAGCAGTTGGCTGGCCCGCGTTCCAGCCACGGCTCCCACGGCGTCCGACGCGTTGTTCCACTTAGGCCTCGCGCGATTCCAGCTGAATGATTTCGAGGCCGCTGAGAAGGCCTTTGAAACCGTGGCCAAAACTGTCCCGCTGAACGAAGTGTTCAACAATCTGGGAGCCGCCCAGAGCCGCCGCGACCGGCCGGACGCCTTGAGCAACTTTGAAAAGGCGCTCGAAGGCGACCAAGCGGACCCGGTCTATCACTTCAATGTGGGCTACGCGCTGCTGAAGCAAGGCAAATACGCCGTTGCCGCGGAGCGGTTCCGCGCCGTGCTGGACCGCGCGCCCAGCGATACGGAAGCCATCCAGTTGCTAGGGCGGTGCCTGAAGCCACCCACCACCCGGCAACCCGTCACCGCCGGTGCCGAGCGGCTGAAGACCGCCTATCAGGAAGCGGCCTATCTGCAATTGAAGGCACTGCTGAAGGGCGTCAAGAAGCCTTGACGAGTGGGGTTCCCGCCAAGACGCAAAGGCGCAAAGCTGAACGAATATTCTTGGCGGCCTAGCGGGAAACGATCCCGAGACTCTTACCGCAGGTAGTTGTACGCGACCACCACCAGGCCGATCACGCTGGCCAGGATCACTGAATGGCGCAGGGTGAAGCGGAACAGCTTCGATTCGTCCTCCGGCTTCATACCCGTCGCGGCTGCGGCCACGGCGATCGATTGCAGGCTGATCATCTTGCCCATCACGCCGCCCGCGGAATTGGAGGCCGCCATCAGCACCGGGTCGAGACCCAGCTTGTTGGCGGTGACCACCTGCAGGTTGCCAAACAGAGCATTGGCTGACGTATCGCTGCCGGTTAAGAAGACGCCCAGCCAGCCCAGGATCGCTGAGAAGAAGGGGAACAGCACGCCGGTCGCGGCCAGGGCCAGGCCCATGGTGCCGGTGGCGCCACAGTAGTTCAGCAGGAAGGCCAAGCCCAGAACACTGGCAATGGTCAACATCGAGAGCGCCAGCTGCTTGCAGGCCGTGGCGAAAACTCCCGCCAGTTGGCTGGGCGAAACCCGGAGCACGATGGCCGATAGGAAGGCCGCAAACATGCAGGCCGTGCCGGAGGCGGAAAAGAAGTTGAAGGTGAACACCGCCGCATAAGGCGACGCCTTGGCGGTGACCGGCGGCACGCGCTCCACCAGATTGTGGAGGCCCGGCCAGTTGATCATCATCGTCGCCTGATTCAGCACCTTCTTCACTTCCGCTTCGCCCCACAGCAACACGAACATCACCAGGAACGCATAGGGTGACCAGGCCAGCAGCACCTCGCCCAGCGGGTGCTTCTTCAGCGCCATGCGCACGCCGCTCTCGCCTTCCAAATGAAACGTGTCCTTGGGCTTCCACAGGATCGACAGCAGCAGCATCGTGCCGATCGCCGACAGCGAGCTGACGATATCGACCAACTGCGGCCCAATGTAGTTGGAGACGTAGAATTGCGCACCCGCAAAGGCCGCGCCACAGCCCAGCACCGCGGGCAGCACACCGCGCACCGCCTTCCAGCCACCCATCACCATGATCAGGTAGGTGGGCACAAAGAACGACACCGGGGCGCAGATGCGGCCCACCCAGGTGCTCAAGTCCTGCAGCGGCAGCTGCGTGATGCCTTGCAGCGTGATGACGGGGATGCCAATCGAACCGAACGCGACCGGGGCCGTGTTCGCGAGCAAGCAGATGCCCGCAGCGTAGAACGGCGAAAAGCCCAGGCCGGCCAGCATCGCGGCAGCCACCGCGACGGGGGTGCCGAAGCCAGCGGCACCTTCGATGAAGGCTCCAAAAGCGAAGGCGATCAACAGCGCCTGCAGGCGGCGGTCGTCGGTCAGGCTGCCGATCGAGTCCTTCAAGATCTCAAAGCGGCCGGTCACCAGCGTGATGCGGTAGAGGATGATCGCCCAAAAGACAATCCAGCCAATGGGGAACATGCCGAACGCGGCTCCATAGGCCACCGACGAGAGCGCCAAGCCCACCGGCATCTTGTAGAACGCCAGCGCCAGCACCAAACCCGTCGCCAACCCGGAGAGCGCCGCCATCCACGCGGGCTTGCGCGCGACGCCCAATAAATAGAGCAGCACCAGGATCGGCGCCGAGGCGACGATAGCGGCCAGTGCCAGGCCGGAATCATTCGGAGTATATGCTTGTTGCCACATGGAGGATCAATCTGTGATATCACAGGTCAGCTTAAGGCTTCGCGCCTTGTACATCTTCCATGCATCTCGCCCCTATTGATTACGCCATTCTCGGCCTCTACTTCGTCTTCGTCATCTTCATCGGCTGGTATTTGAAGAAGCGGGTCACCTCGAGTGAGGACTTCCTCACGGGCGGCCATTCGGTGCCCACCTGGGTGGCATCGCTCGCCTTCCTCGCCGCCAACCTGGGCGCGCAGGAAGTGATCGGCATGTGCGCGTCCGGCGCCAAGTACGGCATCATGACCGCCCACTTCTACTGGGTAGGTGCTGTCCCCGCCATGCTGTTCGTCGGCGTCTTCATGATGCCCTTCTACTACGGCAGCCGCGCGCGCAGTGTGCCGGAGTACTTGAAGCTCCGCTTTGACGAAAAGACGCGCGCGTTGAACGCCCTGACCTTTGCCGCCATGACCGTGTTCAGCTCCGGCATCTCGATGTACGCCCTGGGGCTGCTGCTGCAAGCGATGCTGGGCTGGAGTTTCACACTCAGCGTGATCGTGTCGGCCGCCATTGTCCTCGCCTACACCTGGACCGGCGGTCTGAAGAGCGCCATCTACAACGAGGTGCTGCAGTTCTTTCTGATCGTGGCGGGCTTTGCTCCGCTGGCGTACATGGCGGTCACCCAGGCAGGCGGCTGGCAGGGGATGGCGGCGCGCGTGCCGGAGGTGATGACGCACTCCTGGAAACACACGGGCTCGGCCGCGGACAACCCGATGGGCATTGAGATCTTCGGCCTGGTAGCGGGTCTCGGCTTTGTGTTGAGCTTCGGCTACTGGTGCACGGACTTCCTGGTGGTGCAGCGCGCCATGGCGGCCCGGTCCATGTCGGCGGCGCGGCGCACCCCGGTGCTGGCGGCAATCCCCAAAATGATGATGCCGTTTATCGTCATCGTGCCGGGCATTGCGGCGCTGGCCCTCACCCAGATGGGCGGCGACTACGCGTTGCCGGTGAAGGGATCAAGCTTTGACTACGATCAGGCGATGACGACGCTGATGGCGAAGTTCTACGGCCCCGGCCTGATGGGCCTAGGCGTGACGGCGCTGTTCGCCAGCTTCATGTCCGGCATGGCGGGCAATGTGACGGCGTTCAACACGGTCTTCACCTACGACCTCTACCAGAGCTACATCCGCCCCGGCGCACCGGATTCGCACTACCTGAAGGTAGGCCGCTTCACCACCATTTGGGGCATCGGCCTGTCGATCGCCACCGCCTACCTGGCGCAGCAGTTCAACAACATCATGGACTTCCTGCAGCTGGTGTTCGGCTTTGTCAACGCGCCGCTGTTCGCCACCTTTCTGCTGGGTATGTTCTGGAAGCGGGCCACTGGACACGGCGCTTTCACCGGGCTGCTGGCTGGCACCACTGCCGCCGCGCTGACGCATGGCTTGACGCTGGCCGAAGGCAAGGGCGCCTGGATCGCCCAGCTGCACAGCTTCCCGTCGACGATGGCGCAGAATTTCTGGATCGCCATCTTCGCCTGGTCCACCTGCTTTCTGGTGACCATCGGTGTCAGCCTGGCCACGACGCCCAAGACCGAAGCGGAGCTGACCGGCCTCGTCCGCGGCCTAACCGTCATGCCCGACGAATCCGGCTGGAAGTGGTATCAACGGCCGGGACCGCTGGCGCTGGTGGTGCTGGCCGCGGTGGCGGCGCTGAACATTCTGTTCTGGTAGCGTAAGCTGGCTTGAAGTAGATGCCAAACCGCTTTCGCGCGCCGGGCCGGGTGAACCTGATCGGCGAGCATACCGACTATAACCAGGGCTTTGTCCTGCCCATCGCCATTGATCTGGCCTGCACCGTCACGACGGAGCCCGCTCCGGAATGGACCGTCACCTCGCGCCAGTTCGGCGAAACCTGCGTGTTGAGCGAGAACGGCGTACCGGGCGAACGCAAACGCGGCCACTGGACCGACTACGTGCTGGGGGTGGTGCGGGAGTTTGGTTCGGGCCGCCCGCCGCTGCATCTGACGGTCGATTCCGCGGTGCCGGTGGGCAGTGGCCTGAGTTCGTCGGCGTCGCTTGAGGTGTCGCTGGCGCTGGCGTGCCTGGAGGGGCAGCCGATTCCGCCCATGGAACTGGTTCGCCGGGTGCACCAGGTGGAAACGGACTTTATCGGCCTGCCGTGCGGCATCATGGACCAGTACATTTCCGTGTTCGGGCGCTTGGGCCACGCCGTGCTGATCGACTGCCGCAGCCAGCAATCGCACCTGGTGCCGCTGCCCGCGGGGGTCGAGTACGTGGTGATCAACACGATGGTGAAGCACGCGCTGGCCACCTCAGCCTATGCCACTCGGGTGGCCGAGTGTGCGGCGGACGCGGCGGCGCTGGGCGTCACCTCGCTGCGGGAGGCCGTCATCAGCGGCGGGCGGCCACGGGCCCGGCACATTATTTCGGAGAACGCCCGGGTGCTTGAGTTTGTGGCAGCGTGCGAGCGGGGCGATCTGGCGGCGATGGGGCAGCTGATGTTCGCCTCCCATTTGAGCCTCCGCGAAGACTACGAAGTCTCCTGCCCGGAGCTCGACTTTCTGGTGGATCAGGCCGCGCAGTTCCCCGGCGTCTATGGGGCCCGCATGACCGGCGGCGGCTTTGGCGGTTGCGCCATTGCCCTGGTGAACGCGGGCGACGCCACCGCGTTTGAGCAGACCATCACTGACGCCTACCAGGGCCGCTTCGGCCGGACGCCGGGCGTTTATCGCGTCACCCCCTCTGACGGCGCTGCCTGAGGCCCCCACCGGCCGCACCATAAAGAATTTACCCCTAGCCGCCGTAAACTAGGGAGTACACATCCTATGCGCTGCTCTATTGGCCTGATCCTCGTGTTGTGGGTAAGCGTTCTGTCGGCCGGACAGTTGCGGCTGGACACGACGCGCGCCAAGCGGTTGACCGATCAAGGCCAGCGGCTGGAGACGGCCGGTCAGCTGGACCAGGCGCTGAAGGCCTATTCCGAAGCGTTGACGGCCGATCCGGGTTACTTTGACGCGCTGAAGAGCCGAGCCAAGATCCGGTTTCTGGCGGGCGACGTCAACGAATCGTTAGCCGACTTCGACCGGGCGCTCACCCTCAAGCCGGAAGACGCCGAGACGTGGAGCCTGCGCGGCGATGTCAATGCTGATCTGGGTAATCTGGACCGCTCCCTGCGTGACTATTCGCGCGCCATCTCGGGTGGCTTGGAACGTTCGACCTTGTATCACGCCCGCGGCGTCGTCTATGTCCGCTTGGGCGACCCCGGCAAGGCGATTGAAGATTTCACGCGCGCCATCCGCCTGAAGCTGGATAATCCGGCCCCCTACAAGGATCGTGGTGTGGCCTATGCGCTGAAGGGCGAGCTGCAGAAGGCTCTCGACGATTATGACCGGGCGGTACAGCTGCGCCCCGACTACGCGGAGGCGCTGATGGAGCGCGGCTACGCGTACGGGCAACTGGGCCAGTTTGAGCGGGCCATGCCGGACTTCAACAAGGCGTTGCAGCTGCGTCCGGAAAGCCCCAAGGGCTACGCGGTGCGGGGCGCCACCTATTCGCTGATGGGGCAACATCAGGCCGCCATCAACGATTACAGCCAGGCCCTGCGCCGGTCGCCCGATGATCCGGCGCTGTACCTGGCGCGGGGCGCGGCCTTTGCCGCCATGAAGCAGCTGCCGGAGGCGCTGGCCGATCGCGACAAGGCGGTCCAGCTGGCGCCGAAGATGCCGCAAGCCTATGTGGCCCGCGGGTCCAGCCATCACCTGATGGGCCAGCATGAAAAGGGCATGGCGGATCGCAATAAGGCGATTGAACTCGACCCCGAGTTTGCCGAAGCCTGGCTGGCGCGCGGGAGCGCCCACTTCCTGATGGAGCAGTACGCACCCGCCGTGGCCGATCTGGAGCAGGCGCTGAAGCTGCGGCCTGATCTCGCCGAAGCTAAGGACGTACTGGCCAAAGCCAAGGCCAAGCTGCCGCCTCCTGCGTTGGCCAAGCCACCGGCCGCGACGCTGTTCCCTGACACCAAGAGCCTGCCCGAGAGCAAGGGGCCGCCTGCAGGGACCTCCGGGCCGCCCACCGTGGCCTCAGCGGCCACGCCACCCCGCACTGGGTCGGTCTCGACGATGCCGGTCTCGACAATGCCGGTCTCGACAATGCCAGTCTCGACAATGCCAGTCTCGACGATGCCAGTGACGTCGATCTCGACGCCTGCGGGCGCCGTCCAGCCTGTTCGTTCGCCCTCTGCGAATGTGGCGTCGAAGCCCGCCAGCGCCGCCCACACGCCTCCGCCCGGCATGCCAACCGCAGCGCCCACTGCGCCAGCCACCACTGCGCCAGCCACCGCACCGCCAGCCACCACGAGTGCTGCCACCACGAGTGCTGCCAGCTCGAGTGCTGCCACCTCGATGCCGAAATTGAAGGATGCGTCCGCTCCGGCGGCCAAATCCGAGGAGATGCCCTCCGCCCGGCAACTGGAGCGCGAAGCCCGGGCGCTATTGAAGGCGGGCCAGACCAAGCAGGCCCTGCCTTTGCTGGACCAAGCAGTGGCGGCCGAGCCCAAGCTGGCTTCGGCCTGGAATGCGCGCGGGTTCGCCTACTTCGTCCTGCGCCGCCTGGATCAAGCAGAAGCGGACTTCAATGAAGCCATCCGGCTGAACCCGAACTACGCCAACGCCTATCACAACCGCGCCAATGCCCGGAAGCTGAAGGGCGACATCTCGGGCGCAACTGCGGACTTTTCGAAGTCAAAAGAACTGCTGGCCAGCCAATAGCCCGTCCGCTCGCGCCATACCCGCGCGTCCGGTATTGACCCTCACCCTCTCCCCGGCGGCCTGAAGCTCCTATACTGGAAGACTTAAGGAAAGGGGAACCCCGCTGCGAATGATTCGACGAGTACTGCTCACCCTACTGACGGCTGCGGCGCTGCCGCTGGCGGCGCAGAAGCTGACTTCGCCCAAAGAACACTTTGGGTTCAATATTGGTGACGACTACCACCTCACCACCTACAAACAGACCGAAGCCTACTTCAAAAAGCTCGCCTCCGAATCGAACCGTCTGAAGCTGGTCGATATCGGCAAGACCGAAGAAGGCCGCACGCAGTACATGATGATCGCCTCCGCACCGGAGAACATCGCCAAGCTGGCCCGGTACAAAGAGATTGCCCAGAAGTTGGCTCGTGCCGAGGGGCTGACCGAAGATCAGGCTCGGGCGCTGGCCGCGGAGGGCAAGGCGGTGATCTGGATCGATGGCGGGTTGCACTCGACCGAAACGGTCGGCACGCACCAGTTGATCGAATCCGTCTGGCAGTTCGCCAGCCGCAATGATGCTGAGACCCTGCGGATCTTGAAGGACTGCATCATCCTGCTGGCTCACGCCAACCCCGACGGGCACGACCTGGTGAGCGAGTGGTACATGCGCGAGCCGGTGCCCGAGAAGCGCACCATGGACGCGCCGCCGCGCCTTTATGAGAAGTACGCCGGGCACGACAACAACCGCGACTTCTACATGTCGAATCTGAAGGAGACCACTAACCTCAACAAGCAGCTGTTCATCGAGTGGTTCCCGCAGATCATGTACAACCACCACCAGACCGGACCTCCCGGCATGGTGATCTTTGCGCCGCCCTTCCGTGACCCGTTCAACTACGTGTTCGACCCGCTGATCGTGACGCAGATCGATGCCGTGGGCGCGGCCATGCACTCGCGCTTTATCGAAGAAGGCAAGCCCGGCTCCACCATGCGCCGCGGCGCCAGCTATTCCACCTGGTACAACGGCGGTCTCCGCACCACCACCTACTTCCACAACATGATCGGCCTGCTCACCGAGATCATCGGCAGCCCGACGCCCATGGAGATCCCCTTCGTGCCCGGCCGTCTGCTGCCTTCCGGTGATCAGCCTTACCCTATCGCGCCGCAGAAGTGGCACTACCGCCAGTCGATCGACTATTCGATCACCGCGAACCGCGCCGTGCTCGACTACGCCTCGCGCTATCGCGAAACGGTGCTGATGAACATCTGGCGCATGGGCCGCAACTCGATTGAGCGTGGCAGCAAGGATACCTGGTCGATGTTGCCCAGCCGCATCGACGCGGTGAAGGCCGCCATCGCCAAGGAGCGTGTGGGCGGCAATGCCGGCGCCAATCCGGACCGGTTGCCGGAGTACTTTGCGGCGACGGCCCCGGTGAAGTTCTACGAAGGCATGAAGAAGCCGGAGCTGCGCGACCCGCGCGGCTTCATCATCCCCGCCGACCAGCCGGATTTCCCGACGGCGGTGAAGTTCCTGAACACCCTCGTCAAGACCGGCATCACCATCCACAAAGCCTCGGCGGCGTTCACCGTGAACGGCAAGAACTACCCAGCCGGATCGTTTGTGGTGAAGGCCAACCAGGCGTTCCGCCCGCACATTATCGACCTGTTTGAACCGCAGGATCACCCCAACGACTTCCAGTACGAAGGCGGCCCGCCGGTGGCTCCGTATGATTCGACGGGCTGGACGCTGGCCTTCCAGATGGCGGTGAAGTTTGACCGCGTGCTGGACGACTTCTCGGGCCCGTTTGAGAAGCTGCCGATCGGCGAGCTGATCAAGGCGCCCTCGGGCAAAGTCTTCGGCACCGGTGGCGGCTACCTGATCAGCCACATGGTGAACGACAGCTTCACGCTCACCAACCGGCTGCTGAAAGCCGGCGCGGAGGTCTACTGGTTGAAGAATGGCGTTTCCGGCGAGCCCTACATGGGCCCCGGCACCATCTACACCACGGGCGCTTCGGCCAAAGCGATTGTCGAGAAGGCGGCGGCGGAGTTTGGCTTTAGTGCCAAGGCCGTGGCCACCAAACCGGCGGGCGATTCCATGAAGCTGGCCCCGACGCGCATCGCGCTGTGGGACCGCTTTGGCGGCTCCATGCCTTCGGGCTGGACGCGCTACCTGTTTGAGCAGTTCGAGTTCCCCTTCGAAGTGGTCTACCCCGAGAAGCTGGACGCGGGCGATCTGCGGGCCAAGTATGACGTCATCGTGTTCGTCACCGGCGCCATTCCGCGGCCCAAGTCGATGGGCCCGGAGACCACTCGTGGTTTTGCGCAGCAGGAAGCCCGGCGGGACCGCGTCCCGGCCGAGTTCCAGCCGTGGATGGGCAACGTCACCGAAGAGAAGACCATTCCGCAGCTGAAGAAGTTTATGGAATCAGGCGGAACGGTGATCACGGTGGGCACCAGTACCCAACTGGCCAACCACTTGGGGCTGCCGGTGAAGAGCGCGCTCACCGAGATGACGCGCGATGGCAGGGAACGGCCGCTGCCGCGGGACAAGTACTACATCCCGGGCAGCGTTCTGGAGGTCTCAGTGGACCCGACGCATCCGGCCGCCTATGGCATGGAGAACAAGGTGGATGTCTTCTTTGACAACTCGCCGGTGTTCAAGCTGGGTCCGGATGCGGCGGCCAAGGGGCTGAAGCCGGTGGCCTGGTTCTCTTCGCCGAAGCCGCTACGGAGCGGTTGGGCGTGGGGCCAGCAGTATCTGGAAGGCGGCGTGGCGATTGCTGAAGCTCCCGTGGGCGAAGGCAAGCTGCTACTGATGGGCAGTGAGATCACGTTCCGGGCGCAGCCGCACGGGACCTTCAAGCTGCTGTTCAACTCGCTCTACCTCGGCACGGCGAAGGCTGAGAAGTAAGCGAGCCGCCTCAAAACCACCAAGAGCCGCTCCATCGCTGGGGCGGTTCTTGTCGTTTGGGTGCGCTCCTGTTTGCGTGACGGGCGAAGGCCATCAGAGCACTTCTGCGCCGATCCCGGCCTATGGAGCGGCCACTTTCGGCCTGGCGGATGAGCTTGACCACCAGACGCGTTGCGAGGCCTTCCGGCCGATGGAAACTATCTTAGCGTGGTAGGATACTTACATGCCGCGCGGGAACCCGTCACCGAAGCTGACAATCACGGTCGATCCGGACGTTCATCAGGGTATCCTGGCCGAAGCCCTCAAAGAGGGTGTGAGCCTGTCGGCCTGGATGACCGAGGCGGCGAGGGACGCTCTAAAAATTCGGGCTGGATTGGCCGCTGTGGCTGAGTGGGAGAAGGAACACGGCGCCTTCACACCGGAAGAGCTGAACGGGGCGCGCCGTCGCGTGCGGGAGCAACTGCGGACGCCGCGAAGGGTCCGGCGCCCGGCATGAGCCGGCTGGTCTACGACGCGGGCGTACTCGTGGCGGCGGATCGCGGAGACCGGCGTGTCTGGTTGGCGCACGCGGCGCAACTGCTGGAACGTAGCGTTCCTCTGGTGCCCGCGCCAGTAGTGGCGCAAGTCAGCCGCTCTCCGCAACAGGCGCAACTCCGGCGATTTCTAGCCGGGTGTCACATCGAACCATTGGGCGAGCGCGATGCCCACGCGGCGGGGCGTCTGCTTGGTAAGAGCAGGACGGCCGACGTAGTGGACGCTTCAGTAGTGGCTATCGCGATCCGGTATCACGCGGTCATTCTCACGGGTGACGTCGAGGACCTGGAACGGTTGGCGGCCGTTGCCGGTTCGACAGTGGACGTGGTTGGTCTTTAAGGCCGGCACCGATGGTTGATTCTCCCGGCTTGATCTGATGCTGATCGAACCAGGCGCTGACGCCACGATCAGTAACCATCGTTGCCAGCAACCTCGCGGTCTCTTTGTCCTAGGAAGTATGTCTTTCCTTGCAGATTGATGCCGCGGCGTGGGAATGTAGGATTTTCCTCGTCACTCCGGTATCCGACCCACTCTTCTGGGCGGTCGATGACGATCTTCTTGAACAGTCGTCCAAACATCATCCCGGCCTCCTCAACATTCCGGTTGCAGGACTCGTAGATGTGTTCCAGCGGCGTACCGGTCCAGTCCCCGGCGTTCCCGGTGAGTTCGTTGACCTTGCCCCCTTCAATCGACGTATTCGTGATTGGTCCCCAGTTCGGGCTGGGGTGCGCAATTAGTTCGTCTAGGCGATGATTGATCTCTGCGAGCACCTCACGCCGTTGCTGCGGAGTCATGAATGACAGATCGCTCTGCAGTCGCTGTTCTTCCTTGCGCGTCAGCTTGACGAAGTTTCCAAACTCAAATAGCATGCGCGAGGTCCTCCTCTTAGATCGGCAGACTACCATAGTGACGCTTTCTCGCGTGAAATGCGATTGCGTCTTCCATTCTGAGTCGAACGTCGTTGGCAAAACCAGGTGTCCCATGTTCAAGGACCGGTAGTAGCTCGCGTGGGGTCGCCAAGGCGCCGAATCCACGCACTTATTGATGATTGCCTGTCTTGGCAAAAATAACTCGCGATATGTCGCGATGTCGCTACCCAACCAGTACGGGCCCCGGGCCGGTACTGAATACCCAAACCCCCGCAGCGGAGTGCTCCGCCCCGGGGGTTGGGGACCGTTGAAGGATAGCTCGAAAGAAGCGGCGCCGAAGTTCCGCTGCAGGCCGACAGACTACGCCGCGCGGGCGGCGGCCGTCTGGGCGTCTTCCATGTCGGCCATGGCGGCGATCAGGGCACCCTTGGCGGTGGTGGTGAGCGGTGCGGACGCCATCCGGATCTCGGACAGGCGCACCGGGAACTCCACTTCCATCAGGGCCTTCTCGAACCGGTCGCGGAAGCCGCGCGGCATCGCGGTGCCACCGGAAAGAACCAGCGGGATCGGGCGGCTGAGCTTGGGCAGGTTGCGGGTGTTGGTGAACGCTTCCCGCAGGCCGCTGACCAGGGTCTTGATGACGTCGTCGTAGTAGACGGCCAGCACTTGATGGAGCTTGTTCGAGTAGACACCGCTCAGGTGGAAGTCTTCTTCCTTGGCGAGGCGGACGCGGGTGGCCAGGTCGCCGGTGACGGCAGCCGTGCTCGAGTCAATGTAGTCGCCGGCCTTGCCGGTGGAGAAGCTGAACACGGGCATGGACAAGTAGGCCAGACACACGTTCACCAGGCCGCCGCCCAGGGAGACGCCGATGCCCGAGTAGTTGGTGTTTTCCATCTCGCCGTAGACCACGGCCAAGCCTTCATTGATCGGCGTGGCGCGGAAGCCTAGCTCTTCCAGCAGCTGGCCGGTGGTGGCGGCGTGGTAGGTGACGCCCTGGTCTTCACCCAGCGGAGCCGCGGGAACGGTGAAGAACACGCGCTGGCCCGGGGTGCGGCCGGCGAGCAGGCTCTTCAGCATTTCCTTCAAGCGGGCGCCGCTTTCGGGTTCGGAGGGGTTGAGCACGCCACGGTCCATCGGACGGCGGGTCTCCATCTGCAACAGGTCGGCAAAGCGGGCCGCCTCGTTGCCGTGGACCAGAATCTGGCCGTTGTCCAGCGAATACGGGACGCCCTCATTGCGCAGGGCGCGCTCTGTCATCTTCGCGTACGGGATGGTGACAAAGGCATTCAATTGCCGGGAGTAAGTAAAAGCGTCGCCATCCTTGGCGGCCAAAACCAGACGGCTGGTGCCGACGTCGAGTCCGAGTGCGTTGTTCATCTAGTGAGTCTCCTTATGAGCGGTCTCTGGTTGGTTCGGCGCGGGTACATCCTGTGCCCGCGTGTTCTGTGAGTAAAGTTTCCGCAGCTCAGCTCTCAGCTGGGCTACAGAGATCTGCCGGCGCGACGCTTCCGCTCGCAGCCGGTCTTCTGCCGCCACTACGCCTCGCCACATGCGGGCACCGGTAGCGGCAAAAAATGCGGGGTCATAGCCAAACCCGTAGCGTTCTACGGCCACCAGCGGCAGCTGGTAGTTGTCCGGCAACCCAATCTCTTCGAACGGGAAGTTTCCCGCCCAATCGGTGTGCCATCCAACCCGGAAGTTGGACGGGTTCACCGATACTTGTGCGTGCGTCACGCAGTTGCGGGCCGCGATGCCGTAGCGGTAGCGGAGCATCTCCACCAGCATCCGCAGCGCCAGCTTCTGCGCCGGAGTGATCTCCGGGTTTTCATCCCCGGTCCGGGTGGCCGATTCCAGCGACACCGCCAAAAAATCGTCGTTCAGCCCCGTCCAGGTGTGTTTCTCATCACCCCACACCGAATTGCCGGCATGGTAGGCGATATCGTCTTCGGCCACGATGCGGAACGCCCGGCCGAAGCGGTCGATCACATAGTGATAACCCTTCTCTTCGCGCACATAGTTCAACAAGCCGCGAGCCAGAATCTTCAGCCGCTGCGCCTTCTCCGGCTCAAAGGTGTCCATCTGGCTTTCAGTGGTGTGGAACACGATGCCCGTCGGCGCCTTGTGGCGCTTCTTGTTGCCCACCGTCAGCGACGTATCCACCTGCAGCCCGTTGGACCAGCTTTCGAGCGTGCCCCGCGTCTCCACCAGCCACACCTTCGTGCCCGGCGCCGCCGCCATCACCGTTCCCGAGGCGTGACCCGCCGCTACCGCCACCGCGCCTGCGCCCGAACCCTTGGCCTCCGGAGCCGCCGCCGCTTCGACAGACTTCTCGCGCTTGGACGGGCTCCGCAGCACCGCTCCGCCCATCACCATCGTCGCCACCACCACCGTCGCGGCCACCGGCAGACGAGCCCGCCGCCACCACGAACGCTCCGGCACCGCTTCCTCGCCATCCCGGACATTTTTGAGATAGCGAAGCTTGGCCACAGGATCGGGGATCCGGTTCGCCAAGGGATCAGCCCAGCTTCGATTTACCTTGGGTGTGGGGCCTACCATCCTGTCTCTGGCTGGATGATCGGCGGAATTTTGGCGGGGCTGTAGGGTGGAGGCCCTATCTGGGCTGGGGGAATTTTTCTTTTGCCTGCAAGGCGAGAAAGCGCCTCAGAAGACGGCTAGTACGCAGCGGGTGAAAGTCCCGTGATAGCAAAATGGCGGGCATCGGCCCCCGCGCCACAGAGTCGCCCGAGATCAGCCCATGCGTCAGCTTGGGGCTTCTTCAGGGTCAGCGAAAAAGCCCCAAGCTCACGCATGGGGCTGAATAAGGGTCCCGGGCAGGGATCTAGCGGACGACGATCTTGGCCGTGGCCTGGTTGTCGAATTCGTCCGAGACTCGGACGGCGATGGTAAGCTCACCGGGCTGTGGGCGATCGAGCAACAAGTCGTAGGAGAGCTCGCGGGAGTCAGAGAGCTTGGTGGAAGGCTCCAGCGTCAGCCACTCGACGCCATTGATCGAGTACTCCGCCTTCGAAATCCAGTTCAGCGCGTCCTTGGCCTTAAACCGCAGCTGTACGCGGCCCCCGGCGGGCTGGGCGGAGAGGTCTTCGATCACGGGCGGCGTATTGTCGATCAGGAAACTGGGGCTGACGGCGACCGCTTCCAGCGCTTGCACGGGCGGGTTGCTCGGTTGGTCACTGGCGGTGACGCGGACCAGGTATTCGCCGTCCGGATAGGTGGTGAGGTCAAAGTTGATCTGCTTTTCCTTCACGCGTTCCTTGACCAGCTTCCAGGTGCTTTCCGCCACGCCCTTAATCTCCACCTTGTAGTTGAGCTCATCGCCATTGTCATCCGCGGCCAGCCAGCGGGCGCCGCCGGTGCCTTTGGCGTAGGACATCGAAGAGGAGCTGCCGGAATCAAGGCTCAACGAAGGAGCGCTGCTGCGGCGGGTCTTGCCCAGCGGCGGTAGCGTGATGCTGGGCGTCAGGTTCAGTGTGATTGAGTTCTGGGGAAAGCGGTAGTTGGCCGGTGTCGCTTGCACTTCTTCGACGCGGGGTGCCAAATTTTTGGCCATCCAGGCGATGTCGACGCCGCTCAGCTCGGGGGCGGCGCTACCTGGGGCGGCGGCGGGCGTGAAGGTGGCCTTCCATTGCAGAAAGCGAGCCGGCGGCGAGGTGAGCCGGCCGTCTTTCAGCGGAGCCCAGGCGCTCCAGTTCTTTTGCGGGCGATCGAGATTGCCGCTGCGGGTCTCAAAGCGGATGGTGCCTCCGGCCAGCGTCGCGTCGTCGTTCAGGCGGCCCCAGTAGGAGAACGTGCCGGCGTCGAAGACATCGCTTTCGATCGTGCCGCGCTTTTCAAGCCACGGGCCAAGGGCAAACACCTTGCCCGCATTGCCGGTGGCCGCAAACAGTCCGGCACTACCGCCGCCCGCAAAGCCCGTCACCTGCGTGGAGGGCGTGTTCACCAGCAACGTGCTGAGCACGGGAGACTCCACCCGATAAATGCTGCCCTTGTTGCCCGCACCCAGGATCACTTTGCCTTGCGCGTCCACGGCCAGCGCATAGACGACCTCCTGCGCGTGGCTCCACAACTTGCGCGGCGCGCCGTCGGCGTCCAGCTCGATCACCTCCGATCCACCCTGCACCAAAGCGACCGGCGGAAGCTGCGGCGCAGGTGCGGCCGGGCGCGGCGCTTGACCGGCGGCCTGGCCCGCGGGCGGTGCCGGAGCCGGAGGCAGCGCCAGCACCATCGGTGCGGATAGAGCTCCCTTGTTGCCCGCCGCGGCCACCACCACGCGGCCATCGGCCAATGCCGCGATAGCCGTCACTTCCCGCTTGGACGTCTGATAAAGAACGAAGCCTTGGCCATTGGGAGCCACGCGCAGGATCACGCCACCCGGCTCTGTACCCACCACCAGATTGCCCTTGGTGTCGAAGGCCATCGCCCGAGCGTGCGCCTCATCCAGCTTGAAGAAGACCGTTCCCTGTCCATCCGGGCGCACACGGTGGATCTCGCCCTGGTCGCCGGTGGCCACAAACAGATCACCCGCCGCGTTGAACGCGAGCGCCCAGATGTAGCGGGCCTTGGGGTCATAAAAGACGGCGGGCTTGCCATCGGCGCCGATGCGCCACACCTTGCCGTCGGGCAGCGTGGCGGCGTAGAGGCGGTCCTGTTTGTCCAGCGCCAGCGCGTGGATCTCAAGACCTTCCAGCTCAGCAAACGCCGTACTTTTGCCGTCAGCGCCCAAACGGAAGATCTTCACCGTGCTGCCGCCCGTACCGCCTCCGGCCGCGTAGAGCATGCCCTTGGAATCGCGCACAATGGCCCACAGATACGGCGTTCCGGCGTCGAACAGCTCAGTCACGGCGGGGGCCAGCGCCAGGCGTCCGTCGCTGCGGAGCGAGACGCCTTTGAGGATCGCCTTCTCGTAGTCGGCCTGCTCATTCTGGGACCACGTCCGGGTCTCTACCGCCACGGCGGAGGCAAGGCTCAGGGCGGCGGCGGCCGCCAGGGAAAGGATTCGTTGATTCATGCGTGCGGGCCTAACGGACAGAGATTCGGACGGACGCGCTGCCGGAGATCACTTGATCAAAATCAAGCGCCAGCTGCTCGGTGGCCGTTTCGGCGGAGCTGATCAGCGGACGGCTGGGCGTCCGGGAGCCGCTCATCACGCTCATCACCGAGGCGGGCAGGTTGGGCAGAGCTTTGTCTTCGGAATAGAGCGTCGGGCGCGATTGCACCAGCGACACGTAGACGCGCGTGTTGGTCCGCTCCTGCTTGATCAACGAGACGATCTGCGGCACGTCCAGATAGCGGTTCACCATACCGGCGGCGGATTGCAGGCGGTTCAATGTGTCGGCATCGGAGAGCAGCAGGCGATGCTCTCCTTTGGCCAGATTGGCCGGGACCTTCAGCTTGAAGGTGCGCTCCTGGCGGGCGCCGCGATAGGGCCGCAGGTAAGCCTTCACGCTGATCTCGTCGCCGGGTTGCACTTCGGTGGCGGAGGTCCAGGCACTTTCGAGCACGGCCGTCTGCCGGTCCGGAATCACATCCACGGTCAGGTTGACGCTCTTCAGCTTCGGCGTCTCGATCTGGTTGGCCAGCAGGCGGTTGAACTTGTCGGCCCACCATCCAGCCAGCACCATCGGCGCGGGCGCCGGGTTGTCGCCGGAAGATTGCATGGTCTTCAGATCAATCTTGCCCAGGCCTTCCAGTTCGATTGAGCCGGAGAAGCGGTACGTCGCCTCGTCGGCAAACTCATTCAGCTGTTGAATGGAGTTGAACAACGTCAACATCATCAGAAACGGGGTCCACTTTTGCTGGATGAAGACGTTGAAGCGGAAGTCCTTCTGGTTGACGACGGTCTTGGAATCGGAGAGATTGCGGATCTTCATTGCGACCGGGATCATCGGGGCCTGATCGCCGAGGACGCCCATGATGCCGGAGTGGCGGTCCTGCTTAAGGGCGCCGACGATCTCGGTGGCGTTGCCGATCTTGTTGGGCTGGAAGGCGCTGCCCAGCACCATCAGAATTTCGCCGCGCGACATCGGCATCTCGACGGGGCCTAAGCCAAAGAACGGATGGCCGAACGCCAGCACGCGGCGGCCGTCGTTATAGGAGACCGTGCCCAAGCCGGTGACGCTCATGTCGCCCGAGACCAGCACGCCGGTCACGGTCTGGCCGGGGCGTAGAGCATTCTTCCAATCAGGAGCCGGCTTCACTTCATAAGCCGTGCCGCCGCCACCGCCCATTACTGCTTTGACGCCCCACTGCGAAAAGAAGGGCGAGAACTGGCGCATCGTTTCTTCCTGCACGCCCGACAGCGTCAGCGGAGCCTCAATCGGAATCATCAACGGCTGCGCGGCCACGGGCTGGCCTTGCTGGTATTCACCGGGAAGTTGAATGGAGGCCGTGGCGCGAGCTTCCGCCGGGCGCGACTTGTCGAACTCGTTGATTTCGAGCATCAGCTCAATAGGCGTGATGCCGCAAATGGCGTCGGGCGAAAACACGCTCAGCCGCAGCGCCACCGCGCCCACCAGCTTGCCGTCAATATAGACCGGTGATCCGGACATGCCGCCGGCCACGTTGGTCCGCGCCGCTTTGCCGCCCATCTTGCCCAGAATGATGTCCTGCTTGGGGCCCCAGGCGTTCTTCATCAGGCCGATGATCTCAATGGGCACGGGCTCTGGTTCGGTGCCTTCAAACACAGTCCAGGCAATGGCTTTCTGCCCGGCCTTCACTTCACCGATCTTCATGATGGTGGCGGGGCCCGCCTTGGGCGGCGCCATCGTCTGGGCGGCGGCGAGGCCGCAAAGGGTGAATCCGGCAATGAACCAACGAAGCATGGTCATCAGTCTTTCATTATGAGGCACGATTCCCTCGCGCCTCTTGTGGATCATCGGCAACTGGCCCGTGTTGCGGTAGTTTTGGCCAAAACCCGGTGAGGTCTCACAGCATAGCCGTAGGCCCAGCGGTGCAGGATTAATGATATTGTGTTGAACGCGTTGCGCTCAGTTGCGGACGCTAAATTGCTTTAAATGGGGTGAACCTCGATGAAGAGGCTCTTGTTCGTATTCTGTCTGTTAATTACCCTTGGCTTGCCCATATTGGCGCAAACCCTGGGCGAGATCACCGGTGAAGTCCGCGATACCACCGGAGCCAGTGTTCCCGGCGTTACCGTCAACATTAACAACGTTGCCACTAACGCCAAGCGTAGCTCTATTACCAACGACGCGGGCATCTACAGTTTCCCGTCCTTGCCTCCCGGCGTCTATAACCTGAAGGCAGAGAAACAGGGCTTTAAGTCCGCCACGTCTTCCAATGTGGAAGTCCAGGTTCAGCAGACGGTCCGCCTTGACTTGGATATGACGGTCGGTTCGGTCAGCGAGAGTATCGAAGTCAGCGCGCAAGCCAGCGCTTTGACGACGGAGAACTCGACGTTGGGAACCGTGGTTGAAAACAAGCGCATCGTTGAGCTGCCGCTCAACGGCCGCAACTACCTGCAATTGGTTTCGCTGTCGCCCAACACCTCGACGGGCTTTCCGTCGGCGGGTCAGGCGCGCAGCCGTCAGGGCGGCTTCCGGTCGGAGAACTCGATTGCCGTCGGCGGCCAGCGTAGTTCGTTCAACCACTATTCGCTGGATGGTGTCGAGAATACCGACCCCAACTTCAACACCTTCGTCATTCAGCCGTCCATCGACGCGCTGCAGGAATTCAAAGTGCAGACCGGTGTCTACCCGGCCGAATTCGGCCGCGCCACCGCGCAGATCAACGTGCTCACCAAATCGGGTGGCAACCAGTTCCATGGCACCGCGTTTGAGTTCTTGCGCAACGACAAACTGGACGCCAAGAACTACGCGTTCAACACCAACCGCCCGCCCAAAGATCCGTTCAAGTGGAACCAGTACGGCGGCACGTTCTCGGGTCCGGTGATCATTCCGAAACTGCTCAACGGCAAGGACAAGCTGTTCTTCATGGGCAACTATGAAGCGTTCCGCCAGCGCCGCCAGACGCAGAACATCTACAACTTGCCCAGCGCCGCGATGCGCGACGGTAACTTTAGCGAAATCGCGGGCGGCATCTTTGACCCGCGCACGCGCACGGTGAATGGTTCGGTGGTCGATTCACTGCCGTTCCCCAACGCGACGATTCCCGCCAACCGCATCGAGCCCATCTCGAAGAAGCTGCTGGAGTTCTATCCGGCGCCCAATACCGTAACGGCCAATCCGCGCACCCGGAACTTCCAGCAGCCGCAGGGCGCTCCGATCAATCGCGACCAGTTCATTCTGCGCATGGATTGGAACGAATCATCCCGTTCGCAGTGGTCCGGCCGCTACAGCTGGGGCGATGAAGTTCAGTTCAACGCCGGCCTGAAGCTGAATGGCGCCCAGGTGCTGACCAACGTTGAACAGTACATGGGTTCCAACACGCGCACCATCACGCCGAACATCGTGAATGAGACGCGGTTCGGCTACACGCGGTTCTACAACTCCACCGCGCGCGAATTGGCCAACGTCCGCAACGTCGTCGACGAAATCGCGGTGCCCGGCCTGAAGGGCGGCGCGCCGATCACCTACGGTATCCCCTCGATCGGCCTGACCAACTACTCGGGCTTCGGTGACGATTCCGAAGGCCCCTATGAGAACAAGAACCGCTCCATGCAGTTCCTGAACAACACCAGCTGGGTGAAGGGCAAGCACACCATCCGGTTCGGCGGCGAAATTCGCAACGACCAGTTCAACCAGGACGGCAATCAGTTTGCCCGCGGCTCGTTTGGCTTTGAAGTGAACGCCAGCCGCCGTGCTCCGACCGGTACCAACCTGGGCGGCGACGCCTTTGCTGACTTCCTGTTGGGCGAAGTGCGCCGCGCGGAAACCGCCGTCGCCATCGGCAGCGCCCGCTTCCGCGCCACCAGCTTTGCCTTCTTCGTGGATGACACTTGGAAGGTCACCAGCAAGCTGACCTTGTCGCTGGGTATGCGCTACGAGAACACGCCGCCCTGGGAAGATTCCAGCGGCCGCTTGTTCACGGCCTACATGCCGTACATGGATTCAACCCCCGGCATCACCGATCGCAGCCGCTACCCGGTGTTCCTGCGCCAGGGCAATGGCAGCAACCCCTATGACGGCATCGCCATCCGGTGGCCCGGCATCGATGTGGCCCAGGATGGCCGCCTCGGCAACCGTTTGGTCCGCCGCGACAACAACGACTTCGCGCCGCGTATCGGCATCAGCTGGAACCCGACCTCGAAGTGGGTGATCCGCACCGGCGCCGGTATGTTCTACACCCAGGACACCGGCAACCCGCGCTTCGACATGGCCCGCAATACCGCTGGCCGCTTCCGTAAGGAGTCCGACAGCACCCGGCCCGACACGCAGTGGGCCAACGGCTTTGCCTCCATCACGGGCGCCTTGCCGCAGATCGCCAACCCCTACACCTTCGCCAATCTCTATGAGCGCCGCACGCCGTACGTGATGCAGTACCTGCTGAACGTACAGCGTGAGTTCTCGCAGAACCTGGTGTTGGAGGTGGGCTATCTGGGCTCAGTCAGCCGCAAGCTGGAATCACTGCGCGCGGTGAACGAAGCGATCCCAGGCGCCACCGGTTCGGTGATCTCGCGGTCGCCCTATCCGTTCTTCGGCCGCATCCAGTTGGTGGATAACGGCGGCCGCGGCAACTACAACTCGCTGGGCGCCAAGCTGACCAAGCGCTACGCGAACGGACTGTCGGCGTTGGTCTCCTACACCTACGCCAAGTCGATCGATGAGACCTCCGGCATTCGCGTCAACGACGGCGACACGCTGTTCCCGCAGAACAGCTACTGCATGCGTTGCGAGCGCGGCCTGTCCACCTTCGACACCCGCCATCGCGCCGTTACCTCCATCCTCTATGACCTGCCGGTGGGCAAGGGCAAGGCGTGGAACATCTCCAACAGCTTTGCCAATGCCGTCATCGGCGGCTGGCAGTTGGGCTCCATCATCACCATGTCCACGGGCTTCCCGTTGACGGTGACCTCCGGCCGTGACCAGTCCAACACGGGCGCGGGCTTTGACCGTCCCACCTACAACGCGGGCGTCAACCCCAACCTGGATAACCGGGACCCAACCCGTTGGTTTAACCCGGCGGCCTACACGCTGCAGACCTTCGGCACCTTCGGCAACGTCGGCCGCAACACGCTGATCAGCCCGTCGATCTTTGGCATGGACTTCTCCACGCTGAAGAACTTCAAGATGCCGGTGGAAGGCCACACGCTGCAGTTCCGCTTTGAAGCGTTCAACCTGCCCAACCACCCCAACTGGGGCAACCCGGACACCAACGCGGGCCAGATCGTCCGCAACACTGCGGGCCAGATCACCAATGCCAGCAACTACGGTGTGCTGACGGGTACGCGCACCAACATGCGTCAGTTGCAGTTCGCGCTGAAGTATATCTTCTGAGGCGGCTGGACCAATGAACGAAAAGGCTCCGGGCTTCGGCTCGGAGCCTTTTTTCTTTCTGCAGGGGGAACCGGAGACGGCTAGGATCAGTAATACAAGAACGATGAGATCTCTGAAACCTATCCTGATCGGGTTGATGACGGCGTTCGCAGCCTGGGCGCAGACCTCGGCGGAGGCGATACGGCTGGTCGAGGGCAGGCAGACCCCGAACCGGCAAGGGATGGATGGCTTCACCATCGAGGAACTGATGGAGAAGTTCCACGTCCCCGGCGTCAGCGTGGCGGTGATTCGCGACTTTGAAGTGCACTGGGCGAAGGCCTGGGGCTACGCGGATGCCGAAGCCAAGACGCCCGTCACTCCCGAAACCATGTTCCAGGCCGCTTCCATGAGCAAACCGGTGGCGGCGCTGGGTAGCTTGAAAGCGGTTGAACGAGGCCTGTTCACGCTGGACCAGGACGTCAACACGATCCTCAAGACGTGGAAGGTGCCCGGTAACCCATTTGTCCCGGGATGTCCGGTGACGCCACGCGGGCTGACCAGCCACACCTCGGGGACCGGAGACGGCTTTGGCTTTCCCGGTTACGCGCCTGGGACGAAGGTGCCGACGGTGTTGGAGATTCTCGATGGCCGCGCGCCTTCGAACACTGGTCCCGTGCGATTGGTCCGGGCGCCCTTTGAGGCGGTCCAGTATTCCGGCGGCGCCGTCACCATTCAGCAACTCGCGCTCAGCGATGCAGCCGGCAAGGAGTTTGCGCCGCTGATGCAGGAATGGGTGCTGGGGCCGATTGGGATGACCAATAGCACCTACCAACAGCCTCTCCCTTTAGAGCGCGAGAAGCAGGCCGCGCGGGCCCACAATGGCGCGGGCAAGGGCAGTGCGGCCCGTTGGCACGTATACCCGGAGATGGCCGCGGCCGGGCTGTGGACCACGGCGACAGATCTGGCCAAGTTCCTCATCGACGTGCAGTTGACGCTGCAGGGCAAGAGTTCGAAGGTGGTCGGCCAGAAGACGATGCAAGAGATGGTGACGCCCGTGGGCGTAGGCCCGTATGGCGTCGGTTTCCGGATCAGTAAGTATGGCGAGGGCTGGTATTTTGAGCATGGCGGATCCAACTTCGGATTCCGCAGTGATATGGCGGCGCACCGGGTGAAGGGCTATGGCGTGGTGATTCTCACCAACGGCGATAACGGCGACGTGCTCACGCGTGAGATCCGGGAGCGGGTGGCACGCGCGTATGGGTGGGATACGCTCGACAAGCCCGTGCTGCGGTAAGGTGGCGACGTGTTTGTGGAGTTAGCTATCGTCGCCGTGATCCTGCTGGCGGGAAACATCGCGTTCCGGCACTTTGAGCCACAGCTGCCGTGGTGGCGGCGCGTGTTGAAGTCCCTTCTGATCCTGGGTTGCACGGCGCTGGTCTCCTACCAGTTTGGGCGCGCCGGCGTGCTGGCGGGTGGCGCCCTGGCGCTGGTGGCGTTCCTCTATGTCCACGCCTATTGGCTGCCCAAGCATGGCGTAAATGGCTGGACCGCGGAGCCACGCGCTCGCTATCACCAGCTGCGTGGGTGGCCCCCGCCCAGGTAGCTGGCTATCGCTGAAAGAACAGTTCAGCAGGCACGGAGAAGCCTGGAAGCAGTGGCGTTTCGAGCAGTTGAGCGCCTTCCACATCTTGCACCAGGCCCGGCCGGCGGATGCGGATAAAACGCTCGCGAGGGTAGATCTGCCACACTTCCGCCGTGCCCCCTTCAAAGTACTCGGCGACCTTGCGCTCGGCATCGAGAGCGGATTCAGAGACCGAGATCACTTCCACTGCCAGATCGGGGGCAAAGGGGATGGGGACGTCGTCGTCGGGGAGCTGGAGATACTTTGCGCGTAGCAAGAAGGCAACGTCAGGTTGCCGTGAGACTTCCTCTCCAAGGGCGAAGCTGGACTCGGTCAGTACCTTCCCCAGGCGGATCGGGGCATTCCATGTCGTCAGGATCTCCGCGACATTCGATTTGATCAACTCATGCCGCGCGCCCGCATTGCCCACGGGGATCAGTTCTCCTTCGCTCAATTCGAAATGGGCGACGCCGGGCGCACGCTCCAGCGTGGCCAAGTCCGAGACCCGATAGCGCGTCAGTACCGCCATGCCCTCAGTCTACAGCGGAATGTTGCCGTGCTTCTTCTTGGGCATGGTGTCCACTTTGTTCTCGAGCATCCGCAAACCCCGGATCAGATGCGGCCGCGTCTCGTGAGGCTCGATCACATCATCGATGAAGCCCCGCTCGGCGGAGACGTAGGGGCTGGCGAAGCGGTCTTTGAACTCCTGGACCTTGTCGGCCCGCGTCGCTTCCGGATCAGCCGAGGCGGCGATCTCGCGGCGGTAGACGATGTTCACCGCCCCCTCGGCGCCCATTACAGCGATTTCGGCCATCGGCCAGGCGTAATTCAAGTCGGTCCGCAGGTGCTTGGAACCCATGACGCAGTAGGCGCCGCCATAGGCCTTACGGGTGATCACCGTGATCTTGGGCACCGTCGCTTCGGCATAGGCGTAGAGCAGTTTGGCGCCGTGGCGGATGATGCCGTTCCACTCCTGGTCGGTTCCAGGCAGGAAGCCGGGAACATCTTCAAAGGTGATGATTGGAATGTTGAACGCATCACAGAAGCGCACGAAGCGGGCGCCCTTGACGGATGAATTCAGGTCCAGGCAACCGGCCAGGAACGCCGGTTGATTGGCGCAGATGCCCACCGTGCGGCCATCGAGGCGCGCAAAGCCGATGACGATGTTTTTGGCGTAGTGCTCGTGCACTTCCATAAAGTCGCCGTCGTCGACGATGCGGGTGATGACGTCGGTAATGTCGTAGGGCTGGTTGGACTCTTCCGGCACCAGCGTGTCAAGCGAGGTGTCCATGCGGTCGATGGGGTCGCCGGATGTCTTGCGCGGCGGGTCGTCCCGGTTGTTCGAGGGCAGAAATGAGAGCAGCCGCCGGATCTGGCGCAGGCATTCGGCGTCATCGGCGGCCATGAAGTGCGCGACGCCACTGCGCGTGTTGTGCGTTTCCGCGCCGCCTAGTTCTTCCTTGTCCACTTCTTCGTTGGTGACGGTCTTGATGACGTCGGGCCCGGTGACGAACATGTGGCTGGTGCCCTCCACCATCAGCACGAAGTCCGTGAGCGCGGGCGAATAGACCGCGCCGCCCGCGCAAGGGCCCATGATGGCCGAGATCTGCGGCACCACGCCACTGGCCAGCGTGTTGCGCAGGAAGATGTCCGCATAGCCGCCCAGCGAAACCACACCTTCCTGGATGCGCGCGCCGCCCGAATCGTTCAAGCCAATGACGGGGGCGCCGTTCTTCATCGCCAGGTCCATGATCTTGACGATCTTCTGCGCGTTGGTCTCCGACAGTGATCCGCCCAGCACCGTAAAGTCCTGCGCAAAGACATAGACGAGGCGCCCATGCACCAGGCCGAAGCCGGTGACGAAGCCGTCGCCATCGACGACGTTTTCTTCCATGCCGAAATCGCGGCAGCGGTGCCGGACCAGCTTGTCGAGCTCTTCAAAACTACCTTCGTCCAGCAGCAGCCTCACCCGTTCGCGGGCGGACAACTTGCCTTCTTTGTGCTGGCGTTCGGTGCGCGCGGGGCCGCCTCCGGCTTCAGCCGCGGCGCGGCGGCGTTCCAGTTCTTGCTGTCTTGTGGCTCTGCTCATGCGAACCCGTATCGTAGCTTCTTTGGGCTATTCAGCGGTGTAGTAGCCCGCGCGGGTGCGGATGCGCGCTCCGGGATAGCGGCGGCGGGCGGCGGGGGAGAGCTCCACTTTGATCGACCGGAAAACGCCGGGTGGACCCGATGGCGGCCGGTAGATGACGGTGTAGCGGCTGCGGAGGCGTTCCATGATCTGCGGGAAGGCGCGATCGGCGCGGTCTACTTGATAAGCTTCGCCGCCGGTCTGGTCGGCCAGTTTGAAGATGTCGGTGGGCGTGAAATCCGGGTTGCGAAACGCGCCGGGCCGCGCGAGCTTGGGCCGCTCCGCGTTGTCGGTCACCAGGGCATTCAGCACCGCATCCACGCCCCACAGCTCGCGCAGTACTTGAGCCTCCGTGATCTGGTAGTTGAGGCTGGCGTTGTCGGTCAAGATCAGCACGGCGCGGCGGCTGGCCAGGTTCTTCTCCTTGTCGGTGGCGAGCAGGCGGCTGGCCTCGAGCACGGAGTTGTAGATCGCCGTACCGCTGGGCAAGCGGTGCTGCTCGACACCCACTTCGATCTCGCGGGCCACTTCTTCCAGGCCGACCGAAAAGTCGCTGAGCAGTTCGGTGCCGCGCGAAAAGACCATGACGCTCACCCGATCCTGCGGCTTTAAGTGCTTCAAGGCGGCCTGCGCGGCGGAGGCCAGCTGGCGGGCGTACTTCTTCATGCTGCCCGACACATCGATCAAGATCACCAGAGCGACGGGCTCCGACTCTTCGCCGAAGCGCAGCATTGTTTGCGGCTGGCCTTCGTCAGAGATCTGAAAATCGGCAGGGCCCAAGCCGGTGATAATCTTCTTGCCATCGAGTACTTGGACATCGACGCGGACTTCCGAGACGTCGGCGCGAAACGTGGCCTTCGGCGCGGCAGGCTGCTGGGCGGTTGGCAGATTCGCCGCCGCCACCGGAGCGACGGCCCCCGGGAACACCACGCAAAATAGAACCAGCAGCCGTAGCATCATTGTCATTATGCGCGCCACCGGCCAGGGCACTGGCCGCCACGGCCCGGAGAGCAGGGAACCATCGAAGGCAAAAGCATCATCGTCGGCACCGCGGGTCACATTGACCATGGCAAGACCGCCCTGGTCCGCGCACTCACCGGGATCGAGACGGACCGGCTGAAAGAAGAAAAGGCGCGCGGCATCTCGATTGACCTGGGCTTTGCGCACCTGGACCTGCCGGGCCTGCGCGCCGGATTTGTCGATGTGCCGGGCCACGAGCGGTTCGTCAAAAACATGCTGGCCGGAGTGACGGGCATCGATCTGGTGCTGTTTGTCGTGTCAGCGGATGAATCCATCAAGCCGCAAACCCGGGAGCACTTCGACATCTGCCGCCTGCTGGGCTTAAAGCACGGCATCATCGCGCTCACCAAGGCCGACCTGGTGGATGCGGACATGGTGGAGCTGGTCCGCATGGAAGTGGAGGAGATGGTGGCGGGCTCCTTTCTGGAGGGCGCGCCGATGCACGCCGTCAGCTCCGTCTCAGGCGCCGGGTTGCCGGAGCTGCGCGCGGAGATTGCGCGGATGGGGAAACTCTCCGGTGGCTCAACGCGGACGGCCATGGGAGCTTCGACGAAAGGTGGCGCACCTGCGTTTCGACTTCCTGTGGACCGGGCCTTTGCCATGCGTGGCTTCGGCGCGGTCGTGACGGGAACGGTCACCGCGGGGCAAGTCCGCCTGGAAGATGAGCTGGAGCTCTACCCCGATGGGCACCGCGTGCGCGTCCGCGGCATCCAGACCCATGGCGTAGCGGCCACCTTGGCCGGGGCGGGGCAACGGACGGCGATCAATCTGGCGGGCGTCGAAGTGGCTCAACTGCGGCGGGGCCAGACGCTGGCGCCCGCGGGTCTGTTCCGGCCCACGCAGGAATGCGGAGTGCATCTGGAGATGCTGGCCTCCGCGCCGCCCTTGAAGGCGCGGACACCGGTGCACTTCCATGCCGGAACGGCGGAGGTGGAGGCCGAGATCCGGCTGCTGGACGCGGCTGCCCAGTATGCGCGAGTCATCCTGGCGGAGCCGTTGCTGATGCTGCCGGGGGACCGGTTTATTCTGCGCCGCTTCTCGCCAGTCGAGACCGTTGGGGGCGGCTGGGTGGTGGACCCGTACCCGCCCAAGTTGCGCCGCGGACCGATGGCGGAGCGGCTTGCGAAGCTCGATTCCGCGGACCGGCTGGGCCAGATCAAGCTACTGGTGGAGGAGGCGCCGTTTGGGTTGACCGCGCCCGAGTTGCGCGCGCGAGGGTTTACCGCCGCCGAGGTGGCGGCCGGTCCCTTGATCGATCCGGCGCGCGTCGCAGCTCTGCGCCAGCGGCTGGTGGCCGTGGTGGGCGAGTTTCACCGCACGCAGCCGCTGGCTCCGGGTATGCCCAAAGAGGAGCTGCGGAGCCGGGAACTGGCGGCGGCGCCCCCGGCACTGCTCGATAGCCTGCTGGGTGATGAACTGGTGGGGGAGGCGGAAGTGGTCCGGCTGAAAACCCACCGGCTGCATCTGAAGCAGGACGAGGACGCGGCGATCGCCAAAATTGAGGGCGCCTTTCAGCAGGCGGGACTGGCCGTGCCGGCCTCGGATGACGTACTCGCGGGCTGTGGCGTGGAAGCAGCGCGCGCCAAAACGCTGCTGAGTCTCTTGCTTCGCGATGGCCGGCTGGTGCGCATCGGCGCGGGGCTGATCTATCATCGCGATGCCGTGGCCCTGCTGAAACAGGCGCTGGCCAGCCGGCGGGGGCAGCGCTTTGGCGTGGCCGAGTTTAAGGAGTGGACCGGCGTCTCGCGCAAGTTTGCGATTCCGCTGCTTGAGTTTTTAGACCGGGAGCGCATCACCCGGCGCGATGGCGACAGCCGGTTGATTCCGTAGCCGCCGCGGGGCCTACCGGTACCTGACGCCCGGCTAGGGCAGTTTTTGCAGCGCTTTAGGGCTTTAGTTCCAGGACATACCCAGGACTGGTTGAATTGACGTGCTTGGATCAGCCCGGTAAACTGAGTAATGTTGCGTTTCCCGTTGTAGTTTCTCCATCCTTCCGCCGCTCGCGGAGAATGTTCAAGCGCCAAGACCGGGGAAAGATCGCATTGTGTTCAGGAGGAAGTTAACGCCCGTGGCAGAATCACAGCGTTTCATTTTTTCGTCCGAGTCGGTGACGGAAGGTCACCCGGATAAGATCTCCGACCAAGTGTCGGATGCCATTCTCGACGCGATTCTCGCGAAAGATCCGATGGGCCGGGTCGCCTGTGAGACGCTGGTGACCACCGGTACCGTGGTGGTTGCGGGTGAGATCACGACGAAGAATATTCAGTTCTTCAAAGACATTCCGGACCTGGTCCGTGACGTCATTAAGGACATCGGCTTCACCAGCTCGGAGTATGGTTTCGACTATCGCTCCTGCTCGGTGATGAACCTGATCCATGGCCAGTCTCCGCACATCGCGATGGGCGTGGACACGGGCGGCGCGGGCGACCAGGGCTTGATGTTTGGCTATGCCTGCAACGAGACCCCGGAACTGATGCCGCTGCCGATCATGATGGCGCACAAGCTGGTGCAGCGCTTGTCGGAAGTTCGCCGCACGGGCGAAGTGCCGCACCTGCGGCCCGATGGCAAGAGCCAGGTTTCGGTGGAGTATGTGGACGGCAAGCCCACCCGCATTGAAGCGGTGGTGCTGTCAACTCAGCACGATCCCCACCCCACCAAGGCCAACACCATGCCGGCCGGCCTGGTGGACAACATCCGCAAAAAGATCATCGACGTCGTGATCCCCAAGGAACTGGTGGACAAGAACACCAAGTACCACATCAATCCGACCGGTTGCTTTGAAGTGGGTGGTCCGCACGGCGACACCGGTTTGACCGGCCGCAAGATCATCGTCGATACCTATGGCGGCATGGGCCGTCACGGTGGTGGCGCCTTCTCCGGCAAGGATCCGACGAAGGTGGACCGCTCGGCTTGCTACATGGCGCGCTACGTGGCCAAGAACATCGTCGCGGCCGGCCTAGCCGACCGTTGCGAAGTCCAGCTGGCGTACGCGATTGGCGTGGCTGAGCCGGTTTCGGTGATGGTGAACACGTTTGGTACCGGCAAGGTGGACGAGTCCAAGTTGACCGCGATTGTTCGCGCCAACTTCGACCTGACGCCCAAGGGCATCATCAAGACCCTGAACCTGCGCCGTCCGATCTATCGTGCGACTGCTGCTTTCGGCCACTTCGGCCGCGAGGGCAAGAACTTCACGTGGGAAAAGACGGACAAGGCTTCGGCGTTGAAGAAGGCCGCCAAGTAGTCCTGCAAACGGTCTGAAAAGGAAAGGGGAGCGATGAACTCGCTCCCCTTTTTGTATTTCTGTTTAGCCCCATGCGTCAGCTTGGGGCTTGTCCTGTTAAACGAAGAAGCCCCAAGCTTACGCATGGGGCTGGTCCTGTTTCGCGAAGAAGCCCCAAGCTTACGCATGGGGCTGATCGGGCTGCTTAGGCTAAGTTCAGCGCGCGGTTCATAGAGCCACGTTCCGCGGCGATCTTCTGCTGCAGTAGCGTGATCGCGTAGATCAGTTGCTCCGGCCGCGGCGGGCAGCCGGGCACGTAGATGTCCACCGGGATCACCTGATTCACCGGGATCAGCGCATAGTTCGAAAACACACCCATCGATGTGGCGCAGGCGCCCATCGAGATCACCCAGCGCGGTTCCGGCATCTGTTGGTACAACTGACGCACCACCGGAGCCATCTTGTTCGACACGCGGCCGGCGATGATCATCAGATCGGCCTGGCGCGGCGACCCGCGGAATACTTCCGCTCCAAAGCGCGAGATGTCGAAGCGGGAACCGGTCATCGACATCATCTCGATGGCACAGCAGGCCAGGCCGAATGCCATCGGCCAGATGGAGTTGGCGCGGCCCCAGTTCAGCACGCTGTCGAGCGTGGTGAGCAGGATGCCGTCACCAAGACCGCCGCCGTTGCCTTCGTCGTCGATCCGCTCAAAAAAGTCTTGCGGGATAGGTCCCAGGTCGATGCGATTTTCGAGTTCCATGACTTCCAGCTTCGAGTATCCCATAGAATCAAGATTGGACCTGAAAAGCGTTGCGCTCAGCCGCGGAATTCAGCCCGCGTACTACGATGTGTTCGGCCGCCGCCATGAGGCCAGTGACGCGGTTCTCCGCAGCATCTTGGCCGCGCTGGGGCCGGCACCGGAGTTGCCGCCGTCCACTCAGCCTGCCAGCGCGGCCGTGCCCCAGGTGTGGCAACCGGCCGTCCTCAAGAAGCGGGCGGGCGTCGCGATCAGCCTCTATGGCTTACGCTCCAACCGGAACTGGGGTTGCGGCGACCTGACCGATCTAAAGAACTTCATCGATTGGGCCGTGCGGGCGCTGGAAGCGTCGTTTGTGGCACTGAATCCGCTGCATGCCATCCACAACCGGCAGCCCTACAACACCTCCCCGTATCTGCCACTGTGTTCCTACTACCGGAACTTCCTCTATCTCGATGTGGCCGCGGTGGCGGGCACGGGGGCATTTCTGCCCTCCGAGGAAACGCTGGCCCAGCTAAGGGCGACTGAGTTTGTCGAGTATGAGCGCGTGGCTGAACTAAAGCTCAGCGTATTGCGCCAAGCGTTCGCAACTTTTTCAGGTGACAGCGGGTTTGAGCAGTTTAAAGCGGGAGAAGGCGAATTACTCGAAGACTTCGCGTTGTTCTGCGCCTTGGACGAGCATTTTCGCGTAACTCGGCCGGGTACCTGGCTTTGGACCGATTGGCCGGCTGACTGCCAACACCCGCGCGCCCCCGGAAGCCGGCGGTTTCTGGCGGAGCACTACCGTGCCGTCGAGTTCTGGATGTGGCTCCAATGGCAGCTGGACCTTCAGCTGGAGCAGGTTCAGCAGCATGCGCGTAATGCCGGCATGCCGTTGGGGCTGTATCATGATCTTGCCTTGGCCACCGACCGTTACGGGTGCGACCTATGGGCCAACCCGGAACATTTTGCTCGCGGCTGCCGGGTGGGCGCTCCGCCAGATGACTTCTCTCCCGAGGGGCAGGATTGGGCGTTTCCGCCCCCTAACTCCTCCCAGCATCTCCGGGACGGCTATCAGCTATTTACGGCCTCCATTCGCAACAACGCCCGGCATGGCGGCGCGCTGCGGCTGGATCATGTGATGCGGCTATTCCGGCTGTTCTGGATCCCGGAAGGCTTCACCGCCAAGGACGGCACTTATGTCGAGGAGCGCTGGGCGGACCTGCTGGCCGTGTTGGCCCGGGAAAGCGCGCGGCTAGGTGTCCGGATCATTGGAGAAGATCTGGGCACGATAACCGATGCGATGCGTCAGGCTTTGAACGATTCACGCATCTTAGGTTACCGTGTCCTTTACTTTGAGCGCGAAAGTGATGGGCGCTTCAAGCGTCCGGCTGACTACTCCGCGCAGGCCGTGGCTACGGTGACGACGCACGATTTGCCGACGCTGGCGGGTTTCTGGTCGGGCGCCGATATCGAGGCGCGGCTGGCGGCGGGCTTGGCCGACGAGGAGGTATGTGCTCGCCACCGGGCGGAGCGGGCGCGGGACCGGCAGAGCCTGCTTAATTGTTTACACGAGTGGAAGTTGATATCTCCCGCCGTAGCCGATCGCGCCCAGGATGTGCCGCAGTTAGGTCCGGCGTTGGTGGGGGCGGTGATTGAGCTGCTGGCGCAAACCCGCTGCGAGCTGCTGGTGGTGAATCAGGAAGAGCTGACGGGTGAAGTGTTTCAGCAAAACCTGCCTGGATCGACGGCGCAATATCCCAATTGGCGGCGGAAGATGGCGGTGGCGTTGGAAGAATTGGACCACCAGCCCCACGTGGTGGAAACAACGGCGCGCATACGTGACGCGATTGTCCGCAATGGCCGGGGTCTCGCTGAATGATTGTGGTGGTGCAGCGCGTGGCCTCGGCGCGAGTAACCGTCGAGGGTGAAGTGACCGGCGAGATCGGACGCGGGCTGCTGATCTTGCTGGGTGTGGCCCGCGGCGACACGTCAGCCGATGCCGACTATTTGGTGCGCAAGGTGGTGGCGCTGCGGATCTTTCCGGATGAGAACGGCCGGATGAATCGATCAATTACTGAGATTGGCGGGTCTATCCTGGCGGTCAGCCAATTTACCCTGCTGGGAGATTGCGCCAAGGGTAACCGGCCCGCCTTTGACCAAGCGGCGCCGGCGGAGGAGGCTCGGACTCTGTATGAGTATTTCGTTGATCGCGTGGGCCAAGCCGGTGTCCGGGTGGAGACCGGGCGGTTTCAGGCGGAAATGTCGGTTGAGCTACTGAATCAAGGGCCAGTGACACTCATCCTGGAATCGCGCAGTCCGAAAAAAGACCGAAAAGATATTTGACATGAGTTGTTCACAACTCCATACTGTTAGTATCGATTCTTGGGAGAATCCTAATCAATGAATATTTCTGATCCAGGTTTGTTGAATGCGGCGCTAGAAGGTCTGCTGATGCAGCAGGCGCGTTTGGAACAGCAGATTGCTGATGTCCGTGCCGCTCTCGGTGGCGGAGCCACGGTGACTCGTGCTCGCAAGTCTGCGGGTGCTAAGCCTGCGGCGGCCGCGGGTAAGAAGCGTCTGTTGAGCCCTGAAGCGCGCAAGCGCATTGCGGCTGCCCAGAAGAAGCGTTGGGCTGAGTACCGCAAGAAGCAGGGCGGCGACGCCGCTTAGTCCATTCCAGTTAGACCGGTGGGGCGCACGCTGACGGGCCGATTGGCTGATCGTCACTGGCGTCCCACTGGAACTCCTCAATCACGCTGGCCACTTTCCCTTCGCCGGCGATCCTTCCCTTACTAAAGAAGACTGCCCGCGTCCCCACGGCGCGCGCCAGAACCATATCGTGCGTCACGATGATCTTGGGTTGTGGCAACTCCCGCAGTAGACCAATCAATGTCCGCTGGCCCGGCGGGTCAAGATAGACGGTGGGCTCGTCCAGAATCAGCACATCCGGCTGCATGGCCAACACGCCCGCGATCGCCACGCGCTTCTTCTCCCCGGAACTTAGGTGATACGGCACTTTGTGGCCCGCATCGGGCAGCCCCACCCGCTCCAGCATCTGCTGGGCGACGGCGTAGGCCTGACTGGGCGGGATGCCAAGGTTCTGCGGGCCGAAGGCCACGTCCTCTAACACGCTTGACATAAACAGCTGCTCATCAGAGTTCTGGAAGACCACCCCCACGCGGCGCCGGACCTCGGTGAGCGTTTCCTTTCTCACCACCACTCCGCCTACCGTCACGTGGCCTTGTCCCAGCAGCAGTCCGTTCAGATGGAGGACGAAGGTGGTCTTGCCCGAGCCATTGGCTCCCAGCAGGACCACTGTCTCTCCGGCCGACATGTCAAAGTTGATGTTGTCCAGTGCCAGGGTGCCGTCGGCGTAGGTGTAGGAAAGTTGCCGGACTTGGACTAAGGGCGGTGAGGGAGGCTGCATTCCAGGGGCTCTTTGATTGTACGCTCCAGTGTACGATCAAGAGGGAAGCTACAGATTGCCATGATTGTCGGAATCGGTACAGATCTGGCGGAAGTAAGCCGCGTCCGGGCGGCGATTGAGCGCTATGGCGCTCGATTTATCCAACGCATTTTTACTCCCGCTGAAATTGCCTATGTCGATCGTAAGGCAAACAAATATGAGCGCTACGCCGCCCGTTTTGCCGCCAAGGAAGCTGGGATGAAAGCAATCGGCACGGGCTGGAGCCGCGGGGTCCGCTGGCAGGATTTTGAGGTCGCTAACAAGCCCTCCGGCGAGCCGACGCTGCGCTTCCATGGAGCAGCCGCGGAGATCGCGGCCCAACGCGGCGCCGTCAACGTGGTGCTGAGCCTGACGCACACGGTCGAGATGGCGATGGCGGTGGTGATTCTTGAAGGTAGAGAGTCAGCCTAAGCGGCTGATCAGCGAGAACTAGCTGCCCGCGGTGGTCTTCGACAGAGCGGGGCGGAGTTGTGCTTCTTCCAGACGCCGCGAATCCTGCCACGTGAAGATCATGCGATGGATCACCGTGAGATTGCCCAAAATGGCGATCACCCACAGCACCGGAGCCATGCGGTCAAACAAAGCGCCGATGATCAGCAGCACGACGCGCTCCGGCCGTTCGAGAAAACCAACCTTGCAGGTGGGGATGATGTTTTCCGCGCGGGCCCGGGTGTAGCTGGTCATCACCGAGGCCGTCATCACGACCGCGGTCAGCACGACATAGAAATTCCGGTTGATCGACGCGTAGTAGACCAGCAGGCCCATCAGCAGCGCCAGATCGGAGTAGCGGTCGATGACCGAGTCAAAGAAGCCGCCGAAGCTGGTCACCTGATTGGTCTCGCGGGCGACGCGGCCGTCTACCATGTCAAAGATGCCGGCGCCGATAATCACCACGCCCGCCCACCGGAAACTGCCTCCGGCCAGCATCACCGCCGCCCAGATATTGATCAGCAGGCCGATAAACGTAAGGGCGTTGGGATGGATGCGGGCAAGCGCCAAGCCCCGCACAATCAACCGGATGATGCTGTTGCAGGCGTCGCCGATGGCCTTGGTAAACGTCATGTAAGCGCTAGAACGGGAGAAAAAGGCTTCCCGCTGATGAGTCTAGCTCACCTCGTGGATGGTTGTCAGCCTTAGTACTTCCATGGTACGGGTCCCGCCCGGGATCACAATGCGGACTTCGTCGCCAACTTGCTTGCCCAACAGACCCTTGCCGATGGGCGAGGTGGTGGAGACGCGGCCCGACGGGGCATCGGCGTCTTCACTGGTGACCAGATAGTAGGTGACTTCCATTTCCTTTTGGGAGTCGTAGACCACCACCGTGCTCCCCAGTCCTACCCGGTCGGTGGCGATCTTGGAGACGTCTACCATCGAGAGATCCTTCAGCCGCTGGTGGAACTGGGCCAGCCGCGCGCTGACGTAGGATTGGCGCTCCTTGGCGGCGTGATACTCGGCGTTCTCGCTCAGGTCGCCATGTTCGCGGGCCTTCAGAATCTCTTTGGGCAGTTCATTGCGCAGCTCATATTCCAGAGCCGCGATCTCGGCTTGCAATTTCTTCTTTAGGTCGATCACGTCACAATACTTCTAGCGTCGATTATACGCTTCAGTTGCCGCCGGTGGCGCGAATGGACAGGTCGCCCCGATAGCTGCCCAGCTCGAGTGCGAAGGTATTGTTCAAGCCAGCGTCGGCCAGCTTCACGCGGACTAGATAGGTGCCAGGAACTTCCGAGTCAAGATTTGCCGGCACCTGGGCGGTGGCCCCGGCGCTGATCGGGCGTACGGCGAACTGGTCAGTCATCACCGGCAGGCCTGTCGTGTCGAAGACCCGGATCACCAGCTGTACCTCCTGCCCCACTTTGGGCGAAGCCGGCGTCTGGTCCAGCACGGTGTAGGTGGTGGCCTGCTGGCTGGGCACGGCAAACCAGTAGGGGATGCGGAGCGTGGTGCCGATGGTGCTGGTCAGCTGGACCGTTCCTTGATAGATACCGGTGGGCAGTCCCGTGGCCTGCAAGCCCACACTGAAGGTTCCCGTGTCGCCGGGCGCGATGGTCAATGAAGCCACCGACGCTGCCGGGGCCACCGTGCCATCGCGCGGCAGCACTTCCACTTTCACTTGATCGGCCTCGGTTCCCAGGTTGGAGATGGCGACATCCTTGCTCACCTCGAAGTTGCCGCTCGGCGCGGTGCCCAAGGCCAACGACACGACGGAGGAGGCCAGCGGCGAGCGGAGCGAGTTCTCCAGATTCAGTAACCCCGCACCCGTGGAGGCTACCGTAAACGGCTGCGTACTGGTGGAGGGAGTGAACACGCTGGCGCCGTTGATGATCAGCGAGCGGTACTGCGCCGCCGTCAAACCGGGGCGTCCTCCCCGCAGGGTCGCCACAGCTCCGGCCACGATGGGCGAAGAAAAGCTGGTGCCGTTGGTGACGATATAACCGGAGGCGTTGTAGGAGTTGCTGTTTGGGTCTGCCCGTCCGGCCGCGGTGTAGACGGCCTGGCCTACGGCGGTGATCTCGGGTTTGATGGTCAGATACTGGCTGGGCCCGCGCGAAGAGAACGAGGCCATTTGCCGGGAGTCGACATCCACCGGTTCGCCATTAAAGCCCAACCGCGCGGACTGCGTTCCCTGGTTCAGCGACGACTTGATCGCCACGCCTTCGGTGTAGTTGATCATGATCGTGGGCAGTGTCGCGGACTGAATGGTGAAAGTGGCGGCGCGGGGGTTGGCGGGCGTGGTGTAGATCAGCGCCGCGGTGGCACCGGCGGCGGCGGCGTTGTTCACCTTGTCTTCAAAAAAGCAGCTGCCGCGCAGGATGAACGCAATCTGCCCTTTTAGCGAATCCGCGGGCAGCGCCTTACAGGCCAAACCATCGCCATCCAGCTTCTGGACGTCCACCAGCGTGCCGGAGATGGCGTCGACGGCATTGGGCCCATCACTCAAAACGCCAAAGGCGGTAATGCCGCCCACCGATACGGGGAAGCGGAAGGTCCGGTCATTGACACTGGCGGCCACCGAGATGATATCTGGCGCGGTGGCGGGGGCTCCAGCGGTCATGGGACCGGGTCCTTCGTTGCCGGCGGCCGCCACAATCACCACTCCGGCGGCCGAGGCGCGCTTGGCGAAGTCCTGGTAGATGCCGTCGATGTCCCGCGAAGAGAGCAGGCTGCCCAGGCTCATATTGATGACGTCCATGCCATCTTTCAGCGCGTCTTCCAGGGCCACCATCACCACGTCATCGGTGGCGCCGCCATCTTCATAGTTGAAGACGCGGTAGGCGCCCAAAAACGCCTTGGGGGCCATGCCGGACATCTGCGCGAAGTTGGCCTTCACCGGAGCTCCCGCGGCCGACATCGCGACACCGGTACCGTGACCGTCCATATCGCGGGCGGAGGTGGCGCCGGCGATGTCGTACAGATCGTCGTAGCTGCGGGCGGCGATGATCTTGCTGGTGATCACGGCCTTGTCGGCCTCGCGCCGCGTCTTGGGGAAGCCCTCGGGCATGGTGAGCGTGGCGTCCTTCATGGCTGGATGGTCCGGGTCAATGCCGGTGTCGATGATGCCAATCTTGACGCCCGCCCCGGCGTTATCGGCTCCGCCCAACGCCTGCCACACCTGCGAGACGCGATGGATCTGCGCGGCCCGGTCCAGCAGAGCGCGGCGCTGATACACCGCTACGACGCGCTTAACGCCGGCCTGAGAAGCCAGGCGCGCCGCGTCGGTGGCGGTCATGCGGACGCTGATCGCATTGGCCAGCGTGTCCAGCTGCCCGAGCACTTGAATGCCCGATGCCTCCAGCTGGCGGCGGAAATTGGCCTGCTGGCGCTGAACGGTGGCGCGTTGTTCAATGGCCGCGCGTCCGGCCATCACCGTGCGAGCGTTGCGCAATGTATTGGGCAACCCGGCCGCACTGCCCGGCTCGGCGGTGGTCGCCGCTTCCAGCACGGACGGCGTATCGAGCTCCACCAGATAGCGCCCCGGAACCACCTGGGCGCACAGCGGGAGCAAAACAAGAAAGAGCGAAACAATAGCCTTCATCACGTCAACTTCCTCCACCGGGATGCGTTCCACCCCGGTGGCGGCATCCGCGTCTTATCGGACAAATATCTGCGACGTTTGGGAATCTACGCCCCCTATAGTCAGCTTAATCGGCTGAAGCCCGGTGGGCGCATCCTCCGGCACAATCACATTCACCTGGTACAAACCCACACTGCTGGGAGTGAGCCCGGCAAAATCAACAGACGCGGGGCGTCCACCGATGGTGACTGTTGGCTTTGTAAAGGTTTCAGACAGCGGCGGAGCGACGGCCGGCTCGCCGGTGGCGGGGGTATTGGTGACGGGGCCCAGGCCGTTCAGGTAGAGTTGCACCACTTTGCCGCGCTGCGCCGGGTTGGAGCTGTTCAGCAATCCATAGCCTTGGTCGAGCGCCGCCACCAGTTTGCGGCCGGAGGTGGCGTCCTCAAACTCAAAGAAGCCCGGGGCGAACTCGGCCAGCGGGAGATCGATGATCGCGGTACGGATACCGTTGTTGATCACCTTCATGCGGGCCACGGTCTGATTGGCAAACTCCCACGGCACCTGGACGTTGATCTGGCCCTCACTGACAAAGTGCAGCCGCCCAGCCTCACTGATGCGGCGGTCCGGCGAATCGAAGGTGACACTCACGTTCGAGAGCGACACCGGCAAGCCGGGGGTCGAGTAGACGCGGGTCAGCTCGCTTAAGCCCGTACCCTTGATGGTGATGTAGGAACCAGGCGCCACGGGCCGCCCCACCAGGAACGCCGCGGCATCGGTGACGCCATTTGAGTTGATGAGGGGGATCGGGAAGGTTTGGCCATCGAAGTACTGCGTCAGCGGCCCGGCCGTCACTTGAAATGCCTGCTCCCCGCGAGAGGCTCCGAGGGTGACGAAGGCCTCGCTGATGCCGTACTCATCAGTGCGCGAGTCACTGCTGACCAGCTCAATGCGGCCACCGCCGGAGTAAGCGCTCCAGACTACCGGTTGGTTGGCCACCGGCACGCCGAACTTATCCAGCACCTTCACCGACAAGCGAGGCCGACGGTCGGGGTCGTTCAGGCCCTGGCTGGGCGTGCCAAAGAACGGGTTCCCGGCCAGCGAATAGATATTGAATGGCACGCCATCGCCTACCAGGTAGAGATAGGGAATGCGGAGTGTGGTGCCGGAGCCTGAAATTAAGACGATGCCTTCGTAGCTTCCGGCGGCGGGGCGCGCACCGCTGAGCACGAAGCTCAACTGCGTGGTCTGGCCCGCCGCGAGGGTGAAGTTGGCGGGCGAGACGGTGACCCGGGCACTGGTGTCCGCATCGCGCGGCTGCACTTGGACCGCGATCGTGGCCCCCGTGGTCGAGCCGTTGGTGAGCCGCAGGCCAATCGGCTTGGAGGTGCCCGTATAGACGCCAAAGCTCAACGCCGCCGGGTCCGCCGTGATGCTGACGCGAAGCGCTGCGGCGACATCCAACTTGCCTGCGCCGGTGGAATTGACGCGCGCCCGGATGCGCCGGTTGTTGCCGTCAAAGTCGTCAATATTGGGGTCCGCTGAATTGACCACCGCACCCTTCAGCTGCAGTGGCGACCAACTGGGGTTGCGCTGCTTCACCAGCGCCACGGCTCCCGCCACCATCGGGACGGCGAAGCTGGTCCCCTGGACGGCCCGGTAGCGGTCTGCGGAATACAGTCCGGAATTCGGGTCGAAGTTTTGGGTGGCCAGATAAAGATCGGTGCCCACGGCGGTCAGCTCCGGCTTGATGGTGAAATCACCAATGGCCGGGCCTTGGGAGGAGAAGTAGGCGATCTCGTTGGCCGGGGCGTCCACCTGCACCACCGCCGGGTCGAGGGTTACCTGGGCAGACGGGTTCTGCAGCAGATAGCTCCGCAGCGCCTTGCCATCGGTTGAGCCCACCAGGACGGCCGGAATTCCGGTGCCCTGCAGGCCCCGCATCGGGAAGACGCTGTTGGCGCCGTCCAACTGCACCAGCACCACGCCGACGGCCCCGGCTCGCTGGGCGTAGTTCACCTTCGATTCGCGGGAACAGTCGCCGCCACGGTCGATTAGGGCAATCGCTCCGGCCAGCGTTCCATTGCCCAGCGGGCGGCAGGCCTTGCCATCATCGCCCAGCAGGGCCACGTCCTTGATCGGAGCGGTGAGCGCTTCGCCGGGCACGGGGCCATCGCCAAACCGGACATTCAGCCGCTGGAGCGCGGGCGGCACAACTCCGCCCGATACCCGAACGCTTTGATAGTAGATGTGGGCATTGGTGATCGCCCCCACCGTAATCGCCGCCGGAGCGGTGCCCGGGGATTGAATCGATCCCAGAGTGGGCAAGTTGAAGCCGATATCGCCATCGTTTCCCGCCGCCGCCACCACCGCGACGTTCAGGCGAGCCGCGTTCTGGACGGCATTGGCCATTGGGTCACAAGGTCCCTTCGTGCAAAAACCGTCCAAGGCCCCGAACTCCGCCGCATAGCCCAGGCTCAGCGTCACCACATCCATCCCATCCCGGACAGCGTCACTAAGGGCAGCAATCACCGCATCAACGCCGGCGGAATCGTTCAGCCCCGGAGAGCCGAATACTTTGTAGCTGCCGATGAAGGCCTTCGGGGCGACGCCCACAATGGTGGCTCCCGGAGCCGTTACCCGGCGTCCGGCGGCCAGCATAGCGATCGCCGTGCCGTGGCCATCACGATCCCGCGCGGAGCGGTCGTCGGGTCGCGAAAGGAGCACATCGCTGGAATTGAGTAGATCGACATAGCTGCGCGCGACGATCACCTTGGACGACGTAAACTGCCGATCTGAATCTCGGGTGACGCGGGGAAAGCCCGACGGCGCGGTGAGTGACGAATCCTGCAAGGCAGGGTGCGTGGCATCGACACCGCTATCGATGACGCCGATACGCATCCCGGCCCCGGCATTGCCTTCGCCACCCACCAGCTGCCAACCACTAGGCGTGTTGACGATCTGGGTGGCTTTGTCGTCGGCCAGCTTGCGGAAGTAGCGGACCCGGACCACGCCTTCGACATCCGGATGGCTGCGCAAGCTTTCGGCGCTGGCGCGGTCGCCCGTAATGTAGAGCGCATTCAGCAGCAGGTCACTGGACCCGGTGACGCGCAGACCGCGGCCCTCAATCAGCCGCCGGAGGCCCAGCTGTTCTCGCGCAATCATGGACTTGGCGGCCTCAGCCGCAATCATCGGCAAAGCTGCGGGGGCGGTCATCTGCTCCGCCACCGAGGGGGAACGCAGAATCACCATCCAACGCTGCTCGCGCGGCAGATCCGCCGATTGGCCGGATACAGGGGCCACAAACGCCAGCGCAGCCAGAGCGCCCGGCAAGATAACTTTACAAATGAATCGTGCCACGCCTTCTCCGACGCAAAGTTGCAGGCCGCGGTTGCGGTGAAGCGGATTCCCGCCAATCCTGCTATCATTAAATTGAGGTAATTTCATGGCAGCAAAGCCCTTATTCGCCACGGGTGCTCGTGTGGAGCATGCAAAGTTCGGTGTCGGTTCGGTGAGTGTATGCACGGAAGACCGCATCGCAATCAAGTTTGATGAGCATGGCGAGAAGAAATTCGTGTTGGATATGGCTCGCGAAAGCCTGAAAAAGAGCGATACGGCTGCCCCGGACGCCAAAAAGCGCGCCCCCCGCAAGAAGGCCGCTCCGGCCGCTGCGGCGAAGTAGCTCGCACCTCCTTCTTAAAAAGACTGGTCAGCCTCACCAATCGAGTATCGCGCCGTCGTGTGCGCGCACGGTGGTGGCATGGATCACTTCCTGCTGAAACGGATGGCGCGCTGCTGCCGCTTCATCCACCTCAATCCCTAGACCTGGCGCTTCGGTGGGCAACCAGTAGCCATCCTTGGTGGTCAGCGCATGCTGCACCACCTCCCACCGCCACGGCACATCAGTGAGCATATCTTCCTGGATCAGGAAGTTGGGCGTCGACAGCGCAAAGTGCAGGGCCGCCGCGTTCGCCACGGGTCCCAGCGGATTGTGCGGCGCGACGCCCATGGCGTACACCTCCGCCATCGCCGCGATCTTCTTGGCCTCCCACAGGCCGCCGCAATGGCAGAGATCCGGCTGGATCACGGCGCAGGCGTTCTTTTCAAACAGCTCACGGAACTGGTGCCGGGTGACCAGGCGTTCGCCCGTCGCGATCGGCACTGGTGAGGCGCGCCGCACCTCGGCCATCAGCTCAACATTCTCCGGCGGCACCGGCTCTTCGATGAAGTAGGGCTTGTAGGGGGCCAGCACGCGGCAGAACTCGATGGCGTTGGCCACCGAATGGCGCCCGTGGCAATCGATCATGATGTCGATGCGGTCGCCCACCGCTTGGCGCATCGCCTCCATCACGTGGGCGGCGTACTTGTAGTCGGCAATCGAGTTCAGCACTTCGGTGGGCGGCGTGATCAGCACCTTTACCGCGGTGTAGCCCTTGGCCACTACTTCCAGCGCCCGGTCGACAAACAGCTGGGCATCCTGCGCGCCCGCGGTCTCATAAACGGCCCGCATGTCGCCGCCGCCCAGATGCGTGTACATGCGAACCCGATCGCGCACGGCGCCACCCAGCAGCTTGTACACCGGTTGATCGAGCACCTTGCCCCGGATGTCCCACAGCGCCTGCTCAATGCCCGAGATGGCCGACATGCCGATGACGCCGACGCGCCAAAAGCTCTGGCGGTACATCTTCTGGTAAAGATGCTCAATGCGATCCGCTTGCTCGCCAATCAACATCGGCGCGAAGTCCTCGACACAACCCACCACCGCCCGAGTCTTCCATTCCAGCGACGCCTCGCCCCAACCATAAAGCCACGCCTGGTCCGTCTCCACTTTGACAAACACCCAGTTGCGCATCTCGGCGTTGACGACGACGGTCTTGATGTTGGTGATTTTCATGGCGCTACCAACTCATTACGGCTAAGCCTGGAATGTTATCGAAATGGCGATCACGCGTGACAACTGCTGACTGATGTTGACGCGCGAGCGCCGCAATCCATAGGTCATTGGTGGGAATGGGCCGCCCAGCACGCTTCAGGTCAAGCCGGATGTCTGCATAGTGGCTAGCGGTGTCCGCATTGACATCCAGCAGTTGCCATAGACCACCATACTGAACCAGCCAATCCTCAAATTCGGATCGGTTGCGCAACTGACGCACCCCGAAAAGAAACTCACCCAACACGATGGCGGGGACGGTGATCAGCCGCTGCGGTGGCAGCACGCGCAACAGTTCACGATCACCTGCGGCAAAAGCACTCAGCGCATTCGTATCGAGAATCAGCGCCACAATTCGTCGTCAATCGCCCCAAACTCGTCGTCGATGATCAGCTTGAGCCGTTCGTTATCTTCCTTCAGATGGGACAATGCACCGAACGCTGCCCTCCACTCAGGCGGAGGCTGAAGCGGCTTCAGCCTCGCCTCAAGGGCTTCCATCAACAGAGCCTCAGTCGAGATGCCTTCCGACGCCGCTTGCGATTGAGCCTTGAGGAACAGATCCTGCGGAATCTCAATGGTTGCGGTCATGGTTTCATCGTCCCATATGATTCGCAGAGGCGGCCGGTATAGCCCGTCCTACGGCAGGCGCGTCGTCTGGTGGGCCACCATCTGCCAGGTGCTGCCCTTCTTCACCCAGACATGGATCAGCCGGAACATCGCTTTCTGGTTGACGCCTTTGGTTGTCGTGTCCATCTTGAGGCCAGTGGTGAGCACGGCGGTTCTGCCATGCACCTGCACCTTGGGCTCAACGTGATCGACCTGGTTGTACTTTTGGGCGCCGGATTTCAGGTTGTCGATGTACTGTTTCTTCGTGTCCACCAAGCCGCTGGAATGCGTGTAGACCAGTTCGTCAGACAGCATCTTTTCCAGTGCGGGGTAGTCCATTTTCTGGATCGCGGTCGCCCAGCTCTTGTCCGCCGCCAGGACATCGGCCGCCGAATCGGCCAGGGCCGCAGCTGCTGTCAGGAATAAAATTGCGGTGATGCGGTATGTGTAGCTCATATGTCTCAGCAGTCTATCGCGAATGAGCCTGCTATAGTGAAGGCTCAAATGCCTGAGCCTCCTTCTTTTGACGAAGCGCCCTTGGTGTTGCGGGCGAAAGCGGGCGATGACACCGCGTTTGCCGATCTGGTGAAACACTACGAACGGCGAATCTTCCGGCTGGCCAAGAACATCACACAAAACGACGAAGACGCCGAAGATGTTCTGCAGGAAAGCTTTATGAAGTCGTACGAGAATCTGGACCGGTTCCAGGGTAACTCAAAATTCTACACTTGGCTGGTCCGGATTGCCGTCAACGAAGCGTTGATGAAGCTGCGGAAGCGCAAGTCGGACAAGAGCGTCTCTTTGGACGAACAACTCGATACGGGCGAGGATACGCTGGTGCGCGAGATTGCGGTTTGGGACGACGACCCGGAGCAAAAGTATTCGCAAGAGGAGCTCCGGTCGATCCTGGACAACGCGGTGTCGTCGCTGGAGCCGATCTACTCCACCGTCTTTCAATTGCGCGACGTTGACGAGCTGTCCACCGAAGAGACCGCTGAGGTGCTGGGCATCTCGGTGCCTGCGGTGAAGAGCCGCCTGCTCCGCGCTCGCCTGCAACTGCGCGAAAAGTTGACCCGCTTCTTCCAGCGAAAGGGGGATGACGTCTTTGCTTACCTGTAAAGACTTCCTCCGGGAGCTGAACGAATTTCTGGATCCGGGTTCAACCGACCCGGCCGCCCGCCAGGAGCTGGAAAAGCACGTCAATGAGTGCCCCAACTGTTGGGTGGTAGTGGACACGACCAAGAAGACGCTGAAGGTCTTCAAAGGCATGCAGGCTAGCGAAGTCCCCAGCCGCATCAAAGACCGGCTGATGGCCGCCCTGGAGCGCAAGATGGCCTCCCGCAAGCCGGGCGGCTGTGGTGGCGGCGACACGCACGCCAGCTAGCCGATGGAGAGGTACGCTCAGCGGCCGGCGTGGCGCAGTCTGTCAGCCTGCAGCGGGACATTCAGTGCCGCCGATCCAGCGCGGACGTCTCATTCGGCCGAAGGCTTCCCCGCGCCGCTTGCCCCAAGGCGGAATGAACTCCGCCTGCAGGCTGACAGCCTGCGCCACCAAAGCAGCCGCCAGAACAGGCACTAGTAAGGCATTTCCCGCTTGGTGAACTTGCGGCCTTTGTTGGCTGCTTCTTCACCGCCCGAACCCACCATCACGCCTTCCTTGATCATCTCTTCCACGTCGCCCGGACGGACGGTGTTCAGGAACGCGACCTTGTTCTTCTTGCACGCTGCCAATACGGTTGACCGAGCGTCGCGCATTTTGGGATGCAGCGTCTCGTTGGCGCCGTGACCATCCGGCAATTGCAGCGAGAGGCCCATGTCGCCTGGTCCCCATTCCGCGAACGCAATCCCCGGCACGCCCGTCACCTTTTCGGCATTGGCCAGCGCGTACTTGTCTTCCACCTTCAGGCCCAGCATAAACTCGCCCTCCGGGTCCAGCGGCCACGGGTCGGCCTTCTTCATGTACTCTTGCGGCGTCAGGCCCCAGATCTTGGAAGCATGGGCCTGGCTGCCATTGCCCATCATGCCTTCCGGCAAGCCCGCCACAGGCTTTGAGTTGACGTAGCGGCAAGCGGAGACGAACATGCGGATCGCTTGCGGGTCCCGCGCATGGCAGAGCAGAATGCCGTGGATGCCGGAGAGCAGCGCTTGTTGCACCACCCAGAAGTTGGCGTTCATGTGCGCTTCATTGATGCCCAGCACGGGCAGCGTGGCGATGACGGCCGGGGTGCGATGGCCGGTCTTGGTGGGCCCGCCGTCCACCAGACCTTGCATGAAGGCGCGCAGCGCGGAGAAGTCCAGCGCGCCGTGCTCCATTTCATAGGTGATGTAGTCGGCCCAGGTTTGGGCCATCTTCTTGCCTTCGTTGTAGCCCGCGCCACCCGCCACGGTGGTGTAGTAGATCGGCTGTCCGGCAGCCAGCAGTTCGATGGCGCGATTGATGCGTTTGGGGGTGTAGGCGGCCGCCGCCGGTCCGGCGGCAACTGCAGCAAGGGAGCTTCCGGCGAGTAGGGTGCGTCTGGTCATGGCCGGGATCATATCGCAACCCGGCCATGACGTGAAGCCGTTGCTAGATCTCGATCAGCACTTTCATCGCCGGCCCGCCGCTGGTCAAGCCGGTGAATACTTCCTGGATACGGTCCATCGGTTCGACGGCGGTGATCACCTCGGCCAGCGGCAGCTTGCCGGAGGCGGCGAGATCAATGGCGCGCTCAAAATCTTGGGGGCCGTAGAGGCGCACGCCGATCAGGCTCAGCTCACGGGCGAAGAAGCGGTAGAGGTTCACCGCGGGCTTCATGGCGTACACCGACACGATGACGATGCGGCCCTTGGGGCGCACCACTTCGGTCATGATCTCGGCGCCAGGCGCGGTGCCGGATACCTCAAAGGCCAGGTCCGCGCCTTCGCCGCCGGTCCAGTCATTGACGAACTCCAGCACGTTGGTCTCGCGCGGGTTCACCACCTTCAGGCCCAGCCGCTGCATCAGGGCGACGCGGAACGGGTTCACTTCGGTCACCACCACGTCGGCGCCGTCATGCTGCGCGACCAGTGCCACCAGTACGCCGATCGGCCCGCCGCCGATCACCAGCGCCTTCTCACCGGGCTTCACTTACGCCAGTGCGACATCGTGGCAGGCCACGGCCAAGGGCTCAATCAAAGCGCCATGTTGGAGGGAGAGTTCATTGGGCAGGCGGAACAACTTCGACGAGGGGACCGTCCAGCTTTTCTGCATGCCGCCCGGGGCATCGACGCCCAGTACCTTCAGTTTGGGGCAGACATGCGGATGGCCCGCGCGGCAGGTGGGGCACACCCCACAAGACAAAACGGGCAACACGGTTACCCGGTCGCCCGCTTTCCACGCCGTCACGCCGGCGCCCACTTCTTCAATCACACCCGCCGTTTCATGACCGATGATCTGTGGCGGCTTGGTGCGATGGTCCAGGTCTCCCAGGAAGATGTGCAGATCTGTCCCGCAGATCCCGCAATGGGATACGTTGATGCGGACTTCACCCGCTTGCGGAGCCAGCGGAGTGGAGACGCCAACTTGGAGCGTCTGGCAGTGATCGTAGACAGCGGCTTTCATCGGTAACCATATTGTCTCCAATCACTGCCCGAATTGCGTGACCGCTTAGAACTGGATCCGGAGCGCCACTTGGCCGGTCCGGTTGCCCGAGTTCTCGCTGGACTGCACCTGACGCAATGACCCGAAGGTGGTGGGCGTCGTGATGTTGGTGGCCGGTTCCCGGAAGTTGGGGTGGTTCGGCAAGTTGGTGAAGGTCGATTCCAGGCGCACCCGGACCCGCTCAGTGATTTGGAAGTTCTTGGCCAGGCCCGCCGCCACCGCCACGGTGCCCGGGCCAACCAGTGTGCCGACGCCGGCGGTTCCGAAGCGGCCCACACCGGCGGCGGGGACTGCGAAGGCTCCGATATCCCAAATGGAGCCCGGCGTATCGCCGTTCCCATCACGGATGCCATCAGGCCGGACGTTGACGGCGCGGCCCACCACGTTGGTGTTGGACTTGTCTGAACCGCGCGACATCGTGGGGGTCATGTAGGGGCCGGTTTGCATCATGGCAATGGTGCTCAACTCCCAGCCACCCACCACCAGATCGGCCGCCTTGTTCATACCGCTGCCAAACTTACGGCCCTTGCCGATCGGCAGGGCATAGATAGAGGAGATCAGCCCGCGATGACGCCGGGTGAAGGCGACATTGCCGCGGTCGGAATTCACGCCGAAGCGGTTGTTCACCGTGGCGCCGGATTCTCCGGGGAAGCCGGTGGGCACCGGGCCGCCGTTATTGGACAGGTTCTTGGCCCAGACGTAGCTGGACTGGATAAACCAGCCGCTGGCAAAGCGCCGGTTGCCTTCCACCTGCAAGGCCTGATAATTGGCAAACCCGACGTTGTCGCGGCTCAGGATGCGCTGCCAGTTCTGGAAGGGCCGCGTGGCGGGGTTGTAGGCCGTCGTTGAAGGCGCCACCTGGTTCAAGTCCACCGTGTTGTGCAACCGGTAGGAGTTGGAGCCGATATAGCTGACGCGCAAGGAGAGGTCCTTCGGTAGTTCGCGTTCCAGCGTGACGTTCCACTGCGCCGTCTGCGGGTCGCGGTAGTCGATGTTGGTGCCGACGATGAACTCACCGGTGCCGGGAGGCGCGGCGGCGAACGTGCTCGAGATCGCCTGCGGGAACTGGTAAGCGGGCCGGCCGCCGGCAAACGAGTTGAGCGCCGTGCGCGAATCGGCGGTGTGGATGCCGGTCAACGCGTAGGCCAGCGGCCCCACCACGGTTTGCGTGAAGAGACCAATACCGCCACGGATCACGGTCTTGTTATTGCCAAAGGGGCGATAGGCAAAGCCCAGGCGCGGCGCAAAGTTGCCCTTGTAGGCTTGGCGCAAGCCTTCACCCAAGCCCGCCGAACTGGCGGAGACGATCTTGGTGCAGGGCACGGCCGCGTTGGTGCCGGGGCAGGCGTTGATCGAGGTGAGGAAGCCCGGTGCGGGTTTCAGCGTGTTATTGGGGATGATCACGTTGCCGGTGGTCCGGTCAAAGTTGGTGATGTTGCCAAAGTTCTCGGTGAACGGCGGGTGCAACTGCCAGCGCAGTCCGTAGCTGACCGTGAAGCGGTTGGTGACCTTCCATTCGTCCTGGGCGTAGAACCGGTAGTGGCCCACGGGGCTGTTCAGATCCGGACCCGTGATCGAGAAGAAGGTGTTGGTGGGCACCCCCAGCAGCAGGTCAGAAAACGCATTGCCGGTGTAGGAACCACGAGTGAAGGTGAACGAACCGAAGTCGTCCGAGCCGCCAAAGGTCTGCACGTCGATGTAGGACATCTTGCGGATGTCGACGCCGAACTTGAAGGTGTGCGCGCCCTTGATCCAGCTGAAGTTGTCGGTGAACTGCCAACTGCGGCTCTGCCGGGGACCGTCCTTGCCACGGCCGATGGTCGTGAAGCCGGTGCCGTCGCTAAAGTCAAAGCCCGGGAAGGCACCCGACTCCGGGTGGTTGCTGACGTCCAGGCCTACAATTCCCAGATCGCTAATCGCCTTGGTGCCATTCAGCGGGAACTTCACCGTGCGGTTCCACAGCGAGAAGCCGAAGCGGAATTCGTTGATCAAGGTGGGCTTGATGGAGGCGTTGTAGGACACCACCATGTTCTTATTCAGCTCCGTGATGTCGTCGGTGGGCAGCAGGTTGTTGTCACCTACGCTGGGCAACTCGCGCCATGTGAAGCGGCCGTATATCTGCTGACGGCTGCCGATGTTTTGGTCCACCTTGATGTCGTAGCTGGTCAGCGAAGCGGGAGTCGCGAGCAAGGCCAGCGAATTCGAGACCAGGTCGCTGCCGCCGGCATTCACCTTGGGGTAGTAGTTGTTCAGCAGCTTCTGCGAGACGCCGCTCAACCGGCTGGAGGGGATGATGTTGTTCGGGAACGGAGCCCCGGTGGCCGGGTCCACGGTGGCACCGCCGGGCAAGCCGTTTAGGTTACCGGAGCGCATCGCATCGGTGGGCACGGTGAACTGCTTGGCCGTCGAACCGGGCTTGCGGCTGCCTTCATAGGCGAAGAAGAAGAACGTCTTGTCTTTGCCGTTGTACACCTTCGGGAGAATCACGGGGCCGCCAAAAGTAGCGCCGAACGTGTTCCACACCTTGGCCTGCTTGACGCGGGAACCATAGGTGGTGGCGTCGAGCGCCCGGTTCTGGTGATAGTCATACGCCGACCCGTGGTAGATGTTGGTGCCGGACTTGGTGGTGATGGTGACGTCGCCCACCTGGGCGAACTCGGCGTTGTTGTTCACCGCAGTCACCTTGAACTCCTGGATCAGCTCGGAAGACGGGAACATCTGTCCTAACGCGCCGCTCGATCGGACGTTGACGGTAGAAATACCATCGGCCGTGAACTCGATCATCGAGGGCAATCCGCCGCCGATTGAATAGTTGCCCGCCGCATCCTGCTGCACGCCGGGTACGGTGAGAATGGCCGTCAGCGGACTGGCGCCGGAACCGCGATAGTTCAACGGCAGCGTGGTCACTTGCTGAAAGTTCTTGGAATCGCCAATGGTGCCGTTCTCCGTGTTGATGGTGCTGGCGGCGTCATTCACCACCATCACCTGGCCCACGCTGGCAATCTCCAGCGTCACATCGACACGAAGCTGTTGCCGTGCTTCCAGCGCCACCTGCGGAATCTTCAGCACGCCGAACCCCGGCTTTTCCGCCGTGATCTCGTAGTTGCCGGCCCGCAGGTTCAGCAGCGTGAATAAGCCCTGATCGCTCGAAACCGCCGATCGGAGTGAATTGTCATCAAGATTTTTCACCTTGATAATGGCGTTGGGCACCACCGCCCCGGATTTATCGGTGGCCGTGCCCGTGATCGAACCGAATGTGGACTGCCCATACAGGCTGCCCGCACACACCAATAGCGTCAGAACACACAGCAAACGTGTGAGCATGTTTCCCCTTGCAAGCTTAAGTTTTGGATTTGGTCGAACGACGGGGTGGAGCTGCCTCAAACAAGGAGAGGACAGAGTACTGGGAAGCTACGCAAACTTTGCGGGTTGTATTGGAGGATAAACTGCGAGCGTGTTCAGGTCAACACAAAAATGTTCACCAGCCCTATTGCGGGATAGTTGATATCAAGTTATCATTTTCTTGTGGCGGCGTTTCCCAAGTTCGGAACCAGATTTGGTGATCGCGCGGTGCTGGACCGCGTGGGCATGTTCGTGTCGACGGCCTGCGCCATCCATTGCGCGGCTCTGCCGGTGCTGTTGACCGTGGCCGGCCTGGGCTGGCTGGGCGATGAGCGCTTTGAGTGGAGCATTATCCTGTTCTCGTTCTTGGTGGCCACTCTCCGGTTGGGGCATAGCTTCTTTGAACAGCACCGCCGCCGGGACGCGCTGTTGATGTTCGTGTTTGGCGCGGCCTTTATCTTGACGGCCAAGTCCGAGCTGCTGGAATTCAACTATGCCGAAGCCGTCCTGATGACGATCGGCGGTTGTTCGATCGCCTTCGCCCACTGGCGCAACCATCAGCTGTGCGCCACCTGCGGCGTGCTGTCGCACAACGGCCAGTCCAGCTGCGGCCATTCGCACTAAGCCACCCGCCTGCTGCTGACGGCCCTCCCGCCGTGCGTGCCGGACCACTAGAATAGGGGTTCGCCCATGCCTTTTATCCACGACGATTTCCTGCTTTCCACCGCGGCTGCCCGGCGTCTCTATCACGACTACGCGGCCGCGGAGCCGATTCTCGACTATCACAACCACCTCCCGCCGAAAGACATTGCGCAGAACCGCCAGTTCGCCAACCTGTTTGAGATCTGGCTGGAAGGTGACCACTACAAATGGCGGGCCATGCGCGCCAACGGCACCACGGAGCGCTACTGCACCGGCGATGCCGAACCCTACGAGAAGTTCCTCGCCTACGCCCGCACCGTGCCGCAGACGCTGCGCAATCCGCTCTATCACTGGACCCATCTGGAGCTGGCCCGGTACTTCGGCATCACCGATCTGCTGGATGAAGCCAGCGCCCCCGCCATCTGGGAGCAGGCTAACGCTCAGTTGCCGGGCCTGAAGGCGCAGGACACGCTAATCAGGTTCAATGTCCGGGCGCTGTGCACCACGGATGATCCGGCGGACGACCTGAACTGGCACCGCGACATCGCCGCCTCTGGCCTCGCCGTCAAGGTGTTCCCGGCCTATCGCCCGGACAAGGCGCTCCGCGTCGATGACCCGGCCGCGCTGAAGGCTTGGATCGAGCGTTTGGCCGTGACCGCCAATACGGAGATCACCAGCTATCGCAGCTTCCTCGACGCGCTGTCGAAGCGCCACCAGGAGTTCCACTTGATCGGCTGCCGCGTCTCCGATCACGGCTTGGCCACTTGCTTTGACACCCCCGCCGATGACACCAAGGCGGCCACCATCTTCGATCGCGCCCGCGCCAACATCGCCGCCACGCCAGCCGAGCACGCGCTGTTTGCCTCCACGCTGATGCTGCACTTCGGCCGCTGGGATGCGGAGAAGGGCTGGACCAAGCAGCTCCATTTGGGCGCGCGCCGCAACAACAACACCCGGATGTTTAAGCAACTGGGTCCGGATACGGGTTTTGATTCGATGGGCGACTACCGGCAAGCGGACGCGCTCTGCAATTACCTGGACGCGCTCGACCGCGAGAATACGCTGCCGCGCACCATCGTCTACAACAACAACCCCGTGGACAACTACGCCTTCGCCACCGCCATCGGCAACTTCCAGGATGGCAGCGTCGCGGGCAAGGTGCAGTTTGGCAGCGGCTGGTGGTTTCTGGACCAGAAGGAAGGCATGGAACTGCAGCTGAACGCGCTCTCGAATTGCGGCCTGCTGGCCCGGTTTGTGGGCATGCTCACCGATTCCCGCAGCTTCATGAGCTTCCCCCGTCACGAGTACTTCCGCCGCACGTTGTGCAACCTGCTGGGTCGCGATATAGAGAATGGTGAGCTGCCGGGCGATTTGCGGCTGGTGGGCGGCATGGTGAAGAACATCTGCTACGGCAACGCCCGGGAATATCTCCGGCTGCCGGGCGTGGAGTAGCCGTAAGCAACACAACCCGCGAAAAATGTTTGGCCGAGTGAGAGAATCCCCGGTCCAACGGCACTACCATTACAAATCAACTCTTGGGTTGTCCTCCAGCTGTAGGGCGTCTCTTCCTCCGAGCGCGCCCTGCAGAACGATATTTGCCACCGGCAACTGCGTGCAAAAATAGCCGTCCGAGCGGCTATTTTTGTTTTGGGGCGTCCTTTTTCGCAGGCCACGCCACTTCGGCATACATCCCCGGCGCCAGCTTACCGCGACCATTCGCGACATCCAGTTCCACCGGCATCGTGCGCGTCTTCACATCCATGACGCGGGCGACGCGGGCCACCGATCCGGTAAAGGTTTCGCCCGGGAACGCGGCCACCGTGAAGGTGACCTTGGCACCCAGCGGGATTGCCGCCGCGTGCGATTCCGGCACCGCTACGACCAAACGCAGGCGCGACAACTGCTCCAGCCGCAGCAACCAGCCCGCCGCCGGTCCGGCCAGTGATCCGGGATGGGCCTTGCGCTCCACCACCACGCCGTCAAACGGGGCGCGCACGGTGAGGAGCTTTTCCATCTCGGCAATGGTCGCCACCTGAGCCTCCGCCGCGGTGACGGCCTTGTTGATAGCGGTAATCTGCGCGGCCAGCGCATCCACCGCCTTTTCGGCCAGCACCACTTCATGCGCGGCGATCGCGCCCGGCGTGGCGGCAGCTGCTTTCAGCCGCTCCACCGTGCTCTGCGCGGCGATCAGCTTGGCTTCCGCCTCAGCACGCTGCGCCCGGATGGCTTCGACCTTCGATTGCGCCTCGGCATGCTGTGCCCGCAGTTCCGGCGCGCTCAGCGTCACCAGCACCGCGCCCTGCTTCACCGCGCTGCCGCGGTCCACCGTCACCGTCTCCACAAACCCCGGGACGCGCGCCACCAGATCCACTGCCTCAAACGGCAGAAACTCGCCCGGCAGTTTCAACGCCGCCGGGCCAGCGGGTTTGGCGGGCGCCGGCGCGGGCTGGGCCCACAACGCAAAATGTCCGATTAAAAGCCCACAAAGGCTAAGCCGCTTCATAGAACCTACTCTCTGGATCCGCAGGGTCAAGCGAGGGCGACGGACGCCCGCTACCGCTCAGCAGGGCATAGAGCGCTGGCAGGATCAGCAAGGTGGCCACCGTGCCCGCCAGCAGGCCGCCAATCACCGCGCGGCCCAGCGGCGCCGTCTGCGCCTGGCCCATCGCCAGCGGGATCATACCGGCCACCATCGCCAGTGCCGTCATCAGAATGGCTCGCAGACGCCCTGTTGCGCCTTCTACCGCCGCCAACGCAGGCGTCGAGCCGGCCCGGGCCCGCTCCGCAAACGTCACCAGCAAAATCGAGTTCGCCACCGCAATGCCCGTCGACATGATGGCGCCCACAAAGCTCTGGATGTTCAGGGTGGTGCCGGTCGCCAGCAGCATGATTACCACGCCCAGCAGCACCGCCGGGATGGTGAGCACAATCGCCAGCGCCAACCCGGCCGATTGGAAGTTGGCCGCCATCAGCAGCAGCAATGCCACCACGGCCAACCCCAGGCCCAGCCGCAAGCCGGTGACCGTTTCATCGAGCGGCGGCACTTGGCCGCGCACATTCACCGTGATGCCCTTGGGCACTTCTCCCGCCCGCCTAATTGCCGCTCGCACGTCCTCGGCCGCCGTCCCCAGCGGTACCTCGTGCAGGTTGGCCGTGAGGCTCACCACGCGCTGGCCGTTGAACCGATCTGTCTGGCCCGGCGCCGTCCCGAACTTCAACTTCGCCACATCTTCGAGCAACGGCCGAGCCTCGCCATTCCGCATCACCGGAATGCGCGCCACGTCTTCCATCGACGCCATGCGCTGATAAGGGATCTCCACCTGGATCTGGAAGCCATTGCCGCTGACCGGGTCCCGCCAGTAGTTGGCATCGATAAAGCGCGACGAGAAGGTCCCCGCCACCACGCTACGCGCGACATTGGCCATGGTCAGTCCATACTGCCCGGCGCGCTCGCGATCGATGGTGATGTCGAGCGTCGGATAGTCCAGCGGTTGCGCGTAGGCGAGATCGCGCAGGTAGGGCAGCTTCTTCAACTCGGTTTCCACCTTGGCCGCGAAGGTCCGGTTGGCCGCCAGCGATGGGCCTTGCACGGCCACCTCCAGTGGCGTCGGGCTGCCGAACGACATCACCTGGCTGACTATCTCGCCCGCCTCAAATGACACCCGCACGTCGGGCAGCGCTTGGCTAAACTTCTCGCGCAGCCGCTCCCGCAAGGGTTCGCCGCGCAGGGTGGCGCTTGGCTTCAGGGCCACCAGCAGCACCGCCTCATGCGGACCACTGGTCCACAGGAACAGCGTGTTGATGGGATAGCTGGGCGGTTGCACGCCGACAAAGGTGGAGGTGATGGCGACGTTGTCCGCGCCCACTTCCTGCTTGATCACCTCCAGCGCCTTCAATGCCACTTGTTCGGTCTTTTCGATCCGTGTGCCGGTGGCGGCCCGCAGGCGCACCTGGAACTGCGATTCGAAGGTTTGGGGGAATAGCTCGACACCCAGTTTTGGGGCCAAGGTCCACAAGCCCATTCCAGCGACGGCCAGATACCCGATCACCAGCGGCCAGCGCCAGGAGATTGCTCCGGCAACGTAGCGCTGGTAGATCGCTGGAGAGAACGCCTGATGACCTCCGGAGCGCATCAGCCACGTCGACAGCACGGGCACCAGTGTCGAGGACAACACGTAGCTCGACATCATGGCGAAGGCTACGGCCAGCGCCAGTGGAACAAACAGCTGCCGGGCGACGCCGGTCATAAAGAAGCTGGGCACAAACGCCGCCAGGATGGCGCACATCGACAGGAACCGCGCCGTGGCCGTTCGGGAGCAAGCCTCCATCACCGCATGCGCCCGCGTCCGCTGGCCGCCGGTGGCCAGTCGAGCATGGATGTTCTCGATCTCTACCGTCGCCTCGTCCACCAGCACGCCCACGGCCAGCGCCAGGCCGCCCAAGGTCATGATGTTGATCGACTGGCCGGTCAGCCACAAGCAGACCGCTGCCGCCAGCAGGGCCGCGGGAATCGTGGCCACCACGATCAACGCGCCGCGCCAATCCCGCAGGAACAACACCACCATCAGCCCGGTCAGCAGCGCCCCCAGAGCGCCTTCCGTCGCCAAGCTGCGCAGTGCATCGAGCACCACCGCCGATTGGTCAAACTCCAAGCGAACGTCCACATCGTCCGGCACCACGGCCTTGAAGCGGGCAATGTTGGCGCGGACGGCCTGAATGACAGCCAGCGTCGACGCATCACTGCGCTTGGTCACCTGCATGTAGACCGTGCGCTTGCCATTCACCAGCGCATAGGCGGTGACGATATCGGTGCCGTTCTCTACCTTGCCGACATCGCGGATGAACACCGTGGGGCCCGCGCCCAAGCGGATGGGCGCGTTGTTCAACTCATCAAAGTTGCCGCTGATCACTGAGTTGGTGGTGGCATAGCGAGCCAGATCGCCCGTACGGACCAGACCCGACGGCATGACGGTGGTGGACTTGTTCACCGCCTCAATCACCTCTTCCGGCGACATGCGGTACTGCCGCAGTTTGTCGGGGTCCAGGCGCACCACGATGGTCCGTTGATTGCCACCAAAGGGCGGCGGGGCGGAGACGCCCGGCAAGGTGGCGAATAGCGGCCGGACGCTGTTCAGGGCGAAGTTCTGCAGCTCGCCGGGCTCACGCTTGGCGCTCGAAAAGATCAGCTGGCCCACCGGCACGCTGCCCGCATCGAAGCGGGTCACAAATGGAGGCACGGCTCCGGTGGGCATGAAGGCTCGGGCCCGGTTGACGTAGCTGATGGTCTGCGCCAGCGCCTGATTCATGTCGGTGCCGGGATAGAAGACCAGCTTCATCAGCGCCGCGCCTTGGATGGATTTTGATTCGACCCGCTCGATGCCCGTGGTGTAGAGGAAGTGGTACTCGTAGTAGTACGTCATGAACCCTTCCATCTGGATGGGGTCCATGCCGCCGTACGGTTGCGCCACATAGATGGCGGGCGCGCCCACTTGCGGGAAGATGTCGACCGGCATGCGCTGCACGGCCAAGCCCGCGCCCAGCATCACCGCCAGCACGGCCACGATGATCGTCACCGGCCGGCGCATCGCCCAGCGTACCAGCCACATTACTGATCTCTCCCCGGCGTGTCTCTCCCCGGCCGCGCGTCCGTCTCAGTGAGAAACGGCCGCAGATCGCCCTGCGCGGTGGCCACTTGCAGAAGTCCCCGCCAGATGGCCAGCCTTACCAGAGCCATGTCGGATTCGGCCTGCGCCACCAGCCGCTGCGCCTCGGCCACTTCAGTGATCAGGCCCAGGCCGGCCCGATACCGGGCGGTGGCTTGATTGAGCGTCATCTGCGCGGCCTCGAGCTGAACCGGCAGCTGCGCGGCGGTGCGGCGCGCGCCATCTAGTCGAGCTTGCGCTTGGGCTTGCTGGGCCGCCAGATCCTGCTGCAGTTGTTTCAAGCGAGCGGCCTCGGCGCGCTCTCGCGCGGCTTGCGCGGACTGCTCAGCGCGAATGGCGGGTTGGGCCATGGCGGGAAAGGTCACCGTAAGGCCGAGCGCGTAGTTCATGATGTTGGGGCCCAGTCCATTGGCTCCGCCCAGCGTTGTGCCATCGGCGACAGCACCCGTGCCGCGCGCATAGGTGGCCCCTTGTACGGCGAACTTTGGCGCGTAGCTTTTGTCCAGCGCCTTCTGCTTGGCCTTCACTTCGTCGATCACCGCGGCTTGTTCGGTCACCACCGGATGCGCCTCACGTGACGTGACCAGGCTGGGCACGACCAAGCCTGGGGGATCCCCCAAGTGACGTGCCTGCCCGGCGGCTCCCGTGAACTGCGCCAGATGCGCTTGGGCGACGGCCACGGCCTGTTCTGCTTGGATCACCTGTGTCTCGGCGACGCTGCGTTCGGCCTTTGCTCGTGAAGCATCGGCACCGGGGCGAAGGTCGGCGCGGGCTAAGGCTTGGGCCACTTGTTCGAGCGTGGTGGCGCGGGCCACAGCTGCTCTGGCGGCCACCACCGTCTCCTGCGCGGCCAGCACGGTCAGGTACGCATCCGCGGTTAAGGCCGCCACTTCGTACCGGGTCCGCTTGAGCGACGCCTCAGAGCGGCGCTGTCCCGCTTCAGCCGAGGCGACGAGGGCTTTGCGCAGACCAAGATCAAAAGGTTCCCAGGAGACCTGCAAGCCCACCGCGCTACCCCAAACACTGGCCATGTCGTTCTCCGGCCGCGGCGGGCCGGAGATGGAAGGTAGCGTCGATTGCGGCAGCATCAGGCCGAAGACATTGTTGCGGGACGCGCGGTTGACCTGGCCATAGAAATCCGCGCGCGGCAGGTAGTTGGTCCGCGCCAAGCTGATTGCGGCCGCCGCCGCACGCACCTGCTCATCACTGACGTTCACCGCCGCATAGTGCGTTAAGGCTTGGTTCACGGCCTCGCTCATCGACATCGGCTGCTGGGCCAGCAGCAAAAGCAGCACGCTGGTCATTCGCGGGTGATCCCCCGGTTGCTGCCTTGGATGAAGCTCACCAGATGGCGCGTGGTGTCGCAGGGCACCTGCGCGAGAATGGCCGCGCACGCCTCTTCCAGCTTCAGCGCGGAACGGTAGAGCAGCCGGTACGCGGTCTTCAAGTTCGAGATCTCCTCACGCGATACACCGGCCCGTCGTAAACCCACAATGTTCAAGCCTACCGGAGTGGCGTTAAATTCTGAATACAAGAAGTACGGTGGCAGATCGAGGTTCACGCGGCTGTTGCCACCCACCATCACCAGGCTTCCGATCTTTGAATACTGGTGCACCACGACGCCGCCCGAAATGAACGCCCGGTCTTCAATCGTCACGTAGCCCGCAATCAACGCCGAGCTGCAAATGACGTTGTGGTGGCCGATGACGCAATCGTGCGCGATATGGCCGCTGGTCATGATGTAGTTGCCGTCGCCGATCCGGGTAGTGGCTTCGGGCTTGGTGCCGCGCGAGATGGTGAAGTGTTCGCGCACCTTGTTGTCGTGGCCCATCGTCAGATAGCTGCGCTCGCCTTTGAAGTTTTTGTCGAGCGGGTCAGAGCCCAGCACAGTGCCCGCCGAGATCTCATTGCGGTCGCCGAGCGTCGTCCAGCGCTTGATGAAGACGTAGGGCTCCACCTTGCAGGCTTCGCCCAGCACGACATCTTGTTCGATCACAACAAACTCGCCGATGTGACAACCCGGCCCGATTTGCGAGTCCGGATGGATGCGAGCCGTGGGGGCGATAGTCGCCGATGGGTGGCACGGCATAGACTTTGATCATATGCGAGCAATCGAACTGGCGGCGTCACTGTTCAAGCAAGGGCTGAGCAGCACCGCTCTGGAAGGCAATGACATCGAACTAACGGAGGCGGCGCCACTCGAGGCAGCCGGTCCAACGGAGCTGTCCTTTGTGGCCAATGCCAAGGCAGCCGTGGCCGCAGCGGAGTCGAGGGCGGGGTGCCTGATCGTGCCGCTTGACTTCGCTGCGGGCCGTACGGTGATCCGGTCTGCCAATCCCCGGGCCACGTTTGCGCAGGCGTTGACGATGCTCTATCCCGCGCCGCCGCGGGCGGGGATTCACCCCACGGCGGTGATCGATGAGACCGCCGAGATCGGGCAGGATGTCGAGATCGGGGCCTACACCGTGGTGGGCGCCCGCTGCCAGATTGGGGACCACGTCACGCTGCACTCACGCGTGACGCTCTACCCGGATGTCAGCTTGGGCGCGCGCTCCATTGTGCATTCCGGCGCGGTGCTGGGTGCGGATGGCTTTGGCTTTCAGTGGACCGGGCAGGCGTACCAGAAGTTTCCGCAAGTGGGCCGTGTCGAGATTGGCTGCGATGTCGAGATTGGCGCCAACTGCACCATCGATCGTGCGGCGCTGGGGGTAACGCGCATTGGCGATGGGACCAAGCTCGACAACATGGTCCACATCGCGCACAACTGCCAGCTAGGCCAGCACGTCGTGATCGCGGCGCAGACGGGTATGGCGGGTGGCTGCGTGGTGGGGACCGCGCCGTGATCGGTGGTCAAGTGGGCTTTGGCGAAAAGGTCCGCGTGGAGCCGGGCGCGATTATTGGCTCCGGCGCCGGGATCTTGTCGAACAAGATTGTTCGAGCCGGGGAACCGGTGTGGGGCACGCCCGCGCGCCCGCTCCGCCGCTACCTGCGCGACCTGGCGGAGGTGAGCCGCTTGACCTCACTGCGCGATCAAGTGGCGGCGTTGCGGGAGCGGCAGCCATGATCGTGGTGGTCGGTGGCAACACGCGCAACATCGGCAAGACCACGCTGGTCTGCGACATCATCCGCGCGCTGCCCCAACTGAACTGGACCGCCGTGAAGATCACGCAATACGGCCATTCCGCCTGTGCGAACGAAGGGGGCGATTGCCACTGCGCGCCCGCCGATCCGGCGTGCCCATATGCCCTCGATGAGCAGCTGGCGGCGGACTCCACCGATACGGGCCGCTACCTCGATGCCGGGGCGAGGCACTCGTTCTGGCTGCGGACGCGGGCCGGTCTGCTGGCTGAAGGATTGTCGGCCTTGCGGCAGCTCCTGCAACAGGCGGAGAACGTGGTGCTGGAATCGAACAGCATCATGCAATACCTGAAGCCCGATCTCTACCTCACCGTGGTCGACCGCACCAGCGGGGACTTCAAGCTGTCAGCCCAGAAAGCGATCACGCTGGCCGACTTGCAAGTAGGCCCACAGCAATTGCCGCTGGCCGTGGCCCGCGTGCAGGCTTTGGTGACGCTGCGGGGGAGCTAACAGGCGGCCGGGAAGCTCACCGCCACAATGATGCGGTCGTCAGGACCGGCGTAGACGTCCAGTTCGCCGGAGTGAGTATCCACAATGCGCCGGACGCTGGCCAGTGAGAGGCCGTTGCCCGACGGGGCGGCGTTGTCGAAGGGCTCAAAGCGGGCCTTTAAGCGCTCTGCCGTGATCGCCACGGTGGAGCAGGTGAAGCGCAAATGGACCCGCTCGCCACGGCGCTCCGTGGCGATGGTGAAGGGCGTTTCCACGCGCACCAGTTGCCGGAACAGGTCCAGCAGATGGCGCGTCATGTGCTGCGCTTGCACGGGGTCCAGGTGGGCGACGCACGGCTCCGCAGCCAGGTCCAGGCGAACATTCCAACGCTCGCGGCTGCTCTCGCCCAGCGTCCGGGTGACTAACTGGCCCAGTGAGATGTTAACGGGGTGTGACGGCGAGGCCTGCACATAGTGCACGGCATCGTCCACAATCATGCCCGCTTCGGCCACCAGTTGCCGGATCTTTTCCACTTGATCCTGCGCGCGCACATCCGTGGGCGGCAGAATGATCGCCAAATAGTAGGCCAGAGAATCGAGGGTGCTGAGTGGTTGCCGGATTTCGTGGGCGAGATGGCGAACGAGATGAGCAGCGTCTTGTTCCACCGTTTTCGCTTCTTGTTCGGGGATAACCAGCGGGGCAGGGATCGTCATGCGGACTTCCGGATTATAGCCCCTGGTTCGCGCAAATCAAGACCCAATCGCGATACTGTTGAGCTATGGCCAACACCCGGCGAGACTTCTTTTTTTTGTGGGCCCAGGCGGCGTTGGCCGCACACCAGCATTCCGGCACCCAGGCCTCATCTTCGCCCTACCCGTTCAAGTTTTTTACGCCTCCAGAGCGTGAGGTACTACGCCGGGCTGCTGCCGCTATTGTTCCCGCCGATGAGCGCTCGGGAGGCGCCGCGGCAGCGCGGGTAGAGGAGTACATCGACTTCATCGTCTTCCATGGTGCGCCACCCCTGCAGCAAGCCTGGCGGTCCGGCCTGGCCAAACTTGCTCCGGCCAAGGATGTAAACGCGACGTTGCTCAAGTGGTGCCGGAACGAGTTCCGGCCCCGGACGGCCGATGAGCGTTTCTTCGTGCTGCTGAAGGGCGCCGTGACGGAAGCGTTCTACACGTCCGAAGAAGGCATCTCGAAAGAGCTGGGTTATCAGGGGATGGGCTTCCTGATGGAGTTTCCGGACTTCTCGAAAGACAAAGCGGAGCGCCCGGCTAACTACCGGCCACTGTTGCAGGCCCATAGTTAGAAGAATTACTTAAGACAGATGAAAACTTACGACGTAGCGATTATCGGGTCCGGCGCCGCGGGCGGCATGACGGCGCATGTGTTGACGCAGGCGGGGCTGGATTGCGTGATGCTGGAGGCGGGGCCGATGCGCTCTCCGGCGGAGTTCCCCGTGCACCGGCTGCGCCGCTGGAACCTGCCCTATCGCGGCCTGCGGGGCGACTACTTCCAGGAATGGTTGAATATGACCAACTTCCTGGCCGACGACAAGAAAGAGCCGTACTCCGTCGCCCCCGGCGGCCAGCCGTTCGAGTGGTGGCGCGTGCGCGCCGTGGGCGGCAAGAGCCTGTTCTGGGCCGGCGTAACACCTCGCTTCGGCCCCCACGAGTTCCAACCCAAGGACGACTTCGATACGCGCTGGCCATTGAAGTATGAAGACGTCGCGCCCTACTACGACAAGGTGGAATCGCTGATCGGGGTTTCGAGCACGGTGGAAGCCGTGGGCGGTTTCCCGCTGAACAAAGGCTTGAAGCCGATGCGGCCCAAGCTGGCGGAGATCGTCTTCAAGCAGGCTGCGGAAAGCCTGGGCAAGGGGTTGAAGATGATCCCCATCCCCAAGGCCATCCTCACCGAGAATCACCGTGGCCGCCCGGCGTGCCATCACTGCGGCCCTTGTTGGCAAGGCTGCGATTCCGGGTCGAAGTTTGATTCGCTGCGCGTGTTTGTACAGGGCGCGCGCCGCACGGGCAAGTTGGAGCTGTTGACCGGCGCGCGGGTCCGTTCAATCGAAGTGAAAGAGGGGCAAGCCTCCGCCGTCCACTATTGGGACGTCACGGACAAGACCTATCGCAGCGTCCAAGCCAAGGCCTATGTGCTGGCCGCGGGCTGCATTGAGAGCGCCCAGATTCTGCTGAATTCGAAGATCGCCAACTCCAGTGGTCTCGTTGGCCGGTATCTCTCCGAACACCTCTACGCCAGCGTCGGCGGCTATCTGCCGCAATTGATGGGGCGCAAGGTGGTGAACGAAGACGGCAACGGCGCGCACGCCTTCATCCCGGACTTGACCGAGAACTGGCGGGGCAACAAGTTCATCCGCGGCTACCAGATCTTCCCCACCGGCGGGACGGGTGAGTTCACCTTCGCGGGCAAGAATCTGCCGGGCTTCGGCCAGCAGTGGAAGAAGTCGGTCCGCGACTACTACACCGCCAGTGCTGGTGTGACCTTCCAGGGCGAGGTGCTGCCCTATCGCGACAACCGCGTCGAGATCGACGAGACCGTCAAGGACGACGCCGGCATCCCCGGCTTGCGCTTCCACTACCAGTGGCGCGACAACGAAGCGGCCATGTTCAAGGACATGATGGAGGTGGGCCAGGAGATGATGCAGAAGGCCGGGGCGGAGATGCTGCCGGTGGCAAACCCGAAGCCGCTCGAGTACGGCCACTCGATCCACTACGTGGGCACGGCCCGCATGGGGCAGGACCCGAAGTCGAGCGTCGTCAACCCCTGGAATCAGGCACACGATGTGCCCAACCTGTTCATCAACGATGCGGCCACGTTTGTCACGGCTGGCAACCAGAACCCCACCATCACCATCCTGGCGTTGGCCATGCGGTCCAGTGAGCGTGTGGTGGATCTGCTGCGCCGCGGCGTCTGGGCGTAGCGCTTCCCCCGCATGAGCATCACGCCCCGGGGCCTGCACATCGATTTCGAGCGCGCGGAGCGCAAGTGGCACGACGTGGTCCCCAAGATCGTGCCCACGCTCCGTTACTGGATGGAAGTGGAGGTGCACGTCTATGGCTTCTCCATCGCGGCCAACGTGCTGCTCAGCTTCTTTCCGTTCCTTATCGTTCTCGTGTCATTGTGCCGCTACGTCTTCCATTGGGACGCGGCGGAGCAGGCGATCTTTATTGCCTTGCATGACTACTTCCCGGGCGACACGGGCGACTTCCTGGTGCGCAACTTGACGGCCACGGTCAGCAAGCGTGGGCCATTTCAGGTGGGCTCGATTCTGCTGTTGCTGTTCACCGCCAACGGCATCTTTGAGCCCTTGGAAGTTGCCCTCAACCGTGCCTGGGGCATCCACAAGACGCGAAGCTTCTGGCGCAACCAACTGGTGAGCATGGGCCTCATCCTGGCTTGCGGAGCGCTAGCGGTGACCTCCACCGTGCTGACCGCCATGCAGGTGACTTGGCTGAAGCCGCTCGTCGGATCGGGCGGGTTGGCCACCGTGGCGGGCGTGGTGCTGTTCAAAGTGGCCGCCGTTCCGGCGACGGCGTTGGGGCTGTTCCTGGTCTATTGGGTGCTGCCCTTCGGACCGGTGCCGTGGCAGCGGGCGTTCAACGTCTCGGTGTGGGTCGCGCTGGCGCTGGAAGTAATGAAGTACCTCAACCTGCTGCTGTGGCCGGTGATGCGGCGGAAGCTGGAAGACGAGTACGGGCCGTTTGTGAACTCCGCCACTATTCTGGTGCTCAGTTTTCTGGCCTCCATGATTGTGATGGCCGGGGCGGAATGGACGGCTCGCCAGCCAATGCAGTCCGGTTCGGCGGAGACGCTCGACAGTCCGGACGGCCCGGATTCAACTGAGCCGCGCGCGTAAGCAAGCGGTCCCTCGGCGACAGGCCGTTAGACCGCGTCGCTATCCCGGTTCAAGAGCTTTGCCCCGAAAGCACCGCCCAAGCTAGCCGCCACGCAATAGGTGAGGAACGACACAAACATCGCCACCAGCAGCGCCGCGCCCAACGCTTGCGAGTCCTTGGCGAACTCGGGCATCGTGGTCTGCACTTCGTGCCGCAGCGCATCGATCACTTGATCAAAGCCCACCGTCACGATCAGCGTGGTGAACAGCACCATCAGGATCAGCGAGGCAAAGACTCCCGTGATCCAACCCAGCCGCGCTCCGTTCTTGATCGACAGCGATTGCCCGGTGCGGCGCATATAGAGCCACACCGCAAAAAAGCCTGAGCCGCCTGAGAGCAGCAGCGTCATGATGGCTTGCAACGGCTTGGGCAGCAACGCCGGAGCCAAGTTGATGACGAAGATGCCCAGGCCGGCCACCATCAGGCCAACGCGCACGGCCGTCGAGTTGTGGAAGCTGATCTCGGTGCTCAGCGCTTCCGGTGCGGCGGCGGTGGCGCTCAGCTCCACCGTGTCGGCCGGCGGAGCCTGCTCCACGCGCAGCGCCTCAATGGCGGGCTCGTCAAAGAGCGGCCGTCCACACTTGTGGCAAAACCGAGCCCCGTCCACCATCTGCGCGCCGCATGTGCAATATTCCGGTACCACGCCTCTAGTCTAGCGCCGCGCCGCGGGGAGAGACAGTCAGGCTACGATAGTGTTTTGATGCGAGTCCTTGTTCTTGCCCGCCCCGATGCCCCGCAGTTGAGCGTCTTGAAGCAGCTCCCGGCCGATGTCGAAGTGTTTGCCGCGCCGTCAGCTGACCAGCTGATGCATGTCGTGGAAGGCGCGGATGTGATCGTGAATGGCAACCACCATGCTGGGGCGCTGGAAGCGCTGTGGCCTCACGCCAAGTCTCTGCGCTGGGTGCATTCGCTGTCGGCTGGTGTCGAGAGCATCGTCTTCCCGGCGCTGAAAGCCAGCCCGATTCCGCTCACCAATGCGCGCGGGGTGTACAAACGGTCGCTGGCGGAGTTTGCCATCTTCGGCATGCTGTGGTTCGCCAAAAACGCCCGGCGCCTCGTCGATCAGCAGGCCGCCTCCAGCTGGGAGCAGTGGGACTGCGAAGAGCTGACCGGCAAGACCTGCGCCATCTTGAGCTACGGCGCCATGGGGCAGGAGACCGCCCGTCGAGCCTCCGCCATGGGCATGAAGATCATCGCCACCCGCCGCCGCGTGGATGCGCCGATTGACGACTTTGTCTCGAAGGTACTGCCGCCGTCTCAGACCGGCGATGCGATGGCGGAAGCCGATTATGTGGTCTGCTGCTCCCCGCTGACGCCCGAGACGCACCACATGATCGGCGCCGCGGAGTTCGCTCGCATGAAGCCGCGCGGAGTGTTTCTGAATATCGGCCGCGGAGCCGTGGTAGATGAGGCGGCGTTGATTGATACGTTGCAGCGGCGCGCCATCAAGGGTGCGGCGCTCGATGTATTCGAAGTGGAGCCACTGCCGAAGGAGAGCCCGCTGTGGCTGCTCGACAATGTGCTGCTCTCGCCGCACTGCACGGACCACACCGATACGTGGCAGTTTGAGACCGTGCAGTTCTTTGTGGACAACTTCCACCGCTTCGTCAAAGGCGAGCCGCTCGAGAATGTCGTAGACAAGGAGGCCGGCTACTAATGCCCGTCACCGCAGAAGGTATTCGCGCCGCCGCCGAACGCATCCGGCCGGTCGCCAAACAGACGCCCGTGATGACGTCGCGATCGTTTGATCGCGCCTCCGGCGTGGCGGCATTTTTCAAGTGCGAGAATTTCCAGACCGGCGGCGCCTTCAAGATTCGCGGCGCGATGAACTTTGTCTTCTCGTTGACCCCAGAGCAGCGGGCCACGGGTGTGGTGGCCTTTTCATCTGGGAACCACGCACAAGCAGTCGCCATTGCCGCCCGGGAAGCGGGGATCAAGGCGACGCTGGTGATGCCGCTCGATGCACCACAGGCGAAGCTGGAATCAACGCGCGACGCTGGTGGCGTCATCGTCACCTATGACCGCTATCGCGAAAACCGTGAAGCGATCGGCAAGGCGATTGCGGACGAAACCGGCGCTACGCTGATCCCGCCCTTTGATCACGAATGGGTCGTCACGGGGCAGGGAACGGCCGGTCTCGAATTGATGGAGCAGGTGCCCGGTCTCGACACGCTGGTGGTGTGCCTGGGCGGTGGCGGCTTGACGGCCGGTTGCGCCGTGATCGCCAAGTCGATCAACCCGAACATCCGCGTCTTTGGTGTCGAGCCGGCCGCGGGCAACGACTATTGGCTGTCGCGCCAGAAGGGCGAGCCGGTGGAGATCCCCGTGCCGCAAACCATCGCCGATGGCTTAATGACCACCAAGCCCGGCCGCGTGACGTTTCCCTTGATCCAGGAACTGGTGGAAGACATCCTGCTGGTGACCGACGATGAACTGTTGGCCACCATGAAGCTGATGCTGGCCCGCATGAAGATGCTGGCGGAGCCTTCCGGCGCCGCTGCCGCTGCGGCAGTTCTCCATGGCAAGCTGCCGCCAGGATGCCAGCGTGTGGGTGTGCTGGTCTCCGGTGGCAATGTCGATCTGGCGCTGTTAAGCCGTCTGGCCTGACCCGCTATCGCAGCGTGGCTGAATAGCGGACAGTCACCGCAGTCTTGGCGGGAATCCAGCGATAGCCCGGTACGCCGAACAGTTCCTTACGCTCGATCATGGCGCGGCGCGATTCCGGGAAGGGTGACGCCCCAAATTCCAGGCCCCGCGTCATCGTGCGGCCATTCCAGGGCGGTGCTGTGCGGGCGTGGCATTCATCCCAGATGCCCAACCACGGGAAGTCCGTGCGCTTCCAGCGGTAGGTCAATGTCAGGCCCTTGGCGGAGGCGTGGAAGTACGCTTCGTCGCGGTGCGGGTCCATCAGCACGGTCGCGAAGCCCGCGGCCACATCATCACGCCAGTAGGTGGTCAGGTCGTGCGTCTTGCCGTCGACGCCCGGCATGTGGGGCCAATCGAAATCCTTGCCGATGGCCATCTTGCCCTTGCGCTCGGTGAAGTCCGATTCAAAGGTGCGGCAGCGTGTGCCGGGCGTTTCAAACTTGGTGACGCCGCGCTCTAGGAAAGGCGGCCCCAGGGTGACGTGCTGGGTCCAGGCCACCGGCCGGTCGAGCGGAGCCAGATTGGTGACGGTCTCTTCGAACCGCAGCGTGTCTCCATCGAGCGTCAACCGCCGCGAAAAGTCCAGCTGCGCCCCCGGCATCCGGCAGCGCGCCACCATGCCCCCGGCAGTCTCCTCGAACCCATGCCGCACCACGTTCGCCTCACCGTGCACGGTCATCCCCGCAGCCGCTTCTTCGGGCGTCGGAGCACCAAACAGGTCCAGGCAAAGGTTGTGCCCCATGATCCCGGTCAGCAGCTTGCTTTCGGCGTTGCCGCCATATTCAGGATGCTTGGCCGCGTCGTAGGAGGACGGCTCAATCGACGGCCACGGCGGCGTCCACAGCGGATTGACGCCCGAAGCCAGGTGAGTGATGGCGGCAATGTGCCCGCCTTCCTGCATCACCGTGACGCGCAGCAGATTGTTCTCGATGGTGGCGGCTTGACGCCCGCGATAGCTGGTAGTGTTCACGCGCCTATGAGCATACCGCCTGTTAGCCTAAGACTGTGATCTGGCTACTGCTGCTGGCGCTCGATCCTTTCTGGGTCACCAAACCGGTTCAGGATTGGACCGACGTGCAAATCGCCAGCCTGCTGTCCGATTCCCCGTGGGGCACCATGGCCGAGGACACGGCGGGCGGAACCTTGGGCGCGCTGCCGGTCTATCTCGCCTCCGCGAAGCCCGTCCGGTTGGCCGAACAGGAATCGCGCCGCCGCAAGAGCGCCGAGATGGATCCCGAACTGGAAGACCTGTTGAAGCAGAACGTCGTGATCGTGGGCGTTCTGATCCGGAATCTGAATGTCTTCGCCGAGGGGCCAGAGATCAAGGCGATGGAAGAGCAGAGCCTCATGATCGTCGGCAAGAAGAAGATCAAGGCCGCCGGTCACTTGCCCCCCACTCCCACCGACCCAACGCTCCGCCTAGTCTTCCCCCGGCCCGATCTCGCCGGAGTGAAAGAACTCCGCTTCGAACTCTACCTGCCTGGCGTCACCGGCAACTACCGCAACGCTCGGTTCTTCCCGCGCGACATGGTTTTCAAGGGCGAGTTGACGTATTAGGCGCCACCAGTGCGCCGCTGCCCGGCTAATGCCGAACGAGTTCGGGTTTCAGTTTTTGTGCCTTGGCGAGTTGGCTGCTGGTCAGTTGGGCGGCCAATTCGCTAAAAGCAGTTTTGGCTTCCGGCAAGCCTTGATCGGCGGCCAGCTCCAGATAGGCGGCGGCTTCAACCAGATCACGCTCACTGCGCTTAGCCTTTTCCTGGAGGATGTTTGCCAGCCGGTACTGGCACTCGGGTTTGCCGCCAAACGCGCATCTCTGGAAGTACGTGCGAGCTTCCGCCGCGCCTTCCGGATTGGTCTGCAGTTGTTTGCCGAGGAAGTACTGCGCCAGGTGGCTGCCATACTTCGCGGCCAAACGCATCTGGGCCATGCCTTGCTCCGGATCACGGGGTAATAGCCGGCCCTCAATCCGGCGAAGAGCCGCTTCATAGAGTGCGGGTCCATATCTGGCCGCCGCCGCCCTTTCGACCAGCGCGACTGCTGCCTCAGGGTCTCGAGGCAACTTATCGCCGTTCATCCGCCAAGCAGCCTCAATAAAGACTGCCGGAGCATAGTCCTGTTGGGACAACTTCAAAATGGTCTCAACCGCCTTGGTCGCCACCGGTGCCGGCACATCGCGCCGGGCAATCTGATCCATCGCCCGGTTGAACGAAGTCCGCTTCTCTTCGGCTTTTCGATCAAAGGTCAGTCCCTCCAATCGAAACTGGACCTCAATGGTGGCGCGAACAGGAACGGGCTGGCCATCTTTGAGGCCGGGCTTGAATCTCCACTTCCGGATCGCCTCTTGCGCCTTCTCGTCCAGGCCATAGCCCAAAGAACTGGAGACGGACAAAGTGGTGACTTGGCCTTCCTTGGAGATGACCGCCTCCAGTGCGACGATGCCTTGGATGCGTTCCGCCAGGGCCTCCGGCGTGTAGCCCGGCTCCACCTTGCGGGTCAAGACGGGAGGGGTAATTCCGGGGCCAATGGGCACGGGCGTCTCCGGCGGCTCCTGAGACGCCCGTGCCGCGCCAGCCAGCGTTACGACTAGAGCGAAATTGGCCGCCAAACGCTTCATCGGACTTTCGCGCTACCCGGACTCGAAGCTATGCCGCGCCGCTGGGCCTACGCCTTCTTCTTGGCTGCCGGGGCCGCTTCGCTCTTGCCCATCTTGTCGATCTCGTTGAAGTAGACGCGGCGGCCTTCGTCCATGGCGAGGTTGGCCAGGATGACGGCGCTCGAATCAGCCAAGCCCACTTCGAGATCAGCCTTCGGCTTGGTGCCGCGCTTGCAATCGTTGAGGAAGCTTTCCATCGCCACGTCAACCGGATTGCGGTCTTCTTCGGGCAGGGAAACACCCTTCTTGTAGAGCCACAGCTTGGCGAACTTCAGTTCCTTTTCGAGGAAGCTTTCGTTGCCCTTCATGGCGTCCCGATCCAGTAGGATCGGCAGCGCGGTCTGGCCCTTGCCGGTGGAGGCGAGCGACGCCGTCGCCGGAGCGCCTTCCTTCTTTTCGCCGCTGCGCTTGGGCGGGTTGGCTTCGACAAACCACAAGCCCAGTGCCGGTTCCTTGTCGGTGCCGACCGTGATGTGGATGGTGCCGGCGGTGCCCATGATCATTTCACCGAACTGGGTGCGCTGGCCGCCGAACAGCGGGCAATGCTCGTTGGTGGAATTCGAGCTGTAGACCAGCTTCTGGCCCTTGGGGTACTTGAAGATCAGCTGGATGTTGTCGTACACATCGCGGCCGTCCTTCATTGAATCGAGGCCACCGACGCCGACCACGAACTCCGGGTTGGACCCGAACATGCGGTCCGCCACATCGATCTGGTGCGAAGCCAGTTCCGCCACCAGGCCACCGGAGAACTTGCGGAACAGGCGCCAGTTGGCGATCTCCCACAGTTCCTTCGACTGTCCCGCCGCCTGCGGCTTCATGCGCCAGGCGCCCAGCGGGCCGCGGTGCCACTGCGCGTACACATGTTGCACGTCGCCAATCATGCCCTTGTCGATCATCTGGCGGGCGGCATCATAAAACTTCGAGTAGCGGCGCTGCAGGCCCACCTGCAGCACTTGCTTCGGCTTGGAATTCGACAGCGCGCGGAGGGCGTGCACTTCCTGCGGCGTGAATACCAGCGACTTCTCGCAGAACACGTGCTTACCGGCTTCAAGCGCGTCCTTGGTGACCGGGAAGTGCGTAAACAGCGGCGTAGCAATGCAGACGGCGTCAATGTTCTTGTCCGCCAGCATCTCGCGATAGTCCTTGTAGAGCTTGGGGTCGGTGCCAATGGCGGCCGCGCCTTTGCGGGCATTCTCCTCCACGATGTCGGCGATGGCGACGCAGCGGCCATTGTCGAGCCCCTTCATGTGGCCCAGCAGGTACTGGCCACGGCCACCCGATCCGATGAAGCCGTAGTTGACGACGTCGTTGGCGGCTTTCACTTTCGAAATGAACGGAGCGGCCAGAGCCGCCGCGGCAACGGCCTTGGTGGCGGTGCGGCGCGTGGGGTTAGATTCAGGGGTGGGCGTGGAAGAGTTCGACACGGAGATACCTCGTGATGGATTTTAATCCATCAGTCTATCAAGTTGGGGGGCTAGCATTCAGTAGAAAAGTACTGGCGGCACCCGGTATCCAGGTCCAACTTCAGCCGCGGCAGCTGCCGTCGTGCGGCAAGCGCCTCCTCGCTGGCCGGTGCCAGCCGGATCAGTTCCTCATAGTAGGCAATGGCTTTCAAGCGAGCCTCAGGCGCACGGCGCCGGTTCTCCCGCTGCCGGGATGGCAAGGGTGAACCCAACTCGAACAACGGGTCGTCGGGTGGCAACATTCCGATTGACCACCAGCTCTCATAGGCCACCGCCAACGTAAACAGCACATCTTTTCGAATCGGGCTATGCGGCCGCTCGCTCAAAAATGCCTCGCCGCGCCAGATGACGACACGGAAGCGGTCAGATCCTCCTGATCGAGGACTCACGCTGCCCACCGCCCAGCCCAGCCGCTGCAGTGTGAGAAAGGCGAGCTCACCCGCGGACGTATCCGGATAGAGCCGCCAAGCGCGCCCCAGGAGATCCTGGTCGTACATCATTCCGCCGTAGTGGCCCAATCCACCCAACCTCGCACCGTGGGGTGCCAGGGCTTGGCGGATGCGAGCCGCCAAGGGATGCTCCCGGGCCATCTCCCCACTGCGTTCGATCACCAGGCAACCGTTGGCGTCGACGATCAGCCGGTCCAGATCGACCAGCGCTTGTGCTCGCGTCTGGTTGTCGCCGGTGTAAAGCGTGGCCACACGCGCTTGGACCTCGGCCAGCAGCTGCTGCGGGGTCCATTGGCGGCGTTGAGCTTGAGGCAGCTGCCCAATCGGGAGGCCGGCGAGGGCTGAAATCCGCTCATCGAGCACCCGCTCGTCCAACAGGCGCTGATCGAGGACGATCAGCTGTACGCCTGTCCTGTTTCCCAGCGGCTGGCTGTGGGACGGGTTACGATGCAGGAAGATGTTCCGCCGGCCGGTCCGCCAGTGCAGTCCGTTCACTGGCTCACTGTGCTTGATCCGACGGAATCCAATCTCGTACAACTCCGGCTGGCGATCACCAGGTCCGTAGCGGGCCGTCAGCCGGCTGGTGAGCGCCGCCTCTAACTCCTCCGGCGTCGCGGCCGTGTGGCTCTCCGTCCGCACATCCACGCGCAACCGGAGCGGCCGCGGCTGCTCCAGATCAAAGACGTAATAGAAGCTTTCGGTGCGCACGGCTTGATTTCCGTCCGCGCAATGGAAGCTCCATTGCTGCAACGCAGTCCCGGCATTGTTGCCGCTATAGCGGATGGGCTGACAGCCTGGTCGCGCTGCGTAAGGAGTTGGTCCGGTGAAGGCATCCACCTTCAGGAGCATGGCCGCAGCCATCTCGCCGGGCGTTTCCTGCCCCCAGAGAGCCGCGCTGAGACAGCCAAACCACAGCAGCCGCATATAGCCTCATGTTAGCTGAGTGCGATCCAGCTGGAGTTACCCCTTTAGGCTACGCAAATACTCGACACTCTTGCGGACGCTATCAAGCGGATCGCCGGGGGTGGCATCCTGCTCAATGAAATAGTGCGCCACGCCCGCGGCCTTGGCGGCATCGAGGATACTCTTCCAGTCGAGCGTCCCGGACCCCACTTCGGCAAATGACGTGGGGGGCATGGAGAACTCCTGCACTTTGCGCGGGGCGCTGGCGGAGACGTCCTTCAAGTGGACCGAGCCGACGCGGCCTTTCCACTGCTTCAGCAACGCCGCCGGGTCAGCGCCGCCGATGGCCACCCAGAAGACGTCCATCTCCAGCTTGGCGCGCTTGTCCAGGTCCTTGAACAACCGGTCAATGAAGCGGGCGCCCGGCTCACCTTCGAACTCAAAGGCGTGGTTGTGATAGTAAAACCCGAGACCTGCGGCGGAGCAGGCCGCGGCGGCGCGGTTGAGCTTTTCGATCGAACCATCACGTTCTTCCGGCAGCAGAAAGCTGAGGCCCACTCGTTCGACACCATGCTGCTTGGCCAGCGTGATCATCTCCTCGAGCGTCGGCTTGGGTGCGTCGGCGTTGGGTGGGGCCATCTTCATGCGCTTGGCCATGCGCGCCGATAGTTCCCGCCAAGGCTCCCAGGCACCGGTGACGATGGGGGATTCGATAAACAGGTGCTTGGGCTTGAGGCCTGCGGCTTGGATCATCCCGGCGTGATTCCGCAGGTTGTCCGGGCGTACCTCGAGCTCGGTGATGCCCAGCGCCGCCAGCGCCTGGTACGTTTCAGCGGCCTTGGTGGCTAGCGGATCGCGCACGGTGTAGAGGTTCAAGCCCAAAACGCGGGGGCTTGAGGCCGCGGATGCAGTGAGGCTGGCGGCGGTCGCCGCGAGAAAATGTCGGCGGAGCATGGAGTGATTATCTGCCAATTGGGAACATCGTATTCGGCAAGCAGCCGCATGGCAGCACCGGCGGCAGACCATATTGCTAAACTAATGCTGTGCGCAATATTGCGTTCACCTGGGATCCTCGCAAAGCCCGGTCCAATCTGGCCAAGCACGGTGTGTCGTTCGCGGAAGCGCAATCGGTCTTTCTCGATGAAAGCGGCCGTTTGATGGACGATCCGGATCAGTCGGCGGACGAGGACCGGTTCCTGATACTGGGTTACAGCTTTCAGGCGCGCTGTTTGATCGTGAGTCACTGCTACCGGAAATCCGGCGCTGAGATCCGCTTGATCTCTGCCCGGCGCGCAACGGCTCGAGAAGAAGAAACGTATTGGAGCCTCAAGTGAGAAAAGAATACGACTTTACGAAGTCCCGGAAGAATCCCTACGCCAAGCAGCTGAAGAGCCAGATCACGATACGGCTTGATACCGCGGCTGTCGACTACTTCAAACAATTGGCCGCAGAACTGGGGATGCCGTATCAGAACCTCATCAATCTGTTCCTGAGAGACTGCGCCATCCAGAAGCGTCAGCCGAGTATTCAGTGGATTGAAGCAGCCTCTAATCTGACTGCTCCCCAGTAGCGTTTCAGGCGGGAGGAGCTAGGGGATGCTCAGCCACTGCCGCACCGCCCCTTCCAAGCCCGCACTGCAACCAATCGCGTGGCCCGCCCAGCCGCGACCCTTCAATGAACGAGCAGCCGTTCACCATCAACACGCTTTCATCAAAGCGCGTCTTGGTCGACGCCTGAATGCGCTCGCCATCGCGCCAAGCGCCTTCGCCGATAGCGGCTGAATACATGCGCCCCAAACCCGGGAAGTGCGCGACGCCCACGACGACTTCGCCGTGATCTTCCAGGCCGATCAGCACGCCCCACAGCGGGTTGCCGCGGACGAAGTCGCGCGTGCCATCGATCGGGTCAATGATCCAGCGGCGTCCGCTCTTTGATTCCCGGGCCGCGCCTTCTTCACCCAGCAAGCCATCGTCGGCAAATTGGACCGAGAGCAGGGAACTGATCAACCGCTCACTTTCTTTGTCGGCCTTGGTGACGGGCGAGTTGTCGGACTTGATCTCCGGGTCCACCTTGCCTTGGTAGTAGAGCGCCAGGGCGCCGGCTTCACGGGCAGCGGCGCGTGCTACCGCCAGCTCTGATTGATAGGGCATAAGGCTATCGTAAACTTGCGGAAGCATGCCTTACTCGACCGTCTACTCCGTGCTTGAGCACGCGGCCGCCACCCACGGGAAAGCCGCCGCCCTCCACCAGCCCATTCCGGGCACCAAGCCCACGCAGTACAACGCCTGGAATTGGGTGGAATACCAGCAGGCCGTGATGGAAGTGGCCTGCGGCTTGCGGCAAATGGGTGTGCAGGCGGGTGAGATTGTGGCGCTCTACTCCGAGACTCGGGCGGAGTTCTACTTTGCCGACTTGGGCGTGATGACCAATGGCTCCACGGCCGCCGCTCTCTACACCTCGAACCCGCTCGCGGAGAACATCCGCAATCTCCGCGCCTGTGGGGCGAAGGTGCTGTTTGTCGAAGATCCCAAAACCAAGCGCATGCTTACCGAAGGCATGCGGGACAACCCGGTGGACGTCACTTGGATTCTGCTGACGGGCGAAGAGCCGCACATCCTGACGCTGGACCTGTTGCGGGAGAAGGGGCGTGAAACGATCGCGGCCGATCCCAGCTTTTTTGCGAAGGTGCAGGCGGATGTCACCCCCGCTTCAACCGCGATTCTCTATCTCACCAGTGGCGCCACGGGTGAGCCGAAGATGGGACTGGTGACCCAGTCCGCCCTGGTCCGGAACATCGAGATGGGGCCTGGTGTCGTGCCGTTGACGGCGAAAGATTGCACGATCGCCTTTCTGCCTTCGGCCCACATCGCGCAGCGCGTGGTGGTGGAGCTGCTGCCCATCGTCTCTGGAATGCAGGTGTGGTTCTCGGAAAGCCTGATGCGGCTGCCGGCTGAGATGCAGTCGATCAAGCCCACCATGCTGCTGGCGCCGCCGCGCGTGTGGGAGCGGGTTTATGCGTCGGTCTGCACGGAGATCCGGAAGAAGCCGCCGATGATGCAGAAGCTGTTTTACGGTGCCGTGGGATTGGGCGCTAAAGCCGCCGAACTCCGGCGGGAAGGCAAACTGGTGCCGCCGTGGATTACGGTGCCACTGGGTTTGGCCGACAAGGTGATGTTCGCCAAGGTCCGGGAACGCCTGGGCGGGCGGCTGAAGTTTGCCATTTCCGGGTCCGCTCCACTGGGCAAGGATCTCGCGCTGTTCTTTGAGGCGATTGGTCTATCGTTGGTTGAAGGCTACGGGCTCACCGAGGGCGGCGTCACCCACTTGAACCCCATCCACGCCATCCAGCCAGGCTCCATCGGCAAGCTGCTGTCGAGCTACATTGAGCACAAGCTGGCCGAGGATGGCGAACTGTTGCTGAAAGGGCCCACCATCTTCTCCGGCTACTTCAACGACCCGGAGGCCACCGCCCAGGTGTTGCGCGATGGGTGGCTCTATACGGGCGACATTGCCGAGATCGCCCCCGATGGCTTTGTCCGGATCACGGGCCGCAAGAAGGAGCTCCTGGTGGCCTCGAACGGCAAAAAGATCTACCCCGGCCGGGTGGAGTCACTGTTCAAGGGCGACCCGCTGATCAGCAACGTGGTGCTGGTGGGTGACAAGCTGCCCTACATCACGGCGCTGATCACCTTAAACCCCGATGCCAAAAAGAACATGTCCGAGGCGGCGGCGCAGGAGGCCGTCAAGGCCGCGGTAAAGAAGGCCAACACGCACCTGGCCGCCTTCGAGCAGATCCGCAAATTCAAGGTGCTGGACACCGACTTCACCACCGCCACCGGTGAGCTCACGCCAACAATGAAGGTGCGGCGGGCGAGGGTGCTGGAGAAGTACAAGTCACTCGTCGAGGAGATGTATGTGGGCAAAGAGGAGAGCCATTGAGCATTTTCGTTGAACACATCGGTGCCAAAGGCTTCCTCTCATTCGGGCCCGAATGGCCGGGGCTCGACCTGCGGGATCTGAATATTCTGATTGGGCCGAATGGGTCTGGGAAGTCGAATTTGATTGAGGCGATTGCGCTGTTTAAGGCGCTGCCGGACAACCCGGAGAAGTTCCTCAGTCGCTGGGGGCAGCGTTTTTCGGATTGGGTTTGGAAGGGCGCACCTGCTCGGGATGAGGCGCGCCTTAGGTTGACCGTAGCAATGCCCGAAGGGGGCTTTTTCACTCGCTTCACCGGTTTTCCAGCCTCGGTGACCCATGGATTCGGTCTCGGCAAGCAAAGTGTCGCCCCCGAGAGGCTAAGGCTGTTCGAGGAGCTGATTTCCATCACAGGCGCAGATACGCCGAACGCAAAAGAGATCCTCGCAGCCACTTCCCTCACTCCACCGAATGATATGAGCCGCTCGGTCCTGTCGCGCCCACGGGGGATGCATATCGAATTGCTTTTCTCTATTGCCGACATCTACCGATCGATTCAGATTTTCAGGGGTCCTCAGACGATAGGTCCGGAGAGTATCAAGCAATCCCGAAACTCCGGTCCATCGGATGTACTGGATGATGACGGAACTAACCTGGGAATGGTGCTGGATCGGATCTCCGGAAAGGCAGCGAGCCGCCAAGGCCTTCTCGGTGCCATTCAGGAAGTGAATCCCTCGATTGTCGACATTCGATTGCGCCCGGCGGGTGGCTCAGCGCAAGAATTATTCGCCGACGAAGGGCTCTCGGAATTGCTCCCCGTGAGCCGGATGTCGGAGGGGACGATCCGCTGGCTTTGCTTGCTCGCCATCCTGCTCAATGATCAACCGCCCCCGCTGATTTGCCTGGAAGAGCCGGAGATCGGTTTGCACCCGGATGCCTTGATCGCCTTGGCCAGACTTCTGCGCGAGGCATCAAAACGGACGCAGATCATCGTCACTACCCATTCGCCCACGCTGGTTGACGCTTTCACCGACACGCCTGAATGTGTGGTCGTCTGTGAGCGGACGCCCACAGGTTCGTCCATGCGCCGTTTGGAGAAGGATAAGCTACAGCACTGGCTAGCTGACTTCAATATGGGCCTGGGGTACCTCTGGGAGACAGGGCGATTGGGTGGGAATCGATGGTAGTAACTCTATTTGTTGAGGGCGGCGCACCACCTGACCAGAATGGCCGTTCGCAAGGCCGAGCTTTTAATAGGCTCTGCGCACGTGCGGTTAAGACACTTCTGGGGAAGGTGTCCAAGCGTCACATAGACGTAGTTCCGTGTGGGCCCAACCGCAATGCCATCGAACAGTTCCGGTCTGCGCTTGAAGGCCAACAATACGAATTGCCCGTGCTTTTAGTCGACAGCGAAGGCCCCGTTCGAACCAACCCATTGGCCCACATCGCGCAACTGAACTCCATCGTGCCGGGCCTTCTGAATGAGGACCAGGTGCACTTAATGGTCCAGTTGATGGAAGCTTGGCTCCTCAGTGACCCCGATGCGCTCCATCTTTACTTCGGGCGAGGATTTCGGAAGCGAGAGGTGCCGTCAGTGGAACTTGAAGAAATCCCGAAGGCGAGCATTGAATCGGCGCTGGCTGAGGCGAGTGCGTCTTGCGATAGCCCCTACATCGCTGGCCAGCACGGGCGGAGGGCATTTGAGATTCTGGCGACGGTCGACCCACAGAAACTCCAAGCCGCCTGCCCCAGCGCCAAACGCTTCTTCGACTACCTACGCAACCTTTAACTCCACCACCCGCCCGCCCGCCACTGCGCTAATCTCCACCCGCCACAGCGGCACCCCATAGAGCTTCTCAAAACGCTCCCCCCACTCAATCAGCACCAGCGCCTTGCGGTCAAACAGTTCGTCCAGGCCTAGGCCCCAGACTTCGGCGTCGGTTTCCAGGCGGTAGAGGTCGATGTGGTAGACCCGGGTGGGCGAGCCGTATTCGTGGATCAGGGTGAAGGTGGGGCTCGATACTTCGTCGGGGGCAAGGCCGGTGCGTTCGGCGGTGATGCCTTTGGAGAGGGTGGTCTTGCCGGCGCCCAAGTCACCGGTCAGGATGACGGCGGCGCGTACGGGCAGCAGGCGGGCCAGTTGGCGGCCCACCTCGATCATCTCGTCTTCGGTGCGCGCTTCAAACGTGTGGGTCATTGCGCGTTGCGGATGGCTTGGGGGAGGAATGTCAGCAGGTCGGTGGCGAGCAGGCAGCGGTCGGTCCAGTGTTGGGCGCCTAGCTCCCCACTGCGGCCGTGGAGCCAGACGGCGGCGTGCACGGATTCCGCGCTCGGCTGCTGAGCATAGAAACCGGCGATCATGCCGGTCAGGATGTCGCCGCTGCCGGCCTTGGCCATGGCGGGAGACCCGGTGGGGTTGATGTGCACCTGGCCGTCGGGGTGAGCGATCAAGGTGCGGAAGCCTTTCAGCACCAGAGTGACTTGATGCGTCTGGGCGAACTCACGGGCCTGCTCCACACGAGCTTCCCCATCAAGCGCCGCCCCCAGCCGTAGGCGGCGGAACTCGCCCGGGTGGGGGGTGAGGATGCGCGGGGCCGGCGGCACGGGCAAGGGCCACTGGGCTAGCGAGTTCAAGCCATCAGCATCGATCACCATCGGCAGTGGCGAAGTGGCGTAGAGATGCCGGACGAGCTCGGTGTACTCTAGGCCCAGCCCCGGGCCGACGGCGAGCACGGTCTTGCCATCGAGTGGCAGCGGCTCGTTGAGCGGGCAACTCATCAACTCCGGGACAGCGGCCACGGCGGCGGTGACCGTCACCAATCCCGCGCCCGCGCGCAACGCCGCCAGTCCGGTCATCTGCGCGGCACCGGTTTTGCCGGGTGCGCCGCCCACCACCAGCACATGGCCGAAGTCACCCTTGTGAGAGGTCTTCGCCCGTGGCGGCAGCTGCGGGGGATCGAGCAGGTGGAGATCGCTTTCAGCAGGCAGGGTGCCGATATCGCCCACAGTGACTTCGCCACACGCCTCGCACCAGGGCGGCAGCACGTGCACCGGCTTGAGAGCGGCAAAACTGATCGTGTAATCGGCGGTGACAAACTCCCCGCCCGAGCCTACGCCGGAGGGCACATCGACGGCCACTACTTTGGCCCCGGCGTGCCGCATCCGGTTGATCCAGCGGATCTGCTCCAGTGGCTCGCCGCGGGCGGGACCCTTTACGCCAATCCCGAGCACGGCATCCACCACAACGGTTGGCGCGCCATCTTCCGGCCACAGGCTGGGCTCAATGCCCATCGTCTTCAACAATCGCGCCACGATCAGGCCGTCGCCGCCGTTGTTGCCTTTGCCACAGACCACTGCCACCTTTTCGTCAGGCAGCGAAAAGCGTGACTTCAGCATCTCCACCACGCGCTCGGCCGCGCGTAGCATCAAGACCTCGCTGGGCGTACCGGCGGCAATGGTCCGCTGGTCGATTTCGCGCATCGCCTCGCTGGATAGAACGATCATGCGGGCGGCTCATCCACGGGGCCGGTCAGCAGCTTCTCCAGGCGCCGCAGGGCGTCGGGGTCACCCATCACGATCAAGTGATCCCCGACACTGATGGGCTGCGTGGGGTCCGGGTTGACGATCATTTGCCCGGAGGCGCGGCGGATGGCCAGGACGCTGATGCCCAGGTCTTGCCGGAGTTGTTTGAGCTCCCGCAGGGACTTGGAGACAAACTCGCTGCCGGGCCCCACCAGCACCTGCTCCATGATGACGTTCATGTCGCCACCGCGCGTCGTAAAGTCGAGAAACTGGCGGACGTGCGGCTTCATCACGAACTGGGCCAGCCGCGCGCCGGTGGCATAGTAGGGCGCAAACGCCATGTCGGCGCCGGCGCGGCGCATCTTCTGTTCGGACTCTTCTTCGTTGACGCGCGTCGACACCAGCATGTTGGCGTTGAGCTGCTTGGCCGAAAGCGTCAGGAACAGATTGTCGGAATCGGAGGCCAGGGCGCAGATGATGCCGCGTGCGCGCTCAATGCCGACGCTGCGGAGGGTCTCGTCGCGGGTGGCGTCGGCATGGACGGCGATCATGCCGTCGTGCATGGCCCACTCGGTGCGGTCCTCATGCGAGTCCACCACGATAAAGGGGACGCCCAGCTTTTGCAGCTCCCGCGCGGCGCCGCGGCCGACGCGGCCGAAGCCGCAAATGATCACGTGATCTTTGAGTGAGTCGATCATTTTCTTCATCCGCCGTTTGCGGAACACCTCGTCCAGTTGCAGCTCAAAGGCCGTGGAGGTCATGACGCCCACGGCAAACAGCAGTGAGCCGGAGCCCAGCAGCATATAGCCCGTATTGAAGATCCGCGCCGCCGGCCCCAGCGGCCGGGGCTCACCATAGCCGATCGTGGTGATGGTCATGATGGCCAGATACAGCGCATCAATCAGCGAATAGCCGGCCAGCACCATGTAGCCGGTGACCCCAAAGGCCACCACCGCCGATACCAGCGCGCTCAAGATGGCGACACGCCGCCAGACCAATCCAAACGGGGCCTCGCGCTTGATCGACTGCGCCAGCCGCGCCAGCGTCTCGCGCCGCAGGCCCGCTGTTGACCCGGTTTCCATTAGAGACAGCGTGCCACCAACAGAGTCATGTCGTCCTGCAGTTCGGGTGAGCCCGTCCAGCGTTCGACCGCGTCGATGATCATCTCCAGGATCTCTTCGTCCGACTTAGTGGCGTTCTTCACCAGCAGCTCGGTCAGCCGGTCCTCGCCGTACATCTCACCATATTCGTTCTCCGGCTCAGAGATGCCGTCGGTGTAGAAGACCAGCAGGTCGCCGGACTCCATCACAATCTGGCTTTCCCCGTAACGGGCGAACGGGAAGGCGCCGATCACCATGCCATCCACTTCGAGACGAATCGCTTCGCCGCGCCGGATCAAAATGGGCTGGAGATGCCCGGCATTGGTGTACCGCAAAACGCTGGTGGCTTCGTTGAAGACGCCGAACACGAAGGTGGCGAACTTCTCGGGCGGCGTATTGGCGTAGAGGTGCTGGTTCAGCAGCGAGGTGATTTTCGAGGTGGAGATGTCGCACAGAAACTCACCGCCCGCCGCCTGCGCGGATGAAGCCTGCTCGATGCAGGTCTTGATCTGCGTGCGGAAGCTGGATTGAATGGTGGCCATCAACAGGGCGGCCGAGATCCCCTTGCCCGCCACATCCCCCAGCGCCAAGGCCAGCTGATCGGAGGCGACGCGCTGGTAATCGTAATAGTCGCCGGAGACCATCCGGGCGGGCTTGTAGAGCGCGGTCAGCTTGAGCTTCGGAGACTCCGGTACTTGCCGCGGGTAGAGCTGCTTCTGGATTTCGCGCGCGATCTCGAGCTCGGCCTCGTAGCGCTCCTTTTCCTTGGCCACTTGCAGCAACTGCTCGACGCGCTCGGTCATGCTGTTAAAGCTGGCGCCCAGCTGGGCCAACTGGTCCTTGCCCTTGAGCCGGATGCGGTGGGAGAAATCGCCTTCCTTGACCCGCTCCGTCCCTTCGTAGAGGTCGTGCACGGTGTTGGTGATCGACCGCGTCAACGACACCCCTACGATCAAGGCCACCGTCTCGATCACCAGGAACAGCACACCGAAGGCGTAAATCAGGATCAAGGCCCAATTGGAATCCCAGTCTGCCTTCTGCGACAGCAGCACGCGTCCCACAGCCGAGATGCGGGTGCGGACGGAAAACAGCGCAGGCATTTGTGAGCCGGGGCTATCGAAGCTGGAGATCTGGGTGGGAGACGCCCACAGCACCTCCAAATCCCAACTGCTGACCGCCGCGGGCACCTGCCCCGCCGGGGCAGGCACGGGGGCCCCGTTCACCAGCAAGGACGGATTGCGCTTCTTGGGTGTCGTGATCGCCTTGACGCCCTCTTGCGGGAACGTCACCACGGACACGCTGCCCAACTGCGGTACCAGCCCGGAGAGAAAGTCGCGCGTCATCGGGACGGCGATCATAATCCGGCCGCGGTCGCTGGATACGTTCACCCAGCCGTGGATCTCGCCGTTGATCGAGACCAGACCCGTCGCATCCTTCCAGCTCTCGGGCGGTAACTGCACGGTGGAATCTTCGGGATAGGTATGGCGAGCCGGGTCGGTGAGGACGATGCGGAGGTCCGGGAAGTTCTCCGACAAGAACGCGCCAATTTGTTTGACGCGTTCCACCCGGCGGCCCGGCGGTTCGCGCAGGATGAACCCGGCCGTGCCTTTCAGCGATTCCATGCGCCGGTTGAATTCACTGGTGATCAGGTAGACCGCCACCTGCCCCGACATCGCCCATAACGCCAGCAGCGTCAGCGTCGCGATCAACAGAATCGGCACCAGGCCAATGAACACATAGGTGACGATCAGCCGGTTGCGCAGCCGCCAGATGGAATGCCGGATCGCCTTCAGGATCAGCTTGGCGCCCAGGACGACGCCCGAGATGGTGGCGACGAAGCCCACAACGTTGCGGAGCCACTCGGGGCCGCCAAAGTTGAACAGCAGGCTGTTCACCAGCAGCGCCACGAACAAAACCTGGCCCCAGCGGCCCAGCCAGTCCCACAAGCGCTGGATGTCTTTCATGAACTTCATCCGTCGTTCAATCCTACTTAGGTGCGCGAGCGCGCAATCGAAGGCGTCAGCCGCTGCTCGTCGGGCAAATCTTTCTCCGGCTCCAGGCAAACCTTCGTCAAGCCGTCGCGCAGCAGGTCGAAGGCGGTGGTGGTGTCATCGGCAAAGTGGAACAGCTCCAGGTCCGCCGGGCTGATTAGACCGTACCGGCTGAGCGCCTCAAAATTGATGACCTCTTTCCAAAAACTGGAGCCATACAGGATGATGATCAGCTGCTTTTCCAACTTCCGCGTCTGCGCCAGCGTCAGCAGCTCAAACATCTCATCGAAGGTGCCAAAGCCCCCTGGAAACACCACCAGCGCCTTGGCCATGTAGGCAAACCAGAACTTCCGCATGAAGAAGTAGTTGAACTCAAAACTGAGCTCCGGTGTCAGGTACGGGTTGGGGTACTGCTCAAAGGGCAGCGCGATGTTCAGGCCCATGGTCTTGCCACCGGCATCGGCCGCGCCGCGATTGGCCGCTTCCATGATGCCCGGGCCGCCGCCGGTGGTGACGACGAAGCGCCGCGTGGTGTTGGCCAAACCATCGGACCACTCCGTTACTTGCTTGGCCAGCTCTCGCGCCTCATCGTAGTAGCGAGCCAGCGGGTGTGGTGCGCCGTCCGGCAATTTGCTTTCGCCATCAATGCGCGCTGAGCCGAAGAACACAATCGTGTCGTGGATCTTCTCGCGCCGGAACTGGCTGAGCGGATAGGTGTACTCCGACAGGATCCGGACGGACCGGGCCTCGGAGGTAGCCAGAAACTTCTCGTTCTTGTAAGCCAGCGGGTGGCGCGGACCGTGTTCTCGACTCATGTGTTGGCAGTGTCCGTCATGTACTCGACTTGTCCCCGGCCGGCAGACGTTTTTCCAATTCTCGCACTCGTCTTACCAGCTCGCCTAACTTCTGGAATGCCGTGGCGGCACGCAACCATTCCCGGACATCGAAGGCGGGCGAGCCGGACACGATCGCTCCGGCGGGCACTTCATGGCCAATACCGGATTGCGCGTAGACGATGGCGTTGTCGTTGATGGTGACGTGTCCGGCCACGCCTACTTGACCGGCCAGCAGCACGTTCTTCTTCAAAATAGTGGACCCGGCCAAGCCCACCTGGCCGCACAGAATGTTGTCTTCGCCCACTTCGCAGGCATGGCCGATCTGGACCAGCGAATCGATGCGCGCGCCACGGCGGATGCGGGTTTCGCCCATGGTGGCGCGGTCGACCGACGTAAGCGACTGGATCTCGACATCGTCCTCGATCACCACCACACCCGATTGCACAATCTTCTGGTGCCGGCCCTGGTTGTCCTTGGCAAACCCAAAGCCATCGCCACCGATCACCACGCCGTTTTGCAGCACCACGCGGTGCCCGATCTGGCAGAACTCGCGGATGGAGACATTGGAGTGGCACAGGAAATCATCGCCCACGGTGACGCCCTCATAGAGCGTGACGTGCGGATGGATCACTGCGCCCGATCCGATGCGGCAGTGTTCCCCGATGGCGACGAACGGCCCAATCGAGGCGCCTTCGCCCACCGTGGCCGATGGGGCGATGTAGGCCAGGGGATGGATGCCCGGTGCGGGCCGCGGCGGTTGATAGAACAGCGCCAAGGCGCGCGAGAAGTCGAGATAGGGGTTCGAGGAAAGCAGGCACGCAATGCCGTCGATCGGGTCCTTGGTGATGATGGCCGAAGCGCGCGTGGACTTCACCTTGTGGGCGTACTTGGGGTTGGCCAGAAACGTCAACTGCCCCGGCCCGGCCTGCTCCATGCCGGAGAGTGAATGAATGGCGATGGCGCCGTCACCGGTGGTGGAACAGCCCAGACGGGCGGCAATTTCGGCAAGCGTTAGGCTGACGGGCATCACGGCTCCAATGGTCACAGCACCAATTGTCACAGTACCGATTGTCGAACAAAGGGAGTGCCAGGCGGGCGGCTACCCGCGCCAGTTGGCCGCGCAGGCATCAGAGCACAGGAACGCGTCCGTGCCCTTCACCTTCGGGGCCGATTGCACCGGGGCATAGGTGCCGCACACGGCGCACTTGCGCAGTTCCGCGCCCTTGGTGGGGCCAGCGCCGCGGCTACTCGACCCTGTGCCTGTCCCTGGCCCTGCACCGGCCGCCGCGCTGGTGGCCGAATCCTGGGTGGCCTCCTGGAACAAGCGTCCCATCGTGCTCAAGATCAGCTTCACCACCGACAGCACGAAGATGCTGGCCAACATTATGAGAGCGGCTCGGATCATAGGGGGTTAGAGGGTCACAGCGGCGCGGTAACCGCGCTGTCTCCATTATGGGGCTTGGCCGCCCGATTGCGGCACGGCTGACCACCAAAAGCAAAAGGCGCCTCCCGATCCGGGAAGCGCCCTCTTGTGCAATTGCGGCTGCGGCCGGAACTACTGCTTCTTCTTAGTCGTGGCCGGAGCGCCCTTCTTGGGCTGGTTCTTCGGCGCATCCGGGTTGACGTAGGTGGTATCCACCTTGCCGCCCATGGTGGAGATCATGCCCTTGGCCGATTCCGCCATCGGACCATCCGGCTTCAGCGACAGGTACTTTTCGAAGGACTCACGCGTGCCGGGAGGGAACGTCATGCTGCCGTCGGCGTTCACCTTGGCCTGGCCGGTGAGGAAGATGCCGTACTGGTAGTGCGCATCGGCGTAGTTGGGGTCCAGCTCAATGGCCTTCTTGAAGGCCGAGCCAGCGGGCTCATTCTGCCCGGTGTTCACCAGGATGGCGCCCAGATTGTAGTAGTACTTGCCCGCGCCCGCGGCGTCCAGAGCGGCCGCCTTGCCCAGGTTGTCTTCGGCTTCCTTGAACTTCTTGGTGCGCGCCAGCGACAGGGCGTAGTTGTTGTAGTAGGCGGCATCATCCGGCTTCAATTCGATGGCTTTGGCGAACGTCTCCTGCGCCTTGCCCTCAGCTTCGTCCTTCTCGGCGCCGGTCTTGCTCTTGGCCAGGCCCACGTAGGCATCGGCCAGTTGGGCCCAGATGACGTGCTGCTTGGGGTCCATTTCACCCGCCTTGGTGAAGCTTTCGACCGCGCCCGTCCAATTCTGAGACTTCAACGCTTCCATGCCGCCGTTGAAAGCGTCGTTGAGCGCCTTGTTCTTGGCCATGGCGGCCGAGCGCTCTTTCATCTGCTTTTCGATCGCGGCCTTTTGCTCCGGCGACATGTCGCGCTTCATTTCTTCGGTCATCTGACCGGACGAAGCGGCGGCTTGCATCGCCTTCTGCTTGGCGGCCATCTGCTGCAGGTCGAAGTTGATGGCCGTCGGGTCGCCCAAACGGGTGCGGACGCCAGAGACCTGATCGACCACTTTGCCCGCGATTTCGCACTTGATCACGTAGGTGCCCAGCGGCAGGCCGGCGTGGAACCAGTGGCCCTTCTTGTCGCTCTTGGTTTTGTAGTTGCCCTTAATATCGGTGCGCTCGATCAGGACGATGGCGTCCTTCAAGGGTTTGCCATCTTCTCCTTTCACGTCTCCTTCAAGAGAAGACGTCTGCGCCCATGCGCCCAAAGCGCCGAACATCAACAACAAGGTGGAGTATCCGAGTCTCCGGAACATGAACAACCTCCCAAATGCGGTCATAGCTATCGCCAATTCCTTCTCAAGGTACTACATCTGGCCGGTGATCTCCACCGGGTAGACCGTGCTGGATAGAAGGACGCTCGCCTGCCCGGCGAAGTTTCCCACCGCGATTCGGCCGGCTCCGCGAAGTGCAAAATTCCGCGCTCCGCTTGGCGGCGGATCCGGTAGCGTCAAACCAAGGTGAAGCACCGAGGGCAAATTGAGGGGAAGCTACCGCGGTTTTCGCCTTAGCCCGCCCTACCTCTTGTTGCAGGTTGTTGAATCCAAGCGCCCCGATGCTCCGTCTCATATACTGAGAATGAGGTATCTGGTGTCCGCCCGACCGTTGATAACTATACTGTTTTCCTTTTCTTTAGCCCTGGCTGAGGAGACTCCGGAGGTCGCGCGCGCACAAAAGCAATACTCGCAGACCGATTACGACGGGGCACTCAGCACGCTGAACGCGGTGGCCAGCAAGTCCAGCGCCGAATGGCTGTTGATCGGGCAGAGCTGGTTTATGAAGACCGAGTTCAAGAAGGCCTCCGAGTCTTTAGAGAAGGCCGTCGCGGCGGCTCCCACGGATGCTGGCGCGTGGTTGTGGTTGGGGCGGGCCTATGGCCGCCGCGCCGAAACTTCGTCGATGCTCAGCGCTCCGGGCTTGGCCAATAAATGCCGCCAAGCGTTTGAAAAGTCAGTGGAGCTGAACCCCCGCAACCGCGAAGCCCTGAATGACTTGTTTGAGTATTACTTGCAGGCGCCGGGGTTCCTGGGCGGTGGCGAGTCCAAGGCCAAGGGGTTGATCGACAAGATTGCCGCGCTCGACCCGGCGGAACGCCACTTTGCCGAAGCCCGGCTGGCGGAAAGCCACAAAGAATACGTAACCGCGGAATCGCAGTTGCGGCGGGCCATGGAGTTGGCCCCCACGCAGATTGGCCGTGCGATCAACCTGGCGAAGTTCCTGGCCCGCCGCGGCCGGATCGCGGAAAGTGAAGTGACCTTTGCCAAGGCGGAGCAGATCAATCCGAACGACCCGACGCTGCTCTATGAGCGCGCCGCCACCTACATCGACGGCAAGCGCAATCTCACCATGGCCAAGGCGCTGCTGGAGCGCTACCTGAAAAGCCCGCTGACGCCCGACAATCCGCCGCGCGAACAAGCCCGGCGCCTGTTGGCCAAGGCCGGCGAGTAACCGCGTCCGCCCGGATTCGCCCCATGAACTTCTGCCGGTGAGTATCCGCTTGTGAACATCAAGGAAACGCTCCGGTCCAGTTTGTTTGCCCTGCGCGCCAACCGCGTGCGGACCCTGCTGACCGGGCTGGGCCTGGTGATCGGCAACGCCAGCGTCATTCTGGTGGTGACCATTTCGCTGACCTCCACCGACTACATCCTGGCCCAGATCCGCGGCCTGGGCTCAAACGTCATCTGGGGCTACTACGAAGTGGGCACGCGCGACGCCGACGTGGCCGATGCCGATTTCGTCAAGCTGGCCGACATCGATGCTCTCCGCAAACAACTGGGTGACCGGATTGTCGCCGCCACCGCCGTCATGAATACCGGCGACCGTATGCTGATCGGCGGTCGCGAAGAAGACGTGCAAATTCTCGGTGCCGACGAGGACTACCCCAAGGTGCGCAATCTGGTGGTGCTGGCCGGGCGCATGCTCGATCAAAACGAGGTGTTGTTGCGCCAGAAGGTGGCCATGCTGACGCACAAGCTGGCCTTGCGCCTGTACGGCAGCCAGGCGGGCGCCATCGGCCAGACCATCAAGGTGAAAGGCATCGAGTTCACCGTCATCGGCACCTTCCGCGAACGGTCCGAGACGTTTGGCCAATCCGAATTGGGCGAGCGCACCGTGGTGATCCCGGTGAGCGTGGTCAAGTACTTCGTCCGCAATGAGCGGATCGACCCGTTCTACATCCAGGCCAAGCGCGCCGAAGACGTCCAACCGCTGACCGGCATCGTGCGCGCCATCATCGAAAGCCGCCACCGCCCCGGCGCCCGCTACTACGTCGACAATCTGGGTGGCATTTTGGAAGCCGCCGAAAACATCGGCCTGATTCTCACCATTGTGCTGATTCTGGTGAGCGCCATCGCGCTGGTGATCTCAGGCATCGGCATTATGAACATCATGCTGGTGACCGTCACGGAGCGCACCAAAGAGATCGGCCTGCGGATGGCCGTTGGCGCCTCCAAGCGCGAGGTGATGGCCCAGTTTCTGGCCGAAGCGGTGCTGATCTCGGTGGGCGGCGGCATGATCGGCATCTTGTGCGGCTTGGCCGTCCCGCTGGGCGCTCGGATTGCGCTTGATGGCGCGCTCGACATCCGGATCTCGGGCTGGAGCGTGGGTGTCGCCTTTGCGGTCTCGCTGCTGGTGGGCCTGATCTTTGGCCTGCTGCCCGCCCAGCGCGCCGCGCAATTGGCGCCCACCGAAGCTCTCCGCTACGAGTAGCCCCAACGCGGATTGCGAGCGCCCGGCGAAAAATCGCCCGCTGTTAACTGATTGCAATCTCGGCGCAGTCTAATAGGAAGGTCGTCTCTTCATGCGGAGAATCCGTTGCTGAAACCATCCCTCTCACTGCGCCGGCGCTGGCGCCTCTGGTTCGCCGTCGCGGCCATCATGTTGTCAGCGGCGGTGGCCGCCGGTTTGGGCCAAATCGCCAAAGATCCCGAACCGCGCTGGTGGAAGGGCAATCTGCACACCCACACGCTGTGGTCGGACGGCGATAACTTTCCCGATCTGGTGGCCGAATGGTATCGAGACCATGGCTACCACTTCCTGGCGCTCTCGGACCACAACCTGCTCAGCCAAGGCGAGCTCTGGATGTCAGCCAAGGCGGTGAACCGCCGCGCGGGCGTGGATGCCGTGGCCAAGTACCGGCAGCGCTTCGGGGCGCGCTGGGTGGACGCGCGAGGCTCGGCCGCGGAGGGCAACGAGGAGATCCGGCTGAAGACGCTGGATGAGGTCCGGTCGTTGGTGGAAGAGCGCGGGCGGTTCCTGATGATTCCGGCGGAGGAGCTCACCGGCACCGCGGGCGACGGGCGATCGCTCCACATGAATGCCTCCAATCTAGCGGAGCAACTGGTGTTTCAAGCCGGGTCCACGATGCGCGAATCGATCCTGCGCAATCTGCAGATGGTGGACCAGTCCGCCAAGCGCACGGGCCGCGACGTCCTGCTGCACGTCAACCATCCCAACTACAAGTGGGGCCTGACCGCCGAGGACTTGGCCGGCGTGGTGGACGAACGCTTCTTTGAGGTCTGGAACGGTGTCGACAACGACAACGACCCGGGCGACGCGACGCATCCTGACACCGAGACCATCTGGGACATCGCGAATACGCTCCGGATCGTTCGCTACCATGCAGCGCCGCTCTATGGGCTGGCCACCGACGATTCGCACGACCACCACGACAACAAGACTCGCGCCGTGCCCGGACGGGCTTGGGTGATGGTGCGGTCACGCTATCTGCACGCCGGGGCGTTAATTCAAGCCATCCGGCGCGGTGACTTTTACGCGACCACCGGGATCACGCTGGCCGATGTCACCTTTGACCGGACGGCCCGCACGCTCTCGCTCCAGATTGAGCCGCAGGCCGGTGCCGAGTTTGTCACCCGCTTCATGGGCACGCGCAAAGGGGTGGCGCTGGAAGGCAAGCCACGGCGCGATGCGCAAGGGCAGCCGGTTGAGACGACGCTCGACTACCGGACGGCGAGCGGTCCCCAGATTGGCGAAGTGTTCGCGGAAGTGAAGGGCCGCACGCCCTCCTACACGCTGCGGGGCGACGAGCTTTATGTCCGGGCCGTGGTGACCTCCACTCTTAAACCAGTTGTCGAGAGCAGCGAGCTGCCGCTGCAGCGGGCCTGGACACAGCCCGTCGGCTGGCAGTGAGTTCTCAAAGATATCAGTCAGGCCGTACATTGAAAGGGTTCTATGCCGCAAACGTCTCAAACGATTTCCGATGTCATCGATGAAGTTTTCGCCCTGCTCCAGCACTCCGGCGGGGAGGAGTATTTTGGCGAAGCTATCTCCAAGCTCCAGCACGCCGAGCAGTGCGCCTATCAGGCACAACAAGCCGGAGGCGATGAAGAGTTGATTCTGGCCTCGCTGCTGCACGACATCGGGCATCTGCTGGATGTAGAGGGCACCATTCGTGATGAGCGCGTGGGCGTCGTCAATCACGATGAGATCGGCCAGCAGTGGCTGGAGGCGCATGGATTCTCCAAGCGCGTGGCGGCGCTGGTGGGCGGCCACGTCGATGCCAAGCGCTACTTGACCGCCGTCAACCCCAACTATCTGGCCCGCCTTTCGCCCGCCAGCATCGAGACGCTGCGCCTCCAAGGCGGACCCATGGATTCCGCCACGGCCGCCCAGTTTGCCGAAGTGCCGGAGCTGCGCGACATCCTGCGTCTCAGAAGCTGGGATGAGATGGCGAAGGACCCGGAGTGGAAGGGGCCGAACCTGGAATCCTACCGCGACATGCTGACGCGGCATCTGGCGGCGCAGGCCGCGGCGGCTAACTAGGCGCGCCCGCCGAACTCGCGGGTTTCGGTAGAGACCCGCACCTTTTCACCCACCTTGATAAACAGCGGCACGCGGATCTCGAGGCCGGTTTGCAGGGTGACGGGCTTGGTGACGCTGCCGCTGGATGAATCGCCGCGCACGGCCGGTTCAGCCTCGGTGACTTCCAGTTCCACCACCGGTGGCAGCTCCAGGCCGATCGGGTTGCCGTTGAACTTCAGCATCTCCACCATGGTGCCTTCCACCAGCAGGTCCACCGCGTTGCCGATCACGGATTCGGTCAGCGTCAGCGTCTCAAAGCTCTCTTGATCGAGAAAGTGTGAGCCGTCGCCGTCCGAATACATGTAGGAAGCGGGAATCTTCTGCAAGTCCGGCTCCTTAAATTTGTCGCCGGCCTTGAAGGTCTTTTCGAAAACGGCGTTGGTCAGCAGATTGCGGACCTTCAAGCGGACCAGCGTTTGCCCGCCCCGGGCGGTGGGCGTGCTCACCTCCGCATCCATGCAGTAAAACGGTGTCTCGTCCAGCTCAAACAAGCCCCGGCGCTTGATGTTGATTGCGTCAATTAATGCCATGTGGTCCCACGAAGTCGCGCTAAACCTTCAGTATAAGGGCCCGGTGCCGGATGGCGTTCAAGATTCAATGGAACCGGAGAAAACCTTCCATCCATCTAACGGTCAGAGTAACGGAATGGAACTGGACTGGACGGTGCGGGCTATAGTGAAAAACGGAGACCAACGCTGCCGCCGGGATCGGTTCCCAAGGGAGGATACCCATGAAAAAGAGACTTGCCTGTGTGGCCCTGCTCAGCCTGAGCAGCCTGTGGAGCCAACGCATCACCGACCGCCGCTCCGCCGAGATCCGTGGCGGGGGCGGGGAAGGCAAATGCACCATCGAAGTGGAAGTGGACGACGTGGCCGAGGTCGAGATCATCGGGCCCAATGCCGCTATCCGTACCATCAATGGCTCCCCGGCCACCTTCCGCCGCTTCCAGTGCAACCAGGCCATGCCCAATCGTCCGGCGCAGTTCCGGTTCGAGGGTGTTGATGGCCGCGGACGGCAGGATCTCGTGCGTTCGGCGGAAGATGGCGGGCGCGCCGTCATCCGCATTGAAGACAGCAAGGGCGGCCGCGAAGGCTATACGTTTGACATCTTCTGGCGCGGCGGCAGCGGCTATGGCGGTGGCGGGTTTGAGCGTGGTGGCGGATTTGGGCGGGGCGGACGGGGCGGCTACGAGGGCGATTCCCGCGGCGGCTACGGCGATAACAACGGCTGGAACGATGGCTGGGGCAACGGCAATGGTTGGATCAGCAACGGCAACTTCAATTTTCAAGGCGGACGGCGCGATAGCGGCAGCTACCGCGACCGCAACGGCGACCGCCGCCGCCTGGATAGCGCGCGCGTCTTCATCGACAATTCCGGAGCCGTCACCGTCGCCTTTGAGAGCGACCAGGGCCGCCTGGAGTTCGCCGGCCGCATCGAGCGCCGCCAAGGCCGCCGCGTCTACGCCCAGGTGCGCGGCAGCGGCATGTTTGGCCCCATGGAGATCGAGATGAGCTCGCGCACCACCGTGGGCCGCATCACGCTCTCTGCCGTGAGCTTGAGCTGGTCCAACTAGGGCCGAGCGCGGAAGTGTAGCGAGACCGTCGCCGTACGAGGTGCGCCGGGCCAGTTGCCAGCGCGAGCGGCAAACAGGGACGCGGTCGCATAGGTTCGGTCAAAGGCGTTGTCGAGCTGGAACCGCAACTCCAGGCGCTGGCCCAGGCGTTGGAATAAGCCGAAATCCCAGATGCGGTATCCGGCCGCGGCAATGCCCGCGTAGGGTTCGACGCGCCGCCCGCGCGATTCATTGCCGATGCTGATGGCGGTGCCGGTGCGCGGCACCTCGTAGCGGGCGAAGAGACCAAAAGCGTGCCGCGCCGCATTCGGCATGGGCTGGCCCACCGCGGCTGGCGTGAATCGATCTTGACGAATCTCGCTGTCGAGGAAGGCATAGTTCACCACGACACTCAGGTTGCGGGTTACACGGCCCGTGGCGTCTAGTTCCAATCCCTGGCTGCGCACTTCGCCTACCGGCAGGACGGCGGAAAAGTTGGCACCCGTGGGACCAAAGGCCGGGTCCGGACGGAGGACGTTCTTTTTGTCGATCCGGAATGCTGAAGCGGTGAGCAGAACGCGGCCGCGACTGAGTTCTGATTTGGCTCCGCCTTCGATCTGGCGGCCCGTTTCCGGCTGGTGGGGGCCATTCGCGGAAGGGGTTTGGGCCAAAGCGGGCGGGCGGGTGAAGCTATTGGACAAGCTGCCGAACAACGACAGACGCGGCAGCGCCCGGTAGACCGTTCCCACGCGTCCAGTCCACCCCGTGGTGCGAAACGATACGGGAGAAGGCGTCAGGCCATCGTCGGCGAAGCGCTCCACGCGCCCGCCCAGCAGGACCTGCCATCGAGGCAGTATCTCGATCTGATCCTGGATAAACACTCCGGTCCGGCCTGACTGAATGGTCTGGGTCGACAACACCGGCGCTGGGTAGCGGTCGCCGTTGGTGAGGCCATAGACGGGTGCGAATAGGTCGATGCCCGGCACTGGACCGCCGCGCTCAGCTTCCCGGTTGGTGCCGTAGCGGCCCAGCCAGTCCTGCCGCACGGCCTCAAAACCGAAGACCAGGTTGTGCACACCCAGCCCCTTGGGTGCCCAGCGTTGATAGGCATTCTGCGTCAAAGACCAATCCTGGTTGGCGCGGTATTGGTTGCGGAATTCGCGGCGCATGGTGCGGCCGTCAGCATTCAGTCCGCGCGGCTCGTGGTAGCGCTCCGGCCGGTCGAAGTTCAGGAAGCGGAAGGTGGCGTCGGTGCGGAAGGTGGAGGTGAAGGAGTGATCGAGGCGGGCCTGGAACACCCGGGCCTGCAACGCGGAGAAGTCTGCCGGTTCGGCCGCGCTCCACTCCCGGTTCGTGAGATTGACGCCCGCACTGTTGACCGGAATGCCGCGCATCCGGTGGCCGGGCAGGTTCTGGTCAATGTACTCATACTCAAACCCGAGTGAGGTCGCTTCGCGGAACTTCCACGCGAGCCCGGTTGCCAGGTGGCTGTTCTCATTGCCGGCGTTGTAGCGGAAGACGCGGCGGTCTTCCTGGAACCAAGCTGCCCGGTAGAAGAGGTTTTTGGCCCGCCACAGCGGTCCAGTGACGTCGAGATGCCCGGCGCGCTGGCGGAAACTGCCCAACCGGAAAGACGCTTCCGCCGCGGGGCTTTGGCGGGGCTTCTTGGTGACGAAGTTCACCACGCCACCCGGTTCTCCACCACCAAACAGAACCGCCGCCGGACCCTTGAGCACTTCGACAAACTCAATGTTCGACAAGCGGCCCTGCGACGTGGAGAAGCCCGCGTCGTTGAGGTCGTTTTCGAGGCTGCCATACGGGTTGCCGCGGACGCCGTTGAACAGCACCTCGCGTTGGGTGAAGCCGCGCATGGTCATGCCGGAATAGGGTGAATCGGTGACGCCGCTGATGTTGCGGTAGAGGTCCTTGATGTCCTGGATCGCCCGGCTATCGAGCAACGCTTTCGGGATCACCTGCACCGCATAGGGAAGATCGATCAGGTTCTGGGGCGACTTGGTAACGCTCACCGAGGTGGTGGCCAGAAAGTCATCCACGGCCTCCCGGACCTCCACGGCGGTTTGCACGGTGTTGAGCTGAATGGCGAGCCGGGTGGAGCCGTCCACTTGAATTGTCTCCTGCCAAGGAACAAATCCTCGCCCGGTCGCGGTCACCAGATAAGCCCCTGGTTGCAAGCCCCGGATCTCGTACTCGCCGCGGCCGTTGGACCGGGCCGATTGCTGGCCCGGCTGGACAAGCACATCGATGCCACTTTGTGGAACACGCCCCAAATCGGTCACGACACCGCGAATCATGGCGTCCTGCGCGGAAACGCTGCCCGCGACTGCAAGGAAGAAGAGAATTTGCCTCATTTGGTTAATGCTCATGATAACTCATTAGCATTAACGATGCCACGCGAAGCTGCTGAACACGCCGCACTGTGAAACGAGAGTCCTGCCTGTGACCCGCCTCCGTAGCGGTATCATGGTGAGATTTCCTCTAGAAGGTGGTTAGAGAGCGGACATGAGCGATGGGTTCTCTTTCGGGGAATTTCACCTGTATCCCAGCCAGCGCATTCTGCGGAAGAACGGACAAGCCGTTGCTCTAGGAAGCCGCGCGTTCGACATGCTGGTGGCGATGGTGGAGCGGCAGGGAAATGTCCTGACGCCCGAGGAACTCATGGCGATCGCCTGGCCGGGCCTAAGAGTGGAAGACTCCAACGTGCGCGTGCAGATCGCGAATCTCCGCCGCACGCTGCGACGGAGTGGAGACGGCGAGGACTACATCGCCAACGTTGCGGGGCGCGGGTATTGCTTTGTGGCGCCGGTGTCGCGGATTGAATCGGCCGAGGCTCCTCAAGCGACGACATCAGAGCCGGCAGTGGCGCCTCCCGCGGCGCCAGCCGATGCGCTCAAGCAGACCTCCGGATCGCACTCCAGTTTTCCTCCACCACTGGACGGCGCGATAGGCCGGGAGTCTTGCGTGGCGGAGTTGGCGCAGGTGATCAACGAGAGACGCCTGGTGACGGTGGTCGGCGCGGCGGGTGCGGGAAAGACCACGCTGGCCATCCTTGTCGCCCATGCGATCGGTTCTTTTGCGGGCTCGATGCTGTTCGTCGACTTAAGCCTGGTGGACCGCGACGAACTGGTGGCGGAGGCCGTTGCTTCGGCCGTTGGATACATGCCGCCGGCGGGAGATCTTCTGCCGGGCCTTCTCGATGTCCTTGCCGAAAGAAGGCTCTTGGTCGTACTCGATAACTGCGAGCACGTGATCGCGGCCGCGGCCTCCCTCTCCCAACAGATCGTTCAAGGAACCCGTGGCGTGTCCTTCCTGAACACCAGCAGGGAAGCTCTCCGCGTCCGGGAAGAGTTCGTTTATCTGCTGCGCCCGCTGGCCTCTCCCCCGCACACCACGCGGTTGACCACGAAACAGGCACTGGTCTGGCCGGCGGTGCAACTCTTCATGGAGCGTGCCAAGGAAGGGGGAGCCCGAGATACTGTCAGTGACGATGAAGCCGAGACCGTGGCGACGTTGTGCCGGCGATTGGACGGCAACCCGCACGCCATCGGACTCGTGGCCAGCCGCGTCGGTACTTATGGCATACGGGGTGTCGCGGATCTGTTCGCCAGCCAGTTCGCCTTGCAGTGGCAGGGCCGCCGTGATGACAACCCACGTCACCAGACGGTGGAGGCATTAATCGACTGGAGCTACAATCTGCTCTCCGAAAGAGACCGGCTGGTGCTCCAGCGGCTCTCTGTCTTTTCGGGGGACTTTCCCATCGGAGCCGCGATCGCCGTCGCATCTGGCGACGCGGTGGATGATTTTCAGGTCCGAGAAGCCGTCGGCAATCTGGTGGACAAATCGCTGGTTGCCTTCAGTTCCGAAAGCGGTGAAGCCCATCTCCGCTTGCTCGAGACAACGAAGGCGTATGCGGCCGCGCGTCTGGCCAGGCTCCCGGGTGGAAACCAGTTCGCCCGGCGGCATGCGCTGTACTACGCGGAACAGCTCCGCGCGATTTCGGATAGTCACTCGAATTCCCCCGCTCCCCGGACGCCGCTGCGGACGCTGGATGTGGCGAACGTCCGAGCCGCCATCGAGTGGGCCTTTTCCGCCGGGAACGATGCGACGCTGGCGACGACGATGTGGTGTCTGGCGGCGCCGCTGTTTCTGGAGCTGGGCCTGGTCCGGGAATGCAAACGCACCTGCGTGCGCTCGCTGGAGGAGCTGCCGGAAGAGTTCCGATCGACGCAGACTGAACTTCGGCTCCTGAAATCGACGGCGATGACCTGCTTTGCCGGGGCGGACTACGGCAGGACGATGAAGCAGGTCTTGGAGCGCGGCCTGGTGCTAGCCCGGAAGCTTGGCGACAACGAGTCGACCTTCCATTTCCTTACCGGTCTCCATTTGCAAACCATCACCAATGGCGAGTTCCAAAACTCTGTTCTGGCTGGTGAGCAGTACTCGTCTTTGGCCGTGACGGCGGGCGGTACGGCGGAGGCGGTGATCGCGGGCTGGATGACCGGTTCCTCGCTGCACTACACGGGCGACCTGGTTGGTGCTGACGCGCGCTTCGCCGTCAGTACCCAGCTGGTGGCGCAGCATGGAATCCGCCCGCTGCACTACTTCGAGCTGATGGAAGAAATCATCGCCGGCATCAACACCGCGCGCGTCAAATGGGCGCTGGGGATGCAGGCACAAGCGCTACAGCTTGCCTTGAATGTCATCCGGGCGGGTCACAGCATGCCCGGCACACTGGCCATGCGGGTGACCTTGTGCTTTCACATCCTTCTCAGCCATGGCCTGTACGAAATGGCCAAAGACCTGATCGACGATCTCGAAAACCTTTCCGTCGACTACAACACCTCAGTCCGGCGACAGGTGATCAACGTGAACAAGGGGTTCCTGTCCAAGCAACTGGGCCAGAATGAGCCGGCGATCGACCATTTGCTGCAATGTCTGGCCATGCTGCCTCCTCCCAAAATGAGCGTCGTCCGAACGGATGCGCTGCAGACATTGGCAGAAGCGCAGTGCTTGTCTGGAAACGCCGCCGCCGCCCTGGAAGCCATCAACGAAGCGATCGAGCTATCAGAGCAGACCAAGGGGAAGTACAACTTCCCCGACCTGTTGCGAACCAAGGCTGAGGTGCTGATGAGACTTCCGGGCGTCGAGCAGGAAGCAATCGAAGCAGCACTTCGCGAAGCCCAGAACAGCGCGCTCGATCAAGGTGCTCTCATTTGGGAGCTCCGCATCGCCCGGACGGTCACGCGCGTCCAGGTGTCTCAGGGAAACAAGAAAGAGGCACGGGAGACGCTGGAACGCGTCTACTCGCGATTCACCGAAGGCTTCGAGACAAACGACCTCCGGGCCGCCGCGGAAACCCTCCGTTGTCTCTAAACTTTCTCGCTTCACACCGCTTCGCAACGCTTCACAGACATTAACTTTCCCCATTCGCTGGCGGGCCTTAGACTCATTTGCATGAGCAATGAGTTGCGGGTTTGGTTAGGCAACCTTCCGCTCACCTTGCTCATTGGCCTGGCCGCCGCCGGAGCGCACTAGTAGGCTCAGGAGAAACATTAAGTGAACGGCAAAGTAAAAAACATCGTCCTCGTACACGGCGCCTGGGCCGACGGCTCGGGCTGGCAAAGTGTCTACGACAGTCTGCGCGCCCGAGGATACAGCGTCAGCATTGTCCAGAATCCCTTGACCTCGCTGGCCGATGACGTCCGGGCCGTCGCCCGGGTCCTGGCCCGGCAGGACGGCGCGACCTTGCTGGTCGGCCACTCCTATGGTGGCGTGGTGATCACCGAAGCCGGCGACGCGGCCAACGTGGTGGGGCTCGTCTATGGGGCGGCATTCGTGCCTGACGCGGGTGAGTCCGCCGCCAAGCTGATCGAAGGAGGTGAACCGGCGCCATTGCAACCGTCAGCGGACGGCTTCCTGTTCTTCAACCCGGCCCTGTTTCCACAGATCTTTGCGCATGACCTGCCCGCAACGCAGGGCGCGTTTCTCGCGGCCTCGCAGGTCCCGGCAGCGGGGGCCGCCTTCGCCGCGCCCGTGTCGAAGGCGCCATGGAGAAGCAAGCCCAGTTGGTATGTGCTCTCCACCGAAGACCGCGTCATTCCGCCCGCCGCGCAGCGGCAGATGGCGGAGCGGGCCCATGCCGCGATCATCGAAGTGCACGGAAGCCATGCCGTGTATATCTCGCAGGCGGTAGCGGTGGCCGACGCCATCGACGCCGCGGCGCGCGGGGCTCGGCCGGCGGCAAGTGAGCCCCCAGTTCATCCCTAGCGCCTGCCGGTTGCGCCCCACGGCGTTGGGCTCCGGAGTAAGTACCCACGCCGCCACGCAGTTGGACAACTAGTTACAGAAATACAACGAATCAGATCAGGAGAACATCATGAGAAACCTTAGTCCCGAGGGTAAAGCGCTTGGCTTTCGCATCCACGCCGTGGCGTTTGTCGTGGTTATGGCGCTGCTTGTCGCCATCAACGTCTTGACTGGCGCACCATACTGGGTCCAATGGGTGCTGCCCGGGTGGAGCATCGGCCTGCTGAACCATTGGTTCTTTGTTCTTGGACCCGGCGCGCGGTGGAAGCACCACACAGACACTGGGCGATCTGCCGCGGATTGGCGCACACCGGCGCAGAAAGAGGAGCAGCCGGACCGCCAGTGAACCAAGTGCGGTGCAGGTAGTTCGCATCGAGATCCTCGGAAACTTCTAGATAGGGAGAAATCAATGACACCAGCCATCACCGCAGTCCCCGATTTCAGGCGGATCGTCACTGGACACGACCAGGACGGACACGCCATTATTCAATCCGATGCGCCGCCCACTCGGGTGCAGCAAATTGGCGGGCCGGGCGGTCCAACGTTTGTCGAGGTTTGGAGCACCCGCGAGACGCCGGCCGTGATTGACCGGCAGTCCGGCGAGCCAGCGGAAAGCGGCTTGGTGCTTCCGCCGCCCAAGAACGGCACCAGAATTCGCGTGATCGACTTTCCACCGGAAGGCGAAGCGATTCGAAAGCTCACCGGCGCCGAGGCCGCCGAGAAGTTTGCGGAAATGGGGGACGAAGGCGCAGCGCGAGCGGCGCAAGGCGCTCCCCATCCATTGATGCATCGCACTCAAACCGTCGACTACGGGATCGTCCTGGCCGGTGAACTGACGCTGGTGATGGATCGCGGCGAGACCGTCGTCCGCGCCGGTGACATCGTCATTCAGCGTGGAACCAACCACGCGTGGGCCAATCGGACCGATGCGAACTGCCGCGTGGCGTTTGTGCTGATTGACGGGCAATTCACCGGCGGACTGTGAAGGTAGACACCATGCGCTTGCCGCCGATTCTTCCAGAAACCCTGAGCCCTCAACTGCGCGAAGTACATGATGGAATCGCCAGTCTGGTGACGGAAAAGCAGAGCCGGATTGCCATTCTCAATGATCAAGGCGCCTTAATCGGTCCTTTCCCCGCCATGCTGCACTTCCCGCAGTTCGGCATTCCGGCCCTTTTGCTGCATCGGGCGCTATCGGCTGAGGCACGTCTTCCCAAGACCGTACGCGAAGTCGCAATCCTCGCCGTGGGCGCGGCCTTTGGCGCGCGGTACGAGGTCTATGCCCACGAGATCACAGCGGCGGCGGTTGGCCTGTCGCCATCCCAGATCGCAACGCTCGCGGCAGGTGGACGGCCAGATGGTCTGAGCGACCAGGAGGCCATCGCGTTCGACGTATCCCGTGCCCTCGTCTCCGGTCAGACTCTGCACGCCTCGACCTATGCCCGCGTAACTAGCTTGCTTGGCCGCGAAGGGGTGGGCGAACTCGCGTTTCTGGTCGGCGGCTACAGCCTGATCGCGATCATCCTGAACTGCTTCGATGTACCGGCGCCGGAAGATTAGGGTCAAAAATGGCCGCGTCGAGCTACCTACTGCAATCCGAACAAATGCAGATTGTCACCCGCGACCGCCAGGATCCGGCTGTCCGGTTGATAAGAGAGAGCGGCGCCGTAATTGGTTGAGACCGCCTGTGTTGCGATTGGGTTCAGCTTACCGTCCTGCGCGGTACCCACCCACACCACCCCCTCCTGCGTCGTGGCGAAGAAATAGTGGTTGTCATCCACCACCGCTTGATCCACACAGAAGTCGAAGACCTGATCGAGAGCGGGGTTGACTTTCAGGTTCACCGAATCGAGCGCCATGAATGCCAAGTCCTCGATTGCGTACAGCCATAGGTTGCGGTCGTCGGGTCCAACCGAACAGTTCGCCACGACAAGGTAGTCTCCGCAGACGTCAATGTCGTTGATGCCGCGTTGTGCCGATGGGTTGTAGCGCATCCGTGCCAGCACGGTGGTGTTGACGACGTCCACCAGGCAGAGATCTCCGTCCTCGGAACCAGTGACCACGATCCCCGGCTGCCACGCCTCCACGCCCCGGATATTCTTGAGTGGGTACGGACTCGGAATGGGGTTGGGCGATCGAAGATCCATGGTTTTGAGAAGTGTCAGGCTCCCGTCAGGCTGGACCTGCCAAATCAGAATGCTGCCATTGGCGTGACCGGTGACGAAGTAGGTCACACCATCGCATTCGGTGGTGGTGCCGTCGTTCGCCACTCCAATACTTGGATCGTAGCTGAGCGTCGCGCGGACCGTAATCCCGTTCTCGGAGAAAGTTCCGTCGGTTCCCCAAAGGGTGATGGACTGGCCGTCGTTGGAGGAGCCGAAGAGATTGGGCGCGATCCGGGCGATCATCTGCACGCCGGACAGTGATGGTGTCACGATGGCGGCCGAGATAGAAGGCGGGCCGGGTGGAGAAGGGTTCGTGAAAATGGTCAGCGACCCATCCCAACGGCCGATGGCGAAATAGTTCGCGTCCACCCAGCGGACTTCCTGTGCCATCGAATACGTTGTTCCGAGATCTTGGAGTGGGGAGGCCGTCGAAGCCAATGGTTCGGCCGCTGCGCCCGTGACCAGGAGAGGAATGGGTTGTCTCATAACATCCAAGATACTCTCTTCACCGTGCTCGAGCTGAATGATTATCATGAGGCCAATGCCGGCGAAGCCCAGTAATCAATGCCAGGAGCGCGGTCACCGGCTTAGTGGACTTTTATCGGGTGGCGACCGCGGGCCGCATCCACGGAATCCGCCTCGACCCTCAATCGCGACTCCGCCAGGCTGAGATCGATGACCGCAACGCTGCTTCCTCGACCGGACGTTGCCCAATAGCGCCGGCAACGCGCAGCGCGGCGCCGAACTTCGCCGCTGTGGACACGCCGCTTGTATCGCCCGCTTGCCCATGCCACAGAATTCGAGTAATATTGGCGAATAATCGGGAACCTCCACAGAGATTACCCGTGTTCGTGAGGCCTCCTCGGAGGCAGAAAGAAGGCACCAGTGCCAGACATTAAGGGTTTTGCGGACGTCAAAATTATCAAGGCCGGCGTGGATGGAAGACCCACGGCCCAGATCTTGGTCAGTAGCGATATCGGCGTCGATCAATTGAGCAAGGTGATCGCGGGCGTTACGCGCAACAAGGACCTTCGAAAGCTCCTCGGATTGAAAGCATGCCTTGCGTGCCGGTCCGGCTTCAACCTCGATATTCGCGACCAGTTCATCAATGAGCTTCGCGTCGACCTGCAACAAATCGGTGGCTAGTCAACATCCACGCGTTCCTGCTGGGGTAGGGGTTCTCCTCAACCCCAGCATGGCTCGCCTGATGGAGCGGTCGCTACATCACTTGGATTTTCTCTCGGTGATCCCCGACCGCGCCTGGAATGATCGCGGTGTTGGCGCCATTGATCGCTTTCAGCCGTTGCCACTGTCCGTCGATTTTCTCGAAGAGGCGGCTCGTCAAGTGCCCGTCGTGCTGCACAGCATCGGCCTGTCCATTTGCAGCGCCGACATCTTCGATGAAGAATATGGCCGCAACCTGATCGCCTGGGCGCACCGCTTGAAGTCGCCTTGGGTGAGCGAGCATCTGTCCTTTTCGCGTATCGGAACCGGCCATGAAACCAATGCGGCCGTGGCGGTCCCGGTTCCCTACGACCAGGAAGTGCTGGAGCTATTGGTTCCTCGCGTAAAGTTCTTCACCGATGTGCTGCCCTGTCCCTTTTTGCTCGAGAACAACGTCTATTATTTCGGCTACGGCGATGAAGACTATTCCGAAGAATCCTTCCTGAACGAACTCTGCGGCCGCGCCAAATGCGGCGTACTACTCGATCTCCATAACCTCTACACGAACGCGCTGAATCACAAATTCGACGCGATGGAGTATATCCACGGACTGGACCTTTCTTTGGTGCAGGAGGTCCACATCGCGGGCGGTGTCAGCATGTTCGGCTTCCACACGGATTCGCACACCGGGCCTGTCATCGAAGGTGTGTGGAGGCTACTGGAACAAGTCGTACCGCTGGCGACACGGCTGCGCGGCATAACTTTCGAGTTTCACGAATCTTCCTACCGCCTGTTGGGCGACAACGGAATTCTGGAACAAGTCGACCGCGCCCGCGCCATTGTCCACAAGTTCTCACCGGCCTCCGAACCCGTTTCCTATGTCGCTACAAGCCTTCCAGCAAGCCATTGTTGAGCTGACCCTTGCGCCGCGCCGCGTCCGGCGGCTGCTGCAAGGGGACTTGAGCGTGCTCGATAAGTACGACCTGACGGAACGCGAGCGCCAACGCATCCTCTTTGCGGCCGGGCAACCGGGCATGGAACTGAATTGCACCATCGCGCGCGGGAATCGATTCGAACCAGTCGCTGAACTGTTTCCGATGACCTGCACGTTACTCAAACCGGTGTTGCGCGAATTGCTCGATGAAATTTGGGAAGATGCTCCACCGACGAACTATCAGTTCTCCGGCGAGGACGAGGCGTTCATCAAAGCGGTCCGCCGGAAGCTGGCGGCGGGTGAGTTTGCGATTGAGTATCTCGACGAGATCTTCTCCTACGAATCGAGTTGCGCGGAATTGGCGCGGCGGATGGGCGGCGAGACCAACCCCAACGATGAGAGCGAAGCCATCCTCGAGTTCCGGCATCCGCCCGACCTGTTGCTGCCCCCGTTGAGCGAGTACAAACTTCCGCCTTCAGGCCTGCCCACGGGCAGCTACCGCGCGCGGCTGATCTTGCGGGGTGAGCGATTCGATGTAGAGATGCTCTCGGCCATCGCTGACCCGCCGGATTCCAACAGGCCCAACTGAATGTCTCCGGAGTTCTGCACCGATGATAAACGGGGTTAATTCGATGAGGGAATTTCTGGCCCGCGAGTTTCGTCTTGCTTGCCGGAGTCTCACGGGCTCTGGCAAGGGGGCGCGGCTGCAGGTGTTGACCATGATGGTGTGCCAGTTGCCGCTGCTTTGTTTGGTGAGCGTGTTCGACGCAACCGTGTGGAAAGCTTTGCCATTTGCCTCGCCGGAAGCGCTGTATGTGGTTAAAGAAGGTGGAGCGGCGATTCGACGGTGGGAGGCGGCTCGACTGCAACCCGGGCAACTGCAAGGATTGGCGGCGTTCGGAAGCTACGCGCGGATCGAGGCCGCGTTTGTGGGACCGGGAAGTGCGGCGGCGCAAGTCAACGCGAGTGCCGTATCGGAGTCGTTCTTTGAGACCTTACGGCCGCCGATGCGGATGGGCACTTGGCCGCTGGTGAGCGGGCCGTCCGGGCGCGTCAGCGGGGAGACCCGCCAGGCCGTGATCAGCGAAGAGATCCGGCAAAAGTACTTCAGCGGCGGGACGGAGGTGATCGGGCAGCCTTTCACCTTGAACGGGATCGCGATGACGGTGGCTGGCGTCCTAGAAGGAAGGGCGGCGTTTCCAGAGAAAGCGGGCGTGTGGTTCGTGCGCGAAAAAGACGCGGAGGGGGCGTTTCGAGGGGCCATAGTGTATGACGCGCTGGTGAGGCTGAGGGCCGGAGTCTCGCAAACCGCGGCAGAGGCCGAGTTGAATGCCGCCCTCCAGGATCTTGGCAAGGACGAGCGCGACAAGAGATCGAGACTCGTTTCGCTGCAGGACTATTTGGATCGAGATCACGTGACGGCCGTGCGCGTATCGCTGGGGATCGCACTGGTGCTTTTCGTGGTGGGCCTGGTGAACGTCGCGACGATTTTAAGCTATGAGATGGCGAGTAGCGAACGTGCGACCGCGATTCGCATGGCGGCGGGGGCGACGCCCGGGACACTGCTCCAGGAAATTTGCGCGCGGCAGGCGATTCTGGCCGGGGTTTCGTGGGCGATCGCTCTGGCTATGACACCGGGGCTCACTCAGTTTACGGCGGCGATGGTGGGGCTGGCAGGGGGCGACGTTCCGCACTTCCCGTCGGGCCGGGCGATGGCGGCGGTGCTCGTGTTGAGCGTGGCGGCTGGCGCGTTGACGCCACTGTGGCAGTTCTGGTTCGTGGCCCGAGTGAATCTGGCGACAGCGCTCCAGCAAAATGCCCAGAGCCTCTGGGATAACCGGCGCCTGGTGCCCGTGCGGCGAGGGATGGCGGCGGCACAAGTGATGATGACCACGGCATTGGTTGCGCTGGCGGGAATCGCTTTAAGCCAGTACGTAAAGACCAGCACAACGCCGCTGGGATTCCAGTTCGCCAACGTTTGGACGAGCGACATTGCGCTCGCGCCGACGCGGTTCGCTTCCGGGGAAAGTCAGCGCCTGGCCATGCAGAATCTATTGCGGGAGTTACAAGCTGCGTTGCCGGGGATGCGGGTTGGGGCCGTCAACTATTTGCCGCTGGACCGGCGGCAAAGCATCCTGCTCCGGCTGCAACCGGAGGGCAGCGCCGCGGCGCCGGTGTTCGCAGGATTCCGCGTCGTCGGTGGCGACTACTTTGAGGCAATGGGGATCTCTTCCGTGGCGGGGCTTAACGTACGGCAAGCCGCCGCCGCGCCGGGGAAGTGCCGGCTGGTGATCAACGACGAATTGGCGCGAAAGCTATCTTGGGGCGCTGCGGCGGTGGGAAAGAAGGCCGCGATTACGGGATTTCGCGATGGATGCGAGATTCTGGCCGTGGTGGGGAGCATTCGCCACTTCGGACCGAGAGAGGCCGCCGGACCCGAGTTCTACATGCTTTATGACGACATGCCGTCGCCGTTCATGAGTCTGACGATCGCCGGGAACGCTCCGGAGGCGCAGATCCGTGAGGCGGTGCTGAGGGCGAGCGCTGCGCTGCGCGACGGTGGACCGCACATCGGCCTGGAACGGCTGAGCGATAAGTTTGAGCAACTGATGGCGCCGCAGCGCCAGACCACCGTCACAATCCTCGTCGTGTCGCTGATGGCACTGATCTTGACGCTGGTGGGGCTATACGGAGGAATCATCCGCGATCTGCACTTCCGCGCGAAGCGGCTCGCCATCGAGCAGGCGCTCGGGGCCAGCGCCCAGCGGCTGTTCGTGTCGTTGCTGGCGGAAAGGCTGGGTGAGGTAGCGTTGGCGGCGGCCGTGGGGTGCGCCTTGGCGGCTTACGCCGTCCGGCGATTGCCGTTGGGCATCGACATTCCGGGACAGGTCGACTACTGGGGCGCGGCGGGGATGGCGGCGCTGGTGGTGTTGGGCTGCGGGGTGTTTCTAACGTTGGCGCTTTGGCCGATCACCCGGCGCACGCCAAGTGAGATTTTGCGGATGAATGGGTAATGGGGCCGCTACGCGGACGCTCGGTGCACTCCTGCAGCGTCGAGCGCCCAATTTGCGAGATGACATGTTCGCCTAGGGCAATGAAGGTCCATCCCAACGCTGCGAAGGGTCGGCATTTCTCCCCGTGTGCGACGCGGCTGGCGGGTTTTGATTGATGCTTGCCACGAATCCATAGACGGGCCGCTATCTGCAGGCTACTGCGTTGGACGTTGGGAAAACGCTCGCACGACTGCTTTGCAGCTCAGCCTTGCGTGAGAAATTTCCGAACCTTGTTGGCCATCGGACGTACAAAAGGTGGCTATGATCAACGTGGCGATTGCTGGGCGCGGTGGAATCGGGACGAAGCCGGGAGGGCGTACGGCCTTTGTCCTCTTTGTGCTGGCCTGCGGGCTCATACAAACTTCCTTCGCCCAGCCCCGCGGACCCGGCATCGACCACAGGTCGTTCGTTCCGGCCGGAGGCATCGACCAGTGGGTTAGCATTCAGGGCCAGGACCGCCGCAACCCGGTACTTCTCGTGGTCCACGGCGGACCGGGTGAGTCACAATGGCCCGTGGCGGACAGATACGCGCCGTGGCAAACGGCGTTTACCGTCGTCCTTTGGGACCAGCGGGGCGCCGGCCACACGTACGGGCGCTATGGATCCCAAACGCCTGCGTTCTCGCTCGACCGGATCGCTGGAGACGGAATCGAGGTCACAGAATACCTGCGCCGCACGCTCGGCAAGAAGAATGTGATCGTGCTCGGTCACTCCTGGGGCTCCATCGTCGCGGTTGAGATGGTGCAGCGCCGGCCAGACCTGTTTGCGGCCTATGTGGGAACAGGACAGGTGGCGAGTTGGGAGGCGACATCGAAGCTACAGTTCGATCTGGCACTATCCAAGGCCCGCCAGGACGGAGACGCCTCGGCGATCGCGAAACTGGAAGCCACCGGACGGCCCGACCCGAAAGACCCGAAGCGGGCGTTTTCCGTGGACCTCCGGCAGGCCATGGCGCCGGCGGATCGGGCCTGGATCCAGTTGCTTCGTGCTGAAGCGCCGGCACTCAGGGCGGCTCATCCCCAGGACTTTCAGGATTTTCAAGACGGGTTCCAGTTCAGCGCCACCCGCGCCCTGCCTGACCAGATGAAGATCGATCTGCCAAAGACCGCGAGGACATTTGCCGTGCCGTTCTTTGTGATCCAGGGGCGGGATGACGTCATGACTCCAACGCAGGCGACGGTGGCCTACTTTGATGCCGTTACGGCCCCGACGAAGAAGTTGGTCGTGATACCAGAAGCCGGCCACTTTGCGTTCATGACCTCCCCCACTGCGTTTCTGGCGGCACTCACCTCGACCGTCCGCCCGGTCGCGGTGGCCAACGGTGCTTGATCTCAGGGGAATGTCCGCAAACGATTGATTTAATGGAGCGGGAGACCGGGTTCGAACCGGCGACGTCCCGCTGGTCTGTTGTAAATAAAGAACAACGGCGTCCATGGCGATGAATCCAGGTCTATTGGATTCAGCAACTTCCGAAGCTCCCTCTATACGGGAACCCTTAATGGAGTGTTATTGGAGTGGAAGAATCGGGACCTCTAGCGGTTAGGCCCATCGGTTTGAGAATCCATCCATATGCTCAGTCCGGCTTCGCTTCTGTGGAGATGTTCAAACCCGATGGACGGAACGGGCATCCCATTGATCCACCTCCAGAAACCGGACATATAACCGGACTATAGAACGGACAAAGTACCGCTTTACATCTTCATATACTACTGATAATAATGAATATAGATCAACAATAGAAGGGGGCCTTAAAGCGGACATGAGCGCGGAAGACAGAAAAGAGCAGGTTTCCCTCATGGAGCCCACCAGGATTGGTGACGGCTACCGCTTTCGCGCACGGATCACCGATCTGGCCTTTGAGCTCGCACAGCGGTCGGCCGGGTTCAGGCGCAGCCTTCCCCCGACGATGGTGGCAACTCTTGCAGACCTCGTACGCTCGATGAACTGCTACTACTCCAATCTCATCGAGGGGCACGACACCCACCCCATCGACATCGAGCGTGCACTCAAGAACGACTACAGCAACGACGCTCGCAAGCGCGATCTGCAACTCGAAGCCAAAGCGCATATCGCGGTTCAGAAATGGATAGACGAGGGTGGCTTAAGCGGCTCTGCGGCGACCAGCGCCGAAGGCATCTGCGCGATCCATCGCCGCTTCTGCGAACTCCTGCCGGAAGACCTGCTCTGGGTGGAAGAGCCCACGACCAAAGAACGGCTCAAAGTGATACCCGGCGAGATCCGGCGCCGGGACGTTCAGGTGGGCCGGCATGTCGCGATCAGTCCCGGTGCATTGCCGCGCTTCCTCGACCATTTCGCTCTTGTGTACGGCGCGCTCGGTAAGACCGAGTCGATTCTGGCCGCTGCCGCCGCCCATCACCGTCTGCTCTGGATGCACCCGTTTCTGGACGGTAATGGCCGCGTGGCCCGGCTGATGTCGCATGCACAGTTGTTGAGCCTTCTCGACACCGGAGCCGTCTGGTCGGTGGCGCGGGGATTGGCTCGCAATGTGGCGGACTACAAGCGGCTGCTGGCCAACTGCGATCTGCCGCGCCGCAACGATCTGGACGGGCGCGGCAGCTTGAGCGAGGATGAACTCGGCGCGTTTACCGAGTTCTTTCTTCAGGTCTGCCTGGATCAGGTCACATTTATGGAAGGGCTGATGCAACCCAACCGGCTGCGCACCCGCATCCTGATGTGGGCGGAAGAGGAGACTCGTCTGGGCAAGCTTCCCGCAAAATCCACCCTCATCCTGGAGGCCATCCTGTACCGCGGCGAATTGCCGCGCGGCGATGTCGACACCATCGTCGGCACAGGAGACCGTCAAGCCCGCAGAATCGTCTCATCGCTGTCGGATCAAGGCGTCGTCGTGTCCGAAAGTACGCGCGCTCCGCTGCGACTTGCATTTCCCGCCGCACTGGCATCCCGTTGGATGCCAGGACTGTTCCCCGAGAAGGCGGACTGAGATTCGTGGAACGGATCGAGGGGGCGTCTTCTTGGGGAGTTCTCCTCTTCCTTTCGGCTCGTATTACATAAATCCCTGGGAATCCTCGGCCACGAGTTCGTCCACGTGCGGGAACAATGGAGCGGGAAACCGGGTTCGAACCGGCGACGTCCAGCTTGGGAATGTAGCAATCAATCGTTTATCAACAACTTAGGCGTTCATGGCGTTCATCCTGATCACTGAAATCCATGGAATTTGCGGCAACCACTCTTCTTCCCGGCTTATTGCAGTAATCGCAGTAACGTGGCAACTACGCTGAGACCGATAGAAATCGCCTCGAGGGCACTTGCAAGGAATCAAGATTTGGAAGGATTCGTGGAGACCCTGCACACAATTCCGGCGCGGCCCCCACCTCCGTCCTTTGCTCTCTTTTGCAGTTGACACGGATCGCCGTCTCGGATATGTCTAGTTAATTGATGGAGATTATCTAGATGGCTGAAAATCACTCGCTCAACGAAATCGTCACCCCCAATACGGAGATTGACCAGCAGTGGGCCGACCTGTTGTCGCCTAGCCGGCGGCGGTTCATCCTCAAATCGGGGCTGATGGCGGTGGCCGGAGCGGTGGCTGCGGGTTCGCTGGAGGCAGAGGAGGACGCCGCCGCGAAACAGCGGATCGTCTCGCCCTATCGCGAAGGGTTCACCCCGATTTTCC
>JAPKYZ010000005.1 GCA_026394055.1 Acidobacteriota bacterium
ATCGATCTGCGGACCCAGCGGAATAACTGCGATGGAACCCAGCGACAACGCCACCGCCATGAATGGCGCCAGCAGGTAGAAGAACAGATTGACGTGCGAGGGGATGAAGCCTTCTTTAAACAACAGCTTCACCAAGTCCGACAGCGGCTGCAGCAACCCGTGCGGGCCCACACGATTCGGCCCCACGCTCAACTGGATATGGGCAAGCACCTTACGCTCCACCCACACCAAGTAGGCCAGCACGGTGACCAGCACGAAGGCGATCAAGCCCGCCTTAATCAACGTCAGAAGAAAATAGTTCATTGGTTGTCCGAGTACAACTTGCCCGGATACTCGATCACCGAGGTCAGCGCTTTGGAATAACGCCCCAGCGTACCCGAAGTGAACAGCGTGTCTTGCGCGGACTGGACTAGCTCCGGCCGTCCATCCAGTGGCACCCGGCCATTCACCGGCTGCGCTTGCGCGGCACCTCCGGTCTGGATAATCGGCAAAGGCACATTATACCCAGCCACGGTCGATCGAATCTCCGTCAAAACATGATCGTGGGTCCAGATGCCCAGATTCAGCCCCATCTCGCGGGCAATCAAGCCCATGATTTCGAGATCGGGCTTGGTGCCCATGGTGCGCACGGCGGGCTTCAACTTCTGCACCTGGCCGCACACGTTGGTGACCGTTCCGGACTTCTCGTAAGCCGAAGCCGAAGGCAGCACGATGTCGGCAGCCGCCGCCGTCGGGGTCAGGAACATATCCTGCACCACCGTGAACTTGGCGTTGCCCTTGCCGGAATCGGCGCCCACCACCCACAACACATCGAGACCCGCCGCCAGCATCTCCGGAGCAGCCAGGCCGCTCACCGGAGCAGCATGATAACCCGGCCCCAGCGTCGGCAGGAGACCCATATCAAGAGCCCCGCGCGAATTCGAGTAATCCACCAGCGCCACGTACTTCACCGTGATGCCGAGCGAGTCGCCATAAGCCACCAGCTTCGCTACATCGGTGCCCTTGACGGCGTCCGAGAACAGAATCACCAGCTCCGGCTCCGCCTTCAAGCGATCTTTCAGCTCATCGAGCTTCGCAAACAATTCCGCCGCTGAGCCATACGTCAACGAAGCGGCCGCATAATCGGCTTCGCGCACCTTACCCGGCGTCACCGTGTAGACGCGTGCGCTGTGGTGGCGGCCATTGGCACGCAGTTGATAGGCGAGGAACGGATGCTGCTGCGCCAGATCGGACCCGATCACCAGCGCCGCGGCGGTGTTGTAAAGGTCGTCGGTGGTGGCCAGCACATCGGACTTGCCGGACAGCGCATCGAGCAGCGCCGGTACGTCGCCGGTGCGCTGATGGTCGATGTTGGCCGTCTTCAAACCTTGGCGGGCAAACTTTTGGAGGAAGAAGTTTTCCTCGTTGGTCGAGTGCACGCCGCCGATCACACCAAAGGACCCACCGGCCGCCTGTGTCTCGGAGAACTTGTTCGCCACCGCCTTCAACGCTTCCGACCAGGAGACTTCTACCAACTGCCCATCCTTGCGGATCAGGGGAGAAGTCAGGCGCTCTTCATGCTTGTTGAAGTCGAAGGCGTAGCGGCCCTTGACGCAGAGGAATTCGCCATTGATGCCGGACGAGTCGCGATTGTTGCCGCGGATGATCTCATCGGTCCGGACACCCAGCGTCGTCTTGCAGCCATTGGAGCAGTGCGTGCAGACCGTGCCCACGTGGGTCATTTCCCAGGGGCGGGTCTTGTAACGATAAGTGCCGCTGGTCAGCGCGCCCACTGGGCAGATGTCGATGCAAGCGCCACACTCGTCGCAGTTGAGGTGGTCGCCCATATTGGGGATGATCTCGGCCGACACGCCGCGGTACTGAATACCCAGCGCGCCCACGCCCAAACCCTCATCGCAAACGCGGACGCAACGGTAGCAGAGGATGCAGCGCGGAGCGTCGTAGAAAACCACCGGGCTCCACTGCTTTTCCGGCGTATGAACTTTGGTTTCGGTAAACCGCGATTCGCCCGCGCCGTAGCGGAACGTCATGTCCTGCAGTTCGCACTCGCCGCCCTTGTCGCACACCGGACAATCGAGCGGGTGGTTCGACAGCAGGAACTCCAACATGTCCTTACGCGCCGCCACCACGTTGGGCGATTCGGTGCGCACCACCATGCCTTCGGCTACGGGAATCGTGCAAGAGGCTTGCAGCTTGGGGAACTTTTCGATTTCGACCAGACACATGCGGCAGGCCGCTTGCAGCGAGAAGCCTTCGTAGTAGCAGAACGCCGGCACTTCCGTGCCCAGCTTTTTGCAGACTTCGATCAGCAGCGTGCCTGCGGGAGCCGTTACGCTCTGCCCATTGATGGACAGAGTCACGGTGGTCACTTCGGTAGGGGTTGCGGTCATCATCTCGCTTGTCTCGTTCCTCTTTAACCCAGTGACACCAGTTGATCCGGCGACGTGACAGGCACCGATACCGGGCGGCTCAACTTCGCCTCAAACTCATGCCGGAACTTCTTCACGATCGACATCGTCGGCAGCGCCGCCGCATCACCCAGCGGACAGAACGTCCGGCCCAACATGTTCTTCGCCAGATCGCCCACCAGGTCGATGTCGCGCGCCGAGCCCGAACCAGCATCAAGACGCGTCAGCAGCTTTTTCAACCATGCTGTACCCTCACGGCACGGAATGCACCAACCGCAGCTCTCATGCGCGTAGAAGTGCATGATGCGCAGCGCCGCCTTCACCATGTCCGTCGTCTCATCCATCAGGATGACGCCGCCCGAACCCAGCATGCTGCCGGCCTTGGCCATCGAGTCGTAATCCATGTTGAGCGGCCAGGCCTCGTCGCCGGTGAGCACCGGGCAGGACGATCCACCGGGGATGAACGCCTTCATCTTCCGGCCACCGCGCACACCACCGCCGACTTCATTGATCATTTTTTCGACCGGGAAGCCCAGCGTCAGCTCATACACACCCGGCTTGTTGAAGTGGCCGGTCAAGCAGGTCAGCTTCGTGCCGCCCGCCTTCTCGATGCCCAACGCCGCCCAGGCCTTGCCACCCATTTCGAGGATCGAGGGCACGGCAGCAAAGGTCTCCACATTGTTCAACACCGTGGGGCTGGAATAGAGACCCGCCACAGCCGGAAACGGAGGACGGATGCGGGGGTTGCCGCGCTTGCCTTCCAGCGATTCCAGCAACGCCGATTCTTCACCGCACTCATAGGCACCCGCGCCCGAATGCGCGCGCAGATCAAAGTTGACGCCCGTGCCCTTGATGTTCTGGCCCAGCCATCCGGCGCGATACGCCTCGTCGATGGCCCGCTCCATGATGTCGATCAGGTAGCGGTACTCGCCACGGATGTAGACATAGCCGCGTTCGGCGCCCACCACACGGGCCGCAATCAGGCAGCCTTCGATCAGCAGGTGCGGGTCGTTTTCGATCAGCACGCGATCCTTACAGGTGCCCGGCTCGCTTTCGTCACCGTTGACGACAATGTACTTGGGCTTGGACGATTGGCGAGGCACAAAGCCCCACTTCATGCCCGTAGGGAATCCAGCGCCGCCACGGCCGCGGAGGTTGGAGGTTTTGACTTCCCCGATGATGTCATCGGGCGTCATCTCCACGGCTTTCAGGAACTGCTTGTAGCCGCCATAACGTTCATACGCTTCCACCGTGCCGTTGTAGCCCGGCTCATGAATGCGCTTGGTGAGGACTCTGGTTTCAAGCGGATGCGGTTCGTTGAAAAGCATATCGTTCTATTGCGGCTTCTTCAGGCTGTCCAACAACACGTCCAGCTTTTCAGCGGTGACGTGGTGATGGAAGTCATAGTTGATCTCGACGGCCGGCGCCCAGGAGCAGGCGCCCATGCATTCCACTTCTTCGAGCGAAAAGATCCCGTCGGCGGTCGTTTGCTTATGGCCGATACCCAGCTTCTTTGAGGCGTGATGGTAAAGCTCTTCGCCGCCCACCAGCAAGCAGGAAATATTGGTGCACACCTGCACGTGATACTTGCCCTGCGGCTTGCGGTGCAGCATCGAGTAATACCCGATGACTTCTTACCTGGATCGGCGGCACCTTGCAGCGCTTGGCCACTTCCGCCACCAGCTCCGGCGTCACGGCGCCCAATTCATCCTGGGCGTACATCAGCATCGGGATGACAGCCGAACGGGTCCGGCCTTCCGGATAGCTGGCCACCAGCTTTTCAAATCGCGCTTCTAAATCAGGCGAGAAGGTCATGAGATTCGTTCAAACGGCCCTTAGCGGTCCGTGTCTCCCAGCACAAAGTCCATCGAACCCAGCGTTGCAATCGAGTCAGCAATTGACTTGCGGTCGA
>JAPKYZ010000101.1 GCA_026394055.1 Acidobacteriota bacterium
ACACGCAGGTCCATGGTACGTTTCTCCATCCACGGCATCCTTCCACGATGCCGCTCCTGGACCTCCCGCACATGCCTCTGCCCTGCGTTTGTTACCGATGTCTCCGGATCATTCTGTCACCCATGTCTCCGGTTTGGACCAGTGTCAGACCGCTCCTGCGGGTCGCGGCTCGGTTCCGAGCAGTTCCGCGGGCACGATCCGCCTCGGACCGAGCCCCGACCAGCAGGAGGGGCCTCTCCCATTGCGGGCCAGTGCTGGCCAGGCTCGCTTGCGTTGCCCGTGCGAACGAATGAGCCCCACTGGCGCTGGAGCCCAAAATGCGAAATGATCTTGAGCATGTCGATCTCTGTACGTCAGTTGTTACTCGTGTTGCCCACGCTGGCAGGTCTCGGGTGGGCGCAAGCCCCGGCGCCGCCGGCACCGATCGTGTCGCCGGAAGTCCACGCTGACCAGCGGGTCACCTTCCGCCTCCGCGCGCCGAACGCCAAGGAGGTCTTTGTCAACCGCGCCGGTTCGCCCAGACTGGCCATGCAGAAGAATGAGGCCGGTGTCTGGAGCGTCACCACTGACCCGCTGCCGCCCGACATCTACGGCTACTCGTTCAACGTCGACGGCGCCAGCGTGATGGACCCGCTGAACTCCGTCCTCACGCCCAACCTGCTGAACCCCTCGAACATGGTGCACGTCCCCAGCGCGACGCCTCTGCCGTGGGAGCTGACCAGTGCGCCGCGCGGCGCGATTCACCGGCACTTCTACCACTCGGGCATCGTGGGCGATGACCGCGACTTCTACGTCTATACGCCCGCCGGGTATGACCCCACGGCCAAGACGACCTATCCCGTGCTCTACCTGCTGCACGGCTTCAGCGACGACGCCAGCGGCTGGACGGCGGTGGGCAAGGCGAACGTGATCCTCGACAACCTGATCGCGCAGGGCAAGGCCAAGCCGATGCTGGTGGTGATGACGCTTGGCTATGGCGCGCCGGAGATTGTTTCGCGCTCCGGCGTGGGCGCCTTCCGCGATCCCGGCCTCGTCAAGCGCAACTATGACCGGTACCGCGATGCGCTGTTCAACGAAGTGATTCCAACCGTCGAGAAGAGCTACCGCGCCAAGCCCGACCGTGAGTCCCGCGCCATTGCCGGCTTGTCGATGGGTGGCGCGGAGTCACTCTATGTCGGCTTGAACGCGATTGACCGCTTTGCCTGGGTGGGCAGCTTCAGCGCGGGTGGCGCATCGAATGATTATGCCGCGACGTATCCCAAGCTCGACGCCAAGGTGAATGAGCAACTCCGCCTGCTGTGGATCGCCTGCGGCACCGAAGACCGGCTGATCGACGCCAACCGCAAGTTCATCGAGTATTTGAAGACCAAAGATGTGCGGCACACGGCCGTGGAGACTCCGGGGGCGCACACGTGGCTGGTCTGGCGCCGCAATCTGGCGGAGCTGACCCCGCTGCTGTTCCGGCCCAAGGGTTCGTGAGCCGCTGCGGGGCAAGCGGGCCCTCCTCCTCGTCTTCGCCAGTGGCCGCTGGTCGCATTGGGTGGTCAATTGACGGATCGGAGTTAACAAGTGACGCTTCGCTCCCCTCCAACGAGCTTAGGCTGGGTAACTAGATTCGCGTTGTTCCTGCCAGGGCTGTTACTGGCGCAGGAGTACACGATCTCCACCATCGCCGGGGGCGGTCCGCCGGCGACGCCGGTGGCGGGAACGGCGGCTTCGATCGGACAGCCCTATGGCGTGGCGACGGACCGGGCGGGCAATGTCTTTTTCTCGTCGCTGAATTGCGTTTTCAAGCTGGACGCCGATGGCGTAATGACTCGCGTGGCGGGCACTTCGCGGCCCGGCTTCTCAGGCGATGGCGGCCCCGCCACCAGTGCCCAGCTTTTCGGTCTAGACCCGAGTGCCCAGAATCCGAATCTAAGTGGGCTGGCGGTGGACGCTGCCGGGAACCTCTTTATCGCCGACTCGGGCAACCATCGCATCCGCCGCGTGACTCCGGCGGGCATCGTCACGACGGTCGCGGGCAATGGAACCCAGGGCTTCTCGGGCGACGGCGGCCCAGCCACCAGTGGACAGCTTGGGAAACCAAGTGCCGTGGCGGTGGACGCAGCGGGGAACCTCTTCATCGCCGACTCGGGCAACGATCGCATCCGCCGGGTGACGCCGGACGGCTTCATCACCACAGTGGCTCTCGTTGGAGGCCCGGCCACCAGCGTGCCGCTTCGCTCTCCGACGGGAGTAGCGCTGGATGCCGCGGGGAACCTTTTCATCGCCGACTCGGGCAATCGTCTCATTCGCCGGGCAACACCATCCGGGGTCGTCACCACCGTCGCGGGCGGTGGCACGAACCCTACCGGCGATGGCCGCCCCGCCACCAGTGTGCAACTCGACAACCCGTCGGGTGTGGCGGTGGACGCGGTGGGGAACCTCTTCATCGCCGACGCCGGCAACAATCGCGTTCGCCGCGTAACGCCGGACGGGATCATCACCGCAGTGGCGCTCGGTGGAGGCCCGGCCACTACAGGGGCGTTAGCGATTGATACGGCGGGGAACCTCTTCATCACAGGCAACCTTCGCCTCCGCCGGGTGGCACCGGACGGCAGCATCACCACTGTCGCCGGGAATGGAAGCGATCGATTCTCGGGCGATGGCGGCCCAGCCACAAGCGCGCAGCTTGACTCTCCCTATGCGGTATCGTTGGGCGCGGCGGGGAATCTCTTCATCGCTGACCGGGCGAACCATTCCATTCGCCGGGTGACTCCGGCGGGCATGATCACCACCGTGGTAGGAAATGGAATCCGTGGCTTCGCAGGCGATGGCGGCCCCGCCACCAGTGCGCAGCTGGACAACCCATCCGGTGTAGCCGTGGATGCGGCAGGGAACCTCCTCATCTCGGACTCTTTCAACCAGCGCATTCGCCGGGTGACGCCGGACGGCATCATCACCACCGTAGCGGGAACGGGAAGCAGGGGCGCTTCGGGTGATGGCGGCCCGGCCATCCGCGCATCGTTCAGCGCTCCATATGGTTTGGCGTTCGACGCGGCGGGGAACCTCTTCATCGCCGACCTGGGCAACGCTCGCATTCGCCGCGTAACACCGTCCGGCATCATCACGACGGTGGCGGGCAATGGAAATTTCGGCTTCTCGGGCGATGGCGGCCCAGCCACGCGCGCGGAACTGGAAGGCCCCGTGGGAGTGGCGGTGGACTCCTCGGGCAACCTTTTCATTGCCGACTTCCGCAGCAATAGCAATTGCATCCGCCGCGTGACTCCATCCGGCATCATCACCACCGTCGCGGGGGATGGCACCGCAGGATTCTCGGGCGATGGCGGCCCGGCCACTCGTGCGCTGCTCAACGCTCCGACGGGTGTGGCCGTGGACGCTGCGGGGAACCTCTTCATCGCCGACTCGGGCAACAATCGCATTCGCCGGGTGACGCCGGACGGCATCATCTCGACGGTCGCGGGGGATGGAAGCTCGGGCTATTCGGGCGACGGCGGTCCGGCCACCAACGCGCGATTGAACCAACCCCACGGGGTGCTGGTGGACCCCGCACGACGGATCTACATAGCCGACTCTGCTAACCACGCCATCCGCCTGCTCACCCCCAACCCAGCCACCTGCACTTACTCGACCGCACCAACAGCTTTGGTTGCCCCGGCCTCGGGCAGCCGCCTCGACTTCGCCATCCAGACCACCGCCGGCTGTGCCTGGACGCTCACGGGACTACCCACTTGGGCGACCGCCTCGGCCACCTTCGGCAATGGACCAGCCACCGTCACGCTGAGCATCCCCGCCAATACAGGCGACGCCCGCTCCGCCACGTTCTCCGTAGGCGGAGCATTGGTCACCCTCACGCAGGCCGCTGCGCCATGCATCTTCACCATCGCCCCCGGCGGGCAGGCATTTAGCTCGGCTCCGGGCACGGGCTCGATTTTGGTCACCACGGCGGCGGGCTGCGCCTGGACGGTGACCAATTCGTTGCCTTGGGTGCTGCTGACCACGGCCACCTCTGGCAACGGCACCGGCACGGTGGGCTATTCCGTGATCGCCAATTTCGGCGCTTCGCGGAACGGCATACTGACCGTGGCCGGACGGCCGTTTACGGTGGAACAGTTGGGTGTCTCGGCTGTACCGCTGAGCGCTGCCGGAACGCTGGGGCAAGTGGCCTCGGGCGGTGGCTGGAGAACTACGTTCACCTTCCTCAACACCGGCACCGCCAGCGCGGTGCTGCGCCTGAGTTTCGTCTCCGATCCGGGGACCGAGTTGACGCTGCCCTTGAGCTTCCCGCAAACGGGCACCGGGCCCATCCTGGCCTCGACGCTTGAGCGGACTCTCGCGCCCGGCGGCCTGCTGGTGATCGACTGCGAAGGCCCGATCACGCAGGACACGCAACAGGGCTGGGCGCAACTCGTCACCAGCTCCAGCGCCGTCACCGGCTTTGCGGTGTTCCGCCAGCGCAACGGGTCGGCAGACCAGGAAGCCGTGGTGCCGCTCGAAACGCGCGCCGGCTCGAACGGCTTTGTGCTGGCGTTCGACAACACGGATGGCGTGCAGACCGGCATTGCCATCGCCAACATCTCAACCGGCGGCGCCTTGCCGATCATCATCCGCGATGAGGGCGGGGCGGAACTGCTCTCGACGACGCTCGCGCTGGGCAATCGGGCCCATACGGCCTTCGTGCTGAGCTCGCTTTACCCGATCACCAAACAGAAGCGCGGCACCATCGAGCTCCGCCCGGCGGCGAATGGGCAATTGAGCGTCTTGGGTCTGCGGTTCCTGCCGGCGGGAGCGTTTAGCACCATACCGCCGGCCGTCAAGTAGAACTCCTCAGAGGCCGAGACGCCCCTTGCTGACGCGCGCGGCTCAGAAACGAAGTAGTGCGAGTGAGCCGCTCGCGTCAGCGAGCGGTATCCGCCGGGTTGTCTTGCACCGGCGACGAAGCGCGGCCATATTCAAGCGGCGCGAGACTCGATAGAATACGGCGATGAATGATGCGCCATCCCGGTGATGGCGCTGGACCCGAGATGGAGAGCGCCTAAGTGAAGATCACCAAAGTCGAAGCCATTTACCTTCGGCAGAATGTCGTCAAAGAGCAGTGCGATAGCGGCCAGGATGCGCTGGTTGTCCGGATCGAAACCGATGCCGGTATTACCGGGATTGGCGAGGTGGACTCAAACCCGCTGGCCGCCAAGGGCATGATCGAGGGGCCGTTCTCACACACCACGGCCACCGGTCTGGCGAACGTGCTGATCGGCGAAGATCCCTTTGAGACGGAGCGGCTGTGGCACAAGATGTACCGCGCCAACATCTACGGCGGCCGCCGCGGCGTGGCCATCCATGCGATGTCGGGTCTGGATATGGCGCTGTGGGACATCAAGGGCAAGGCGCTGGGGATGCCCATCTGGAAGCTGCTGGGCGGCGGGTTCCATCGTGAGGAGAAGCTGCCGTGGGCGGAAGGCAATCGCCCGTGGAAGAACCAGCGCATCCGTTGCTATGCCAGCTCGTTGTGGGGTCCGACGCCCGATGCCACACGCGAGTTGGCGAGTCGGTACCGGGACCAGGGCTTTACCGCCGTTAAGTTTGGTTGGGACCCGATGGGGCAGGACGAAAAGACCGACATCGCGCTGGTCCGCGAAGCGCGCAAGGGATTGGGCGAAGATGTGGACCTGATGATCGACGCCGGGCTGCCGTGGGACGCCAAGACCGCCATCCAGCGGGCCAAGGCATTCGAGCAGTACCATCCGTTTTGGCTGGAAGAGCCGTTGCGGCCGGACGATTACGAAGGCTACGCCAAGCTGTCGGCGGCCACGTCGTTGCGCATCGCGGCGGGCGAGGAAGAGTCTTGCCGGGCGACGTTTATTGAGCTGATGGACAAGGGCCGTGTCGATCTATTGCAAGTAGACCTGACGCGCTGCGGCGGCTTTACCGAAGCGATCAAGATCGCCGCGCTGGCCTGGGACCGCGGTCTGCCGGTGGCCAACCACGGCTTCACCACCTACATCAACGTCGCGGCAGCACTGCACTTCCTGGCCTCCATTCCGAATGCCTTGATCTGCGAGTTTGTGGCCGAGGAAGAGACCAACCTGCGCGAATCGCTGACCAAGCAGAAGATCCGCGCCACCGATGGCTATCTGAATATTCCCGATGGCCCCGGGCTGGGGATTGACCTGGACGAGGACGCCATCGCGAAGTATCGCGTGGCGTAGGGCGGTGAGCGGCTACGGCTTCAGGATCATCCAGAGCACGCCGCCCATCGTCATGCCGGCGCAGCCTAGCAGGATGTAGAGAATACGATCCACTTCGCGGCGCACCGTCTCGGCCACGGCCTTTTTGTGTTCGGCCAGCATATCGGCGATCGATTCCGAAAGCGCTTCAAACTGCCGCGCCAGTTCGGGGTCCTGCGGGATGGGGTGGGGCCGGTCGAGCGCGAGGGCGTCATCCTCCGACGCGGCGCGGGCAAGCGCAGTCAAGTTGGGCTGAATCTGTTCTGACGGCGGCATAGATACCCCTCATGGGGCGTATCGGCGCGGTGGCGCGATGCCTTGAGGCGTGGCGTGTGTTCGCCGGACCGGAAAGCGGGCCGAAAAAATCTCTTGATCAAGATGCGAATTCAGTGTACTAGTTATATAGAACACTAGTTCTCTATTGAATCCGTGCCGCGTCCCTTCGAATTCACGCTTGATCTGGCCACCGGCGTTCCGGTCTACCGGCAATTGATCGACCAGATTCTCGCGGCGCGCGCCACCGGACGGCTGGCTGGCGGCGAACGGCTGCCGACCGTGCGCCAAGTGGCCGTCAATCTGTCGATCAATCCCAACACGGTCCAGAAGGCTTACCGCGAGCTCGAGATCCGCGGTGTTTTGACCACCCAGCAAGGCACGGGAACATTTCTGACGGTGGAAAAGGTGGCCATTGATGAGGTCCAGCGGCGGCAGCGGTTGGATCAACTGGCCAGTGAGTTTGTGGCCCGGGCGGGTAGCGAAGGCTACAGCCTGGCCGAATTGTTGAACGTCTTGACGGAGTTTGAGCGCGGCCAATAGCTCGCGTTCTTTTTTGAGGAGCACCCTTATGAATGGCTTGACCGATAGAATCTCCACCGACATGCCCCAGGCGCAGTTCGTCAGCCCCCAAGGCGCCGCCGCCGGACTGGCCGCCTTGGCGGTCTCCGTACTGGTAACCGCCCTCACGCGGCAGCCGATTTGGGCCGCGTTGGGGCTGCTAGTGATGGTCTACGCGATGTTCTCGATCAAGGTGGCACAGCAGTGGGAGAGGGCCGCAGTGTTGCGGTTGGGCCGCTATCAGTCGCTGCGCGGACCGGGCCTGTTCATGGTGATCCCGATCATTGAGACGGTGAGCAAGTTTGTCGACCAGCGGGTCCGCGTCACCGACGTGAGTGCGGAAACGGCGCTCACCAAGGACACGGTGCCGGTGAACGTCGATGCGATCGTGTTCTGGGTGGTGTGGGACGCGGAGAAGTCGATTTTGGAGGTCCAGGATTTCTTTCAGGCGATTGGGTTGTGCTCGCAGACGGCGCTGCTCGAATCGATTGGCCGTCATGAGCTTGCCGAGCTGATCGCGCAACGCGAAAAGCTGGGCAAGGAGCTGCAGCGGCTGCTCGATGAAAAGACCAATCCGTGGGGCATCACCATCCATTCGGTGGAAATTCGCGACGTGCGCATCCCCTCTGAGCTGCAGGACGCCATGTCGCGCGAAGCACAGGCCCAGCGCGAGCGGCACGCCCGCATCATCCTGGGTACGGCGGAAACCGAGATCTCAGAAAAGTTCGCGCAGGCCAGCTTGGTGTACCGCGACAATCCCACCGCTCTGCATCTGCGGGCGATGAACATGCTCTATGAGGCGCTGAAGGAAAAGGGATCGATGGTGATCGTGCCTTCGAGCGCGGTGGAGACGATGGGACTGGGCGGAATGCTGGGGACGACGGCGCTGGCACGGGGCCAAGGCGTTACGCCACCGCCGGCAGCTTAGCTGGCCGGCAGCATTTCCTTGAGCTTGGCCGATAGCTCTTCGTAGGTCATCTTGCCGGGGTGGTAGAGGCGGACAATGCCCTTGCGGTCTACCAACACCAGCGTGGGCGTGGTGGAGGAGCCGTAGTGGGCAAAGGTGTCCGCGTCAATGATCACCGGCATCGGCTTCAGCATCCCGTAGTGTTCGTCGAGCACTTTTTGGATGTGGGCCTTTTCCTGCTCCGGCGCCGCGTCTTCGCCGCGGGCGGCGTAGCCGTAGAGCTTGGTGGGGGCCACGATGGTCAAGCCTTTGGCGCTGAACTCGTCACGCAGCTTGGCCAGGATCGGCGCCTGCGCTTTGCAATCGCCGCACCAGTGGGCCCACAGGAACACGATGGTGGGCTTGCCCAGGTAGGCCCAGGTCTTGGCGGCCACCGGGGGCGCGGGCCGGCCTTCCAGGGTCAACAGGTTGAGGTTCTTGCGCATGCGGGTCAAGATCGAGGTGGTGCCGTAGGTCTTGATCTCCTGATTCAAGAACGTCACCGCCTCGGACCGTTTGCCGGTGGCCGCCAGCACCTGCGCCGTCACTTCCTGTGATGCCCCAAAAGCGATGGGCAGACGCGGTTCAGAGTCCATGGGGCGCTTCTTCAGCTCCGCCAGACACTTCTCGCGCGTCTCGGTGGCGAACGCCCCAGCCTTGTCGAACATCTTGTTGGCCAGCGCACCGCGGCCCAGCCAGGACATCGCCTCCAGATACTCGGGCGTTTCTCCGCTGGCGGCTTTGAACTCGCGCAACAGGCGCTGGGCTTCCGCGAAGTCGGCTTTGTTGGCCAGCGCGCGGACTTCCGGGATGAGGGCCGCGGGCAACGCGAGAGCGGTGCCCACAAGGGCAAGGACGAAACGCTTGAGCATAAACTATTGTCTCCCGATTACATCAGCATGAAGCCGCCGTCGACGGTGACGGTTTGGCCGGTCAGATACGACGCCTGATCGCTGGCCAGCATCAGGGCGATATTGGCGATCTCCTGCGGCTGGCCCAGGTGCTTGATCACTTGGCGGTCCATAAACATTCCGCGCTTCGTCTCATCTTTCCAAAAATACTCGCTCAACTGCGTCTGGATCAGCCCCGGTGCGATGGCGTTGGCGCGCACGCCCTTGGGGCCGAATTCGAGCGCATAGCTGCGCGTCATCATGATCAGCGCGGCTTTGGTCATCGAATAAAGCAGGCTCTCGGGTTGCGGCTTCAGGCCCGCGACCGAGGCGATGTTGATGATGGAGCCCGAACCGCGTTCACACATGCCGGGCGCGAGTGCGCGGACCAGGCGGTAGACGCTCTTTAGATTGACCTCCACCATCTTGTCGAACTGCACATCGTCAAAGCCCAAACACGACCCTTGCGCGATGTTGGTGGCGGCATTGTTCACCAGAATGTCGACCGCCCCGGCGCGCTCCACCAAACGGGCAATGTCCTCATTGCGTCCCACGTGACAGGCCACCGGGACAATGCCCGGACCGAGTTCCGCGGCGACGGCGTCCAGCGTCTCCTGCTTGCGGCCACAGATGAAGACGGTGGCCCCTTCACGCGCGAAAGTGGCGGCGATGGCTTTGCCGATGCCCCGGCTGGCACCGGTGACGACGGCGACTTTGTCTTTGAGAATCATGTCACCGTTCTATCAAATTTCCATTGGGATACCAGTTGTGGCCCATGGCAGTGTCCATGAGGCGACAGCTCACGCGCAGCTGAAAGACGTGTTTGTATCCACCGCACTACAAGGCCTTGTTTAAGTCCTTGCCTTTTATCACAGGCCGTGTATCATAGCATTCCAAGGAGATTTGCAATATGTGTGCTGCCCCACACGCCTCAGGCCCGGATGATCACACCTTCTATGAGCCTGCGGCAGGTTCGACCAGAACGTCGGGAGTAGAGGTTGACCCTACAGGGCGCTTTCGCACTACTGTATGCAGGTGCTTTGAAGATCTCCTCTCGATTACCCGCCGCAAGTTGGCAAAACCGGGCGAAGCGGGCTGGGAGTATGCAGACCGATCAGCCGGATTCCCATATACGGTCGATCAGGTAGCCCAGACGTTAGGAGCAATGATCTTCCCGTCGGGGATCACCGAAGGCTTGGTTGTTGTGGCAGGCACAACCAACTGCGGCAAGAGCAGGGTCTTGAGAAACCTCATTCATCGATACCTCCTCGGACTGACGCGATGTCGGCCCAAGCGCCGCCCTCACTTGATCACCTTTGAGGACCCTGTGGAGGTTCACTTCCAAGAGAAAGGCGTGAACCTGGACGAGGCAAGAAGTATTGACTACACGCCGCGCGAGAAGGACAAGAACGATGTCGATGGGAAATCGCTGCGGGAGTGTTTGAATGACGCACTTCGTCAGACTCCGGCGGCGGTTTATGTTGGGGAAACGCGCGACAAGGACGACTGGAAGACCCTGCTTGATTTTGCAGGCACGGGGCATTTGGTGTTTACAACTTGCCATGCTGGCTCACTGCAGGAGACGATCGCTCCGATCTTGAGGTCGACCGGATCGGATACCGGCGCCTCAAGAAGCTTGGTGGCGGCCCGGCTCGTCGCGGCGGTGCATCTCCGGAAGTTCCACTTTGCTAGCAACCTGGGCAACCCTCAAGAAGCTTCAGTGCCGACCGTCTGGACTGCCCGCCAGGGAGCGGGCCTACGGCTAGTCGGGTCGGGCTTGTCTTCGGTCCTGCCGGACGGAAGGGGTTGCATCGGGCGAACTCAGTTCGCCCAAAAGCTTGACCCAGCCGCGTCAGATGACCTTTTGAAACAATGCTTGCGCTCCGACCTGGAGGGACGATGAGCACTTTACGGTTCGGAATTCCGTCGCTTGATTCTCTGTTAGGCCGCCAGCGGGTCGCCGATGACACTCGTGTAAGCGCTTATGGTATTCACTTGGAGGACGACGCTACCACAAGTCTTTGCTTGATGGGCCCCGATGGATCCGGTAAATCGGTCTGCGCACTTCATCTGATCTCGCGCTACCTGGCCGACCACTCGTCAGCCAAAAATAAGCCGAAGGCTATTTACGTTTCAACGGACCTGGGCTTCTCCAGGGCGCTCCAGATGTGGCAAGAGTTCGGACTTGACTTCCCGAATGCTCGCGTCATACCGTTTGCGGCGGACTACGCCTCTGCGACGGAAGTTGGCGGAGGAGATTGGCACTACCCCGGAACTTCGGGCCTTGAACTAAAGCTGACTCAGTATGTTCCGTCCGACGAAGGCGCAGGGCAGAACGTTCTTGAGTTTCTCGCGGCGAATACTTCTGGAGTCATTGGATTCGTTGATCTTGAGTCGGAGAGTGCTGGTGATGATTGGGCGTTTCTGTGCAGGTTGATTGCCCTTCTGGGGCGGCCGGAGGAGAATCAACCGCGGCATCTCATCGTAGTTGATGCCATTGAGGGGTTCGAGATGTTCGACGGCGATCGCGATGCATTCGGTCAGAAGCTGAGCCGAAGAAGCCGGGTCTCGCAAATCATGCGATTAGCAAAGGGCAAGGCTCACGTAGTTTTGGTATCAGAGGAGGCGGGTCCAGCGGAAAGGCTTCCGGAGCAGTTCGTAACGGACGCGGTAGTCCGGTTGCGGACGCGAATGGTGCGGGATTATGCGCGCCGCACGGTCGAAATTGAGAAAGTCCGAGGGCAATCACACATCCGCGGGGAGCACCCCTGCGCGATCCGGCATTCCGCAGGCTCGACTACGGGAGAGCAGAACCACTACGACGACCCATGCGTCACGTTACGCATACCTCAAGGCGAAGGCCTCGATCCCGTCTTGCGGCCCCAGAGCTACGTAACGGCTTTTCCGTCCATTCATTGCCAAAGTCGAGAGTTCATGACCCGGCGGCCTGGCTTTCACGTCGCTACATTTGAAGAGGCCGAGCCACCACGCGAACTAGCCGCGTTTGGAATACAATATCTCGACGAACTGCTCGTGGAAGCCACTACTTCGTCCGATCCGCCAAGAGGGCTTCCGTTTGGCAAAGTCACGGCGCTCATCGGCGATCCACATACGCATAAGATCCGATTGGGGCTCTCTTTCTTAATGGAGGAGGTCGCCCGCGTCTTATCTGCAAAGGTGAACTTGGAAGAGCTTCGTACCAAGAACGCTACGCGAGCTGAACTGTTGGCCGCTGAGGAGCAGTTGGTCAACGCCAGGGCCGCGTGCGGTGGCGTGGCCCTTATCCATGCGACTGGCGAGTGGGACAGCTATCAACTCGCAAAGACATTTGCAGAATGGCACTTGAGTGAACGACCGTCTGGTCAACGAGGCCTGCCGCCGAATATCTGCGATGTTTTGGCAAGCGAAGTACTTCCTCGAATCACGTGCCGGCGCTTGGAGATCCACGATATCCCGGCCTCCGTCCTGCTTCACATCGTGACCCAGGCGATTCACGGGACGCGAGGAGCTGTTAAGGCGAGCAGTGGTGACGAGAAGCGAATCCGAATGGTTTTCGACGACCTTAACACCTGGAAGGAGATGTATCCGGACGTGTGTGGTGAGTCCTTGTTCTTGTCTGCCTTGCTGTTCAGGTTGAAACGTGCCGCGGTTGCTGCCCTTCTAGTCGATACGCACTCGGGTAGACCTGACGCACCCATCACTGATCCGTTTGACAATGAACTTCGCTCGCTAGTCGACTATCGGCTCTACACTTGGCGTGTCCCCTTTTATGGAGAGAGCAGAATCGCCGTAGCAGCTATTCCGCCGCTGTCGGCCGGCAAGACCAGACCGAGTGAGATGCTGGCTGTAGTTCGAGAACTTCGCTGGACCGATGATAAGCGTCGGCCAGTTGTCGATCCCGTTTTCGAGCTCTATAGCGGCATCGAGCAGGGAAGCCCGACACCGGTCCCGCTTGAAGTAAGGCTTTATGGTGAGACACCGGCATTCTCCAACCATATTCGGCGCGAGAACGATGTTTGGTCATCGAGCTTTCAGGGACTTTGCGGACAGGCGCCTTTGGTGGTTGAGCCTGCCCACGGATTCTCGACATTGCACGATCTGACGGTGCTTCCGCAGGGCACTCGGCTGGACCACACGCTAGTTCTTCAGGTGGATGAGTATTGGGCCCTGGGCCGATCTAACGGCCTAGCCGACCGCAAGCACTATCTGAGGGAGGCAACATTTCTTAAGGGCAATCGCGAACACGTGGCGGATCCCCTGAGTCTGTTTACTTTGACGGGGACAAGCCAGAACGAATGGAGGCGCTACCAGAGCTTCTCCGTTCCCGGCATCGATCTGGGTGCGGCAACCAGACCCCAAGGGCGCGGGCGAGAGACGACCGTGGTGGATCGGATACCGTTCGTCTGGGATTTCGGCTTCTTACTATGTGATCGCGATGCCTGGTCTGCATCCTTTGATCGGGATGTTCACGTTTGGCGTGGCGATGGCGAGCCACTGACTGTGAAGACGGTTTGGGATAGGCTCCCCAAGGCTTTCGCGCAGGCTCCCGAACTTTCGGATGAGCAGATGGCTCCGCCCGTCACTGAGGAAGGCGGCCGCGCCACCTGGCGGGAGTTCCTTGGTGCAGCCAAAGTGGTCTCAGATGCCAAAGAAGGTGCGGTACCTTTCGACCTTGCTGCTATTTCCGGTGAGTCACTATCCTGTTTGGTTCTTGAGGTTTGGTTCTCCGAGCTTTGGCACTATCTTGGCCGGGTACTGGAGTCGGCAGAGCGCGATCGTGGCAGCGAAGGTAAGGCGCGTGTGAAACGCTACCAGACGCTGAGAGAATTAGTGCAGTCCGTGAGCACCAAGAGCTGGGGTCCGGACCGGAGCAGAGGCCTCAGCTATGCAGTGAAGCACTACTCATTTCACTTGTACCGTGCCTGGTTGTTGCTGGCCGAGACTTTGCAAATGGATATGTTGGTGGATCCGGCGGAGCCGTTCCAAAGCCGGTCTAGAATGGACGACGCTCGTGCCGTCGCGTCGCGGCATTGGTACAAGACGGCGTGCGCCCGGGAGGGCGGGCTTGGCGACGCTGTAGCAGTTGGACTGCCTGGACGGTTTTCAGTCAGAGGTGATTGGTATCTAGCCGTGGCGAACAATAGCCGATCGATGCGGCTTGGAGATCGCGCTTGCGATTTATTGAGTAGCCAGCGTGCAAATTTCGACAGGCTTCAACTGGGACTCGGCCTTCCTACTCGCGATATCGGCCAGTCGACGGCGCTGTCACATCAGATCAGAACCGCGTTGCGGGCTGCGACGTTCCGCGGACCCGTTGGCAATGTCATCTACGGCGACTTAGTAGCGTTGGGGGCTACGAACAAGGGCGATCATCAGGATGAGTTTTTTTGGCTGTGGCGTAGTCAGTTGAATGATTACGACCGTGACGCTAGGGTTTGGAATAAATGGCTCATCAGGACAGCGATTGCTTGGCACCAATTGCGCACCTTCCGGCCAAAGTACCCGTGGGTGGGAGGATTCACTATATATGACACCTTGGATCATTATGCAATTGAGCCAAGCAACCCGTTTTGTCAAGCCTTGAGTTGGGATCCTGAGAACGCGCCGGAGACCAGGTCTCAAATGAGCACATGGAAGGCCGCCTACCCCGTAAGCCACCGCCAATTTGTGAATTCATGGAGATCCTTTCAGGGTCTATGCGAAGCGCTTCAACGCCTACTTGGAGGGAAGCGATAGTGTATCCACGTCCATCACCCTACTGCGTTGCTAGGCTGGATAGAGTACATATTCGGCCCTAGTTTTCGCCGCTTCGTCACAAACGGGCTAGGCCAGTAACTTCTTGGTGTAGGCGATCGACCGTTCCAGGTCGTCGCGTTCTTTTTGGGCCGCTTGCTCCTTGGGGACGGCCGGGACCGTCAGCGGCTGGCCTTTGTCGGCCAGCGCTAGGAAGCGGGCGAAGCTCCAGGCCGGGATGTTGCGATAGCCGTCCCACCACTTGGGGTCCATCACGGCGAAGATGCGCGGCGGCGTGACGATCACTTCCAGAGACAGTGCCTTGCCCGGACACAGCTGCCGGTACTTGCGGACCCACTCGTCGATGGCGACGTTGCCCTCGCCCATGCGGCACCAGGCCACCGCGACGCCTTCCGGAACACGCCACAGTGCCGTGTCACGGATGTGACTCGTGAGCACGTAGGGCGCCAGGGCTTCGAGCGTGACGTGCGGATCCTCGATGGTCCACAGCGGGTTGCCGGAATCGAGCACGGCGCCGACGAAGTCCTTGCCCGCTTGCTCAATCAGCGTCCGCAGTTCCCAGCCCTGCATGTCGCCGCCATGGTTTTCGATGGCCAGCTTCAAGCCGGAATCGGCCACGCGGGAGCGGACCGATTTGAGCACCTTCACGGTCTCCTCAATGCGGGCCTCAATCGAGGGCACGCGGTCCCCCATCATGCCCAGGAAGCAGCGCACGATGGGTGAACCGAGCAATTGCGCCGCATGCAGCATTTTGGCGATCTGTTCTTCCGCGGTGCCGGCTTTGGGATCGAAGTATTTTGACCCCGGGCAGATCGAGCGCATGCCGGCTTCAATGCGGATACCCAGGCCGTCCGCGTGCACCTTCACTTTTTTCAAATGCTCATCTTCCAGCGACCCCAGGAAGCGGATCTCGGAGAAGTGCACCACCTTGGCGCCCAGCTTGGCCGAGTAGTCCAGATGCTCAAAGGCCGTGTAGCCGGAGCTGCGGATGCTGAACAGGTCGATGCCGAGCGGAGTGTCAGGGGAGGCCATAGCAAGTGGAGCAGCCGCGACTGCGGCAGTAAAGTCCCGGCGGCGCATGCCCTCCATCATAATGGCGCGCCGCGGAAAATGGGGAGCGGTGGACGCGAGCGCTTGGCCGCATTCTCTGGCGAGGCAGTTCGCCCATCAGCCCCATGCGTCAACTTGGGGCTTTATTCGGGTCCGCGAAGAAGCCCCAAGCTCACGCATGGGGCTAGCAAATTGCGCAGCCCTAGCGCTATCGGCCGGCGGCGGCGGCCGCTTTCAGGACGGCGCGGTGCTCGGGAGTATCGGCGACGGCGCTGATCACCAGGTTGTGGGTGCGTGAAATCATCATCGACTTGGGGAAGAGCACGACGGCGGGCGCGGAAGAGGCGGTGATGTGCAGGATCAAGGGCTCCTTGGCTTCCACCGCGATGTACCAGGTTTCCGGGTGCGTCGCGTCCGCAGTCAGCGTCGCCAGATCGGGCACGATGTGGGCCAGCTTCAAGACGGGCAAACGCGACTTGAGGCGCCCGGCGTGGCCGCCGACATCAAGGATCAGATCGGCCAGCGCCACCGCTTCACCAGCATCGATCGGCAGCTGAAACGGGATCACGCGCCCAGCTCCAGACCGCGTAGAAATTCCTTCAGCGGTCCGGCGAACTCGGGGCGGCGCAGGGCAAACGCGATGTTGGCCTGCAGGAAGCCCAGCTTGTCGCCAGCGTCGTAGCGGGTGCCTTCAAACCTCAACCCGTAGACCGGCTGCGTGCGGAGCAGGTGGCGGATACCGTCGGTCAACTGGATTTCGCCAATCGCGCCGGGGCCGGTCTGTTCAAGCGACGCAAAGATCTCGGGCGTCAAGATGTAGCGGCCAATGATGGCCAGATTGCTGGGCGCGTCGGCGGCTTTGGGCTTCTCCACCAGATCAGTGATGCGGTAGAGGCCATTGCCCAGCGCTTCGCCGGCCACCACACCGTAGGCCGAAATCCGGTCCTGCGGGACCTCCATCAAGGCGAGCACGCAAGCGTGGTGCTGCTCGTAGACGTTCAGCAGCTGCTTCAGGCAAGGCTCGTCCGCTTGAACCACGTCGTCCGGCAGCAGTACGGCAAAGGGTTCATGACCCACCAGTTGTTTGGCGCACAGGACCGCATGCCCCAGGCCGCGGGCTTCCTTTTGGCGCACATAGGAGATGCGGGCCAAGTGGGCAGCATGTTCGGCCAAGGCCAACAGCTCAGTTTTCTGGCGCGTCCGCAGGACATGCTCCAGTTCGAAGCTGACGTCGAAGTGGTCTTCCATGGGCGACTTGCCGCGCCCGGTGACGATGACGACTTCCGGAATCCCGGACCCGACAATCTCCTCCACGCCGTACTGGATGATGGGCTTATCCACCAAAGGCAGCATCTCTTTGGGGATCGATTTAGTGGCCGGGAGAAAGCGGGTTCCCAGACCCGCCGCCGGAATGACAGCCTTGCGCACAGAGTCTTGCATCGCTTCTTCATTCTATCGGGCGGTGGCCGGGGATCGTGAAAACGTCTGCAAGGCGAAGCTTCGCCAGGTAGAGCACTTTCGTAAATATACTGTTGTTGATGATGACCGGTTACTGGAAGCGTTGCGGTGGGCGATGAGGACAGTTTAGGGCCTGCGCGCACCTGCTTCCGTTTGACATGTGCCGCGGGACACGCATGCTAGAATTGAGAGTTTATGGCCTACGTCATCGCTGAACCCTGCATTGATACCAAGGACACCGCGTGTGTCGACGCTTGCCCGGTGGATTGCATTCACCCGAAAAAAGATGAAGCCAAATTCGAGGGCGAGACGATGCTTTACATCGACCCGGTGGAATGCATCGATTGCGGCGCCTGCGTCCCGGTCTGCCCGGTATCGGCCATCTTTGCGCTGGACGACCTGCCGGAGAAGTGGTCGTCGTTCACCAAGATGAATGCCGACTGGTACGGCCGCTAGTCCTTCTGCCTGTTGAACTTCCGTTAAGGAATTGTTGGTGGCCGGATAGTGAGTTCGGCCGCTCGGCTAGCCCTGAGCGTCAAGCTTGGGGCTTTTTGCATATCCTCGAATAAGCCCCAAGCTGACGCATGGGGCTGGGCGGATGCTACGGCCGGTAGACGGCTATGTTGGCGTCGGTTTCCTGCACCCAGACTGAGCTCACCCGGACGCCTTCGGGCATTCCTACCTGCATCTCCGTCGCCAGATAGCGCGCGATGTTCTCGGTTGATGGGTTGATCACGTCAAACGGCGGCACTTCATTGAGATTCTCGTGATCGAAGCGCTCCACCAGCTGGCGGAGCCGTCCTTTGAGCACCGTGAAATCCACCAGCAAGCCCAGTTCGTTCAGCTTCTCTCCCTCCGCCGTCACCCGGACGCGGAAATTGTGGCCGTGCACCTGCGCGCACTTGCCCTGGTAGCCGCGAAGGCTGTGGGCGGCGGCGAAACTGGCTTCTACGATTACTTCGAACATCCTCTTCCTTAGCTCTCAAAAAACTTCTCGACATCTTCGATCCGCGTCGAGAACCCGTAGGGTGGCAGGCTGTCGAAGAACATCTGGCCGTAGCGGGTGCGCGTGATCCGGTGGTCGAGCAGGACCAGCACGCCGCGGTCGGTCCGGCTGCGGATCAGTCGGCCGAACCCCTGCTTTAAGGTTAACGCCGCGTCCGGCACCTGGTATTCAGAAAACGGATCGCCCCCGGCTTCCCGGATCATCCGCAGGCGCGCGTCCACCACCGGGTCCGAGGGGACGGCAAAGGGCAGCTTGTCGATGATGACGCACGAGAGCGCGTCGCCCTGCACATCAACGCCCTGCCAGAACGAGCTGGTGGCAAACAACACGCAATTGGGCGTGGCTCGAAACTGTTCGAGCAGTGCATTGCGCGGCCGCGTACCTTGTAGCAGCACCGGGTATTCGAGATCCGGCACCACCGCATCGTGGACCGTCCGCATCTGCGCGTAGCTGGTGAACAGCACGAAGGCGCGGCCCCGGGAGTGTTCCAAGATCCGCAACACCTCCCGCCCGGCCACTGTCGCAAACGCGGCATTGCGCGGATCGGGCAGATGCTGCGGCACGTAGAGCAGCGCCTGATTCTCGTAGTCGAACGTGCCTTCAACCGCCAGCGTTCGCGCGTGGCGCAGGCCCAGGCGCTTCTGCACGTACTCAAAACCACCGGCGACCGCGAGCGTGGCGGAGGTGAGCACGACGGTATCGATCTGGTCAAACAAACGCTGGTCGAGCAGGCTCGAGACATCGATCGGCGTCGCTTGCAGAAACCGGCCCCGGCCACGCTTCTCGATCCAGAAGACATACTTCTGGTCGCCCGACTCCATCCAGAACTTCACCTTCTCGCGGATCTCGCTCGCGCGGCGTACCAACGGAATCAGCTCGTCCGGCGCCTCATCCACCAGCTTCAGCACGGTCTCCACTAGCTCCAGGGCGATCAACACATCTTCGTAGATCTCGCGGTGCGTGGCGATCAGCGCTGCTTGGCGCGAGAAGCCCTGGCGGCCTTCCTGTTCGCCGAACAGTGAAAAGAACTTGGCCGCCCGGTCACCGGCGGCGATCAGAGCGCGGTCAATATCGGGCGAGGAGAAGTTCTTCCGGCGCGACAGATCGCCGATGTCGCGCATCAGGTCGTCGATCTGGTAGTTCGAAATCGAGACGCCAAAGTAGGTACCGGCGACGTCCTCGATCTCGTGCGCTTCGTCAAAGATCACCGCCGCGTAGTGCGGGATGACGCCGCCGAAGTCTTCCTGCTTCACCGCCAAGTCGGCAAAGAACAGGTGGTGGTTGACGATGATGACGTCCGATTCAGCGGCCTTACGCTGCAGCTCGGTAATGAAGCAGCGCTCGAACTGCGTGCAGCGCTGGCCAGTGCAGCGTTCGCGGCGGGCATCCAGCTTCTCCCACAGGCGCGAGGTTTCAGGCAGTGTTTTCAGCTCAGCACGATCGCCAGTCTCGGTCTTTTCTTCCCACTCGCGGATCACCTTGAAGTCGGTGACCTCTTCCAGGCCTTCGAGAATCGGCTCCCGTTCGGCGTCGTAGACTTTCTGGCGGCAGAGATAGTTCTGGCGGCCTTTCATCAGACACACGCGCAGCGGCGCAGTGAGGTGCTGTTGCAGGAACGGGATGTCTTTGAAGTAGAGCTGCTCCTGCAGATTCTTGGTGCCGGTGGAGACGACGACGCGCTTGCCGGACAGAATCGCGGGCACCAGATACGCGAGCGTCTTGCCGGTGCCGGTCCCGGCCTCGACAATCAAATGGCGCTTTTCTTCGAGCGCGTTCTCCACCGCCTCCGCCATGGCTAACTGCCCGGGGCGGAACTCGAAATTGGGGTGCCATTCGGAAAGCACGCCGTGCTTGCCGAAGAACTTCTTCGCCGAGATGGGTTTCGACCCAGGATTGGAAACAGTCTCCGGCACAGCGTGCTAAATCTTACGATCCTTCCAACGGCCTCGCCGGAAAACCACCGCGGCCACAATGGCCAGCACCGATTCACCAATCGTGATCGCCATAAAGACGCCCCGCGGGCCCAGGCCCAGGGGCTTGGCCAGCAGGTAGGCCATCGGGATCTGGAAAGCCCATTGGCAGGCCATGTTGATCCACGTGGGGGTCCAGGTATCGCCCGCGCCGTTAAACGCTTGCACCATCACCATGCCGAAGGCGAAGAAGACGTAGCCGTAGGCGATGTAGCGCAGGCAGTCGACACCGGTGCTGACCACCAGCGGGTCAGTCGAAAAGAAGCCGATCATCGGTTCAGCAAAAGCGATGAATAGCACGGTAATGAGCCCCAGGAAGATGGCATTGTAGATGCCACACCGCCAGACGCTGTTCTCGGCGCGGCGCGGGTGGCCAGCGCCCAGGTTCTGCCCCACCAGCGTGGCGGCGGCGTTCGAGAGCCCCCAACTGGGCAGGATGGTGACCACGATGATGCGGATGGCGATGGTGGTGCCTGCCATGGCCTGCGCGCCGAACATCGCCACCACTTTGATCATCGCGATCCAGCTAGCGTGTCCGACGATGAACTGGAAGATACCCGGCAAGCCCACCATCAGCAGGGACTTCAGCACAGCTGGCTGCGGCCGGAAATGCGCCGCCACCACGCGCAGCCGCCCATCGCCCGCGAACAACTGGCTCAGTTGATAGGCGACGCCACAGCTGCGGCCGATCGTGCTGGCGATCGCGGCGCCTTGAATACCCATGGCGGGAACCGGACCCCAGCCGAAGATCAGCAGCGGGTCGAGAACCATGTTCACCAGATTGCCGATCCACAGGCTCCGCATGGCCACTGTGGCATCACCGGCGCCGCGGAAAATGGCGTTGATCAGGAACAGCATCATCACCGCTGGAGAGCTGCCCAGGATCAGGCGCGTGTACCCGGCGCCCGCCTTGACCACGCTGGGCGTCTCCGCCATCGCGAGCAAAATGTCAGAGCCCCAGATGATGCCGACGGCGCTCATCATCAGCGCCAGTACGCTGCCCAGCAGAATGCCCTGCCCGGCCGCGACGCGGGCGCCTTCCTGATCCTGCTCCCCAATGCGGCGGGCGACGGTGGCGGTGAGTGACATCGACAACCCGATGGCGACGGCGAAGACCAGCGTGAGGATGCTTTCCGTCACACCCACGGCCGCAATCGCATCGGCACCCAGCGAAGACACCCAGAAGACATTGACGATGCCGAACAGCGATTCCATCGCCATTTCCAGCACCATGGGGATGGCCAACAGCAAAATGGCGCGGTCAATTGAGCCGCTGGTGTAGTCGCGATGCGTGCCGCGCAGTGCTTCACGGATCGACTGCCAGAACCCTTCTTCCTGGGAGGTATGCGGCAAGGCCATAATTCAGTGTATGCTGCGAGACCGCGCTGCCTGGTGGATTTTCGCAGGTACCACCCTGCATGCCCTGCTGGACACGACCTACCAGATTAACGAGCGGCTAAGCTATGGCCGCCGCATCAATGGCTGGCAGGTGCTTTTCGATGAGCTGGTGGCGTCCTGGGCGGCGGGCCTGCTCTACTATCTGCTGCTGCCGGTGCTGCGGCGGCACCGGTTTACGGTGCACCGTTGGCGCCAGGTGCTGCCGGTGCAAGCAGTGCTGCTGCTGGGCTATTCGGCTGTCCATACCGGCCTGATGTGGCTGGGGCGGACCCCGCTCTATCCACTGTTTGGTTGGGGCCAGTACAACTATGGCGCCCTGCCGGAGCGGGCGCTGATGGAGTTCTCCGCCGACCTGATCGGCTATGTCAGCGTCCTGGCGGTGCTGCACGCGGTCTGGCTCTACCAGGAGACGCGCGAGCAGCAGCTGGAGAACCTGTTGCTACAACTCCAGCCGCACTTTATCTTCAACTCGCTGAATGCCATCTCGACGGTGGTCTACGAAGATCCGCGCCGGGCGGACCTGATGATCACGCAGTTGAGCGAGCTGTTGCGGCGCACACTAAAAGCCACTGCCGCCACAGTATCGCTGGCGGAGGAACTGGAGACACTGGAGCTCTACCTGGATATGATGCAGACCCGCTTTGAAGATCAGCTCACCGTGGAGCTGGACATTGGGCCGGAGGCGCGGGGAGCGCGCGTGCCAGCGTTTCTGCTGCAGCCGCTGGTGGAGAATGTCATCAAACACGGCGCGGACCCCGTGACCGGGCAGCGCTTCGTCCGTGTGGAGGCGCGGCAGCGCGAGGGGAGGCTCTATCTGGCCGTCTCAGACCAAGGCCCGGGCTCGTCCGGCCGCGAGGATGGCGTGGGCCTGTCGAACACGCGCCGCCGTCTGGAGCAGATTTACGGCGGGGCGCATCACTTCTCGGCGGGCAACTCCGCGGACGGAGGCTTTCTCTGCCGGATCGATCTTCCATGCGCATCCTGATCGCTGACGACGAAGCTCCCGCGCGCCGCAAGCTGCGCCGCTATCTGCCGCAGGACGAAATCCTCGAAGCAGGCGGCGGGTGGGAAGCGGTGCGGATGATCGAGACCGCGAAGCCTGACCTGGTATTGCTCGACATCCAGATGCCTGATCTGACCGGCTTAGAGGTGCTCGAAAAAGTGCAGCACCGGCCGGCGGTCATCTTTGTGACGGCCTACGACGAGCACGCCATCTCCGCCTTTGAGGCGCAGGCCCTGGACTACCTGCTGAAGCCGGTGGCGGAGCGGCGCCTGATAAGGGCGATTGAACGCGTGAAGCGCCTGACGCGCAAGTATCCGCGGCACCTTGAAAATGAAGGGAAGCTGATCCCGTTGGCGGACGTGAGTTGGGCGGAGGCGGCGCGCAACTACGTGGTGCTGCACGCGGGCGAAACGCACATCGTCCGGTCGTCACTCGACGCTATTGTGGGCAAGCTGGACCCCGACCAGTTCACGCGGATCAGCCGGTCCCACGTGATCAATCTCTCGTTTGTGGAAGCGATCGAGCCGCTGGCGCATGGCGAACGCCGGGTGCGCCTCCGCGATGGCACGGAGCTGACCTGGACGCGCCGTTATCGCAACGGGCGAGAGTAAGACAACCGTGCAACTTGCCTCGAGTGCGGCCAACGGCGGCGGTGCCGCGGCGCTACACTCGGGGCAGGACACCCGGCATGGGCCGGGGCGGATCCGGAAAAGGACCGCATGGCGAATCCCGCAACCAAGGCCGCTGCCGGCCAGGTCACGACAACGATACCGCCGCCGGAGCAGCCGGCCTCGTCCTCGCTACCCGCGGAAGTAGCACCCGGCCCGCCGGGCGGAATCTCGCGCGAGACCGGCATTGCGGTGCTGGCCGCGCTGGGCATCGCGGGCTACTTTCTGGCCCGCTACGCCGTGCAGATCCCAGAACGGCAGAGCCGCTGGGCGCTGCTGGGCGTGCTGATCGTGGGGGGCGCTCCACTGATCGCGGGCCTGGTGCGACGGATCTGGGCGCGCGAGATCGGCTCCGATCTGCTGGCAGGCATCTCGATCATCACCTCCGGCGTGGTGGGCGAATACCTGGCCGGCGCCATCATCGTGCTGATGATGTCCGGCGGCGTGGCCATTGAGCAATACGCCACGCGGCGCGCGTCGGCGGTGTTGAGCGCGCTGGCCAAGCGGATGCCGCGCATTGCGCATCGCCGGTCGGGGAGCGGCCTTGAAGATATCAGCCTGGACAGCGTGAAACTGGGCGACCAGTTGGTGGTGCTGCCGCATGAGATCTGCCCGGTGGACGGCACCGTGGTGGAGGGCCGGGGCACGATGGATGAATCGTACCTGACGGGTGAGCCGTACCAGGTCTCAAAAGTGGCGGGCGCCACGGTGCTCTCCGGCTCCGTGAACGGCGAAGGAGCGTTGACGGTGGCGGCCACGCAACTGCCCACCGATTCCCGGTACGCCAAGATCGTGCAGGTGATGCGCGAGGCGGAAACCAACCGGCCGCGCTTTCGCCGGGTGGCGGACCGGCTGGGCAGCTGGTACACCGTGCTGGCGCTGGCGGTGGCGGGCTTTGGCTGGTGGCTGGGCAACGACCCGGCGCGGTTTCTGGCGGTGCTGGTGATCGCCACGCCGTGTCCGCTGCTGCTGGCGATTCCGGTGGCCATCATCGGCGCCATCTCCGCTGCGGCAAGCCGCGCGATTATCATCAAGGACCCGGCAATGCTGGAACGCATTGCCTCCTGCCGCACCGTGATCTTTGATAAGACCGGCACGTTGACCTATGGCCGGCCCGCGCTGACGGAGACGCTCTGCGCGCCCGGCTTTGATCAGCGGGAGGCCCTTCGCTTAGCCGCCAGCCTGGAGCAGTTCTCCAAGCATCCGCTGGCCGCATCGATCCGGGAGGCGGCGGCGGACGCGAAATTGACTTTGGCGGAGGTGGCCGAGATCCACGAGAAGCCGGGCGAAGGCCTGATGGCGCAGGCGGGTCCGCAACAGATCCAGATCGTGGGCCGCAAGCAACTGAATGCTCAACCGGAGATCGCGGCGCTGTTGCCGCCCGCGGTGCCGGGCATGGAATGCATCCTGCTGGTGGACCGGGCCTACGCCGCGACATTCCGCTTCCATGACACGCCGCGCCAGGAAAGCCGTTCCTTTATCCGCCACCTGGGCCCCAAACATCAAGTGAACCGGGTGATGCTGCTCTCGGGCGACCGGGAAAGCGAAGTGGTGTATCTGGCCCAGCAAGTGGGGATCACCGAAGCGCTGTTCGGCCAGAGCCCGGAACAGAAGGTGGAGATTGTCCGCCGCGAGGCCGCGCGTGCCCCGACGCTGTTTTTGGGGGATGGCATCAATGACGCGCCCGCGATGCAGGCGGCGACCGTGGGCATCGCCTTCGGCCAGAACAGTGACGTCACGGCGGAAGCGGCCGACGCGGTGGTGCTGGACGCATCGCTTAGCAAGGTGGACGAACTGATCCACATCGGCCGCCGGATGCGACGCATTGCCCTGCAGAGCGCCATTGGCGGCATGAGCCTCAGCCTGATCGGCATGGGCCTGGCGGCCGCCGGCTTGTTGTCGCCCGTCGCGGGCGCCATTGCCCAGGAAGTGATCGACCTGGCGGCGGTGCTGAATGCCGTGCGTGTGGCGCTGCCCAGCGAAGACTTGGGCTCCGACGCGGCGTAATTGGGGGCCCTTCCGCAAACGCGGCGCACCCATCGGGAAGTTAGTCCCGGCGGCAGGCCCGCTGGTCCCGGAGGCCCTTGTCCGGGGCATTCGTTCAACCCAATACTGAGCCTATGCTAGCGATTTTGAGTGCGCTGTCATTGGCCCAAATGGTGGAGTGGCCGGTGTATGGCGGTGATGCGGGCGGTACGCGCTTTTCCGCCGCCAAACAGATCCACCGGACCAACGTGGCCCGCCTGAAGGAAGCCTGGCGGATCAATACCGGCGGCCTCTATCAGCCCCAGCGCGGCAAGGCCGCAGCCTTGGAGACCACCCCGCTCTACGTGAACGGCACGCTCTACCTCACCTCCGCGCTGGGCCGCGTGATTGCCGCGGACCCGGCCACCGGCAAACAGCGCTGGACGTTTGACCCGCAAGTGGACCCCACCCGCGGCTATGGCGACTTCACCAACCGCGGCGTCTCCTACCACGCCAGCGGCCTGATCATTGGCGTCACGGTCGACGCTCGCCTATTCGTGCTGGATGCCAAGGACGGAAAGCGGCGCTGGGAGGTGAACCTGCGCGAGGGGCTGCGGATCGCACCGCAGGAGTTTCCCGAATATGAGCAGACTTCCCCGCCCTGCATCATTGGCGACCGCATTGTGATTGGTTCCGCCGTGGCCGACAACGGGCGCACCGATATGCCCAGCGGCGAAATCCGGGCTTACGACGTCCGCTCAGGAAAGCTGCTGTGGACCTGGGACCCGGCGCCCAATACACGCATGGGCGGGGCGAACGCCTGGTCGGTGATCGTGGCCGATGAACGGCGCGGCCTGGTCTTTGTCCCCACCGGCAGCGCGTCGCCAGACTACTACGGCGGACGCCGGACGGGCCTGGATCAATATGCCAACTCCGTGTTGGCGCTGGAGGCTGCGACGGGCAAATTGAAGTGGTCGTTCCAGACCGTCCACCATGACCTGTGGGACTACGACGTCGCCTCGTCGCCGGCGCTGGTGAAGGTACGGGGGCAGGACGCGGTGGCCGTCGGGTCAAAGACCGGCCATCTGTTCCTGCTGGACCGGGACACCGGACGGCCCCTGTTTCCGGTGGAAGAACGGCCGGTCCCGGCCAGCGACGCCGAGGGTGAGCAGGCGTCTCCTACTCAGCCGTTTCCCGCCAAGCCACCGTCGCTGTCGCCGCATCAGGCTTCACTCCGGCCGGAGTGCTCCGAACGGGCTGCCGGGTTGCGCAACGAAGGCATCTTTACGCCTCCCAGTGAGCGGGGCAGCCTGCTAGTGCCAGGCAACATCGGCGGCTTGCACTGGGGCGGGGTCAGCTACGACCCGGGACTGGGCTTGATTGTGGCGCCCTCAAACAATGTCCCCGCCATTGTCCGGCTGGTGCGCCGGGATCGATTCCGCGACGAGCAGCGAGGCGAAAAGTTTGACATGGAGTTCACGGCGCAAACCGGCACACCCTATGGGATGGCCCGCCAACTCCTGCTAGGCACCAATGGCACACCTTGCCAGACCGGTCCGGCGGGGTTTCTCACCGCGGTGGACACCACCACGGGCGAGATCCGCTGGCAGACGCCGCTGACACTGAACCTGGGCGGGCCGATCTCCACCGCCGGAGGCCTGACGTTCCTGGGCGCCACGGTGGACGGATTCTTCCGCGCCTTCGACACAGGCACCGGCAAGCAGCTGTGGCAGGCCAAGCTACCGGCCAGTGCCCGGTCCACGCCGATGACGTATGTCCACCAGGGACGCCAGTATGTGGTGATCTCCGCCGGTGGGCACGACCCTAAACTGGGGCCGTTGGGCGACGCGGTGGTGGCGTTCGCGCTGCCCGAGCCAAAGTAGTCCGCTCTACCGCAGTGCCGCGCGCAGGATCTTCTTGCGCAGGCGGATCGACTTGGGCGTCACTTCCACCAGTTCGTCTTCGTTGATGAATTCGAGCGCTTTTTCAAGCGTCATCAAACGCGGCGGCACCAGGCGAATCGCTTCGTCCGAAGAGGAAGCGCGCATGTTGGTGAGCTTCTTTTCCTTGACGATGTTCACCGTCAGGTCAGAGTCCTTGGCATTTTCGCCAACGATCATGCCCTCGTAGACATCGACGCCCGAGCCGATGAACATGTCGCCGCGCTCCTGCAAGTTGTAGAGAGCGTAGCCGGTGGCGATGCCGTTGCGGTCCGAGATCAACGAGCCGGTGGGGCGGAACGGAATCTCGCCCTGCCAGACGATGTAGCCATGGAACAGGCTGTTCATGATGGCCGTGCCGCGCGTGTCGGTGAGGATTTCGCTGCGCAGGCCGATCAGCCCGCGTGACGGCACTTCAAATTCAACCCGCACGCGACCGGAGCCATGGTTGACCATCTTGGTCATCTTGCCCTTGCGCATGCCCAGCTTTTCGATCACGACGCCCACGAAGCTTTCGCCCACGTCGACCACCAACAGTTCCAGCGGCTCATGCTGCTTGCCGTCGATCTCCTTGGTGAGGATCTCCGGCTTGCCCACCTGCATTTCAAAGCCTTCACGCCGCATCATCTCGATCAGAATGGCCAGCTGCAGTTCGCCACGGCCCATTACCTTGAAGGCGTCCGGTCCACCGGCCTCTTCCACCTTGATCGAGACGTTGGTGAGCAGTTCCTTATTCAGCCGATCCCGCAAATTGCGCGAGGTGACGTACTGGCCTTCGCGTCCGGCAAACGGTGAGTTGTTCACCGAGAACGTCATCGCGATCGTGGGTTCATCGATCTGGATGGGCGGCAGCGGCGCAGGGTTCTCGGCACTGGTAACGGTCTCACCAATGGTGATGCCTTCGACGCCCGCGATGGACACGATGTCACCGGCCGACAACGACATTTCGTCGATCCGCTTCAAGCCTTCAAACGTGTAGAGCTTGGTGATGCGGGTCTTCTGGAAGCTGCCATCCAGCTTGGCGATCGAGACTTCATCACCATGCTTCAGCGTGCCGTTGAAGATGCGGCCAATGGCCAAGCGGCCCAGGTAGTCAGAGTAGTCAAGGTTCGCCACCAGCAGTTGCAGCGTGGCGTCGGGATCACCCTTGGGAGCGGGGATGTGCTTGACGATGGCTTCAAACAGCGGCTGCAGCGTGGTCGATTCCTCTTCCATGCTGTTCTTGGCAATGCCGTCCTTGGCGATGCAATAGACCACCGGGAAATCGAGTTGGTCTTCCGCGGCGTCGAGGTCGATGAACAGGTCATAGACCTCGTTGAGCACTTCCTGGGCACGGGCGTCAGGCCGGTCAATCTTGTTGATAACGACGATGGGCGTCAGACGCGCTTCCAGTGCCTTCATCAGAACGTAACGCGTTTGCGGCAACGGGCCTTCGCTGGCGTCGACCAGCAGCATGACGCCGTCGACAATCTTCAGCGCGCGCTCCACTTCGCCGCCAAAGTCCGAGTGGCCTGGCGTGTCGCAGATGTTGATCTTGTGTCCGTGATAGTGGACACCGGTGATTTTGGAAAGAATGGTGATGCCGCGTTCACGCTCCAGGTCGTTGGAGTCCATGACGCGATCTTTTAGTTCTTCATTGGCGCGGAAGATGCCGCTTTGACGGAGCATCGCGTCCACCAACGTGGTCTTGCCGTGGTCGACGTGCGCAATGATAGCGATGTTACGGATTTCGAGTGCTGACATTTTTTGAGGGGAACTTCTATGTTCGCACGTCTGGCAGCACGGATTCCAGCTTCTCCCGCAGTTGCTTGGCCAAACGGGGGGATTCGCCCCCGGTCGAGATAGCAATTTGTATACGTCCGCGGCGTACCCGGGCGGGCACAATAAAGTCCCCTTCGTCCGGCGCGTCGGCCACATTCACCGGAATTCGGCGTTTGTTCGCCTCTGCGGTGACTTGCGCGTTGACGGCCCGGTCATTGGTGGCCGTAAAGGCCAGTACCGCGCCTTTCAAGTCTCCGGAGCGGTATTTGCGGACCTTCTGCTGAACGGCCAGGCCGGTCACGAGTTCCGGGGCAATTACCGTCACCACCGCTCCGGCTTCCAGCAGGCCTTTCGCCTTGCGCACCGCCACCGGACCGCCGCCAATGACGACGACGCGCCGCCCGCGCAAGTCGAGAAACACGGGATAATGCGTCGCGCATTGATCCACACTGCTACCATCAATATTTGATGTCACGCATACCGTCCGACGTACGCCTGCCTTCGGTGGTCATCGTCGGCCGCCCGAATGTAGGCAAATCCACTCTCTTCAACACCATCATCGGACAGCGCAAGTCGATTGTGGGGGACGAGCCGGGCATTACCCGGGATCGTATCTACGGAGAGGTCACGTTTCAGCGCAAGTCCTTTGAGCTGATCGACACCGGCGGTATCATCCCCAACGACGCCGAACTGATCCCGGCCAATATCCTGAAGCAGGCCCGCACGGCACTGGAAGAAGCGGACCAGATCATCTTTGTGATCGACGGCCGCACCGAGATCACCTCCGCCGATCGCGACCTGGCCATCATGCTCCGCAAGCTCGGCAAGCCGGTGACGCTGGCGGTGAACAAGATCGATGTGCCCAAGCGTGAGAACTTGACCGACCAGTTCCACGAATTCGGCTTCCGCCACGTAGCCCCCGTCTCCGCCGAGCACCGCCTGGGCGTCAACGATCTGCTGGAGCACATCACCGAAGATTTCCCCGAAATGGAGCCCGATCCCGAGCCGGATCCGGACGACTTTGAGGAAGGCGACGGCACCGAAGGCGAAGCGGACGGCGTACCCGTACACGAACCAGCCCGCCCGGTCCGGGTTTCGATCATTGGGCGCCCCAACGTGGGCAAGTCCACCCTCTTGAATGCGCTGGCCGGAGAAGAGCGCGTGATCGTCACGCCCATCGCCGGCACCACGCGTGATGCAGTTGATGAGACCGTGATCCACAGTGGCCGTGAGTTCGTCTTTGTCGACACCGCCGGCATCCGGCGCAAAGGCAAGACGCACCTGATGGCGGAAAAGCTGAGCGTGGTGATGGCCCGCCGGTCCATCCGCATGGCGCATGTGGTGGTGGTGATCATTGAAGCCATTGAAGGCGTCACCGCGCAGGACGCCACCATTGCCGGTTACGCGCATGAGGCCGGGCGGCCGGTGATCCTGGTGGTGAACAAGGTCGACGCCGTGCCCAACTTCAAGCGCAAAGAGTTTGAAGAGAGCGTGCGGGACCAGATGAAGTTTCTAGAGTACGCGCCCATCCACTTCATCTCCGCCAAAAGCGGCCGCGGCGTTTCGAAGCTCTTCGAGATGATCCGCCACAGCTACGACGCCGCCACCCACCGCGTCACCACCGGCGAATTGAACCGCTTCGTGGAACTGCTCCACACTGAGACCGACGTCAAGATCAAATACATCACCCAGGCCGGCATCCGCCCGCCCACGTTCATCCTGTTCACCGAAGGCTACAAGCCGCTGCACTTCTCCACCGAACGGTTCCTGATCAACCAACTGCGCAAGCGCTTTGGGTTTGAAGGCGTGCCGCTGGTGCTGAAGACCAAGGTCCGCAAGCCGACGCCGGGCGGGCAGAAGTAGGCTGACGGCCCGCGTCTGAGCGCAATTTCGCGTAACTTTATCAAAACTGGTGTGCGATTTGGACACCGCCGCTGAACATGAAAGAATTTGCGCGAAGGAGCTCTCACATGAGCAAGATCGCTTTCTCCAATTGGCGCGGGGTCATCGCCCGTCGCGTCGACGCCCCTTGCCAGGAGGCCAGGAACTTCCTTGAGTTGAAATCACCCAAGGCCGCCTGGCATTCCGGATGGGCCTCGTTTGCCGGGGCTGTAGTCGCGGCAGCGCTGCTCGCACCGCTTCTCGCGGCCTTGATGGACAAAACCCGCTTCCTCTAGGGACGGTCCATGAGACATCCTTGCTTGGCGAGGTCAACCGACCTCGCCAAGCAAGGCTCATATGGCGTCGTCTGTTTTCTTTTTGGATCTCTTTTTTCGGGTATGGACGTCATCGCCTCTGATCTCACGCAACTGCTCAGCATTGATGTTCAGGGCGTCAAGAGTTCCTGGTTGGTCTAGATGCTTGCCGTCCAACTGCGCCACAAGCCACTCGCCCACTCTTCTTTGCCAGTATTTGACGTCCAAGTTCTCTGTTCCATCCTCAATCACAAAGGATGAGCGTCGCAACCGGTCAGCAAGCTCCTTCGCCATTCCGCTGATGAAGGCATTCTCGTGGCCAGTTTGGCCCACCATCCATGCGTTATAACAAGACGCCGCCTTATCCCGTTGCCTATCGGCCAAATAAACTTTCGCCAAATGTAGACGACAGACCGCCCGCACTTTCGGATCGTCCTTGCCAAGCTTAAGCGCGGCCTCAAAGTTCCTTATCGAGGCCTTCAACTTACCTTGCTCTCGCAGCGCTTCGCCCTCCGCAATCAGGCCATCAATCTTGCTTAGGTCATCATCGGCGACTTCTTGCGCTAGTAAGGCTTCGGCGAAGGCAAGCTCATACTGCGTAGGATCTCCTTTCGCTTTTCCATTACCTCTATGAATTCTACTTAGCAGGATGTGCGCATTGCATTTCGACCGTGGATCGCGATCGACATCCTTGTGCGACAGGACGGTTTTGGCCGTGTCTGCGGCGCTATCGAGTTCGCCAAGCTTGATGTACCCACGAGCGAGCTCAACCGCAGCGCGCAAGCCATACACACTATTTTCGCCGATCAAGTACGCGTGAGCATTCCGCAGCTCATTGACGGCCTCCAAGACTGGCCCGTTAGCCCCAGCAGTTGTATCTTCCGCTGACAGAGTGACGGCAGCGTCCCAAACATTGATGTACTCCGATAGGCACTTGGCATTGCAGAAAGTCATGAGGACACGCGCGCAGCTGAAGTAGATCTTGGCTTCAGAGAGATTGGCGGTGGCGTATGCAATCCAGCCGCTGCCCAGCGCGACAGAGCGTGCCATGCTGAGCCAGTAAGAGCGGCATTCCTCTGGAGGCCTTGAGGCAGTGGCTTGGTGCGCATGGTAGACCGATTTGGCGAAGAATGACAGTGCTCCAGGGAAATCATGCTTTTGCCGCAGTGCAAGACCTCGAAGATAATTCGCTCTGGCCAAACTCCCATGACAAGGAGCATCTGAGTGAAGCAGCTCAAGAGCGGAAAGGGCTATATCGAAGAGATTGATGGCCTTATCGTACTCGGCGGCTCTATACTGGGCCATCCCAAAGTGCAGAAGGCACCAAGCCTGCTGTTTGCTTATTTTGGTAGGTCGCTTTTTCGCAATCGTTTCGCCATCCAACATAACAACGCTTAGGGCTTCTTCTCTACCCACATAGTCAAGCGTTTCGGCCAACAGGCAGCGTTCTCGCAGCTCTTTGTCATTGATACTCAGCCCCCGAATCCCCTTGAGTATAGAGAGATCTTCCTTGAGGAGAGCCCAAGCGCCATCGAGATCGCCATCACTAAGGGCAGCTTGTAACCCTTTGACAAGAATTCTATTCCGCTGCATTCCGGTTGCTTGCATCGGACGGAATATTATCAGATATCGGTCACAATCGGGTTGGCTCCGGACACGAACTGATCGCTTGACTTGTCGGAGCCGCCGATTTCCTGCTCCTAATCAAACGACGGAATCGTCAGCCGCTCGCCGCCTTTGAGCGCGGACTGGTGAGCGACGATTCCGGGTGCGGTGTACGCTAGCGCTTCATGCACGTCGACCACCGGCTTGCGCTGTGCGAGAACGCTTTCGACGAACTCGTGCGTCAGGAACGTGTGTGAGCCTTCGTGCCCGCTGGAATGGCGGAGCGGCTCCGGTAGCAGGTCAGTGGACCACCACTTCACTTCCTCGTAGCGCTCCATGCGGGTGGCTTGGCGATTGAAGCCGCCGGAGTCTTTTTCGCGGCGGTCGTTCGAATAGACCAGCGTGGGCGGGACGCCGTGGGGATGGCTCATGAAGAAGCTCATCTGGTCGCCGTACCATTGCGCGCGCTCCGTGCCGCGGTGCGCGCCTTTCCACCAGACGGCGACACGGAAGCCGTGGCCGCGGTTGGTCTTGAACAGTGCGGTCTCGTTCCAGAAGGGGTTGCCGTACGGGTTGTCCTTCAACGCGGGGTCGTTGTCGCCCCAGCCCAGGCAGGAGACTTCGGTGAGCCGCTCACCGGTTACGCTCACCAGATGCGCGGTGCAGTGCGTGGGGTAGTGCATCGGCGGAAAGCCATAGCGCCAGGTGCGCTGGCCGTCTTCGATGAACAGTTCGTCGAGGCCCGCGTGGTGATACTCGGACTCGCAATAGTAGAGCTGGCCGAACTTGCCTTCCCGGTAGAGCTTCCGCGCCGAGATGGTGAGCTGCTGGAAGTAGCTGGTCTCGGCCATCATGTAGGTCATGCCGGTACGCTTCACCGTGTCGGCCAGCTCGCGGCATTCTTCGAGCGTGTAGGCGGCAGGTACGGCGGACAGCACATGCTTGCCGGCCTTCATCACGGCGACGGCGTGCTTGACGTGTAGCGGCGCGGGCGTAAACAGGCCCACCGCGTCGACCGCCTTGTCCTTCAAGAGCTCGTCGAGCGACGAATAGGCATTGGAGCAGCGGTACGTTTTCTGGAGCTGCTCGCGCCGGTCCGCGCGCAGGTCGGCGACGGCTTCGACGGTGGAGTTCGGATGCTCGTGGAAGTAGAACGACGTGCCGAAGCGGCCGCCCACGATGCCCATCCGCAGCTTGCGGTCCGCCGCGAGGCCCGACGTGGCACTAAGAGCGGCCAGAAAGTCGCGACGGTTCAGCCCGGTCACTTATGCGCCCCGATGCTGCGCCACGCCCAGTTGCACGGTCTTCGGTTGGAAGCCAGCCTTCGCGAGTGCGATGTAGACCACAAAGCCCGTCAAGAAGCTATAGACCACGGCCGGCTGCACGTTGGGGTAGCCGATGAAGGGCAGAATGCCCACCAGGAAGCCCACCGCCCAAGCTCCGTACCCGGCAATGCTGATGCCCTCACGAGGGCCAGCCCACTTCTTGCCGGACAGGAACCAATCCGCCGCCATCGCGCCGCAGATGGGACCGAAGGAGGCGCCGACGATGGAGAAGAAGCCCACCAGGTTCGCCGCCACGCCGGTCACAGCCAAGACCACGGCGATGGTGACCCCAACCAGCGTGGAGAGAGTGCGGGAGACGCTCGGGATCATGGTGGAGAAGCTATTGCCGGCGATGAAGGCGCAGAAGCAGGCTGGCACAATGGAGGCCACGGCAAACAGCGCGAACATCGCGGTAGCCAGGAAGCCGCCCATCGACGCGATGACGGCGTCGTAGCTGAAGCTGGTGATCGTGGGGTCCAGCCCCTTGGCTCCGGCGACGCTCAGCAGCGGCAGGCCGCCTGCGTAGAGCACGGCGAAGGAGATGCCCACCAAGCCGCCCAACCGCACGTCCTTCTCATTTCGCATGCCCATGCCAAAGTCAGTTCCCGCGGCGCCGGCCGTGGCGAAGAAGCCGATCACGGCTTGCAGGATCAGAGTGAAGGCGCCCACCGGATCAGTGGGGGTGGCGGTGTAGAGACTGATGCCCGGGCTGGTCTTGTAGAGCACGACGGCCAGCATCAGCAGCGGAATGGCGTTCAGGAAGATCGCCGCGCGGGCCACATATTGGATGCCCATGATGCCGATGAAGGCCATGGTGTAGCTCCAGGCAATGGCGACCCCGGTGAACAGTGCGGAGCCCGGTCCAGCTTCTGAGCCAATCGCCGCCAGAATGTACTTGGTGGAGAAGAACGCACCCACGGCAAACCAGCCCACTTGCAGTAAGCCCATCAGCAGGCCCGGCATCAGGTAGCCGCCGGTGGTGCCAAACGTCGAAGAGCCCACGACATAGAGCGGATAGCCGGTCTTCATGCCCAGCATCGCCGGGACGTAGTAGTAGAGCGCGTAGCTCAACAAGCCCGCCACGGCCAGGGCGGCGAGGCAGACGCTGAGCGGAGCCCGGTCAATCGTACCGGCCGCCATCTGCTGGTAGAAGGCCACCCACAGGAAGACACCAGCGTAGCTGGGTGCCGTGTTCAGAAACCAGGGCGAGCGGCTGGAGGCGGGGTTAGGGGCGGATTGCGCCAAATATGCGGGCAGGGCCATAGCGGCCTAATATATCGCAGCTGGCCGTCCGGTGCGCGTTACTTCAACCCAAACATCGGCCCGCGTAGGTTTTTGAACGTGAACCGGGCCGGGTTGATGGCGGTGGCGCCGGGGGAATCGACCATGATGATCTTGGCCGATACCGGCTCATAGGCGGCGCGCGGGGCGATGGTGCCCTTGGCGACGAGAATGCGCTGCATGCGCGGCTCAATGCCGATAGAGGTCAGCTGGCGGATGCTGTTGGGGCTGGAGCGGATGGTGGTGAGCACGAGATAGCTCTCCAGATCGCGCGTGGAGCCTTCCACCGTGATGACAGCGGTTAGCCCCAGCTCAAAGTAGCGGTGGCCACCATGGCGCACTTCCGGCTCCATGTAGGTGCCTTCGTGGAAGCTGCGCACCTTGCCGCGCACACGGACGGGCTTGCCGTGCATTCCATCGGTCTTGCCGCCGACCTCCATGTCGAAGCTGCCGCCGATCCCCAACTTCAGTGCCGCTTGCACGGCGGCGGGATCGGCCACGGTGAACACCCAGCCTTCCGCCTTCTGCTTCAGCAGCTCTTCCAGGATGAACGTGGAATCGCCCGCGGAGCCGCCACCGATGTTGTCGCCGGTATCCATCAGCGCCACCGGAAACTTGGTCTCCGCCATGGCTTGTTTGACGGCCCCGGCGGAATCGGGGATGTTCAGCACCAGATAGTCCCGCTGGGCCCACATGATGTCGCCGATGCGCTTGGCTTCGCGATCAGCGAGCGCCTGGTCATTGTTGGTGACCACGACCACCGCCGGCCCCATCCAGGGGACGTCGCTGTACTGATAGCCACCGGCCACGGTGGCCGCCAGCACCTTCGGGTTCTCGCGTTCCAGCTTGATGGTCTCGTCCACCAGCGTCTTCATGGGTCCGGCGAAGGTGTTGTGGTAGATGATGTTGTAGACCATCGGCGGCTTCACCATGGCCTGGGTAGGCTTGACGGAGCCGTTCAGCATGCCGGCCATGATCTTGGCCGCCTGCAGGCCGCGATCCTTGGTGTCCAAGTGCGGGGTCTGCTTATAGCCCACCAGCGCGTCGCACAGCTTGACGATGTCGGGCGAGATGGCGGAGTGGTAGTCGTGCGTCAGGACGATGGGGATCTTGGGAAAGGCCGTGCGGACGCGCCGCATGATCTCTTCGTCGCCTTGCGGAAAGTGTTCCGCCACCAACGCGCCATGCAGTGCCAGCAGAATGCCGTCGAGCTTGCGGGGCGCAGCCTTGAGTTGCGCGATCAGATCGCCCGTCAGCTTCTCGAACGCCTCTTTGGTGACTGGCCCCTTGGGCGTCGCGGAGGCGAGAAACGTGGGGTAGAGCTCAAAGCCCGCCGCTTGCCCGCCCACCACCATGCCGCCCACCTCGGATGGCGTGCGCGCCCAGGTGACCAGCTTGTCCTCGCCCTTGAATTCGAGATAGCTCCAATCTTTCAACTGGGTCTTCTCCGAGTTGAAGGAGTTCGATTCGTGCATGATGCTGCCGATCGCGACGAGAGGCTTGGTCTGGGCCATGGCTGATAGCGTGACAAAAAACGCGGCGGCAAGGGGAAGGGCGATTCGCTTCACGAGACAACACTCCTTATTCGGTGACGGCCATTGTACGGGGCGTGCAACGGGGCACGCAACATATCTATCATCGTTGTCATGCTAACGAGAAGAGCCTTCCCCGGTATTTGTGCGACAGCGTTGGGCAGCGGCGCCACCGTGATTGCCGCTCCGGCGGCCCCCGCTCGGCCTCGCGTGGCGGCGGTGGTGACCGAGTATCGCTACTACTCGCACGCGGATGTGGTGTGCGGGCGCATCTTTGACGGATACGCCGTGAATGGCAAGCGTCAGGCGCCGCGCACCGAGATCGTGTCGATGTTCACCGCGCAGACACCGGAGAACGACATGGCGCGTGAGCTGTGCTCCCGCCACGGCATCCCGCTCTACAAGACCATCCGGGAGGCACTGACGCTGGGCGGCTCAAAGCTGGCGGTGGATGCCGTGGTCTTCATCGGTGAGCATGGCAACTACCCGATGAATGAACTGGGCCAGAAGCTCTACCCGAGATTCGAGCTGTTCAGCGAAGTGCTGGCCGTCTATCGCGACAGTGGCCGTAGCGTGCCGACGTTCTTCGACAAGCATCTTTCTTATTCGTGGGAGAAGGCCAAGAAGCTCTACGACGAAGCGGCAGCGCTCAAAGTGCCGTGGTTTGCGGGCTCATCGCTACCCGTCACAGTGCGTATTCCCGACGTCAGTCTGCCAGTCGGTGTCGAATTCGAGGATGCCTGCGTGATCGGCTTTGGGGATGCCGACGCGTACGGCTTCCATCTGCTGGAAGTGCTGCAGTGCATGGTGGAGCGCCGCAAAGGTGGCGAAACAGGTGTGGCGGCGGTCCGCATGGTGGAGGGCCCGGAAGCGGCCCCGGACAAGGACCCGCTGGCGGAGGAGGCCATGGCCCGCCAGCCCGGTCGCCGGACCAATATGTTGACCCGCCAGCCGGTCCGCTTTGACATCGAATACCGCGATGGCTTAAAGACTCGCGTCTACATCTTGAATGGCGCGGTGCAGCACTTTACCTTTGCGGCGCGGGTCCGGGGCCAGTTGAAGCCCCTTTCCTGCCTGTTCAACATGAGCCACGAAACGCGTCCCCTGCCGCACTTTGACGGTCTGGTGTCGCGCATCGAAGAGATGTTCGTCACCGGCCGCCCGCCCTACCCGGTGGAGCGCACCCTGCTGACCACCGGCATCCTGGCCCACTTGTTTGATTCCAAGCTCAAGCGCTACCAGCGCATCGAGACCCCGGCTCTGGAGATTCGCTACGCGCCGCCCAAGGATGGCTGGCACCAGAGCGCCTAAAGCGGACCAGCCCATGCGTAAGCTTGGGGCTAGCTCTTGTTTAGCGACGAAGCCCCCTGCATAGGCTATGGGCTTTTCTCGTTTACCGCAAAAAGCCCCAAGCTGACGCGTGGGGCTGGGCGGAAATCGTCACCCGAAAACCAAAGGGCCGTTGCCCCACCCCCGAAGGGATGGAGCAACGGCCCTGCTTTCTTGCTTCCGTTGCCGGAGCTTAGAAGGCCAAGCGCAGGCCGAAGCGCATGGTGCGCTGCGGGGACTGGCCGGTGCTGGCAGCGGTGATGGCCATGAAATTACCGGGGTTGGACACGTTGGCGTTGGGGTTGTTGAGCGCCGGCGTGTTGGTCCAGTTCAGCGCTTCACCACGGAACTGGAGGTTAAACCGTTCGGTGATGGTGAAGCTGCGGAAGATGCCCAGGTTCGAGGAAACCAGCCAGGGGCCACGGATGGCATTCAAGCCCATATTCCCGAAGCGGACTTCGGAGACGGGGCGGAAGGCGGTGGTGTCATAGAACGGAGCGCCGAGACCGACGCCGCCGAGCTTGGAGACATTGGCGTTAACCTGATCGGCCACCTGCGTATTCTGCGGGGCGTTCAAGGAAGAGCCGTCCGCCGAAACGATGAACGGCAGGCCCGTGTAGAACTGGAAGGTGGGGTTCAGCTGCCAGCCACCCAGAACGAAAGCAGCCGGGCCGGAGGTGACGTACTTGCGGCCCTTACCAAAGGGGAGTTCCCAATTGGCGGCGGCCGTAAAGGTGTGCGTGCGGTCAAAGTCCGCCACGGCCTTGTTCTTGGAGAACTGGCTGGGGACGTAGAAGCGCAGGCCGCTGTCGGAGTTGCCGGCGTTGATGCCGATCGACTTTGACCATGTGTAGTTGCCGGTGAAGAACAGGCCATTCGAGAAGCGCTTGGTGATGTTGTTCTGCCAAGCGTCATACCGCTGGTTCGCCATCGGGATGAAGAACTGGCGTGAGGTGGAGACGCCGAACTGCTGGAATAGCGGGCGGCCGGAGGCACCGGCGCCGGGGACAAGACCGGCGTTGGCCTCAAAGTAAGTAACTGCCTGACGGATCGAACGCGTGCCGACATAGCTCGATTGCAGAACGAAGCCCCAGCCCAATTCACGCTGAAGGTCACGCTGAAGGCTGAAGTTGTAGGACTGGATGTAGCCACGGCGCAAGCGGCCCGCCTGCAGTGAGTTAGTGGAGATCGTGTTCGGGATGTTCAGGACACCCGTGGACAGATTCGGCAGCGCTGCGGCCGGAATACCGGTCGTCAGGCTGATCGGTACGCCCGTGGGGTTGGTCCCGACAAAGGAGTTTGTTTGGATGTACTCGTCGATGATCACGGCCGGGTAGGGGCTGCGGAGGGGGCGGCTGACCGGGTACGGATCATTGGTGATGCCATAGCCCATGCGAATCACGGTCTTATCCGTAAAGCGGTAGGCCAAGCCAACGCGCGGGGCAAACATCACGGGCGCGGCGGTGGTGCCCGCGTCACGCGGCACACTACCGCGGCCGCCGACCAGCACCTGGTTGGTGACCGGGTCATAGCGCTCAATGCCGAACTCGCCACGGTTCATGATCGGAAACCGCTCAAAGCGCGCGCCGATGTTCAGGGACAGCTTGCGACTAACGGTCCAGTTGTCGCGCAGGTAGTAGCCCTGCTGGAACTCACGGGTCCGCATCGGATCATAGAACTGATACGCCTTGCCCATGCCGCTGGCCAAGCCGAGCAGGTAACCCGCATAGGCGTTGTACTGGTTTGCGGCCGGCGCGCCCGCGCCATTCAGGCCGGTGATGCCGTTGGACTGGAAGTTGTAGCCGCCGCGGGGCGACCAACCGCCCAGCTCCGGCTGCCAGTGATTCATCTGCAAGCTGATCAAGTCGACGCCCATGCGGATGTTGTGGGCACCCTTGGTCCAGTTCAGGTTGGCCACATAGGTGAACGTGCGGTCATCACGGACCACCGGGCTCCAGTTGTTCGTGTTACCGAGCGACGTATAACCATTGAAGTTGAAAATGGGGAAGCCCGATTGGCGAATATCCGCACCGTTGGTACCGGGAATCTTGAGAACGTCCGTCCCGATGTTCTTGCCGAAATCCGGTCCATTGGTGTCATGGTGCATCAAAACGCCACCATAGTTGGCATCGAACAGCAACGTGGGCGAAATGACATAGCTGATTCCGCCGCCGAACAGGTCCGTCTTGTTATTGCCGGTGCCGATACCCGCCGCGCCCGCCGCGCCACCCGGATAGCCACCCAGCGCTTCGCCCAGCGGAGCGCCGGAGGTAACCGGGGCAATCATGACACTGTACTTGCCGAACACATTCGTCCGGGAATTGGGCACCCAGTTCACCTTGGCGTCCACCATGTCCCGCTTGAAGTAGTAGGGGACGGAAGCAAAGTAATTGTTCAACTGGCCGGTACCCGTGTTCGGCAGCGGCACCAGGTTGCGCAGAGTGACCGCCTGCGGGCTGAAGCGGGAAGCGGGCACCTGGTTGTTCGGAAACTGGGTACGGTTCTGGCCCAGGTTGTTGCCAGTGGCCGGGTCAAAAATCGTGCCCAGTCCGTCGAAGTTCCCAGAGCGGACCTGCGAAGTGGGAACGCTCAACAGCCCATTGCCGCGCTCGGCGGTCGTCGTGCCTTCCCAGGAGGTGAAGAAGAAGAGCTTGTCCTTCTTGATCGGGCCGCCAATGGCGCCGCCGTACTGATTGTCAATGCGCTGCGGGGTGCCGGGGCCGGCGGGGGTGTTGGGGTTGAAGAAGAGATTCTTGGCGCCCCACAGATGATTGGAGTGGTAAGCAAATACCACACCCTTAATCTGATTGGTGCCCGACTTGGTGATCACGTTGACGGCGGCGCCACCAGCCATACCCTGTTCGGCGTCGAAGCTGTTGGTGGAGACGTTCACCGTCTCAATCGATTCCAGCGGCGGAACATACAGCGTGTGGTGGGGCAGCCACGGCATCACCGTGCCCGCGCCATCAATACGGGTATTGTTGGAGTTGCGGGACGTGCCGTTGACGTTGGTCGTCAGGGCGCGGCCGGGGGTGTCAGTGGAGGCATTCTGGAACGCCGACGGCGTCGAACCCGGAATAAAGTCGATGATGGTCTGGAAGTTGCGGTAGCCGCCGAGGGCGATTTCCGTCAGCTGCTTGGAGCCCACGTCGGTGTGAATGTCCGACTTGTCGGTCTGCAGTTGCGCGGCTTCCGCGCCCACCGTGATCACTTCACTGACGTTACCAACCTTCATGCTGGCGTCAACGCGCGCAATATTGTTGGCCACGATCGGCAACTGAGTGGTCTCAAAGCTCGAGAAGCCGGCCGCGGTGATCTTCAGGTCGTACGTACCGGGAGGCACGTTGCGGAACTCGTAGGTGCCACGGTCGTCGGCCTTGGTTTCCTGGGTGAACCCAGTCGCCTTGTTCGATAAAGTCGCCGTCGCACCGGCCACCGCACCCTGCTGCGGATCGGTCACGTTGCCCACGAGCGTGCCGTAAAGCACCTGTGCGTAGGCGGAAAGCCCGGCTAGTGAAAGCGCGAGCAGGAGAGCGCAAGAACGCGCAAGAACCATATGAACCCCTTCCCTCAACGAAAATTGAAGCTACAAACCCCTGCCGCCTGGAAACGGCCTGTAGCGATTTTGCGCCGACGCACAGACGGTGTCAAGGGTTACGTAAGGTTTGTAAATTCTTATGGTTTTCAGTAGTCTACGGATCGGTCGCGAAAACGTAACCCGTTGAAAGAAATACGTCTGTAACGCAAGCCAGGGAGCCGGATACCAAATTTGGTAGCGGCTCCCCGGGGCTTTGGACGGTCGTTTCTAGAGGCTATTCAACCGTGACCGATTTGGCCAGATTGCGCGGCTGGTCCACATCGCAGCCCAGGCGGACGGCGATATGGTAGGCCAGCAGTTGCAGCGGCACGATTTCGAGCAGAGGCAGCAGGATCTCGTCGGTCGGTGGGACGCGGATGACGTGGTCCGCCACTTTGCCGATCTCGTCGTCGCCCTTGTTGGCAATGGCGACCACGATACCGGAGCGGGCCTTTACTTCCTGGATATTCGAAAGCGTCTTCTCGTACCGCTGCCGGCCTTCGGCGCTATTGGGGTCGTAGGCGCACAGCACCACCACCGGCAAGCTTTCGTCGATCAAGGCGTTGGGGCCGTGCTTCATTTCGCCGGCCGGGTAGCCTTCGGCGTGAATGTAGCTGATCTCTTTCAGCTTCAGCGCGCCTTCGAGTGCGATTGGGAAATGGATGCCGCGGCCGAGGAACAGGAAGTCCTTGGCCCGGTGGAGGCGCTTGGTGAGCTCCTCGTAGATATCCTCTTCCGACAGGATGCGCTCCATCTTGGAGGGCAGCTTCAGCGCTTCCTGCGTCAGCCGCATCGACTCTTCATCGCTCAGCACGCCGCGCACCTGGCCCAGGTAGACGGCCAGCACAAACAGAGCGGTCAACTGGCCGGTGAAGGCTTTGGTGGAAGCGACGCCGATCTCCGGGCCGGCGTGCGTCATCAGCGTACCGGCAGCCTCACGCGTGATCATGGAGCCGATGACGTTGCAGATGGCCAGCGTCTTGGAGCCCTTTTGCTTGGCCTCGCGCTGAGCGGCGAGCGTGTCGGCGGTTTCGCCCGATTGCGAGATGACGACGGTGAGCGTGTCCGGGGTGATGATCGGGTCGCGGTAGCGGAACTCGCTGCCGTAGTCGACTTCCACTGGAATGCGGGCCAGCTTCTCGATCATGAACTTGCCCGCTAGCGCCGAATGCCAGCTGGTGCCGCAAGCGATGATCTTGATCGACTTGAAGTTCTGGAACTCCTCCGGCGTAATGTCCATTTCATCCAGGAACACCCGGCCCGTCTCCTGGCCGATGCGGCCGAGCATGGTGTCGCGGATGGCGCGCGGCTGCTCAAAGATCTCTTTGAGCATGAAGTGCTTGTAGCCACCCTTTTCCGCCATGATCGGGTCCCAGAGGATGTGCTGGAGCTGGCGGCGGACGGTTTTGCCTTCAAAGTCGGTGAGGTGGACGCCGTGCGGGGTCAGGATGGCCATGTCGCCGTCCTGCAGGAAGAACATGTCGCGCGTGTGGCTCAAGATGGCCGGGATGTCGCTGGCGACGAAGTACTCGTTCTGGCCGATACCGACAACGACGGGCGGACCCTGGCGGGCGGCGACGATCTTCTGGGGGTCGAGCTTCGAGATCACCGAAATCGCCAGCACGCCGGTGATGCGCTTGACGGCGGCACGCACGGCCTCTTCCAGGTTGCCCGTGAAGTATTTTTCGATCAGGTGCGCGATGACTTCGGTGTCGGTCTCAGAGGCGAAGACGTGGCCTTCGCTCTGGAGCTCGTGCTTCAGCGTGAGGTAGTTTTCGACGATGCCGTTGTGGACGACGACGATATTGCCCTTCGAATCACGGTGCGGGTGGGCATTTTCTTCCGTCGGCCGGCCGTGGGTGGCCCAACGCGTATGACCGATGCCATACAAGCCTTCCATGGGGCTGGCCTGGATGACGTCTTCCAGATTGCGAAGTTTCCCGGAGGCGCGGCGCACGGACAGGTTATCCTGACCGTTTAATACAGCGATACCGGCCGAGTCGTACCCGCGGTATTCCAGCCGCTTCAGTCCATCAAGGATAATGGGGACTGCTTTCCGATCACCGATGTAGCCTACGATTCCGCACATATGCCCTTTATTCTAGCCTCTCCGGTGTAATCGACCGTTTTGAACCAATTATGAAGACTACAAATGTAAGAGATTTCACGACGCCGTTTAACGAGCTGCTGGGGATCAAGGTGACGGCGGAGCACAAGGACGGGGTGACGGTGGCCTGCCAGTTTCGCGATGATTTACGGAATGCCTGGGGCACCCTGCACGGCGGCGTAACGGCCACGTTGATCGATGTCGCCGCCGGAGTGGCCACCATGCACGTCACGGGCAAGAGGGCGACCACGGTCAGCCTGAAGCTAAGCTATTTTCTGCCGCTGACCGAAGGCAAGGTGACGGCTCGGGCGAAAGTGCTCCGCGCCGGGAGTTCCTTGACCGTGGCCAGCGTGGAAGTGAAGGACTCGAAGAAGCGCCTCGCGGCGTTTGGGATGGTCACCTACAAGCTGATCAGCTAGGGCCACCGCCGATTCGCAGTACATCCGGTATACATTGATCACCATGCGCCTCTGCTGGCTGCTTGGACCATTTCGGCCTTAGCTCAGGCGATCTCGTCGGGGGGGCAGGCGATCAAGCGGTCCGGCCAGCGCGGGCGCCATAGCGGGCTTGAGCGCGTGGGCGGATTCCTTCAACTGGACGCCCGTCAGTTGCCGAGCCAGGGCGGCTTCGATCAGGTTGATGGTGCGGCGGGCGGCGAGCGGGATATCCAAGCCTCCGTCGCGAATGTTCGAGATGCAGTTGCGCTCCGCGTCTGTGCGTCCGGCTTTTGGCGCGTAGGTGAGGTAGACGCCCAAGCTATCAGCCGCCGACAGGCCGGGGCGCTCGCCGATCAGCACTACGGTGAGGCGGGCTTGCAGGCGCTCGCCAATCTCATCACCGATCGCCACGCGGCCTTGCGCCACCTGGATGACGGGGCTGACGGTGAGATGCGCTTCGGCCAGGCTGTTGCGGAGCGCTCCCACCAATCCGGCGGCGTGACGCGAGACGGCGAGCGGCGACAGGCCGTCGGCGACGACCAACGCGACATCAAACGGCCCGGCGGGCAGTTCCGCGTCATCGGCCAGGCGACGTCCCAGGTCCGGCCGGAGCAGGTATTGTTGCCGGTTCTGGCAGCGGCTGCGGACATAGCCGACCGGGGGCGGGATGACGGGTTGTCCGCTTGCAGCGTGGATCGCGTCACGAGCAGCGGCGTGGGCCGCGCGCAGGGCCAGCCAGTCGGCCGTGGTCAAGGATCCGCCGGCGCGTTCCAAGCCGATCCGCGAATCGGTCAGCGTCCGCAGGCGGGTTAAGAGATCATTCGCCATTCGCGCTCCGGTTCCCGGGTCAGCCACTCTTCAAACTCGGGTGCCGGCTTCAGCCCCAGCAGTTGCCGCACATAGAGCGCGTCGTGGAACGAGGTCGATTGATAGCTCAACATCGTGTCGTCGCCTCCGGGCACGCCCATCACAAAGTTGCAGCCGGCGGCCGCCAGCAGCGTCAGCAGCGTGTCCAGATCATCAAAATCCGCTTCGGCGTGGTTGGTGAAGCAGACGTCGCAGCCCATGGGCAGCCCCAGCAGCTTGCCGCAGAAGTGATCTTCCAGACCCGCGCGCGTGATCTGCTTGCCGTTGTAGAGATACTCGGGCCCAATAAAGCCGACGACCGTGTTCACGAGCAGCGGCCGGTAGCGGCGGGCGACGGCGTAGGCGCGGGCTTCGAGCGTCTGTTGATCGACGCCGTGATGAGCGTCGGCCGAGAGCGCACTGCCCTGCCCGGTCTCAAAGTAAGTGACGTTGTCGCCCACGGTGCCGCGCTTCAGTTCGAGCGTCTGCTGCCACGCCTCATCGAGCAGCTTGAGCGAAATGCCGAACGAGCGGTTGAGCGCTTCGGTCCCGCCGATCGATTGAAAGAGCAGGTCCACCGGAGCGCCCGCGTCCATCGCCCGCTGCTGCGTGGTGACGTGCGCGAGCACGCAGATCTGCGTGGGGATCTCGTATTGCGCACGGAACCGGTCCAGCAGGTGCAGGATGGTGGAGACGGAGCCCACATCTTCGGCCACGGGATTGACGCCGATCACCGCATCGCCCGCGCCCAGTAGCAGGCCATCGATGGTGCTGGCGAGAATGCCGCGCGGGTCATCGGTGGGATGATTCGGTTGAATGCGGGTGGCGAAGCGGCCGGCCAAGCCCAGCGTGTTCCGGAATTTCGAGACGACACGGCATTTGGAAGCGACCAGCACCAGATCCTGGACGCGCATCAGTTTGGAGACGGCGGCCACCATCTCCGGAGTTAGGCCCGGCGCCAGGGCACTCAGCGCGGTGGCGTTGGCTTGCGGTGACAACAGCCAATCGCGGAACCCGCCCACGGTCAGATGCCGCACCGGCGCGAAGGCTGGGGCGTCATGACTATCGATGATCAGCCGGGTGACTTCATCGTCGTCATAGGGCACAACCACTTCAGAGAGAAAGCGCGTCAACGGCACTTCGGCCAACGCCATTTGCGCCCGCACCCGCTGTTGCTCCGTTTCGGCGGCGACGCCCGCCAGCACGTCGCCCGAACGTAACGGGCTAGCGTGGGCCAGCAGTGTTTTCAGCGGCTGCATCTCAGTGGTTCTGGTTGGCCTGCCGGGCAAACTCTTCCTCCGGGGCCAGGATTAGGCGCTTCCGGGCATAGAAGGCGAAGTAGGCGATCCCCAATCCCATCCAGATTATCGGACCCAGCACGCCGTTCTGCACCAGCTTGGCGAGCACCACCAGGCTGATCACCATCGAAATGACGGCCCCGGCAATACCCAGCGGGCTTTTGTACGGCCGTTCGAGCTGCGGGAATCGCCACCGCAGCGCGAGATAGGAGCCCATCTGCAGCACATAGGCCAGCACGGCGCCGAAGACGGTCATGTTCAGCAGCACCGCTCCGACGGGCGAATCCTGCGGCGATAGATGCACCACCAGCGCAGCGAGAAAGCCCAGCGCCGCTCCGGCAACCATGGCCCGAACGGGAGTGCGCCGGCGCGGATGGGTGAGCGAAAGGCTGGTGGGCAGGTAGCCCGCGCGCGACAGCGAGTAGATCTGCCGGCCATAGGCAAAGATGATGGTGTGGAAGCTGGAGACCAGGCCGATGCAGGCCACCGCGCCCAGCAGCCGGGTGTTCAGGCCTTTGCCTAAAATGCCCTGGAATGAATCGAGCAGCGGCTCAGTGGATTTCGCGATGACCGCCGCCCCAGGGGCAACACCTACGCTCGCCAGCAGCGTGGCAAACGCCAGAACTACCAGCGTCGCAAAGCCCGCCAGCAGGCCGCGCGGCAGGGTCCGAGCCGGGTCGTGTGACTCTTCGGCCGCCAGCGGCAACTGCTCAATGGCCAGATAGAACCAGATGGCAAACGGCAGCGCGTCGAGTGGGGTCCCGCTACCGCCCACCGACCACCGGGCCACGTCCAGCCGCGGAAACGCCAGCGCATAGAACACGGCCAGCACTACCAGCGCCGCCACCGTCACCACCACCGAGAAGCGGAACGACAGCTCCACGCCCCAACAGTTCAAGCCGACAAAGATGGCGTAGCAGAGCAGCCACCACAACGGGGCCATCGATGCCGGTGCGCCAAAGATCCCGCCCAGATAGCCGCCAATGCCCACCACGATCACGGCGGGCGTCAGCACGTACTCCATGTTTTCCGCCAGACCCGTGATGAAGCCGCCCCAGGGGCCCATCGCGGTGCGGGCAAACGAGTAGGCGCCGCCGGTGTGCGGCAGCGCGGCCGCCATCTCAGCAATCGAGAAACACAGCCCGGCATAGAGCACGGTGGCGATCACCAGCGCGCCCAACATCGCCGGAAAGCCATACTGCAGGCCGAAGTTCCAACCAAAGAAATCGCCGGAGATGACGGCGCCCACGCCCATGGCCCAAAGGTGCAAAATGCGTGCGTGACGGCGGAGGGTGCGCTGCTCCAGGTAGCCCGAGGGCGGCTTGCGGTATGAATCCATGCTGATCTAGATAGTCTCGCTGATTTGGAAGGTGGTCCCCAAACGCAGCAAAGCTGGCGCGGTCTCCGGAGAGCGCCGCGCCAGCTTGGAACTGTTTAACTATTGGGAAAAGCTGGATCTACCAGCGGCCGCCACCACCACCGCCACGGCCACCGCCGCCGCCACCAGCCGTCTTCGGCCGGGCTTCGTTCACGTTCAGGCTCCGGCCATTCATGTCGGAGCCGTTCAGGCGATTGATCGCCGCTTCGGCGGCCGACCGGTCGGTCATCTCGACAAACGCGAACCCGCGCGGCTGACCGCTGTCGCGGTCCGTTACGATGTTGACCCGTTCGACCGTGCCAAAGCTGGCAAAGGCCGTCTGCAGTTCGTCCTGCGTGGTCTGGAAACTCAAGTTGCCCACAAAAATATTCGTCATCAAACTAACTTCCTTCAAAAACCAACATGTTGCGTTTTGACAGGTCCCGCTTTGACGCCAACCCGGACCCGCCAGGGTGCCGGCCGCTCAAAGCGCACCTGAAGGAGACGCTACCCGCCCATCAAAAAGTAAGTTCCCACGCCCAGCCCGATCAGGACTGCGGCGATCGCGGCGCCCAGCATCTGCCGGGCAGCGATCCGGTCCAAGCGGCGGCCGTTTTCCAGCCATTCGGCCCAACGTTTCGGGTCGACATCGAGAATCAGTTCGGGAGCCATTGGGTTATCCAATCTCCGGTGCCGCCGGTTGCCGCCACCCGGCGCCGGACTGGCTGGACGTCTGCGGACGAGGCGGTTGCCGCCGTCGCGACGCCTTCATCTGCGCGGCCGAATCGGCATAGGCGCGCATCTGCGGCTCACCATACGTGAACGCCTGGATGGCGCCACCGGGCTCGCACAAGTCCAACATGGACCGGCAGAGCAGCGGGAGGTCCTGTAGGGGAATCTGATACTGCCGCGCCAACGCCAAGTTGGCTTGCACCGTAAAGGGGTGGCGAGACCGGTCACTGGCCATGCCTTCAAAGGCGAACACCCGGGACCCGTCCACCTGGCTAAAGCCGGTAAGGCTGAACTGCATCGGATGGGGTCCGGCGGTGACTGTGCGGGGTGACAGGGCGGCTTTGGTGCTCATTGCGGCCACGTCCCGCCGCGATTCACCGCGGGCTCGTATTCCATCACCAGTTGATCCTGCCGTTCCGGCCGGCCAGCGGCGGGGCAGATCTCAAAGACGAAGCCGGTGGGCCGGTGGCGCGTGGCCACACTATTGCGGGCCGCCGCCAGGTGGGAGTCGCGGAGATGCTCCAGCAGTGTCTTTTGGATGTTGTCCGTCTCCCCGATGTAGAGCCACGTGCGCGCCGTCGCAATACCGTAGACGCCGGACTGCACCGGAGCATGCTCTCGCATCGCGGCAGCCGTAAAGGCTTGGGGCAAAAACTCAAAAGGCATGGCGGCCTCCACACTCTGGAACAACGTCATTCATCAAGCCACCCGTTCAATCACCACCGGCTTTTTGGCCGAAGGGGGCGTCAGCAGCGTTCGCAAACGGTTCACCAGGCCTTTGCCCAAAGCGAGGTCGCCCTGGTTGGCCCGGTAGCCGGGAAATTTCGGATCGATAAACTCGCGCCGGAACATCTGGTCGGAGGCAAGCGCCGCCAGCAGTTCCACTTCGCGGATGGTGAGTTTCAGCGTAAGCACGTTCATGAAATTCCTTCCACTGGTGCGGCGCGGCGGCTTTTCTGCACCAACCGGAGAGCCAGATAGCGCGGGTCAGCGATCAACAGCCCCTGCACCCGGCCGCTGAGCTCCTGCCACTGCTGGATGAAATAGCCGGCCTCGGTACGCGCCATCACTTCGGCGCGCTTTTCGCCCAGGATGCCGATCAACTGGAGCGTTTCGGCGCGGGCTGGTTCCGGTTGACGATCAGAGACGGCCTTCAGCGCGGCGGCCACGCGGTCAAACTCGGCTCCGGCCCGCGGCTTGATCTGCACCGCCCATTCGATCTGGCTGGGGGTTCCGCTCATCGGCAATTCTTGTGTGAGCAACGTGCTCATGGGCGGAAGTTCGGCCGGTTCACTAACCGGGCCGCCTCAATCTGCTTGCGTTCGTCGGAGCGTTGCTTTTGGTCTAGATCGAGAGCCCGCTGCGGACCCTCAATCGTGTCCAGGCGGGCGGATTCGGCTTCCGCCAGCCGGACCTTGGCGTCCAGCGCCTTTTCGCTCAGCACCAGCGCGAAGCTGCTCTGGTCGCCGGTACGGATCAGGTCACAGGAGTAGGCAGCCGTTTCCCAGCGCGCGAGCACAGTGGCAGTCTCGCCGTAGTTCGAGTGGAACGCAATCTCCAGCTTGGGCCGCGTGGCGCCGCCATAGCTGCGGGAGATCGCCTCGACCATGTCGGCCTCGGTGAGCCCTTCCACCAGTTGCCGGTCGTAGAGCGTCACGATCTGGAACAGCGTCCCGTTGTAGAAACGCAGCACACCTTCGCGCGCCGGATCGGGTTGATCGGAGCGTCCCAGGCCGCTGGTGCGGCTAGCGGCGGGCCGCCAATCAAGCTCCTGGATCAGGGCCGGGCGTTGGTGCATGTTGCGGGCATCGGTCTCCGGCACACCGGCCTGACGCGCGGATTCGGCCAACGTGGCCCCCAGCTTGAAACCACGATAGGCAGCAAAGTCCGCCGCACCCGCGGTGAGATGGACACCCAGCAGCAGGGCCACACTCCAGCCCAGTCGGGAGATCATTCGCCCCTCGGGGCCAGATCCTCGATCGATGGAATCGTTAACTGCGAATAGCGCTTCCAGTTGAGCCAGGCCAGCGCCAAACACGCGACCGATGAGGCCAGTCCAGTGGAGACGGCGATCATTCCAACAGGCCGTGAAATCAGCACCACCAAGGGGCTGACAATCAGCCCTACCGCCAACAAAGCAATCGTGGTGGTGAACTTGGTCCCGGTCGACCGAAGATGGGAGTCGAACATGGCAACCTCCTCAGGTGGCCAACGGCGTAAGGGAGAGGGGCGAAACCGGATGACTTAGCTCGGCCGATTCTGCGAGGAGGTAAAGGCTACCCCTTCATTCACCAGTATCAGTGAATACCGCCACCCGGTCAAGAAGATTCGCATGGCGGCCAGTAAAGACCTTTACTTGCAGCAGTAATCTTCCGCTGGCGATTTACACGACGGCCCCCTATTTACCGCGAGCAGGAGAGCTTCTGGGCCCAACCAATCTGCCCCGGCGCGTCCAGTAAGCCGCGGCATATACTGAATCCGGGCTCCGCTTACGATGACCTCCTCACCCTCGCCGCTCGCCGCTTTTGGCGCCACCTCACCTGCTGCCCGCGAGGCCAGCGTCCGGCGCAAGATCCCCGGTTCGCTTGCCCGCTACGAACGGGCGCAGCAAACGCTCGCCGGGGGTGTGTCGACCGCGCTGCGACGTTCGGCGCGGCCTTCGCCGCTCTACTTTGACTCGGGCGCCGGAGCGGTGATCACCGATGTCGATGGCAATCAGTACCTGGACTACACGCTGGCCTGGGGTCCGCTGATTTTGGGCCACGCGCCAGAGGCGGTCAATCAAGCCGTGGCGCGGCAACTCGCGAAAGGCCATACCTTCGGCGCGCAGCACGATCTCGAATTCGAAGTGGCGGAACTGCTGTGCCGCGCCATCCCGTGCGCCGATCTGGTGGCCTTCGCCAACAGCGGTACCGAGATTGTCCAGGTGGCCTTGCGCCTGGCGCGCGCCGCCACCGGCCGCACGAAGTACCTCAAATTTGAAGGCCACTATCATGGCTGGGACGACAGCGTGCTGGTCAGCTACCGGCCCACGCGTCCGCAGATTGAAGCCGCGGGCGGGCAGCCGATCCCGGTGGGCGTAGGCCAGCGGCCGAACCACGAAACGGTGGCGGTGGAATGGAACGACCGTGAAGCCGTCACCCGAGCGTTTGCGCAACAAGCCAGCGAGATCGCCGCCGTGGTCTGTGAGCCTTTGCTGTGCAATAGCGGCTGCGTGGCGGCCGATCCCGGGTTCCTCGAATTTCTCCGCGACATCACGCAAGCTCACGGTGCGTTGCTGATCTTTGATGAAGTGATCACCGGCTTCCGGCTAGCCCTGGGCGGCGCGCAGCAGTACTACGGCGTGACGCCCGATCTGGCCACGTTCGCCAAAGCAGCGGGCGGCGGGCTGCCGTTGAGCGTGCTGGCCGGCAAGCGCGAGTTCATGTCTCACATCGCCACCGGACAGGTGGTCCACGCCGGAACCCTGAATGGCAATCCCCTGGCGCTGGCCGCCGCCAAAGCCACCATTGAAGAGCTGGCGCGCGACGACGCCGCGGCCTACCGGCAGCTGTGGTCCTTGGGCGAGACGCTGCGGCTGGGCTTGCAAGAGATTCTGCAGAGTGCCGGCTTGCCGGTGGTGACGGCGGGCGGCGGCCCCGTCTTCCATCTTTCTTTCATGGACCAGCCTGCGCGCACGTATCGCGACACGCTCCGCGCCAACACCGCGCTCTATTCTGACTTCGGGCTGGCGCTGCTCGATGAAGGAGTGCTGGTGCTGCCCGATGGCCGCTGGTACATCTCCACCGCGCACACGGCGGCGCAAGTGGAGCAGACGCTCGAGGCCGCGCGCCGGGTGATTGGCTAACTGGTGCGCGCGAATGCTATCCATCGAGTGTTGATGTTTCCCCAATCATCCCGGCCGATCCTGTGTGCCCTGCTGCTGGCGTCTCCGGCGATCGCCCAGTCCAGCCTGGAGAACCGGCTGTCGCCCGATGAGCGCGCGGCGGGCTGGCGGCTGTTGTTTGATGGCGCGACAACCGAAGGCTGGCAGGAAGTGACGGGGCTGGCCTTTCCCCAAGCATGTTGGAGCGTGGCCGACGGCTGCCTCCGCGCCCAGCCCAACCCGCGAGGCGTTCAGGACCTGCGGACCACCGCGCTCTACCGTTCCTTCGACCTTCAGTTTGAATGGCGCCTCGCGGCCGGTGGCAACTCTGGCGTCAAGTATCTGGTGCAGCGTACCGACCGCTGGCAGCGCAAGGGCGAGCAGGAGTTCAGCGCCCGGGCGCGCGGCCTCGAATATCAGATTGCCGACGATTTGGGGAACCCGGACGCCCGTTCTTCCCCGATGCGGGCCACGGGGTCGCTCTATTCGTTTCTCGCGCCCTACCGGCGCGTTGAAGTGAGGCCCGGCACGTTTCACCGGTCCCGGATCATCGTCAAGGGCAGCCACGTGGAGCACTGGATGGACGGCGTTCAGGTGCTCGATTTTGAGCTGACCCAAGCGCCGGTCGCCGCTGCCTTACGCGACATGCGAGCCAAGCCGCAGGCCGGCGCCACCAGCGTCGTTCAGCCCGAGCATGAGACCTTCATCTCGCTCCAGAATCACGGCTCCGAGATCGAGTTCCGCAATCTGAAGATCCGCCGGCTGGACTAGCCGCGCTCCATCCAGGGATGAATCGCGCTATCTCTGGAATTGTGATCCCATTTCTTGTTGTTGCCGCCACGCTGACGGCGGAAGTTCACACCCTCTCCCTGAAGCAGGCTGTCGACCTGGCTTTGAAACAGAACCCCGACCTGCTGCTGGCCCGCTTTGATGAGGTGCGCGCCCAGCAAGCCATCCGCGAGGCGCGGGATCCGTTCCACCCCAAGATGGTGGTGGGGAGCGGCCTGGCGTATACCAGTGGGTTCCCGCTGAGCATTGAAGGCTCGGCGCCCAGCGTCATCCGCGCCGATGCGACGCAGACACTGTTCAACCGCCAGCGCTCCTACGACGTGGCCAAGGTGCGGGAGCAGGCTCGCGGGGCGGCCATCACTACCCAAGCCCGCCGCGATGATGCCGCGCTCCGCACGGCGCTCCAGTATCTGGAAGCAGATCGTTTGCGCCGTGCCGCCGAAGTCGCTCAACGCCAGACCGAGAGCATCGAGAAGATGGCCGAGATCACCCGCATCCGCGTGGCCGAAGGGCGGGAACTGGAACTCGAAAACAAGCGCACCGCCGCGCGCCTCGCCCAAGCCCGGCACCGGGCCCGCGTACTGGAAGGCGCGGCCCATGTTGAGGAGGAAGGGTTGGCTTTGTTGCTGGGGTTCCCTTCGGGCGATCAGGTGCGGCCGATTGCCGAAGATCGGCCCGTGCTGAAGGTCCCGGATTCGGAGGAAGAAGTGGCCCGTGGCGCTCTGGAGTCGTCCAAAGACCTCCGCGTGCTGCAATCGAAGATGCAGGCCGCGGGCCTCGATATCAAGGCCAATCAAGCGGCGCGTCTGCCGAAGATCGACCTGGTAGCACAGTACGGCCTATTCGCCAAGTTCAACAACTACGACGACTTCTTCCGCCGCTTCCAGCGCCACAACGGCCAGATCGGCGTGTCGTTCCAGTTGCCGATTCTGCCGGGCTCCGCTGCTTCCGCCCGCGCCGACCAGGCGTCCAGCGAATCGGCGCGTTTGCGACTCGAAATGGCCTCTGCCCGCTCCCGGGTCAGCCTCAACGCCCGGCGTGCGTTTCAGGACTTGAAGAACGCCGAATCGTTCCGCGAAGTAGCGCGCCTCGATCTGGAGGTGGCTCGTGAACAGCTGGCGGTGAGCATGGCGCAGTACGAAGAGGGCCGCTCCGCGTTGAAGCTGGTGGAAGATTCGCGCATTCTCGAGAACGAGCGCTGGATGGCGTTCCTGGACGCCCAGTTCTCCGTCGAGAAGCTGCGGCTGACGGTGTTGAAAGATACTGGCGACTTGCTGGCGGCTCTGAATTAGAGGCCAAATTCGGCGCTAACATAGTGGAATGATCCGGTGGCTTGCCCTAGTAGCCGCGCTTGCCGGGGCTTGGCTGCTGGTGCCTGCCCCCCTGTCGCTTGACGTCCAACAAGGCCGCGTGTACCGCGCCACCATCTCTGGTGTGGGCCGGGCCTCGATCGCCGGACAGGCGAAGACGCTCGACGCCTGGGATACAGACTTCACGCGTGAGTTCCGCGCCGTGCGCACTGGCAAGGCTCCCCTTGAGGTTCCCGCGGGCGCCACGCTCGACCTGCAAGCGGTGCCCGATCATGTGCTTCCAGCCAGCGACTGGCATGCCGCCGAGACCTTCCGCGCGGGCGAATCGATTGCCGCCTACGCTGACGAACGGCCCTATATGCCGGCCTCGGAAACTGAGCTGCGGGCGGGCGTGCACTGGTACAAGGTCCGCCTTTCGGAAAACGAAAAGCGGCTGGTGTTCTTTAACGTCGAAGCGGATGACCGAGATGTACCCTCCGATGTCGACCTCTTCACCGCAACTGCGGCGGGTGAGCTTGAACCCTACCGCGAAGGCTCCCACCGCTACACGCCGGAGGCGACGCAGAACTTCCCGGGCCTGGCCAGCTACCGGACCCGCGTGCTGTCGCCAGGGCGCGACTATCTGGTCCGCGTTTCCGCCAACCACCCCTGGTACCGGCTGCGCACCAAATCTTACCCGGTGCCGCCCTATGCCGACCCGAAGCTGGCGGCGGAAGTCGGCATGGATCTGCTGGTCAGCCTGGGTGATGCCTGGCTGAACAACATCCCGCGCCGGGGCGCCGTGGCGCAGCGTGACACCATGCAGCATGCCGAAGTGCAGAACTGCGTCGCCTGCCATGCCACGCAGTTCACCATGCGCGCCTACCGCGGTGCGCGCGAGCGCGGCTTTGCTCCGGTCAATCCGCATGCGGCGGCGAGTCTCCAAGCGCAGCTCGACAACAACCCGCGGCCCCTCCCCGGGCATCCGGGAGCCAACTGGAGCCGCGTGATCTTCTCCGCCCGCGCCGTCTCCACGCGGCTGCCGATGCTGGTGGATGCGCCCGATGTGCACCGGGGCGCGGCCAGGTTTCTTGATCTAGTCAACCTGATGGAAGTGGAAGCCGATGGCGCTCCGCCTAGCGTCAGCCCGATGGAAGTGGCCTTTGGAGCGCTGCGGCTTTACCGTGAGCAGCAGTCACCTCGTGCGCTCGAACTGGAGCGTCAAGTGAAGGCGTTCGCCGCCACCAACGTGACGGACTTGAGCTGGAAGGTGCTGACCCTGCGCCAAACGGCCGATATCGAGCGGCTGCGTACGATGCGCGGCGAGGCTGATTTTATTGAGTCCCTGCGGCTCTACGCCTTGGCCGCCGCCGGTGATCAACCGGACTTGACCGGCCTGCTCCGCCAGCAACAACCCTGGGGCGGCTGGCAAGGCGACCCTGGGCCCAAGACCTTCAACACTCCGTTCCGCGACACGCAGTTTGCCGTGCTCGCCCTGGCCGCCCGCTATCCGCAGACCCCGGCCGCCGCCGTAACGGCTGAGCCCGAGCCCGTGTTGTCCGGCAAAGCGAAGCTGCGGCGGCAGGCAGTCCAATTGCGCCGGTCGGCGGACGCTACGGCACTACTGGCGGCACCGCGCTGGGTAATGCTGCGGGCGCTAAACAAGCAGTTCCGGCAGCTGGCGGCGAATGACCAATTGCTGGCCGCCACCAAGGCGTCGCTTGATGATGCGTCGCCGCTTATTCGCCTGGACGCCGCCATCGCGCTGACCCACTGGTACACCTGGCGCAACGACGAGAGCATTCTCGATGTGCTGGCTGCGCGCTTAAGCCGTGAAACTGAGCCTCGCGTGCGGCGGGTGCTCACCGAAGGCGTCTCGAACATTCTCGACGAGAACTTGGGCTATGCCGAAGCCTGGATGCGGGCCATGGTCCGCGAAGAAGATCGGGCCAAGACGGTGGCCGCCCTGCATGAACGGAGCCGCCGCCAAAGCGCCGTGCTGGCCAAGCATCTGAACAACGGCTCACGCGATGCCAAGCTCTCGTTACTGACTTCGCTGTGGGATCTCCCGCTGCGCCACATGGCCATCCCGGAAGACGCCGCCCATCGCAGCGAAGTGACGCTACCGGCCTACTACGAAGAGTTCTCGCGCGGCGTCCCTCGCCTGCATGAACCTGAAACGCCCTATGCGCCTTATGGCGAGGCGCTGCGGTTCTCCTATGGCGCGCGCAACGGCTTCTTCAAGACCCGCGTGGGCAACGACAGTGACGCCATCGACCTGACCGGCGCGGGACCGGAGCTGGAGGCCGCCATCCTTGCCTGCCTCCGTTCCGGCGATGCGGAACTGCAGACGGCAGCCATCAAGGCCGGGTCGGCGTTGGGTGGGGCGATGTCGCCCGCCTTCACGCGAGCCATGCTGGCTTCCGCCAAGACCGATGAGGTCCGCTACGTCTACGAGAACAGCGCCCGCGGCCGCCTGACCTTGGGCGACCCGGACCAGCCAGCCGCGGCCACGATTGCGGCCATCATCAGCACCGCCAACCTGGGTGTCGCCCTGCCGCTGGTGGCGGCCTTGCCGCCGGGTTCTGTGATCACACGCGATGCCCGCTTGATCTCCTGGATCGAAAGCCTGCTCCAGAAGCCGCCCGCCGGCCTGCTGGACCGGGTGATCGCCGCCGGGGCCATCTTCCCCCGGGTGGCGGACGGACCCTTGATGCGCAGTATGGTTCTCGAAGCGCTGGCCTCCGGTGACCGGGCCACCGAAGCCGCGGCGATCGAGGTGGTCGTCCGGAACTACTTTGCCGACCCCACCATGCCTACCCTCGCTGAACAGTTCGGCGCTGCCACGCACGGCCGCGTGCGGCAACAACTGCTCGATTCGCTCGACCCGTCGCGGTTCTCGCTGCGCCTGTCCGCGCTTTCGCTCTACAACCCTGGCAACACCAACTTCATCCCGGCCGACGCCAACCTGTTTTCGAGCAACAAGGTGCAGGAGTTTGTCAGCCGCAGCCTGGCTGATGGAGACCCGCAAGTGCGGGCCGCCGCGCAGGATCTGGTGCGGACCTATCCGGCGCTGGCCAAGCAGATCTCGGCCCAAGTGCCCGGCCGGCCGCTGCCCGATGAGCGCTACTTTGAGCAGCACGTCCAGCCGATCCTCACCAAGGCCGGCGCGGACGGCAAGGCGTGTGTGATGTGCCATTCGACCCACGCCCGCTTCACGCTGCGCCTCAACGCCGCCGCCAACTATCGCGCCGCGCTAAAGGTGATCGATGCCGCCAATCCGAAAGCCAGCCTGATGCTGGTCAAGCCGACCCGTCCGAATGATTCCGCCGGCGACCCCAACTTCTTCCTCGCCACCCACAATGGCGGCGAACGGTGGTTGGGCAATGAATCGAGCGTCGAGTACCAGACGATTCTGGCCTGGATTCGGGGTGCGAAAGTCGCTCCCGTTCAAGCCGCCTTGCGGTAGCACTTGGAACCGCAACTTGGGGCGGCGGCGGGGGTTATACTGGGGTGCGCATGAGGCTCATCGCGGTCGCGTTTTCGTTGGCGTTTCTCCTGTTTGAGGGGGTCCAGGCCGCTACCTTCGGCACGGCGGTGCCAGTGGTGGGCGGGGTCACCGACATGGTGCTCGATTCGGCCCGTAACCGCCTGTATTTAGTTGGCGTTCCGGACAAAGTCGACGTTTATTCCGTCACCCAGCGCCGCACCATTGCCACCATCAAGACCGACTCTCTGCCGCTAGCGGCGGCCATGTCGCGGGACGGCAAGTATCTCTATGTGGTGGCGCACAACGCCTCCGCGCTGAACATCATTGATCTGGAATCGTTGGGCGTCGTCAAGACGGTGAACCTGCCCGCGCGCCCGGAAGGCGTCGCGGTGGGCAACGATGAGCGCGTGCTGATCTCGACCATCGGCACCGGCGCGGGCAATGCCTTTAACGTCCTGCTGTTGTTTGACCCCAACGCCGCCGAGACCCGGGCGTTGTCCGCCGTGCAGGTAACGCCGCCCGCTTCCACGCCGCCCGTGCTGCCCGCCCCGCAAGGCCAACCGCTGCGGGCCAACCGGAGCTTTTTGTCTGCTTCCAACGATGGCACCACCATTGTCGGCGCCAACGTGCTGGCCAATGGCACGCGCACGGTGTTTGTCTACGAAGTCGCTTCGGGCAGCGTGTTGCGGTCCCGCAATATTGGCAGCATCTCGAACGTGCTCTCAATTTCGAGCAACGGGCAGCGGTTCATGGCCGGGCTTTCGCTGTTTGACACGGCGTCGCTGGAAATTCTGGCGCAGCAGAATCTGGCCAACGCGCCCTACCCGATTCCCACCGGCACCAACTTCAATTTGCAGCAGAACCAGGGCGGCAGCGCCTTCGCTCCAGATAGCTCCGCCATCTTTTCCGCCTTCAACGTCGCGCCGCAGCAGAACCCGGCTGCGCGGCCCAATATCAGCCAGTTGATGCTGTCGGACCCGGACAATCTCCTGATCCGGGATGCTTACCAGTTGCCGGAGAACCTGTCGGGCAAGATCCTGATTTCGGCGGACTCGCAGAACATGTTCGCGATTTCAGAATCAGGCTTTCTGATCATCCCGATCGGCCAGGTGGCGCAACAGCCGATCGCGACGCTGACGCAATCCTCGGTGCTGCTGGCCAACGACCAGTGCGGCGTGTTTTCCAATCTGCGGACCACGCGAGTGTCGGTCCGCAATGACGGCCGCGGTACGCTGGGGGCGACGTCGGCGCAACTGCTGACGGCCACCGGAGGTCCGGCGGCATTGGGTGGAGCGGGCGGCGCCGGTGGCGGCATTGTCATCCCCGTTCCCGGCGGCGGCATCATCACCATTCCGATCGGCGGCCAGCCCGGCCAACCGGCCACCACCCCGGCGGTCACGGCACCCGCCAACGGCACCGCCCCCTCGATCCGGACCATCCAGACTTCGGCGGGCGTCGATTTTGAGCTGACCTTTAACCAAGCCAACCGCAACGCCGTGGGCACGGTGAACCCGTTTCACGATTACCTGGTCCAATCGAACAACGCCATCAACATCCCGGCCCGCATCCGGGTCTTCCAGAACAACCGCGACTCCGACGCGCGGGGTGAAGTGGTCCCGGTGGCGGTGGGCATCTCCTCCAATGAGGCGCTGGCCGATATCGCCTACGACGCGCAGCGGCAGCGGGTCTATATGGCCAACTCGGGGCTGAACCGGATTGAGATTTACGACATCCGCACGCGGCGGCTGCTGGCGCCGGTGAAGGTGGGACAGTTGCCGCGCTCCATGACGTTGTCGCTCGATGGCTCGGTGATGTATGTGGCAAATTCCGGCGGCGAATCGCTGACCGTGGTCGATCTTGACAAGAACGCCGTGGCGGGCAAGATCAAGTTCCCCCCGATCCCGTTGAATGCCAGTGTGGCCCTGGCCACACCGCGCGTGATCACCGCCTCGCAAAGTGGCCCCCTGGTGCTGGTGAGCACCGGCAGCGGCACGGCGGCCACCTTGTGGAAGATTATCGGCAATGAAATGGTCCCGCGCCGTCTGGAGTCTGAGATTTTCGGCACGGCCACCACCATTGCCGCGCCCTATACGATGACCGCCACGCCCAACGGCGAATTTGTGCTGCTGTTGGCGGGCAACGGGTTTGCGTATCTCTATAGCGCGATCGACGACCGGTTTGTCCAAGCCCGGCAGATCTTCACCGCCCAGCAGATGACCGGCTATTACGGCGCGGTGGCCGCCGGCCCGCGCGGCACCTATTATGTGGTGAACGGCACGACCCTCAATTCGGCGTTGAGCCCGATGTCCACCGCCCAGGGCGTCGCCCCCGGTGCCAACGGCGCCACCGGCAACTTGCCCGTCGCCGCGACGATCCCGGTGAGCGCCACCACCTACGCCCGCTTTACGCAACCGTTCCGGACCGCCGCCAATCAAGCCTTGTCTGACCCGGGCACGGTGGAGCTGGTGGATGTGCAGTCAGGTGCTGCCACGCGGCGGTCCCTGGCGCTGGAAGGGCCGACGACGCAGGCGGTGGGCAACCAACGCGTGGTTGTCGATGGCCGCACGATGGTTCTCGATGCCACCGGCGCCAACGCCTACGTCATCACCACCAGCGGGCTGAGCATCGTGCCGCTCGACACTCCGGCCGCCACGGACCGGCCGCTGCCCAACAATGGCGGCACCGTGTCGCTGGCCAGCTATCTGCCGGCCTTTGCGCCCGGCGGGTTGATTTCGATCTTTGGCCGCAGTCTGGCCTCCGATGCGACGGCCGAGCCGCCCTACCCCACCACGCTGGGCGGCACTTGCGTCACGCTGAACAATACGCCGATCCCCCTGATCATGACCTCCGCCGGGCAGATCAATGCCCGGATCCCGGAAAACATCACCGTCGGCTCGACATCCGTGGCACAAACGTTGGTAGTCCGCTCAGTGGACCGCCGCTCCTCCAGCACCGCGCAAACGATCCGTATCAGCCGCCTGGCACCGGCTCTTTTTGTCGATACCGCCACCGGCCGGGCAGCCGCGTACGATGGCGAAACCGGGGACAAGATCACCTCCGGCAACCCCACCACGCGCGACCGCTACGTCACCATCTACGGGGTCGGCTTTGGCTTGAATTTCAAGAAGAGCGGCACCACCGTTCTTACGGAACTCGCTGACAAAGTGGAAGTTTTCATCGGTGACCCCAAGATCAATGAGGCCGAGATGGACGTCCGCTGGGCCGGCCTGGTGCCGGGCCTGGTGGGCATCTATCAGGTGAACTTCTACGTGCCCTGGTACCGCCTGCGCGGTGAGCAGCCGCTGATTGTCCGAGTGGCGGGCGTGGAAAGCCAGCGCACCGGTCCTGTCGTACCAAAGATTGACGTCGACTAGCCGGGATCGCTTTTGTAGGCTTCTGGGACTGTATAATTGGCCTATACTAGCCGATTAGAAGGTTTGTCTCTATGCGTTCTTCCAAGTTGATCCTCCTGCTCGCCCTGGCCTTGCTGGGTGCGGCTTGCAACCGCGACCCCAAGGTGCAGCGTCAGAAGCACCTCGAAAATGGCAACCGCTATTTCAACAACAATAAATTCAAGGAAGCGTCGATCATGTATCGGCGTGCCTTGCAGCAGGATCAACGCTTTGGCGAGGCGTACTATCGGCTGGGGTTGTCTGAACTGAAGCTGGGCCATCCGGTGGAGTCGCTCCGCGCGCTGCAGCGTGCCGTCGAGCTGGACCCCAACAACCAAGACGCCCCGGCCAAGCTGGCCGAGCTGTTTCTGGCCTTCTATTCCGCCAACCCCAAGCATCCGGCGGAGTATCTGAAGGAAATTGAAGACAACACCAATAAGATTCTGGCGCGTAACCCCAAGTCTTACGACGGTTTGCGTCTGCGCGGCTACCTGAACCTCACCAAACGCAACATCCAGGCCGCCACGGCCGACTTCGCCGCCGCCAACGAGATCAAGCCCGGACAACCGGATCTGATCCTGGTGTTGTGCCAAAGCCTGCTGGCCAGCCAGAAGATGGAAGAAGCCGAGAAGCTGGCGCGCGCCACGCTGGACAAGGAAAAGGCCTACGCCCCGCTGTACGATTTGCTCTACGGCACCTATATCCAGACCAAGCGTTATGACGACGGCGAGGCGATTCTCAAGTTAAAGTCGGGCAACAATCCCCGCAACCCGCTCTACATCCTGCAGTTGGCCGCCCATTATTTGGCTGCCCAGAAGATGCCGGAAATGCAGTCCCAGTTGGATCGCATTACCACTAACCCCAAGGACTTCCCGAACGGCCGCTCGCTGGTGGGGGACTTCTATTTCCGTGCCCGCTCACTGGACAAGGCCATTGAGCAGTACACGTTGGGCATGAACGAAACCAAGAGCGGCGACGACAAATTGGCGCTCCAAAAGCGTCAGGTGGAAGTTCTCGTGGCCCAGGGCAAGGTGGCCGAGGCCAGCAAAGTGGTGACTGAGATTCTCCAGGCCCACCCCAAGGACGACGATGGCATTGCGATGCGTGGCGCGCTGGCGCTGCGGTCCGGCACCAAGGAGACGATTCAGGCGGCCATCAATGATTTGCAGTCGGTGGTCTCGCGCACGCCCAACAACCACGTATTGCGCTTCAACTACGCCCGGGCGTTGATCGCCAAGGGCGAGCTGGACCAGGCCAAAGTGCAGCTGCTGGAATCGGTGAAGTTGCGCCCGGACTACGTGCCGGCCCGCTTGGCACTGGCCCAGGTTTACGTCACCAAGGGCGACTTCCCGAACGCGCAGCAGATGGCGAATGAGATCCTTCAGTACGACCCCAACAATCAGCCGGCGAAGCTGTTGCGATCGAGCGCGATGATCGGCCTGCGCCAATACGTCGAAGCGCGCCGGGAGTTGAAGGGCTTGCTGGATGGCAATCCGCAGTTGACCGACGCCCAGTTCCAGCTGGGTATGGTGAATTTTAGCGAGGGCAAGTTCAAGGAAGCCGAGGGCATTTTCCGCAGGCTCTATGAGAGTGCCCCGAAGGACCCCCGCGGCTTGCTGGGCACCATTGAATCGCTGGCCCGCCAAAACCAGTACCCGGAAGCAATCAAGTTGATCACGGCGGAGCTGGAAAAGTCCCCTGATCGTACCGATCTGCGCTTGGCCTTGGCCAATACCGCGTTCATCGCCCGCAACTACGACCTGGCCATCCAGGAGTTGCAGGAGCTGATGGCCAAGGACCCCAAGAACACCAACTACATGCTGCGGTTGGGCGAATGCTACCGGCAAAAGGGCAACCTGGAACAGGCGATCGCCATCGTCCAGAAGGCCCAGGCCGCCGTACCCAACGATCCGGTGACGACGCTGCAGTTGGCGTTGCTTTACGACACCACCGGTGCCGCCGACCGCTCCCGTCCGCACTATGAGAAGGTTCTGGCGATTGAGCCCGACAATCCGATGGCGCTCAACAACCTGGCCTACATCATGGCGGAGCAGGGCACCAATCTGGACCAGGCCTTGACCATGGTGCAAAAGGCCAAGCAGAAGCTGCCAACCAACCCGGAAATCTCCGACACGATGGGCTGGATCTACATCAAGAAGAACCTGAGCGACAACGCGATCAGCATCCTGCGGGAAATCACCACCAAGTATCCGGAGCGCGCGGTCTATCAGTATCACCTGGGCATGGCCTATTTTCAAAAGGGCGACAAGCCGCAAGCGAAGAAGATTCTGTTGGCCGCGCTGACCAAGAAGCCGGACAAGGGCGAAGAAGGCAAAATCAAGGAATTGATTGCCAAGTGCAACTAGAGCCCGCGCTCGCGTGCGCAATCAAACCTTGATGCCTTAGGCTAAAGTTGTGCGTTCACTGATCGGATTATTGGCGGTTTGCGCTTCCGCGCAGACAGTGTTGTGGGAAAAGCAGGCCCCGGTCCAATCCGGGGCCCTTGCTTTGCCGGGTCTTCGTGCCGGAGAGGTTTACCGGCTGGTGGTTTCGGTGGATCAGCCGGATCTGTTGGGTTCCGCGCGGTTTACGGCCGACCTCAACGGCGTGTCATCCAAAACCCTCCATCGCGGTGATGCCGATTTCTCGCTCACCTTCGCCGCCACCGCTCAGCCGGCGCTGCGATTGACGCTGGAAGGCCAGCCAGCACGGCGAGGACGTTACTCGGTCCGGGTACTGCCCGTTCCGGGCGAGGCCACGCTGGTTGAGCGGGAGCCCAACAACAGCTGGCAGCAGGCCAACCCGATCCGGCTGGGTGACCTGATCTCCGCCTCGGCCGACGATACGCCCTATGTCCCTTTGCCCGGTGCCGCTCGCTCCCTCGGCAATGAAGGGGTGGACTGGTACCGCGTCGAGTTCACGGGAGCGCCCAAGCTGGTCTTCTTTCAACTGGAGCTGATCGAGCGCGACAACATTCCGGTCGACGTCTCCGTCTGGCGCGTCGTGAACGGCAAGGAAGTGCCCTACAGCGAAGGCGAGGACCCCGTGGCCCTGCCGCACGAGGTCCAGGCACTGCCCGGCAACAAGTTCACCACCCGCATCCTGAAAGATCCCGGCGCCTACTACGTGCGCGTCGCCGCTAATCACCCCTCTTATCAGCTCCGCACCCGCGTCTACGATCCGCCGCCCTATGCCAAGCCCGAACTGGCAGTGCGGACCGCGCTCGACTTTCTGCTGGGCGCCGGTGATTCCTGGCATGCGAACACACCACGGCGCGGCGGCGTGTGGGATCGCGTGGCCAATGTCCACCAGGAGACGTCCCTCTGCGTCGCCTGCCACCCCACTCATTTCACCCAGCGGGCCGCGCTCTATGCCGCCCGCAATGGCTATCCGGTCCACCAGCGGCAGCAGCTAGACTTTCTGGCGGAGCGGTTCTACAACAACCCCCGGCCGCTGTTCGGCTTTGAGCAGCCGCAGGCGGGTCGAGAAGCGGGCGCCGTGTGGGCCCGGGTGATCTCCGCCCCGGCCAACGTGCTGGGCCGCATGTCGCACTTGCTGGACCTTTACGAGAAGCAGGTGAGCGGCGTGCGTCGCGAGCCCTACCATGCCAGCATTCGCGAATTCCTGCACCTCTACTACAACGGCCGCACCAAGCTGCCACCCGATGAGACGAACGGCAATCTGCCGCTGGTGAGCGCGTATGAAGTGGCCTGGTATGCCTGGGAGGCAACGCACGATGCGACGCTGGAGCCGCTAATCGTGCAGGACTCGGGCATCAAGAACGTAATCGATCTCTGCTACCAGACTCAAGCTTTGGCCGCGATGGACCGGCAAAAGCACGCCGCCAAAATTGCCGCCAACGCCGAACGGCTGCTAAGCCTGCAGCGCGAATCCGGCCAATGGTCGATGAAGTTTGACCCAAAAGAAAAAGAGGTCGAGTTCCAGACCGGACACGTGCTGTGGGCACTGCACGCCGCGGGCATTCCGCGCGAGCATCCGCAAGTAACCAAAGGCCTCAACTACCTGCTGTCGCGCCAGCAACCCTGGGGCGGCTGGCTGGACCCGCTCCAGAGCTTTGAGAACTTCCGCACGCCATTCCGCGAAACCCAGATGGCCGTGCTCGCACTAAGCGCCTACTATCCCGGCGGCGAAAAGCAGCAGCCGGATGCGGTAACGCCCTTCGATTTGCCCGCCGCGATTTCGCGTCTGGGCTCACCCAGCAAGATCGATCAGCGGCAGGCAGCCTTTGAGATCCGGCTCAACTACTCGCGCGATCCCAAGCTGCCATCGGCTCCGCTGCTGAAGGCGCTGGCGGGAACGGAACGCGAGAAGTGGGGCGCGACGCGCGTGTTCGCCACCCACTTCTCGGCCCTGGCGCAGCGCGCGGAGTTTGCGGACGCGCTGATCCGTTTGACCACTGACGCGTCGCCCGTGATCCGCATGCAGGCCATCAAGGGCCTGTGGCAGTTCTGGTTCTGGACCCCGTCGGCGGAGGTAAAGGGGCGCATCGAAGACGCTGTGCTCGCCGGACTAAAAGTGCCTCAGAACCCCTGGGTGGAGACCAATCTGCGGGAGGCGATCTACAACCTGGCTGACGAGAACATCCGGTACCTCTACAACAACTGGGTGCCGTCGCTGGCCAACGCGGCCGACCAGGAGCGAGTGATCCGCGGCCGCCTGGCGATTGAAGCGCGGCAAGCGGACAAGTTCGCTACGTTTCTTGAAAAAGAGAACGACGCCAATCGCAAGCGGCTGCTGGCCGCGCTCACGGAATTCCCGCTGCGCCGGGCGGACATCTACGACGAGAAGGCTGACCATACGGCGACGGCGCCCTTTGTCTACAACCGCATCGGCAACGACATCGAGCAGATCGTGTTTTTTGGCGACAGCGCCACGCGCTTCAGCCGGGCGCTGCTGCCCTTGATGGATTCGCCGGACCCGGAAATGAAGCGGCTGACGCAGGGCGCCGCGCTGATGGTGCGCGATGCCAATTTCGGCGGCCCGGCCAAGATCTCAGGCACCCCTGGCCCGGAGCGGACGCAAGTGCTGGCCAAGCTGCCGCCGCCCCCGCCGCGGCCCAAAGCCACCACGACGGCGGAGGCGGGCAAGCCGGTGTTTCGCGGAGAGCGCCCGGATGAATCCTACTTCCGCGGCTACGTCCAGCCGATTCTGGAAGCGCGCGGCAAGGACGGCTACGCTTGCGTCCACTGCCACGCAACGCATACGATCTTCAACGGCACCCCGGCCACGGCCATGAACGTCGTCGATCTCGAAAACCCGGAGAACAGCCTGATCCTACGCAAGCCCACGTCCTCCGCCGAAGAGGAAGGTACGCTGGCGGTGCAGAGCGGCGGAGCCAAGGTCTCGCACGGCGGCGGAGTCCGCTGGGAGAAAGGGAGCCCGGAGTATAACGCGATCCTGAACTGGATTCGTGGGGCCAAGCCATAAAGCAGGCCCGGCACACAAGATGAAATCACCACACTTTCCTTACGTCGCACCCATGGTGCTGTTGCTAGCCTTTCTGCCGCTGCGCGGCCAGATCGGGCCGCTGGAATACCCACTGCAAGTGCTCGTGCTCTCGGCCTTCCTCTGGTGGGCCTCGCGCGATGTCATCAGCTTCAAGACCACGCACTTGTGGGCCAGCATCGCCATTGGCGCGGCGACGTTCTTCCTCTGGATCGCGCCCGACCTGCTGGTGCCCGGCTGGCGCGCGCACTGGCTGTTCTCGAACGCCTACGTCGGCCAACCCGGATCGACCGTGGCGCCCGAATGGCGCGGCGATTATCTGGTACTGATCTCGCGCACCCTGAAAGCCACCGTGCTGGTGGCGATCATCGAGGAACTGTTCTGGCGGAACTGGATGATGCGCTGGCTGATCAAGCCGGACTTCCTGTCGGTGCCGCTAGGCACCTACGGCGCACAAGCGTTCTGGATTGTCGCGGCCATGTTCGCCATTGAGCACGGCTCCTACTGGGAAGTGGGTTTGGCCACGGGCATCATCTGGAACGCCTGGATGAACAAGACCAAGTCGATGGGCGACCTGATCGTCGTCCACGGCGTGACCAACTTCATGCTGAGCCTCTACACCATCTTCTGGGGCCAGTGGCAGTATTGGAGTTAGGCGCCAGCTGTCTCTGGTTTGCACGCGGTTGTACAATTTTTAGAGATGGGCGCCTTACCCGTTACCCGAATCTCGGTGGAAGAATACTTGGCCGCTGACCGCGTGGCGGAACTGCGCAGCGAGTATCACGACGGGGAAGTATTCCCCGTGGTCGCTGCTTCCTGGGCGCATTCTCTGCTGGCAGCCAACTTCACCACCGCGATGGGCGTGCAGTTGCGCAGTACTCCCTGCCGCGTCGCTGCAGCGCCGAGGGTGCGGGCCACCGCCCGCAACTACGTCTATCCGGACTTGGCCGTCGTCTGTGGCCAGCCTAAGCTAGCAGATGCCCATGCGGACATCGTGTTGAACCCGCAGGTGATTGTGGAAGTGCTCTCACCGTCCACGGCGGACTTCGACTACGGCGGCAAGTTTGCGCTCTACCGGACGCTCGATTCACTTCAAGAATACATTCTCGTCTCCCAGGACGCCTACCTGGTCGAAGTCTTCAGGCGTGTGGCGGAGAGCCAGTGGATGCTGTCGAGCTACCCTGGAATCGACGCCGTGGTGCCGGTTGAATGCCTGAGCATTTCGCTACCGCTGACGGAGATCTACGCCGGCGTTGCGATCCAGCCCGAATAGTCTCTCCGGCTGCTCCGCACTCAATAGGCGTAAGGGTTGCGGTCGATCGTTGTCTTGAACCTTGTCTGGTTGCAAATATACACGTCACCCGTGAAATAGATGCCGGGCTCCTTGATGGTTTGGGCAAAAGCGTAGGTGCGCTTCAACATGGCCACGTCCATCTGTACCGGCGGCTCATCGGGCTGATACGTTGTGCCGCGCGGGTAGTCCTGGCCTTTGGTGGTGATCTCGATGTGGCAGCCGACAATGTGCGCCACCAGGTGCGTGGCGGCGAACTCCACCAGCCGCTTCATGCTGGCCAGCCACATCCTGAAGTTGCCGACATAGCAGCGGCCACGGTAGAAGACGTCGCCGGTAAATAGGATCTGGGTGTAAGTGTCGTAGTAGGCAAACTCGGAATCGATGTGGCCGGGGTTACCCCACACTAAGATCTTGCGCCCACCCAGGTCAAACTCCACTTGATCGGCCGGGTAGTTCTTCATGCCCCAGAAGGCCACCATCTCTTCGTGCGTCAGCCCCATCATGCGGGTCTTGGGCCGGTCGATGAACTGGTTGATGGCGGCGAAGTGATCGCCATGAAGATGGCTGAAGGCGAGCACCAGCTCAATGTCCGGGGAGCGGCCGTTGGCCTTCGCCCATTGCGCAATCACGCCGTCCACCACATCGCGCAGCGGCCACTCGTTGCGCGATGACGTGGAGCCCTGATCCAGCAGGATGGCGCGGTCGTTGCCGAAGTAGAGATACATGAACGCGCCCTCGTAGTTGTAAGCTTTGTTCTCACGCATGATCACCGTGTGGGCGTTGTACCAGTGGACCTGCACGGGCGGGTCCGTGTTGTCGAGCAGTGAGGGCGAACCGTGGATCCACTTCGCTGGGAAGGTGCCTTTGGCGGGCAGGTTGGCGGTGAAGTCAATCGGGCGTGGCGCCGCCGACAGAAGGGCGGTGGCGAAGATCAAGGGGAGCAAGTGCTTGGCAGTTCTCATGAAGTTCACCTCTTAACGCAAAACGGCCCGCGGAGTGGCGGGTGGCAGATCAGCGGGCCAGGGACCTTCTTCATCCGGGCTGACGCGGTTGAGCAGCAGGAAGTCGGCCCGGATGATGGCGGCGGGCTTGCCGACGATGGGCCGCGCGTGCTTTAGTGCTTCTCCGATGGCGTCCGCGTCCAGTTGAAGAAAATGCTCGTTCGGCTTGAAGTTGGTGTGGCGCAGGTAACAGACGCCCGCGACGGCAGTCATGTCGATATGGCCACCCAGCACCCACTGCAGCGGATGGTTCTGCGCGAAGGCGTTGAGCCGTTCAAGCGTTGCCACGTAGTCCGCGTCATTGCTGATCTGGATGCGGCCAGGGAACAACAGATCGCCGGTGAAGAGCAGGCCGGTCTGGCGGTCGTAGAACGCGACGCCGTCTTTGTGGGTGCCAGGAGCAGGCAACACCGTAATGGCGCGGCCGCCCAGGTCGATGGTGGCTTCTCCTTGGGGCCATTGAGCGAACGCATAGTGGGGCTTCATGCCCGCCAGATCGAGCGGGACCAGCGTGGTCTGCGGCCGGTCACGAAACTGGTTGACGCCCTGGTTCTGGGCGATGTCTTCACCGGAGGTGTGGGCCACGACAAGCGGGATCTGTTGCACCCCGCGCAGGCTGGCGATGCGTCGCAAGATGCCGTCGACCGTGGCCCGCAGCGGGTAGTAGGACGCTTGCGGGGTGGCGCCGGTGTCGATCAGCAACGCCCGCTCCTGTCCGATCAGCAGGTACGTGAAGGGAGCCTCCCAGTACACCGCAATGTTCTCGCGCATGACGATGGTGTCCTGGTTGTAGGGCGCCACCTGAATGCGCGGATCACGATTGCGGGCCGCCGCCACGGAGCCGTGGATCCACTTGAACTTGAACGCTCCTGGAACAACGTTAGCTAAGCCAGCAGGCGCTTGCGCGTGGCCCGGAGAGGCCAGCACCATTGCCATAACCAGCCATGCCAGCGTGCGGTAACGACGCATCAGTTTCAACTCCTCGGTGGGGATAGCGGGACAGATACAGTGGCTCGGGGCGCAGTGGCCCTTCGTCAAAGCCGCGGGCGGAGCGGTGGAAAGGCGGCTAACAGGCAGGGAAAGCAGCCGGGAAATGGTCAGCAAGGACCAACGCGAATTATAGCGGATGTGGTCCGCCAACCCGTCAGCCGGACACTCTCCTCTGAGCCGCGCGGGTCAGCAAGCGGTCCTGTGGGCCTTCGCAACAGTGTTGCTACTGCTGGCCGTAGCCCGGGCCGCGCACGATCCTGCCCGGCATCGCACCCGTATGTTTGCCTTGATCAATCACCGCAACGCCGTTGACGAAGACATACTCGACGCCCACCGACACTTGGTGCGGCTTGTCGAACGTGGCGCGGTCAGCAATTGTGGCCGGGTCGAACACGACGACATCGGCCACCAGACCTTCGCGCAGCACGCCGCGATCATGCAGGCTCAACCGCGTGGCGGTGGCGGAGGTCATCTTGCGGACCGCTTCTTCGAGCGGCATCACCTTTTCTTCCCGCACATACTTGCCCAGCAGACGGGTAAAGTTGCCATAGGCCCGCGGGTGCGTCAGAGTGCCCGGCTTGTCGGGATTGGCTCCTTCGGCATCGCTGCCGAACTTCATCCACGGCTCCCGCATCTGCATCTGCACGTTGTCCTCATCCATCAGGAAGAACACGGTGCCGATGCGCTGGCGTTCACTCAACACCAGATCCATCGCGGTCTCAATCCAGTCCTTGCCCATCATCTTGGCGACCTCCGCCAGACGCTTGCCCGCGTACGGCTGATTCTCCGGTTGGCGCAGGTCGAGCAGCAGGACGTTCTCGGCGCCGCCCAGCTCGCACAGGTTCTCCCAAGCCGAGGTCTGATGCGTGATTTCGGCGCGGATGGCCTTGCGCTTGGCCGGATCCTTCAAGTTGTCAAACAGGAAGCCGTCGGCGGAGGCGGATGGCGGAAAACACGCCGTCAGCCCGGTGCCACCGGCGACGTAGGTGTACATGTCGGCCTGCACATCTTCACCGCGCGCCCGGGCGGCATTGATCTTGGCGATCGCCTCGCGCATCTTGGGCCAGTTGCGCTTGCCGCCAGCCTTCAAGTGGTAGATCTCCACCGGCACACCGCCTTCACGGCCGATCCGGATGGCTTCGTCAATGGCGGGCAGCAGTTGGTCGGCCTCGCTGCGCATGTGGGTGATGTAGACGCCGCCATAGGGCGCCATCGCCTGCGACAGAGCAATCAGCTCTTCAGTGGTGGCGTACTCGCCGGGCGGGTAGATCAAGGCCGTCGCCAAGCCGAACGCCCCGTCCTTCATCGCCTCCCGCACCAGTTGCTGCATCTGGGCGGTCTCAGCCGCAGTGGGCGAGCCTTGGGCCATGCCCTTCACATACATCCGGATAGTGGAGGCACCGACATAGCTGCCGAAATTCACGGACGAGCCATGCTTCTCCATCGCCCGCAGCCATTCATCAAAGCCGCGCGGACCAGAGAACTCGATCTTGCCATCAGCGCCGCGCCCCAGCGTGGCCATACCGCTGACGGTCTTCTCATTCGCGGGGGCGTTGGTGGCCCCTTCGCCCATGATCTCGGTGGTGACGCCTTGGGTGACCTTGCTCATCACGCGGCCATCACCAGTCAGCAGCGCCGCGCGTGAGTGGCTTTGGATATCGATGAAGCCCGGCGCGATCACCTTGCCGCCCACATCAATGCGGCGGGTGGCGGGTGCATCTTTCAAGCGTCCGGCTGGAGCCATGCGCACGATCTTGCCGCCGGCGAGCGCGATATCGCCCCGGAACCACGCGGCCCCCGTGCCATCAACGATGCGCCCGTTGGTGAGCACCACATCAAACGGAGCCTGGGCCAACCCGGCCAGCATCAGCGGAAGAGCGTACCAACACATGGATTCTATGGTGCGCCAATTCAGGCAGTGTGTCCACCGGCGGACGAGTGTCCTATTGGGCTTCTATTGACCAGGCTACTCGGCCAGGGGATCCCACACCGGCAGAAGATCCAGCACAAAACCCGCCACCGGCCCTTCGCCTTCCACCGAGGCCGCACCACCGCGGGTCTCCGCCTCAAAGCCGGGCCGATAGATCTCAACCGTGCGGGCGTCAGGGTCGATAAGCCAGCCCAGTTGAGCCCCATTGGCCAGCCACTCCACCATTTTCTCTCGCAGCGCCCGCGGCCGGTCCGACTGCGACCGTAGTTCGATCACAAAGTTCGGACACACGGGCCAGTAGCGGCTAAAGGCGGCCGGGTCCAGGTCTTTGATGCGGTGCTTAAAGATCCAGGCCGCGTCCGGCGACCTCCGGGCCGTGTTCGGCAGCAGCCATCCGGTGGAGGAGTCAAAGGCCACGCCACGCTTGTCCTGCCGGGCCCAGTTACTGAGTTGGCGGCTGATCTCGCTATTGCGGGCTCCGGTCCAGGTGTAGGTCTGCGGCATGATGATCAGTTCACCAAGGGCGGATAGTTCCAGGTTCAGGTCGGGATGCTCGGTGCAAAGCTGCGCGAAGGCTTCGTCGGTCATGGGACCGACGGTGAGGATTGCGGGCAGATAGGCCTCATCAACCAGGAACGCCATGCCTAATAGTATAAGGCCGCGAGTCTGCGATGCCCGGCCCACCCATCACGCCGGATGAGCTCAAACAACAACTCTACGCAATCATCGGCGGGGTGCGAAAATGTAGGCGGTATGTCCACTGCCTCAGCCGATGTTGTGGCCGACGCCCCCGCGCGGCCGCTGACCTTGTTGTCAGAAGAGGAACAGATGTTCCAGGCCTCCGTGCGGCGCTTTGCCCGGGAGCAGATTGGGCCCCATGTCCGCAGCATGGACGAAGCGGGCCTGTTCCGGCCGGAGTTGCTCCAGCAGATGTTCGCGCTCGGCCTGATGGGCATCGATATTCCAGAAGAGTACGGCGGCCAGGGCGGCACCTTCTTCCAGAGCGTGCTGGCCGTGGAAGAGCTGGCAAAAGTGGACCCGGCGGCGGCGGTGATTGTCGATGTCCAGAACACGCTGGTGAACAATGCGATTCTGCGGTGGGCCACCGAAGAGCAGAAGCGGACCTATCTGCCGCGCCTGGCTTCGAATACGTTGGCCTCCTACGCGCTGAGCGAGGCAGGGGCAGGCTCGGACGCCTTCGCACTCTCGACGCGAGCCGTCGACAAGGGCGACTACTGGTCACTCACCGGACGCAAGTTGTGGATCACCAACGCTCACGAGGCGGGGCTGTTTCTCGTGTTCGCCACCATCGACCCGGCACTGGGCTACAAGGGCATCACCTGCTTTCTAGTGGAGCGCGACTCTCCGGGCTTTGCCGTCGGCAAGAAGGAAGACAAGCTGGGCATTCGCGCGTCGTCCACCTGTGAGCTGATCTTGGACGATTGCCGCGTCCCGAAAGCCAACGTGATGGGCGAGGTGGGCAAGGGCTACAAGATCGCCATCGAGACCTTGAATGAAGGCCGCATCGCGATTGGCGGCCAGATGCTGGGCCTGGCTGCCGGGGCGCTCGATCACGCCGTGGCCTACGCCAAGCAGCGCAAGGCGTTCGGCAAAGTGATTGGCGAATTCCAGGGCGTGCAGTTTGAGATCGCGCAGATGGCGGTCGAGGTCGAAGCGGCGCGACTGCTGGTGTACAACGCGGCGCGGCTACGTGACGGCGGGCACGATTTCGTGTCGCAAGCCGCGATGGCCAAGTATTTCGCGTCGGACATCGCCGAAAAATGCGCCTCCCGGGCGATAGAAGTATTGGGAGGCGTCGGCTTCACCAAGGACTACCCGGTGGAAAAGCTGTATCGTGATGCCAAGATCGGACGTATCTATGAAGGGACGTCCAATATGCAGCGCGTCGTGATTGCCAAAGATCTGTTGAGCCGGTAAGGAAAGATTGACCATGATTTCTGCGATTCTGTTTACCCTGTCGTTGGCCCAGGCGGACCCTTCGCCGGCCGAGGTCGAGAAGATCATCGCCAACTTTGCCGCCAAGGAGTCGGAGTTCTCCCGGGCGCGCGAGAGCTACACCTACCGCCAGACCGCGCGCCTGGTCGAGATGGACCGCAACGGCCGCACCACTGGCCGCTGGGAGATGGTGTCGGACATCGTCTTCGACCCGAGCGGACGCCGCAACGAAAAGGTAGTCCGCAGCCCGGTACCCACACTGACGCAAATCTCGCTGTCGCCCGAAGACGAACAGGACATGCGCAGCGTCCAGCCGTTCGTGCTGACGACCAAGGACGTCGGCAACTACCACGTACGCTACCTGGGCCGCGAAACGCTGGATGAGATCGGCTGCTTTGTGTTCGCCGTCAAGCCCAAGAAGATGGAAACCGGCCTGCGCTACTTTACCGGCATGATCTGGGTGGACGACAAGGAACTGCAGATTGTGAAGACGTATGGCCGCGCGCGCGGAATTCTTGCGAAGAAGTCTGACCAGCAGTTCCCGAAGTTTGAGACCTACCGCGAACAGATCGATGGCAAATACTGGTTCCCCACCTACACCACGGCCAACGACATCCTGGTGTTCCAGGACAACACAGTGCCGATCAAGCAGACGATCAAGTACGAGGACTACAAGCAGTTCAAGAGCGACGTGAAGATCACCTTTGGCGACGAAGTACCGGCGGCGGCTCCGCCGTCTCCCGCCAAGCCCAAGCCGTAGCAGCTTAGCGCGCTGGCGCGGGCTGTTTCAGCGCTCGGTACTCCACCTTCCGGATGCGTCCGGCGGAGTTGTAGGACATGAAGCCCACCGGCGTGGTCAGCTTCGCTTCGCCCGGCCGCAGATCGATGCGCCGGCCGGTGATCACGACATCGATGACGGGTTTTTCGTCGATCCACGCCTGCAGCCGGTCATCGGTGACGCGCAGCCGGAAGCCGTACCAGCGGCCATTTTCGAAATTGAAGTAGGTGCGCGTCTCATTGTCCGCCGCATCCCAGCCATCGATGCTAGAGATGCCGACAATGTCGCCGCCCCAGCCTCCGGTGACGAGGGTGGCGAAGGACTCCTTTACCGGAAAAGTGAAGCTGGCAAAAAAGTCGTTCCCCTTCTCCCGCTGCGCCTCAAAGCGGACCTCATAGCCGGATGACGGAAAGGGTCCCGTGCGATGGACGCCCGTGAACGGCGCGCCCGGCGGCAGTGCGATGACGCCCTCGTTGACCACGGCGGCGCCATCGCCGCGGAACGCCACTTCCTGCCAGCCCGTCAGCGTCTGCCACTCACCGGTCTGTGCAGCCGAGGGCAAACAGACCAACAGGATGGCGGCGAGGTGAATGAAGCGTAGGGCCATGGTGCCAGTGTGTGCCTAGTACTAAACCCAGGTCAAGGATCGGACATTGTTCTGGTCCTCTTTCGGGCCAGCTTGCTAGAATACTGGTGCGATGTGGACAGCCTTTCAGTATCGCCTGTTGCGAGCCATCTCCCCCGGAGGACCTACCGGGATGGATGGTGCCGCCTACATCAACAAATCCAAAATCAGGGTGTTGTTGGGCGACAAGCTGCTGGATGAGATCCAGGGGCAAACCGTGGTCGACTTCGGGTGTGGCGACGGCCACGAAGCAGTGGAACTGGCCAAGCACGGGGCGGCCCGCGTCATTGGCGTCGACATTCGCGAAAACGCGTTGGTCAACGCCCGCAAATTCGCCGAGCAGGAAGGGGTGGCGGACCGATGCTCGTTTGTCACCAAGCTCGCGGAGCCCGTCGACCGGATTGTCTCCCTCGATGCCTTCGAACACTTTTCCGACCCTGCGGGCATCCTGGAGTTGATGAGCACCCTACTCCGCCCCGGCGGCCGCGTAATCGCCAGCTTCGGCCCCACCTGGTACCACCCCTTGGGCGGGCACCTGTTTTCGGTATTCCCCTGGGCGCACCTGATCTTTTCGGAGAAGGCGTTGATCCGGTGGCGCAACGACCTCCGCAACGACGGCGCCACCCGCTTCCATGAAGTGGAAGGCGGACTGAATAGCATGACCATCGCCCGGTTCGAACGGCTGGTCAAAGAAAGTCCGCTGCAGCTGCAGCAGATCGAAACGGTCCCGATCCGTAAGCTGCGGCCCATCCATAACTCACTGACACGTGAGTTCACTAGCGCCTTGGTCCGCTGCCAACTCGTCAAGCCCGTTTAGCGGCTTCCGCGGGGGCTACGGCGTCACGCCTCGTCAAGAAATTGCCGATAGGTGGCGATTTCAACGCGGCACTCGGGGCTCTCCGCGGCGTCATCGAGCGCGTCTTCAAGACGATCCCAGATCAGGCAGGCACGCAGAAAGCTACCCAAGAGCGCCCGGCCTTCCCGCCCATAGCCATCCAGCGCCGCAGGCACCAGCTCCCAGGGCACAGCGGCGAAGTCGAGCACAGGGTCACCCCATCCGGCGTCGCCCCAATCGATCAGAGCTAGCAGGCGTGCCTCAGCGGTGCACATGATGTTCATCTGGTGCAGATCATTGTGGAGGAAGCAGGTTGCCGCGCTGCGCTGCTGCACCAGGGGGGCCAGCTCTGCGATGAGACGCTCCATTTGCCGGATGTCGGCGGGGGCCGCGTGGCCGGAGTCCGCCCAATGGCGCAATGCCGGCTCCAGGTCCATCTCCCGTCCAGGCTCATCCAGGTAGCCATCAGGATCCGGGCAAGCCGTCACTTGGGAATGAAGCTTGAAGATCTCCTGACCGACTTGCCGCCACACTTCCTGCTGCGCCCGATCGTCGAACCCGGCCAGGCCCAGTGTTTCGCCGTGCACCCGCTCCCACAGCGAATAGGGCCGGTCGACCAGTGTCCTTGAATCGTCAAACGCAATCAGACGCGGACTCAGCACGCCTACGCGATAGGCCACCGGGGCCGCAACGGACTCCGTGCGGGCATCAGGTAAGGCCTCTGGATGGTCCGTCGCCACCCGCAGAACCAGGTCCCGGGTCGCATAGATGCGATTGGCAATCCCCGTGGCGGATAGAGGCTCCCAGGGTCCACTGACGCCATGGCGGCGCAGAATCTCATCAACCGGATCAGTGATCATCTTTCGTATCCCATGAGGGCGGGCACCAGTCCGGCCCCATTCTCATGATCACCAGTTGCCGCGGGTTGACGCAATGCCCCGCACTTCTGGGGAGCCAGATGCCGGAACGGCTACCAGGCGGTGGGGGTGGCCTTGGGTTGCGAAACCGGCTCGACGCCCGCGGCCAGCATCACCTCTTGCAAAGCGGCGATGGTGGGCGGCGAAGGCTTGTAGTTGCCAAACCGGTAGCCTTCCGCGATCCGCAGCGGCGTCCAGCCCGATTTATTGGGGCGGTTCCAGATCTTGATGTCCGCACCCTTCTGCGCCAGCAGCTTTACGGCGAGAGGATGATTCCGGTAGGCGGCGCCGTGCATGGCAGTTTCGCCATTCTTGTCCACCGCGTTGATGTCGACGCCCAGATCGATGGCTACTTGCAGTGCTTCCACAATCTCGCTCTCGGTGCCGGCATCCTCGCCGGGTGAGCGGGTACCCAAGCCAGCGGCCACGATGATGGCGTTGGCGCCGTCGGCCGTGGGAATCTTCGGGTCCGCCCCGAGTGCCGCCAGCGTGCGCATCAGCTCGGCATCACCGGCCCGGGCGGCCATCACAAACGGCGTAGCACCCAGCGTGTTGAGACTGGTCAACCCCAAGCCGACGCGCTTGGTCATGCGGCTGTTGAGATCAGCGCCCTTGGACGCGAACTTCTTTACCAACTCAATGCTGGTGAGGTTGCCGGAGCCATCGGGCGCCGGGTCGTTATCGCCCAAGCCGGGCTTCCGGACGATGGTGAGCACGTGGAGCGCGGTGTAGCCCGGGCCATTGGCGTTGGGGTCAGCCCCGGCGTCGAGCAGGGCGGCCGCCAGCTCAAAATGCGCGTTCAGAACCGCCAGGATCAGTGCGCTGGAGCCTGCGCGGGCACCACGCGACGGCGGCTTCTTGCCCGCTGCGAGTACGATCGTATCGTTGACGTCGGCCCCGGCCTTCAACAGCGCCTTCACGGCCTCAATGCGGCCCTCACGCACAGCGAACAGCAGAGCGTTGTAGCCGGAATCGAGACGCACCTTCAGATCGGCACCGGCTTTCAGCAGTGCCTCAATGGTCTGCGCATGGCCTTCCGCCGCCGCCCACATCAGCGCCGTCTGCCCGCGGCCTTCAGTGGCGTTGACGGCAGCTCCACGCTTAAGCAGAGCCTGCACCGCCTCCACCCGGCCCGTGCGCGCGGCAATCATGAGCGGTGTCTCTCCGCCGGGCAACCGAGCTTCGCGGTCCGCACCTTCGTTCAGCAGCAGCTCCACCATCGGCGCACTGCCATTGGTGCAGGCCAGCGACAAAGCGGTGACCCCGTAACGATTGGCGGCCTTCACCTCGGCACCGGCCTCAATCAAGACGCGCGCTAAACGGAGGTCGTCCCGTTGCGCGGCCCAGTGCAGAGCGGTGGTGCCATTGGGTTGCGCCTGATTGACGTTTACCCGCCCCGCGAGCATCGCCTCGACGGCAGTGCGATCGCCGCGTTGTGCAGCATCGGCAATCGGCGCATCAGCTGCGGCGGCCAAGGTGACGGCGGCGAGAGTGAGCGCAAGAAGCCAGACGGGGCGCGGCGAAAGCAGGGGAAGGCTCCGCTCCATTCTGTCGCGGCTCGGTGCGAGGCAATTTCGGGTGGGGGTCATCGGAGCCCTAAGCTAGAGCGCCAGCGGCTCCAGCAACTCCTTCACCTTGCCCTTGCTGTCAGCAAACGAGTCGATCTTGACGCCCGCTTTTTCCAGCAGCGTCAGATGCAGGTTCGCCAGCGGCGTCGGCTCTTTGTAGTGGATGTGGCGGCCACCCTTCACCCGTTCACCACCAGCCACCAGGATCGGCAGATTGACGTGGTCATGGATGTCGGCATTGCTCATGCCACTGCCGTAGAGATAGACCGTGTGGTCCAGCAGGTTGCCGTCGCCATCGGGCGTGGCCTTCAGCTTCTTCAAGAACTCCGCGAACAGCGACACGTGATAGGCGTTGATCTTGGCCACCTTGGCCAGCTTTTCCGGATCGCCCGCGTTGTGCGTCAACGGGTGATGCGCCTCGGTGACGCCCGCTTCCGGGTACGTACGAGTGCTGGTTTCACGCGCCAGCTGGAAGGTGATGACGCGGGTGACGTCGCCCTGGAAAGCGAGCACCTGCAGGTCGAACATCAGGCGCGCGTGATCGCCATACGCGGCGGGGACTCCGACCGGGCGGTCAAGATCCGGCAGCTGCGATTCGGCCGATTGCGATTCCGCCTTCTGGATACGCCGCTCCACTTCGCGAACGGTGTCGAGATACTCCTTGACGCGCGAGCGGTCCGCCGCGCCCAGCTTGTTCTGCAGGCGGGCGATGTCCTCGCGCACCCAATCAAGGAGGCTCGCCTCTTTCTTGAGTTCTGCGCGACGCTCCTGTGCGCTGCCGCCGTCACCGAACAGCCGCTCAAACGCCATCCGCGGATGCGCCTCAGCGGGTAGCGGCGTGGTGGGGGAAGACCAGGAGAGATTGTTCTGGTAGACGCACGCGTAGCCGTTGTCGCACTGGCCGACCGTGTGCAGCAGATCCATGGCCAGCTCCAGCGACGGCAGCCGCGTGGCCTGGCCGATGTTCTGCGCAGCCACTTGATCGGCGGTGGTGCCCAGATAGTAGTCCGTGCTTTCGGTCCACTTGGAGGTGGCGGCGCTTAAGAAGGCGGCGTTTGAAGTGGCGTGCGTGCCGGGGTAGGCGTTCTTGAGTTCCAGGTTGCCGATGACGGTGAGCTGGTCGATCACTGGCGCCAGCGATTGCAGTGAGGGCGAGAGCTGCGTCAAGTCCTTGCCGGGTGGGGTCCACTGCGGCATGTGCGCGCCCATGGGCATGTAGACATAGCCCAGCCGCTTCACCGGCTTCACGGGCGACGCCGCCAGCGCCGTCATAGATGGCATCATGGCGTCGAGCAATGGCAGCGCGAGAGTCGCGCCAGCGCCACGCAACAGCATCCGCCGCGGCAATGCCTTCTTGGTAATGAACATACTTACCTCCCGCTACAAACTACGCCGCATCTGAAATGGGGCACTCCGGACCACGCCTAAGATGAACGACGAGAACCGGTAGTCTTCCGCCGCACTCTGCCGCAACACCTGCCGGATAGCAGGAGCATCATAGGTCTCAACACCCCGGCCCAGCGCGTACGTAAGTAGCTTTTCGGCCAATGCCGACGAAAACATGTCCGGCCGCGCAAGGAGCGCTTGCTGCAATCCGCCAACCCCTACAAATTTACTCCCATCCGGCAGCCCGCCGGAGGCGTCGATCCGCACCGCGTCTTCGGTCGTGCGCCAGCGGCCCACGGCATCGTAGTTCTCCATCGAAAAGCCAACCGGGTCCATCAACTGGTGGCAGCCAAAACAGGCCGGATTCTTACGGTGCTCCGCCAGGCGATCCCGCATGGTCAGCGGCTTGCCGCTGCTGGCTTTTTCGCCCAGCGCGGGCACGGCGGGCGGCGGCGGTGGCGGCGGCACGCCCAGGATGTTCTCGAGAATCCACTTGCCACGCAGCACCGGCGAGGTCCGGGTGGCGTAGCTGGTGACGGTGAGGATGCTGCCGTGCCGCAGCAAGCCGCCGCGCTGCGAATCGGGGGCAAGCTCAACGCGGCGGAAGTGGCTGCCGTAGACGTAGGGGATGCCGTAGTGCTTGGCCAGCCGCTCATTCAGGAACGTGTAGTTGGCGCGCAGCAGGTCCAGCACGCTGCGGTCCTCCGCCATGATGCTCTCAAAGAACAGCTCCGTTTCGCGGCGGAAAGACTGGCGCAGATTGTCATCAAACCCGGCAAACAGGCGCATGTCAGGCAGGATCGAATTCAGGTTGCGCAGATAGAGCCACTGCCCGGCAAAGTTGCTCGCGAGCTGACGGGACCGTGGGTCCGCGAGTAGCCGCCGCGCCTGACGCTCCAGCACCTCGGGCTTGGCGAGATCACCTCGCACCGCCGCGTCCAGCAGTTCATCGTCCGGGATGCTGCTCCACAAGAAGAACGAGAGCCGGGAGGCGAGTTCGAGATTGCTGACGCGGTAAGACTGGCCGGGCGCGACGCCGTCGGGGTCCCGCTCCACCCGGAAGATGAACTCCGGGCTCACCAGCACGGCTCGGACAGCCATCTCGATGGCGTTGTCGAAATCACCCTCCGGGCGCGCCTGCCGGAAGAACTTCAGCGGAACCGCCACGTCCGTGTCGGTGACCGGGCGCCGATAGGCGCGGCGGGCGAACGTGGACAGGATCTTCGCGGCACAAGCCTCTTCCTGCCCTTGATTGGCCGGACGGCAGACGAACAGGCGCGCGCGGCTGGGCGTCTCCCCGGCCCCTTTGGCCTCATACGGCCCGTTGATCGACACCTGGTAGAGTGCCGGCTGTGGGCGCGGGTGGCGGTCCATGTTGAAGAACGCCTGGTAGGGTTGGCGCTCCGTTTCCTGGAGCGCGGAGGTCTGCTTGGGGAAGGCGACGCTCACCGTATGCGGCCCGGCCTTGATGGCCAGCCGCGCGCGCAGATGTTGATCGGACTGGCTATGGTCCTTGCCCGGCGGTGGCGGCTCCACCGTGAACAGCGCCACCCGTTCGCCATCGAGCATCAGTTCCACCTGGTGCTTCGCGGTCAGGCCTTCGACATGCTCATTACGATCGCGCTGGAGCCTCAACAGGATCTCGTACTCAGCGTCCACTGGGAACGTGTGTTGCACCACCGCTCCACCACGCGTGCCCAGCGGCAGATCTTCAAAATGATCTTCCTGCGTGAGATCGGGAACAAGCGTCACCGTGTCCCCACCGGGGGCCTTCGGCGCGATGCCGATCGCCAACCGGCTGATGCGCCGCGCAGCCGCCAAGTACCGCTCGAGCAGCGTGGGCGACAGCGTCCCCACCGTCACGTTGTCAAAACCATGGCTCGCATCATCCGCGGGCAGCAGCGAGGAGACATCGACATCCAGCGCCAACAGATCGCGAATGGCGTTGCGATACTCCGTGCGGTTCAGCCGCCGGAAGGTATCGGTGCGCCCCGGATTGGGGCTGGCCGCCGCCTGCGCATCGAGCGTCTTTTCGAGGCCGGCCTGCAGTGTCTGATACGTCTGCTCATCCGGCCGCGGCAGCCCAGCGGGCGGCATCGAGCGGCCGCGCAGCCGCTTCACGACTTTCTCCCACGCCTCAGGATGTTGTCCGACCTGGGCGTTCAAGACACTATCGAGCGCCAGATTGGCCGCCTTCGACTGCGCGTTGTGACAGCCCAGGCAGTAGCGCTGAATCGCCGCCTTACCGGGCACACCGCCGCCAGCAGGGGTCGCAGTCTGGGCCGCCAGTGCCAGCGGACAGGCCAGAGCGCACACAACTCCCCAAGTTCTGATCGTGCGGCTCATGAAGAGGACTATATTGCGTTTGCGGGGCGGGTGGCAAGGGCGATGGCGCCGTGCTGCCCGTCAGACTGGCAGGAAACCCACTTGACCGATCCACTCCTGGGCATCGGTGGCCAGCCACACCAGCAATAGTTCGTCGATCGCCGTACCGATTTCGAGGTCCTGCGAAAGAATGATCAGGCCCGGACTGGCTTGCCTGTCGACCAGGCTTGAAAAGTGGCGAGGCATTGTCTTCCGGTCATGGGAGACCAGGATGCGTCCCAAGCCAGAAGCGACCCGAAGCACTTCACTATCTGGCAGGCCGATCACGCCACCCTCGATGGCGCTGAGAAAGTCAACAGCTGGCTCCCGCCGTCTCAACCCGACCAGAATCTTATGATTCAAGTCCGCATCGGCCAAAAAACATGGCCTCATCGGCTGGGAGTGGAAAGGATGCTTCGCGCCGCTGCGAGCTTGGCATAGAGAGCGGCGTGATTCTGCCGCGACTTTTGCCGGAGAGCTTCAAATTCTTGCCGCTCGCGGGTCAAGTAATCGTCGATCAACTCTTGATTCGCGATGTAGTAGGCGAGAGCCCCAAAAACCTGATCCAGACGAAGGGCCGGAAAAGACTCGGCAATGCCCTCTGGCGACTCACCACGGAGGTAGGCGCAGACCACGGAGTCGAGCGAAACCCGACTTCCTTCAACAAAGAAGCCACCGTCGCGCTGCTCGACGTAGTTGTTGACCATTGGTTGTGCCCTGACTACAGGATACGCCGTGCCCTCAGGCGCGCGTCTTGCGAGTCGGCCGCGGCTCATCATCCATGCTGACGGATCGCGCCACCGGGATGAGAGCGTTCGAAGGCGGGTCGTGCCGGACGATGATGCGGGAGGAGAGTTCATGGTTCAAGGTGGACATGAATTCTTCGATCTGCTTCTGCATCGCTTCCATGCGCTCCCGCATGTTGAGGATGATTTCGACTCCCGCCAGATTGACGCCCATCTCCCGCGTCAGCTTCAGGATCACTTCCAGGCGCACCAGATCTTCGTCGGTATAGAGACGTGTATTGCCGTCGCTGCGGGAGGGCTTCAGCAAGCCTTCACGCTCATAAAGACGCAGCGTTTGCGGATGGATCTCGTACTGCTCGGAAACTGCCGAGATCATGTACGCCGCTTTTTGACGCTTTCGGGTGGCCATACTCTCTCTACTCTTTGATTCTAGTGGATGCGCGGAAGTGCTGGGGCACTGAAAGGCGAAGGATCCCGCAAAGACGCCAAGACGCAAAGGGACCAGACTGGTCCCGACGATGAATCGGTCAAGTGCTTTCTGCTTCGCCTAAGATGTTTCTGGAAGGAAGGGCGTGAACTATTGACCGAGAACGCTTTGGCCAAGGAAATCGTCGACGCCGCTTTTCGGATCCACACGACATTGGGCCCCGGCCTACTGGAATCGGTATACGAGACGGTTCTCGCGCTTGAAATGGACCGCCGTGGACTGCGGACGGTCCGGCAGCAGCCTGTGCCGGTGATCTATGAGGGAGCGAAGATTGACGCCGGCTTTCGGGCGGATTTGATCGTTGAGGACAAGGTGATCGTGGAGATCAAGTCAGTTGAATCATTGGCCCCCGTGCACAAGAAACAGTTGAGAACCTACCTGCGCCTAGCCAACAAGCGTCTGGGCCCACTCATCAACTTCAACGTCGCACTAATCAAAGACGGCATCGCACGAGTGGTGAATGAACTGGAAGACGAAGTTCCCGTGGGATGATAATCCCGCAAAGAGGTCAAGACGCAAAGGGAACAAGGCTACTAAAACATGTTCCAGTCAGTAGGTTCGTGATTTGCGCTCGAGATGGAGCTCTTGCGGGACGGGCGTACTCGGACTTGGTAAAGAACACCCAGTGTGTTCATCTTGGCGCCTTTGCATCTTTGCGGGAACCAACGCGCTCTACAGATTCGCAAACAGCTTCGCCCGCGGGTCCTCGGGGCTAGCCTTGGCGAGTTCCCGGAGCAACTCGCGCACGCGCTCATCCGCCGTATCCGGCGGCTGCAGGAACACTTCCACGATCTGATCGCCACGGCTGTTCTTGCGGGCGTTGGCGACGCCTTTTTCGCGGAGGCGGAACTTTTGGCCGTTCTGGGTGCCTTGCGGAATTTTCAGCAGGGCGCGGCCGTCGATGGTGGGCACTTCGATCTTGGTGCCTAGGCCTGCTTCTGAGATCGTGATCGGCACGCGGATCTCGATGTTGTCGCCTTCGCGCTGGAAGAACTCGTGCGGTTGCACGCGGACGGTGATGTAGAGATCTCCCGCCGGGCCGCCGTGGGAGCCGGCGTTGCCCTTGGCCGCCACGCGCATGCGGGCACCGGACTGGACACCGGCCGGGATGCGCACTTCCACCGAATCCGGCTTCGAGGTGCGGCCTTCGCCACGGCAGGCAAAGCAGATGTTCGAGGTCTTGCCTTTGCCGTTGCAGCGCGGACACCGGATGGTGAACCGCATCGCCCCCACCATCTGTTCCACATTGCCTGTGCCCTTGCATTCCGGGCAATTGGTGGTGCCGGTGGACGCCGAACCGGAGCCGCGGCAATCGGCGCACGTCTCCTGCCGGTTGATGTTCACGCGGACTTGCGTGCCTTTGATGGATTGCCAGAAATCGATGTCGAGCGCGTATTCCAGATCCGGGCCGCGTTCGGGGGCCTGCGAGGCTGGGCCTTCGCCGCCGCGGAAGAACTGGCTGAACAGGTCCTTGAAGTTGGTCCCGCTGCCCGCTCCTGCACCCGCCCCGCCAGCCGCGCCGCCCGCTCCACTGCGGACGAAGCTGTCGAAATCGAAGCCGTCAAAATTGAAGCCGGCCCCGCCTGGGTATTGGCCAGGTTGAGGGCCGGCTTTGTCAGAGTAGAACCCGACCTGGTCAAACATCTGGCGCTTCTTTGAATCCGAGAGGACGTCATACGCCTCCTGGACCTTCTTAAAGTGCTCTTCTGCTGACTTGTCGCCGGGGTTCAAATCCGGGTGATACTTGCGGGCCAGACGGCGATAGGCTTTACGGATTTCATCTTCGGTGGCTCCGCGAGCGACGCCCAAAGTGCCGTAATAGTCCTGTTGAGAGGCCATGCCTAAAGTCCGATGCTCCTATCGCCATCTAGCGCCGGGCGCTGAAAAGTAGCCCAGCTTACTTCTTATCGTCCACGTCCACGAATTCGGCGTCGACGACGTTGTCCTTCTTGGGCTCCTGCGGACCCGCCCCGTTGGCGGCACCTTCCGTCGGACCCGCACCCGGAGTAGACGATGCTTTGTACATCGCTTCAGCCAACTTGTGGCTGGCCTGGGTGAGGTTGTCGGTGGCCTTGTTGATGGCTTCCACCGTACCGGCCACCATTACATCGCGCAGTTCCTTGATCGAGGCTTCCACCTTGGTGGCTTCCTCTTCGCCGATCTTCTCGCGGTGATCCTTCAACATCTTCTCGACGTTGTAGATCATGGCGTCGGCCTTGTTGCGAGCGTCGATCTCGTCGCGCTTGCGGCGGTCTTCGGCGGCGTGCGCCTCGGCGTCCTTGGACATCTTCTCCACTTCTTCCTTCGACAGGCCGGAAGAGGAGGTGATGGTGATCTTCTGTTCGTTGTTGGTGGCGCGATCCTTGGCGGTGACATTCATGATGCCGTTGGCATCGATGTCAAAGATCACTTCGATCTGCGGCACGCCACGCGGGGCCGGGGGAATCCCGGTCAACTGGAACACGCCCAGCATCCGGTTGTCCTTCGCCATGGAGCGTTCGCCCTGGAAGATCTTGATGTCCACCGACGGCTGCGAATCGGCAGCGGTCGAGAAGACTTCGCTCTTCTTGGTCGGGATGGTGGTGTTGCGGTCGATCAGCTTGGTGAACACACCGCCCAGCGTCTCAATGCCCAGCGACAGCGGGGTCACGTCCAGCAGCAGCACGTCCTTCACTTCGCCGCCCAACACACCGCCCTGGACTGCGGCGCCGATGGCCACCACTTCGTCCGGGTTGACGCTGCGGTTCGGCTCCTTGCCAAACAGGTCGCGCACGATCTCTTGCACGCGGGGGATACGCGTTGACCCGCCCACCAGCACCACTTCATCGATCTGCGAGGGGCTCATGCCGGCATCGGCCAGGGCCTGTTTGCAGGGGCCGGCGGACTTTTGCAGGATCTCTTCGATCATCAGCTCAAACCGCTTGCGCGTGAGCTGCTTCACCAAGTGCTTGGGGCCGGTGGCCGTGTCGCCGTAGATGAACGGCAGGTTGATCTCGGTCTCAAAGGCGTTGGAGAGTTCGATCTTCGCCTTCTCAGCGGATTCGCGCAGGCGCTGCAGGGCCATCTTGTCCTTCGAGAGGTCGATGCCTTCTTCCTGCTTGAATTCGGTGATCAACCAGTCGACAATCCGCTGGTCGATGTTGTCACCGCCCAGGTGGGTGTCGCCGTTGGTGGACTTCACTTCGACGACGCCGTCGCCCACTTCCAGGATCGAGATGTCGAACGTACCGCCGCCGAAGTCATAGACGGCGATCGTCTGGTCCTTCTTCTTGTCCAGGCCATAGGCCAGCGCGGCGGCCGTCGGCTCATTGATGATGCGCTTTACTTCGAGGCCGGCAATCTGGCCCGCGTCCTTGGTGGCCTGCCGCTGGGCGTCGTTGAAGTAAGCCGGAACGGTGATCACGGCTTCGGTCACCTTGCCGCCCAGGTAGGCTTCCGCCGCCTGCTTCAGCTTCTTCAGGATCAACGCCGAAATCTCGGGCGGGGAGTAGAGCTTGCCGTTGATGTCGACGCGGGCGTCGCCATTGTCGCCACCCACCACTTTGTACGGCACCAGCTTCATCTCTTCGGAGACTTCGTTCTGGCGGCGGCCCATGAAGCGCTTGATCGAATAGATGGTGTTTTCCGGGTTCGTCACGGCCTGGCGCTTGGCCACCGTACCCACCAACTGGTCACCACTCTTGGCGAAACCCACGACGGACGGCGTGGTCCGGCCACCCTCCTGGTTTGCAATGACGACCGGCTGGCCGCCTTCCATGACGGACACGACAGAGTTGGTCGTGCCGAGGTCGATTCCGATGATCTTGCTCATAATATGATCCTGCTCGTCACCAGTATCAAATATTAGCGTCTCCTTGTCAACATTTTGGGCCAAAGATTGAGTCCCCACATTTGCCTTATCCCTCGCACACGTCCAGCGGTATGATGGTGAACATGGGCTGCCGTATCCTTCCGCTCCTCCTGGCTGCGTTCATTTCATTAGACTTAACGGCGTGGGCACAGAAGACCCCCAAGTCGGCCGCTGAGATCCCGGCGCTGCTGGTAGCGGCTGCGTCCGATATGGCTCCGCTGGAGGCACCGCTCAAAGAAGCCTTTAAGGACGCCACCCTCACCTTCACCTTTGGGGCAAGCGGCATGCTGGCCCGTCAGATTGATGCCGGGGCTCCGTTTGATGTCTTCCTGTCGGCCAATGAGGCGCTGATGCTGGATTTGGTGAGCAAGGGCAAGGTTGAATCGAACGATGTCCAGATTTTCGCCACCGGACGGCTGGCACTGTGGTCAAAGTCCGGAGCGATCCAGAACTTTGACGATTTCGCCAAGTTTCAGAAATTGAAGATCGCCATCGCCAACCCGCAGCACGCACCCTACGGCTTGGCCGCCCAGCAATCGCTGAAGCGGTTCGGGATCTGGGAGCGGTACCAGCCCTCAATTGTGCTGGCCGAGAATGTCCGGCAGGCGTTTCAGTTTGCCGAAAGCGGCAATGTGGACGTCGCGCTGACGGCGTGGTCACTGGTGCATGACAAGGGCGGCATCCTGGTTCCCGCCGAAGCCCACGCCCCAATCCGGCAAGTAGGAGCCGAAATCCGGCGATCGAAGCAACGCAAGGCCGCGCGGAAGCTGGTCGAGTTCCTGATGTCGCCCGAGGGGCGGAAGCTGCTGACCGGCCATGGTCTATTTGTCAGCGCCTACCGGCCGAGTTTGAATTTGAAGAAATAGCGTTCGCCTCAAGTGCGGGCAAGTGGGAAAACGCCTCCAGCCGTCCCAAGAAATAAGATACCACTGATATCTGATGGTTAATGCTTCCGAAACATTAAACCCATTGACTGGAGATGAACGCCGCACAATCAAACCACATAAGGAGGAATCATCTTACTCAAGAAGAATTTTCCCATGAGGTCTTTCCTGCAATGAGCCAAGAGAAGCGTCCTCGTGCGATGCGGTTATACTGCCACAAACATTGTCAGAGCCTGAATACATCGGTTCGGAGGTAAACGTGTCCATTTTTCATGCACTTTCTGGCCTCATGCTCCTAACCTGGGCAACTTTGGCTAACGCACAAACATTGTCGCCAACTCCACCGCCAGGCGATCCCGAAACCACCGCTATTTTCCTTCGGGTCCACGCTTCGTTACTCGACGACATTGACGCGCTTTCAGCGCGAAACACCGCCGCTGCGCAAGCGGCATACAAAGAGTTGGCGGAAAGAATCGGAGTAAAGGCCGCCACGCTTCCGAAACTGCAAACCGCTCATCGGCGGCTCCAAGGTGACGTGGGAAAGCTTGATCAGGAGATACTCGCTTACCTTCACAACCGGGCTGCTCAGCTGACGACTGTGGATGCCACTGTGCTGAGAAAGTTCGAGCAGCAACGCCAGGAATCTATCCAGGCCGCCGTTCGCGGGCTGGAGGCCGATTTGGGAAGCGACTGGATCGTCATCAAACAATACGTCGACACGACATTCCGCCACTATATCAAGAGGAGCACCCTGCAATGATCTTGCAATTCGTTTCGTTCTTATTTGTTTTTGTGTTTTGCGCGGAAGCAACAATTGCGCAATGCACATCTAGTGACACTGTCATTTATGGTGTCTATTATCCGATAACGCGGTTAGACGGAAACAACGTATGGGGATATTCTGAGACAACCATTGTGGGATCCTATCGGAACTATTGGCGGCCCTACATCACCGGCTATATGTCGCGCAATGGTAGCCAAATTGGCAGCCCGGTTGGCGAGCTCGGCCCAGGATCGAATGGAGGTACGCAATCTGTGACGATGACGCCCACTCTTTCGGTTTGGGGGCCAGGTACCTACTCGATGCGCGCCTTTCATCGCGCCTTCAACTGGGTTTGCGGTTATTGGGTACCGCCCTATTCTAATGGTTGGGACGGAAATTCCTATTCCTCACCCAATCTAACCGTTGAAAGACCGGTCATCTCGCGGACCGTAGTGCCGTACTTTTTGGGGCCCGGGGTTGTGTCCAGCAATGACTACTCAAGTCAGACGCAGATGAGCGTTAACTCCAAAGGCGCGCCTGAAACTCCCCAGTGGAGGTTTGAGTCGGGCTCGACATACGGCACCTTGAACTGTACGAATTGCGCTTCCCCCATCTATCAGGCAACGGCTCCTGGCTCGTCGTGTGGCGCATATAATGTTGTGCTAAAGGCCAGCTTCAACGGCTTCGATTCCGAGGCTTTCTATATTGATAATCAGTCGCCAAACTTGCTTCAGTATGTTCGAACGGATCACTACATACCGCCGCAGGGTGGATGGCAGTCTGAAGTGTTCTATCGGGTGCAGAGCGGGTGCAATATTCAGATGACGAATGTTCAGGCTAACGAGGTCTTCTTGAGTTGGAGCCAATTCAATGGATCCAATTGGGATGCACCGCTGGAGGCCACAGGGTTTTCGAATTTGGCGTTCGACAGCGGCACAGGAAGCTGGCTTCTTCGAGATATTCTCTATGAAGTGCCGGTGGTTGGAAAAACACCGCAACCGATGAATGCCGGCACGAATGGATTGAGTATAGCTCAACAGTGGTTAATGACGCAGCACTTGCAAAAATGGCGGATAGGTTCGACTGACAATGGCGGGTCAATAGTAGGCGGACCACGTCAAGGCAACGATGCGACCGCTAAGGGAGTTGTCGTTGGTTCCAATCCGCACTATCACTATATCGATCACGGCTCACATTGACGGAGGTATATATATGCAAACAAATACTCACACACTGCTGCGGGTCATCATTCTCGTAGTGATGTGCACCTTTTTGTCAGCTGCCTCTTCGGTCCCAAACTTGACGGCGGCGTCCGATGTAATTGTAGTTGCAAGGATAGTCGGCGGCAACAATACACAGCAATCTCGCGAACTTAGCTTTATCGTTGATCATGTACTGAAGGGCGATCTGCGGCCGGGCGTACTGGTCCGCGCTGCTGTTGTGGCGGCTGCCGGTCGGGCCCAAGCCCTTCTGCCCCCCACATTGGAAGCTGGCTTAGTCTTTCTAAAGCGGGTCAACGATGGGTCTTTCAGTGTGTTGTCTGCGGAGAGTGGAGAGTTGGGTTTGCGTGATGCATATCTGCCTCTTTTGCCGGGGCAGCCCGCGTTTTCTAATCCGAATAGCTCGCCCTTGGAAGCAGTGCATCAAATACTTGTGAGCTCCATCGAGCGAGGATCAACGGATGAGCAATACTTGAAGAGAGTCGTCCCGAAGCTCTCACCAACCCATTCCCCCTTTGCAACAATGGCACTTCGACGATGGTCTGAAAGCTCCTCCACGCAGCTACGGCTATTGGCCATAGGATCTCTAGTTGGTACAGGGGACGGGCAGGCGGTAATCGCGTTAAGAGCGGATCTCATGACTTCCTCGTCGGCGCCGCTAGCCCGGGCTACGGCGGGCAGTCTTCATGCCTTCCGGAATCCTGATCCACAGGCAGTAGCCGCGCTGGGCGATATTGCACGCTCGTCAAGGCAGTCGAAAGAGGTTCAGGAGGCGGTTGCGGCTGCCCTGCAAAATGTTCACACCCGCGAATCGCTGCCAGCGCTGTATTCTCTGCTAGATAGTCCGCATGCGTCGGTAAGGCAAACCGCGATTGCAGGACTCAGCGCCTTCGCGTTGCAAATGCGGATCCCAAAAGACTCGGCGGATGCGATGGAGGCTTTGGATGAAGTCTTGAATCCTGGCAGACGGCGGAAGTTGCCCGCGGCGGACGCTCCTTTTGACACCGAAGAAGTTCGGCAGTTCGCCCATTTTGGGCCATTTGTCAGCCCGGCCGATGAAGCCCGGACCAGCACATTCTGGAAAAACTGGTGCGCGGTTAACTTCGGCCTGACTGGGGCCCCCTGACAATGGCGGGTGGCGCACCAGACGCCACCCCAGGCCCCCACGGGCAGCTATGATGGGGCCATGGACACGACACGCCGGGCGATCCTGGCCTCCGGCGCGGCTTGGCTGCCGCAGCTCAACTCGACTCTGGGGGCGCAGGAGAAGCCCTTGCGCTTTGGCCTGGCGGGCCTAGTGCATGGCCACGCCTCCGGCTTCCTGCGCGGCTTGGCCAATCGCACTGATGTCGAACTGGCCGGCGTGTTTGACCCGGACCCGGCGTTACACAAGAAGTACTCGAGCCTATTCAAGCTGGAAAAGACCCCCTTCTTCACCGACTTGGGCAAGATGCTGGATGAGACCAAGCCGGAAGCGGTGGGCGCCTTCACCAGCACACTGGAGCATCCGGTGGTGGTGCGCGAATGCACCAAACGCAAGATCCCGATGATGATGGAGAAGCCGCTGGCCGTCTCGAACGAACATGCCCGCGAGATCGCCAAACTGTCGCGCGAATCCGGGACGCCCGTCATCGTGAACTACGAAACCACCTGGTACCGCAGCCACGGCGCGCTGTGGAATCTGGTGAAGCAGCAGAAGTTTGCCGGCGAGATCCGGAAGATGGTGGCGATGGACGGCCACCAGGGGCCGAAGGAAATCGGCACCGGCCCGGAGTTCTTCAACTGGCTAACCGACCCGGTGAAGAACGGCGCCGGCGCCCTGTTTGATTTTGGCTGCTACGGCGCCAACCTCTGCACCTGGCTGATGGACAACGCCCGGCCCTTGTCCGTCACCGCCCGCGTCCAGCAGATGAAGCCCCACATCTATTCGAAGGTGGATGACGAAGCCAACATCATCGTCGAGTATCCCAAGGCCGTGGGCCTGATCGAAGGCTCCTGGAACTGGCCCTACGGCCGCAAGGACTTTGAGGTCTACACCGAGAGCGGCTGTGCCCACGCCATCGGCGGCAACGTGCTCCGCGTGCGCCGCCCGAAGGCGAAGGACGAGGAAGTGCTCACGCCAGACCCGCTGGCCCCCGCCGAGCGTGACCCCATCTCCTACCTGGCCGCCATCGTCCGCGGCACGCTGAAGCCGGGCGGTTTGTCGTCGCTTGAGAACAACCTGATCGCGACTGAGATTCTGGTGGCGGCCCGGGAGTCGGCCAAGAGCGGGCTGACAGTGAAGTTGTAGCCTTCGGTCTTTGGCTACACAAAGGCGTCGGCGAACTAGTCGGCTGGACGACTGCGGCGGTCCAGTAATTGGACGTATTGAGATGGCGTGATCACCCGGGTACGTTCCCAGATCACCGGGAAGTGACGGATGTTTCGAGTGATGAGCAAATCCGCGTTGGCGGCCTGCGCAAGTTCAAGAACCATGTCGTCGTTGGGATCAGGCGATACCTGGAGTTTCACTTCCGGCTCGACGAATTCGGCTTGTACCGCAATGACGTACAAAAGCCCCTCGATTTCCTTGGGCGGCAGACGGAATTTGGGCCGGTAGAGAACCTCGCGATACTCGTTCCAGAGGGGTGTACTGAGACAGAACTGTCTTTCCAGGCGGATGTCCGGAATGAGGATCTTCCAGACCGGACTGGTGGCCGCCAAAGCGGCACTAACCACAACGTTTGTGTCGAGGACGACCCTCGTCAAGCCGCTTTTCTCGGACGCTTCGCCGACCGGCCGCTTTGGCGAACGGCCTTGATTTCCGCGTTGACCTCGGCCAGGGTGGCAGCGCGAGCGCCTCGCGCGCGAATGGCCGCCCTAACGCCCTCGGCTACCGCGAGAATAGTGTGATTACCCGATGCTTCGCCGGCGACCTGCGGCACGATCTGCTTGGCAACACGAGCCATTAGCTCAAGAATACCTTACGCCTTCGGGTGCGCCTTGTCATACACCTGGATCAGCCCCTCCAGCGACACCTGCGTGTACTTCTGCGTGGTCGACAGCAGGGAGTGGCCGAGCAGTTCCTGGATTGTCCGCAAGTCCGCTCCAGCCGACAGCAGGTGCGTGGCGAAGGCGTGGCGGAGGGTGTGGGGGTGGATGGAGGAGTCGCCTTCCAGCATCCGGGCGTAGAGCGCGATGATGCCGCGCGCGCCGCGGTCGGTGAGGCGGCCGCCGCGGTGGTTGACGAGCAGCGGCGCGTGGCCCGCCAAGATCACCGGCGGGCGGACTTCGAGATAGGCGGCCAGAGCAGTGGCGGCGCCGCCACTGAACGGCACGATCCGTTCCTTCTTACCCTTCCCTCGGACGCGGAGCCAGCCGTCACGCTGGTCGATGTCAGCCAGATTCAGACCCACCAGCTCACTAATGCGCAGACCCGCGCCGTAGAGCAGCTCAAAGATCAGCCGGTCCCGTTCCGGGTGTGGGCGGGGCAGCTTTTGCGAGGCGACGCCGTCGATCAGCCGGTTGGTCTGCTCTTCGCTGGGCACCTTCGGCAGGCGTTGCGGCACCTTCGGGGTGCGCAACAACTTGGCTGGGTTCAGCTCCACTTGGCCGCGGCGCAGCAGGAACTGGAACCAACTGCGGATGCAAGCCACTTTGCGGCGAATCGAAACGGCGGCCAGGCCGCGATCATGCAGTTCACCCAACCATTCCCGCAGCAGCAGCAGATCAATCGCGGTAACCGCCGGCTCATTTCCGCCGCGGCCCAGGTATTCGACAAATTGCGCCAGATCCGCGCCGTAGTTGCGCAGCGTATGCGGCGATACGTTCTCGCGCGCACGCTCCGCCAGATACTCGTGCGTCCAATCAGCCAGCGTGGGTGAGGAGGTGGGCATCCATGCTCTCGATGGCGCGGCGGCAGACAGCGGCGTGTCGTGCTTGCTTATCTTTCTTGAAGCCCTCTACCTTGGGCAGCAGGTCGAAGGTGATGTTGGCCGGTTGATAGTGATTGGGGTCTGCGTGGGCGACGTAGTGGCACAGTGACCCAATGGCGGTGTCGCGCGGAAAGGCTTCGCCCGTGATCAAGTGATGCGCGGCGGCCAAGCCGGTGGCGATCGATTCGACATAGCCTTCCACGCCGCAGACCTGCCCGGCAAAGTAGAGCCGCGGGTCCGCCTTCATGCGCAGCGCTTCGTCGAGCAGCGTCGGCCCGTTGATGTAGGTATTGCGGTGGATCTGGCCGTAGCGGAGAAATTCGGCTTGTTCGAGCCCCGGGATCAGCCGGAAGATCCGCTGCTGTTCGCCGAAGCGCAGGTGGTTCTGGAAGCCCACCAGGTTGTAGCTATCCGAGCGCACGTTCTCCTTGCGCAGCTGCACCACCGCCCAAGGGCGGCGTCCGGTGCGCGGGTCGGTTAAGCCCATCGGCTTCATCGGACCAAAGCGCAGCGTCTCGCGGCCGCGGCGCGCCAGCTCTTCCACCGGCAGGCAGGCCTCAAAGAACGGGCACGAGGGCTGATCGTCCGGGATATGCGCCGGGACGCTATCGCCTGCGACCAGGGCGTCGAGGAACCGCTCGTACTCTACTTTGTTGAACGGACAGTTGAGGTAGTCGTCCGTGCCGTCGAGCGATTTGCCATATCGTGATGCCGCGAAAGCAATGCTCAGGTCAATCGATTCGGCATCGACGATCGGGCTGATGGCGTCATAAAAGAAAAGCCGATCGCTGCCCGTACGGCGGCCGATATCGGCGGCCAGCGCGTCACTGGTCAGCGGTCCGCTGGCGACGATCACCGTGCCTGATTCCGGTAACGCCGTCACCTCTTCGCGCCGAAGCGTAATGCGCGGGTGGCTTTCGATCGCACGGGAGACGCCTTCGGCAAACGTCACGCGGTCCACCGTCAGTGCGTGACCCGCCGGAACGCGCGCCTCCGCCGCCACCTTCAGCAGCATGGAGCCCATGCGGCGCAGCTCCTGCTTGAGCAGCCACGGCGCGGTGTTCTCGCTTTCACTCTTGAGTGAATTGGAGCAGACCAGCTCCGCCAGCCGGTCCGTCTGGTGTGCCGCGGTCGACCGCTGCGGCCGCATCTCATAAAGCGTCACATCCCGCCCGGACTCCGCCAACTGCCAAGCCGCTTCACAGCCGGCCAACCCGCCACCGATCACTGAAACTGGTTCCACGCTTCTTCTATGATTGCTGATTCCCGGGATACCAGGGGTTATGATGCCTTCAGGATGGAGATCCGTACGGTTGGAGAGTTGCTGCACTGGTCGTATGCCAACCTCGTAATGGCTCATGCGGCGGTAGCGGCCAAGCGCCTGAAGTATGGCCGGACACAGTTCATCATTCGAGCGCGTCTCTATGCCGGGCTGAACAAGGGCACGATGAGTATCGGCCCGCTGGCGGATGATGAGCGGCTGAAGATGGTACTGCCCCAGGCCTGCTGTTACTGCGAGGATCGGCAACATCTTGCCGCCGACCACCTGATCGCCACCAAGCGCGGCGGAGCCAACTGTGGCGACAATCTTGTCTGGGCCTGCCGAAGCTGCAATAGCTCCAAAGGGGCTTCGGATGCGCTAAAATAGCGGGCGAAGCGGAATCAGTTCCCGCCGCTATTGGTACTGAGGCGTTACCTGAAAATCGCGCTCGAGATCAGCGGTAAAGAAGGCATCATGGGTGTTCCGGTGGAGGAAGCCGGAGGTACGCAGTTTTCGCTGTCTGCGATTCCCCGGCAGTATCCGGCGCCCGATCAGCTGAAGCTATGGATTACTCCAATTGGACTTCAGCAATCTCGCGACGACGACTAGCGGAACAACTGTCCAGGCTTCGACTACCCCTGCCCCGCCTCTCCAAGAGTAATTGGCACCTCGACCCCGTCCGCGAATCGAGCCGCCAGTACCAGTTCTCCGTTCATCGCCTCAATGAACTTCTTGAGTGTGCCGATATACAGTTCGCTGCGGCGCTCCATCTTTGAAACCTCGGCCTGGCTGACTCCCAACAACTCGGCCACGGCCTCCTGGGTTAGCCCGCGAGCCTTTCGAAGCTCCGCGAGATGGAGTTCGCCGGACAAACCGCTCGCCTCGGCCTCAATGCGAGTCCGTACCTCCGGCTTCATCTGCGCCTTGATTTCCGCCCAAGTGTGTCGCTTCATCGCCTTCCTTCTTTCTCAATTTCGCGGAGGTAGTCATCGTACCGGTCTTCCGCCAGCGGCACGTTCTCGTCGTACCATCGGCTGCTCCCGGTCTTATCCCCGCCCAGCAGCAAAATGGCCGTCCGGCGCGGGTCGAACGCGTAGAGAACGCGGTACGGTCGACCGCGATGCTGAATTCGTAGTTCCCGCATTTGCCGATGACGCGATCCGATGATCCCGGACGAGTAGGGAAACGGTAGCGCCGGGCCGTGTTCGACCAGTAGTTCGACGACTCGGCCAACATCCACCTGTTCGTCGTCACTGAGGGCGAGAAACCAGGAGGCAAATTCGTCTACGCCTTCGACTTGCCAAGCCACGACTCAAGTATGCCATAAAAGGCATTATGCTTTGCGGGTTATGGTGATGCGTGGATTGATCCACTGATGCGACACTGTGGGGAAGCCTATGCGGAATATCCTTGTTCTTCTCGCCTGCCTGCCGCTTGTCTCAGCGGAAACTCTGCCTCGCTTTACTGACCCGGACCGGAAGGCCAAGCTGATGGCGGCCATGCCGGAAGTGGTGAAGGTGTTTGAGAAGTTCGCCGCCGATCGCGCCGTTACCGGCATGGCCTATGGCGTGGTCATTGATGGTGAGCTGGTGCTGGCCAAAGGCGTGGGCGTGAAGGACCGGACGAGCAACGCTCCGGTGACCGCGGACACCGTGTTCCGCATCGCCTCCATGACCAAGAGCTTTACCGCGCTGGCCATCTTGAAGCTGCGGGATCAGGGCAAGCTGTCGCTGGAAGATCCGGTGTCGAAGTACGTCCCGGAGATCGGCCAGCTGAAGTATCCCAGCAGCGACACGGCTCCACTGCGGGTGCGGCAGCTGTTGACCCACGGCGCGGGCTTCCCGGAAGACAACCCCTGGGGCGACCAGCAACTGGGCCAGACCGACGCGGAGATGACGGCCTGGCTAAAGAAGGGCATCCCTTTTTCGACTCCGCCCGACACGGCTTACGAGTACTCCAACTACGGCTTCGGCCTGCTGGGCCGCATCGTCGCCAAGGCCTCCGGCAAGCCCTACGACGAGTATCTGCAGAAAGAGATTCTCGAACCGTTGGGCATGAAGGCGTCGACGCTGCACCCCTCCCGCATCCCGGCGAGCGTGGCCGCGGTCGGTTATCGCAAGACGGGCGATATCTACAGTGTCGAGCCCTCGCTGCCGCACGGAGCCTTTGGCGCGATGGGCGGCTTGGCTGTTTCGGCGAAAGATTTGGGTAAGTATGTCGCCTATCAATTGGCCGCCTTCCCCCCGCGCGATGGCACCGACTCCGACCCCGTGCGCCGCAGTTCGCAGCGTGAAATGCAGCACCCATGGCGGCCCGCGGGCCTCCGCGCCACTGGTTCGCCCCTCACCGTCCGCACCTCTGCCTATGGCTATGGCCTGAACATCTCCCGCACTTGCACCATCGCCCATATTGTGGGCCACGGCGGCGGTTTGCCGGGCTTTGGCAGCTACATGATGTGGCTGCCCGAATACGGCATCGGCTTCATCGGCATGACCAACCTCACCTACACCGCACCGACGGCGGCAATGGAACAAGCCATCGAAGTGCTTTCCAAGACCGGCGCACTGGAGCCGCGCGAGCTGCCGCCGTCGCCCGAGTTGATCGGAATGCGCGAATCGATCTGGAACCTCTGGAAGAACTGGGACGAAGGCGCGCTAAAGAAAGTCGGCGCCATGAACCTCCTGCTCGACACCCCCGCCCCGGCCCGCAAGACGGCAATGGAAGCGCTGCAGAAGGAAGTCGGCGCCTGCTCCACAGCGGGCCCGGTGCTGCCTGAAAACCTGCTCCGCGGCAAGTTCCGCTTGACCTGTGAGCGTGGCGCGGTAGACGTGACGTTCACGCTCGCCCCCACCATGCCACCCAGCCTGCAAGCGTTGCGCTTTGCGAAGGCCGATAGCAGCGTGGCTCTAGTTGCGGTGCCGCCGGCCTGCCGGCCTTAGCGTAAGATTGCTGGCAGCAGATCGTAAAGGCTGACTCGCGAGAGACTCGGCGCCAAGGAAACTGATGCCACGCGGCAACGACTTTAGACGCGATCAACGGCAGGAACATCGAAATCAGCTTCGATTGGCCCGCATGCGCTTCGATGCCTTCCGCCGCCAAATTGTGCCGCGAATGGACCCGGAAGCGGCTCGGCGGGAAAGGCAGGAAGAGGAGCGCGAGCGTCAGGCTGAATTGGAGCGGCTGGAGCTCGAGCAACAGAGCGCGGCCGAAGCCGCCCGCCGGGAGGAGGAGGAAGAACGGCAGCTCCAGGCAGAAGAAGAGGCGGCCCAGCGGGAAGAGACGGATCGGATCGCACGCGAAGCCGAAGCCCGGCGCATTGAGATGCAGGAGCGGGCGCGGCGGCAGCAGGAGAAGCAGGCGCGGAGGGCGCTAGCGCAGGCGCAAGCGCTCGCCCACCAGCAGCAGGTCCAGCTTCAGCAGGCAGAACAAGAGCGGCGGCGTGTGGCGGCGGAGTTGCTGGCCTCACAGGAGGAAGCGGCGGACAACGCCCTGCCGGGACTGATCGGGGATTTGCAGGCGGGTCTTCCGGCCTTGAGAAACCGGTGCGGCACCCTGGAACGGCGGGCCAGTACGGTGGTCCGCGCGCTCACCGGCACGACGTCTCCCGACCTGTTGCCACTGCAACAGGACATCGTGTTGATCGTGGCGGTGGCGGCGCGCTGCAACACCAACTTGCAATCCACCAACCAGGAGATCCTCCGGCCTCGAACCTGCGCCCTCAGCCAGCGTGCCACCATCACCATTGCCGTCCACGCCACTCTTGCCGGCCATCGGCAAGTGCTGACCGCCGACACTGTCAGCATCATCGCCATCGACGGACGCGTGGCCACCGCCGAAGCCAGTTATGCCGATGGCGTGGCGAAGATGCTGGCTTATCCCAACCTGAACCTGAACGTGGACGAGATCGCGCACCCGCTGGGTGTCATCCGGACACTTTCGAACGACGAGTTAGCCCGCCTCAACACGAAACTGGCCGGGCACCGGGTCACCAGTTGGGTGACCAGTGGCATGCCGACGAGCCGAGGTTGGTCAGCGGGCACGCGACGGCGGATTCCGGCGGGTCTGGAATACTTCCCTTACCCGCCCAGTTCCGAAGTCTTTCACGATTGGGTGTATGAGGATAAGCCGGACCACGGACAACCCGCCGCCACCATGAGGCAGCTATTGGACCCCAATTCCAATACCCGGCGGGTCATCACCGTCGACGAAGAACTACAAACCGGCGGCCGGCGAATCCTGACGTCGCGAAACTCGCTGATGAAGGTGATCGTGGCTGCCGATGGTACGCTGATCACTTTCTATTGGAAGAGATAGTCGTTGACGGCTGCGCACGCCTCGCCGTCACTTGCGCCAGTAGGCCGGCCGCAGAAAGATGACGGTGGCAGTGCTAGACTCCACCAAAGAGATGACTCGACGAACGTTCGCTGGAGCCAGTGCCTCCACCGCGCTGGCGATGGCCCAAGCCGGGCCGCTGACCGCACAACAAGTGCTGGACCGGATCAAGGCGAACCTCGGTGTCCCGTGGCGGGAGGCCACCGTCGACACCATCAAGACGGCGAACCCGCAACAGACCGTCACGGGCATTGCCACGTCATTCACGTCCACCATGGACGTGCTGCGAAAGGCGTCGTCGAAGGGTCTCAACATGGTGATCGTCCACGAGCCGACCTTTTACAATCACGAGGACAAGCGGGAGGACCTGGCCGGTGCCGTGTTTACCGCGAAGGCGGCCTTCCTGGAAAAAAACGGCCTGGTGGTCCTTCGCTTCCACGACCATTGGCATGCCCGGAGGCCGGATGGAATTCTGGTGGGCATGGTGAGCGAGCTGGGATGGGAGAAGTTCGCTGACCCGGCCAACCCGCGGCGGTTCGTGTTTCCGCCCGCGTCTTTGGAGACCGTCGCCGCGCGCCTCGCCCAGCGGCTAGACGTCAAGACCATGCGTGTGATTGGCGACCGCAAGCTGGAGGTGCGCAACGTGATTCTGGCGCCAGGCTATGCCAGCTTGCCGGGCGTGATGCGGACCCTGGAGCGCGACGATGTCGATGCCCTGGTGATCGGCGAAGCGCGGGAATGGGAGGGCGTGGAATACGCCCGCGATGCCGTGGCGTTGGGGAAGAAGAAAGCGCTGATCATTGTGGGGCACTCCATGTCCGAAGACGGTGGTATGAAGGAGTGCGCCAAGTGGCTGACGAGCTTCATCCCGGAAGTGCCCGTCGAGTTTATCGCCTCGGGTGAGCCTTACTGGCGCCCTTAGTCCCGCTGCGGAGAAAGGGTTGTGCCAGACCACTCCCTCACGGTCGTGGCTCTGTAATCTAATGCAAATAAGCGTACGGTTTTACTGAGCCGCGCGCGTCAGTAAGCGGGTTCTGGCCTTTTTCCGCAGCCTGCTACATCCCGCTGCGGCGACGAGCGTTAGCGGCGGACGCCGCTTCGGAACTTCTCCACCCGGTGGAAGGTCATAAAGTTCGCGTCATGCCCGCGGGGGACGCCGCCTTCGTCGTCGTCAAAGGCAGTGCGGGAGGCCACCACCAGGTCTTCGCCGTCGAACTGCCAGTCGACATACTGGAACGCGTGCTTTAGCGGGTCCGGATGCGAAAGCACGGTGCGATGGATGGTCCAGGTCTCGAGGTCCGGCGAGGACATCAGCACCAGCGTGTTGCGGACGGAGGCGGGGTCCTTGGCGGATTGGGGGAACTCGGGCAACGCGGGGTTGGATAGCGTCCAGTAGCGCTTGCTTTTCTTGTCCCAGCGGATGGTGAACTTTTTGGCGCCGCCGGGGAAGTCGATCAGGCGGTCGAAATTCAGTTGGGCACCGTCCACACGAGCAATCGCTGCCTTCTCCAAGTTGTGCACCCGCAGGATGTCCAGCAGGCGGCCTTGGCGGTCCACCACCACATTGCCTTCCAGCCACGTCGCACCCACGCCGGCTTTCTCCGCCGGATAGGCAAGGCGGCTGGTGAGCTGCCAACTGTGGGGGTCCATCAAGTCAGCCTTCTTGGGGGCCGAGATGACGAACGCCTCAAAGCCGCCCCACTTGCCTTGCGGGTGGAACTCCATCGCGCGCCACAGACGGCCTCGATGCTCAATGATCGGGACCGGGGCGGTGTGATAGCCGGTCTCGGTGTGTAGCAGCGAAGGCGCACTCCAGGTGCGGCCGCCGTCCAAGGACTTGCGGATGACGATGCGCCCGTATTCGTAGGTGGTGCCCATCAAATAGAGCGCGCCGCGGTGGACGAACAGGTTGGACCAGAACTGATCGTTGAACTCAACGGTCCTGGTCCAGGTGAGGCCGCGGTCGGTTGAGCGGAAGACGCGGGAGACCGCGGACGTAGATTGAGTGGACCCGGCACCGAAAAAATCATGCGACGCCGCATAGCTGCCATCGGGAAGAATGACGATTGAAGGGGAGCCGATATATTGCCGCGTGGGCGCCGGGTGATGGTCGATGACGACACCGGGTGGCGGCGCGGCTGCAAGGATCAAAGCAAACAGGACAGAGGGCATCTTTCGTCACTCTAGTCCATGTCAAGTGGCCCCCGCCAGCGCAATGACTGACGCCGAAACGCAGGCAATCGATTCATGAGTTTGCCGGCCAGTACAGGCTGAGATCGGTGACCGCGCGCCTACCAAGCGAGCGCGTTCATCTTGTCCAGAATCAACTGCGGAGTGGCTTTGCCACTGGTGACCCGGTCCCGCAGTTTCTGGGCGAGCTGCAGCTTGGCGGTGTTCATTCCGTTCAGCAGGCGGATGGCCGCGTTCTGTTCCAGCCGCTGCTTCCGCAAACCCGGAAGCCGCCGCGAGCGCGCCCCCAGGGCCAGGTTCAGGTCATCCACGATCATCTCGGCGTAACCCCTCAACCGCGCCTGGGCCACGGCCGTACTGGCCAGAATGTACCCAGCCCATTCGTTGTTGGGGTCCAAGACGGCCAACGTGCTGTTGAGCTGCGTCTGGATGGACGCTCCTGTTTCGATGGGGTCAAGCCCGATGGGGCGCAGCTTGCCGTTGCCGTCCTCGGTGAGAATCACGTTGCCAATGTTCACCAGCGCCTTGTAGTTGCCGTTCGCACCGGTCATGTAGCCGCCCGTGCTGTCCCAAATGCCGGGGTGAAAGCGGTCGGAGTTTCCGCTAAAGGCATCGGCCACGACAATCGCCCCCAGCGCCTCCAGTCCTCCCGGCGCGTTGAGAGCGGCCGCAAATTTCTTCACTGGACCTTTGTCACGATGAGCCGCCTGAAAAGCGTTATGGGCATCATCCAGCGAGGTGAAGCCCTGCTCCGGCGCCATTTTGGTCCATTGGCCGGGGGCATTCATCATCTGGTTGAAATAGAGCTCGTCGGGCTTGGCTTGATCCGCAATGCCAACCCGCAGGTTATCGGCAACTTCCTGGAGCCGGTCCGCGATCCAGTCACGGATCTCGGTCACTTCCTGCGGATCCAAGGGGACGATCTTCACCGCCGGGTCCACCGCCCGCATCACGGTGTTGCTGAACTTCACGACGGAAGCATCCACGCTGGGGCTGGTTTCGTGCTTCACCACCACCTTGTCCCCTCTCCAGCCCACCAGCAGAAACACCGGCCGCTGTGCCGTTGGGATCTTCTTCAAGCCGGCGATGGAGCTGTAAAGGATTTTGTTGCGTACGTCCAGGTCAGCTAAAGGCATTGAGGGTCCTCCGTTGTGGGTCACGGCACCTTCTGAGGTGCTTGATTTTCGGGTCATAGTATCAAGCGTTCCCAGCCCTCAAAATGCATCACCAGGCATCACCAGGGCTCCGCCCGGCCCGGCTTGATCGAGCCTCGCCGAGCGCTTGACATCCGGGCCACGGCCGCCATTTGTCGGGGGTGGCGCACTCTGCCCGAAACTTTCTCGGAAACCTAGCATAGAATCTAACTTATGCCCGGAACCACGACGTCCAGCTTTCCTCTTTCCCGCCGCCAGATGGTGAAGTCCACCGCGATGGCGATGACGGCCGCCTCCTATTCGCGCGTCTATGGCGCCAATGACAAAGTGCAGCTGGGCGTCATCGGCGTCGGCAATCGCGGCACGGGCGTCATGGGAACGTTCCAGCAGTCGGGGCGCATCGATGTGAAGGCGGTGTGCGACGTCTATGCCAAAAACGTCGACGCGGCTCTCACCAAGGCACCGGGCGCGAAAGGCTTCAAGGAGCATCAGGAGCTGCTGGCCATGAAGGGCATCGACGCGGTGCTGATCGCCACGCCGGACCACTGGCACTCCCGCATCGCCATCGACGCGCTGAACGCCAAGCTGGATGTCTATGTCGAAAAGCCGCTCACGCTCACCATTGAGGAAGGCCCCGGCATCGTCAAAGCCGCGCGCGTGAACGAGCGGATCTGCCAGGTGGGCATGCAGCAGCGCTCCGGCAGCCACTACTTGCGGGCCAAGGAAGAGTACATGAAGTCCGGCAAGCTGGGCAAGATCACCATGGCGCGGACGTGGTGGCATGGCAATGGCTTCCACTTGCGCAAAGCGCCGACGGAGTTGATGCAGCAGCCGTCGAACCTCGATTGGTCACGCTTCCTGGGTCCGGTGAAGTGGCGCGACTACGACCCGCAGCAGTATTGGAACTTCCGCGCCTATCTCGATTTCGGCGGCGGGCAGGTGACGGACCTGTTCACGCACTGGATCGATGTGGTCCACATGTTCATGGACCAGGACAACCCCACCTCCGCCGTGGCCGCGGGCGGCGTTTATTTTGCCAAAGACGGCCGCACCGCCCCGGACACGATCAACGTGCTGCTGGAATACCCCAACGACTGGCTGGCGACCTTTGAAGCCACCCTCGCCCCCGGCATCACTGGCGCCGGCATCGAGATGTGCGGCACCGAAGGCAAGCTCTACATTGACCGGTCGCGCTACGTCTACACGCCCAAGGGCCGCAACGCCGTCCCTGTCGAAGTAAAGGCCGAACGCGAGCAGACCATCGAACACGTCGCCAACTTCCTTGATTGCGTCAAGAGCCGCAAGCGCCCCAACGGCGACGTCTACATCGGCCACCGCAGCGCCCAAGCCTCGCACCTGGGCAACATCGCCTACGTGCAGAAGCGCCGCCTGAAGTTTGATGCGGATCGCGAAGAGATTCTGCCGCTCTAGCGGAAACCGGGAATAAGCAGGCCCGGTGGCGGGATCTTCCGAGGAATGAATCCTACGTTGCGAAGCTTGCTGGCGCATGGGCGCGGCTATCTCGTGTTGATCGCGCTGACCCTGGCTCCCGCCCGGGCGGAGGTGTTCAGCCTGAAGTTTGAGCGGCTGAACGGCGCGCTGGCCATGTTGAGCTCCACTGACCGGCAGACGGTGGACAATGCCATTGCGCTGATCAAGCGGGGTGATCACAACCTGGCATTGATCGAACTGAACAGCGTCGCCAAGGCCAATCCCACCAGTGCGGGCGTGCGCGTGCTCACCGCCTACGCGCTGCTCAACCTCGGCAATACGCTGGGCGCCTTCAAGGAAGCCAAGACGGCGGAGAGCGTGGGGCATGATAGCTACATCTGCTCCTTCTTGGGCCGGGTGGCGTATCTGGTGGGCGACGTGCGGGCCTGCAAGCGGGAGATCAAGCATGTGCGGGCGGCGGGTGACCCGGACGGCGAGGCGGCCGCCCTGGAGCAGGAGCTGGCCGCTAAGCGGCGGTAGCGTTAGTTCAGCAGCTCATCCAAGGTGCGGTGGCCGGGCAGTTCTCCGCCTGCCAGACGGTAGAAGCCCATCGTCCAGTCGTCAAACTCGCGTTTTTGGGCTTCGCCTTCCCACAGGACCACGCATTCTTTGTGGCGGGCGTCGCTCTCAATGGAGCCGTAGTAAAGCAGCCGCACGGCTTCTTCCGGGCCTTCCAGCACCTGGAGAAACGAGTTGTCCCGGTAGACCAGCGCTCCCGTCACGCCGAGCGACTCGTTCCGGTCTCGGGCCTTACTCAGCAGAGTGGTCAGTTCCTCTTCGCGCATGGGCGTCGAGGCGGTGCTGGTGTAGACCAGCCGGAATATGGAATCAGGCATAAGACAGGGCCTGGATGCTCCCCCCATGACCGTCTAATCGGGTTTTCCTTCGATTGCTTTAGGCGCGGGTGATCAACGCCTGGGGCGCGGCGGCCTGCGCCAGTGTCCGCTCGGCCTGCCAGAGGTGCCGGCGGTGGTGGGCCACCATGATCTTCAGACCGGCCCAGAGGGAGTAGTGGATGCGGGGATTGAACGGCGACACCAGCCGCGGCCGGTCCACCGCAAACCCTTCCAACGACAGGACAAACGCCGCCAGACGAGCCGAGTGATCTTGAAATTGCGCGCGCACCTGCTCGGCAAACTGCGTGGTGGGCTGCGTCGTAGGCTCGAAGGCCGGAGGGGTCTTGATCTTCTGGCGATAGGGCGGCTCGATAAACCACAACAGCAGCCGCTCGAGCAAGCTCAGGCGGAATGGCTCGCCCGCCGAAGGCATCGCCTGGACCGCCTGCCAGGCCCGTTCCAACCCGGGCCAGAACGCCGCGGCTGTCACGTTGAGATGGGCCAGGCAATCGACCGCAGGCCACCCGCCCGAGGCCGGCCGCGGAGTCCAGGCCGCGGCAGGATACTGGTCGGCCAGCCGCTTGGCCCAAAGCGCGGCGGCGTCGAACTCGGAGGCCAGGGCCGTCAGTGACGTGTGCATGCTGACGCCATTCTACTGTGCGGCATTCTACTGTGCGGCATTCTACTGTGCTGCCGTAGTTCTACCGTGTGCTCGATGTCATGGAGCGGGGGGCGAACCGGGGCTGCGCTACTGGGTTTCCTGGTACTCGCCAAAGACGATGCGCAGACGGTCTGAAATTTCGCCCACCGTCACCAGGGAGGCCGCGCAGTCGAGAATGTGCGGCATCAAGTTGTCCGTGCCCCGGGCAGCGGCTTCGAGAGCGGTGAGGCGTTCGGCGACGGTCGCGGCGCTGCGGGAGGCCCGCACTTCGCGCAGGCGGGCCACCTGGCGGCGCTCGAGCTCCGGGTCTACCCGGAAGGTGGGGATCTTGGCGGCGTCGTCCTGGCGGAATTTGTTGACGCCCACGATGGTGATGTCGCCGCGCTCAATGCCGCGCTGGTAGTCGTAGGCGGCGTTCGTAATCTCGGCTTGGATGTAGCCGCGTTCGATGGCGGTCAGCGTGCCGCCCATCTCATCGATGTGCTTCAGATAGGCGCGCGCTTCGGTCTCGATCTGGTCCGTCATCGCCTCAATGCATTCGGCGCCGCCCAGCGGGTCCACGGTGTTGGTGACCCCGGTCTCATGCGCGATGATCTGCTGCGTGCGGAGGGCGATGCAGGCGGATTCTTCCGTGGGCAGGCCCAGCGCCTCATCGCGCGAATTCGTGTGCAAGGACTGGGTGCCCCCCAGCACCGCGGCCAGCGCCTGCAAGGCCACGCGCACCACATTGACGTCCGGTTGCTGAGCGGTCAAGGTCGCCCCGGCGGTCTGCGTGTGGAAGCGCAGCATCCAGCTTTTAGGGTCGCGAGCGCCGAACCGCTCCCGCATCAGGTGCGCATAAAGCCGCCGGGCGGCGCGGAACTTGGCGATCTCTTCCAAGAAGTTGTTGTGGGCGTTAAAGAAGAAGCTGAGGCGCGGGGCGAACTGGTCGATGTCGAGGCCCACCGCCACTGCCGCCTCAATGTAGGCAATGGCGTTGGCCAGAGTGAAGGCCACTTCCTGCACGGCGGTCGAGCCCGCTTCGCGGATGTGATAGCCAGAGATGGAGATCGTGTTCCACTCCGGCACTTCGCGGCCAGCCCAGGCAAACAGATCCGTGATGATCCGCATCGCGGGGCGCGGCGGATAGATGTAGGTGCCGCGGGCGATGTACTCCTTCAGGATGTCGTTCTGGATGGTGCCTGAGAGCTTCTTGGAGTCCGCCCCCTGCTCCCGCGCCACCAGCACGTAGAGCGCCAGCAGAATGGAGGCGGTGGAGTTGATGGTCATCGACGTCGAGACCTTCTCCAGCTCAATCGAGTCAAACAGCACCCGCATGTCGGCCAGGGAGCAGATGGAGACGCCCACCTTGCCCACTTCACCCAGCGCCAGCGGATGATCGGAATCCATGCCCATCTGGGTGGGGAGATCGAAGGCGACGCTCAAGCCGGTGGTGCCTTGCGAGAGCAGGTAGCGATACCGGCGGTTCGATTCTTCGGCCGTGCCAAACCCGGCGTACTGCCGCATGGTCCACAGCCGCGTGCGGTACATGTCTTTGTAGATGCCGCGGGTGTAGGGAAACTGGCCGGCCGGCGGGAGGGTTTGGCTCATAGTGAGTCTATCGGCGGGCCACTACTGCCGGTTGATCTTGCGAGCGCGCAAAAATGACGTGATTCCGAAGAACGCCATAGTGAGCGCGAAAAAGCCGGCCATGATCACGCGTCCCATGGAATCCGCGCTGCCGCCTCCGGTCTGCCAAGCGCGGAAGGCGGAGCCGCCCGCCACCACGGCGAACACCAGGAAGGCGAACCCGATCATCTCGTTCCACAGCACCCGGAGCGGCTTCACCACACCCGGAACCACAGTCTTTACAAACTTCCCGGCAGCGTCAAGCATAAGAAATCAAAAATCGGACCAGACAGAATCGGCCAGCCTAGGGAATTCCCTCCCCGGCACCGATATCTATACTGTACGCGAATCAGGTTCTTGCAACCAGATCGGTTGGCGGGACATCGACAGGTTAGGAGCATACGAGACCGGGAAAATGCCGCGCCAGCCACTGGACAGCGATGTTATTCTTGGGTTGAGCCTTCAGGAAGAGGCATACAGTTGGACGAACGCCTTAAAGATTTGATGCAAGAGCTAGGCAATGCGATCAACGAGTCGCTGTCTGACTCAGACCGGATCGCCAGCGCTATTGGCGAAATCAAGCGTGCGGGGTACGATGTTTTCCTCGTGCTGGAAGCCACGATCGGCTTTAACAAGCGGGAGACCACTGACGACGATGAACCCGTCACCCAAGAGGAGACGACGTTCAAATCCGCCGGCCGTTTCAAGTGGACTTCGCAGGATCACAAGTTCCTGAAAGCACTCAAGATCGCCGCCGACGAAGATCTCCGCTAACCTTTCGGGGCTAGCCTGGCTCCATCGTCCGACCCGCCGCCACCAACTGCGGGTGACTATTTCCCGAGCAGTGCGTTGATGGCTACCTGCCCAATCGCTTCATCCACTTCGGAAGGGGCGCCGCTGACCCCGATGGCGCCAATGGTCTGGCCATCCACCTGGATCGGTAGTCCGCCCTGGTTCGGGAAAGCGTCCGGGAAAGCCAATACCTGCAGATTGCCGCTGGCCAGCTGATCCGCCGCCGCCTTCGAAGGCCGCCGGAAGAAGGCCGAATGCCGGGCTTTCTTTTGGGCGAACTGGATGGTATTCAGGCCCGCGCCATCGGCCTTCTGCAGAAAAAGCACGTTGCCGCTGTCGTCAACAATGCAGATCGTCACCTGGACGCTGCGCTTCTGGGCTTCGCCTTCGGCGGCGGCCACCATCGTCTTGATGGCGGCGAGATTCAGGGTCTTTTTGGTAGGGAGATCGGCGGCGTTCATCGTCAGGACCAGCAGCGAAACAAGCGTCAGCTTGAACATGGCAATGATACTACCAGCGCCTTCGCGGCGGTGACAACAATTGTGCGATCGGCAAGAGTTTGCCACCACCACCAGGTGCTACTGTGTACCGAATCGAAACACGTGTGCCGAAACGGAGCAGCAGTTCTGTTATGGTACCTCCGGTACTACCATTACTTTCTTCGCTAAGGATAATCCTGGCAGTCTCTTAAGGTATTTTTAAGCGTTTGGCTACCGCATTGCTTATAGAGTGCATATGTCAATGAGCGCAGCCACTGCAAGAGCGCGTACGCCAGAGCCTGAAATCGGGCAGCCCACCACGGAGGAACGCGACCAGGTAGTACTAGAACACCTACCCCTGGTGCGTGCCATCGCCACCCGTGTTCATGACAATCTACCCGTCCACGTAGATGTCGATGATCTCGTCCACGCCGGCATCATGGGTCTATTTGACGCCGCCACCAAGTACAATCCGGACAAGAAAGTTGCCTTCTCCGCCTATGCCAAACACCGCATCAAGGGCGCCATTCTCGACAGCCTCCGCCAGGCCGACTGGGCCTCGCGCGATCTCCGCCGCCGGCACAAGCAGGTAGAACAGATCACCCGCGACCTGGCCTCCACGCTGCACCGCAACCCCACCGAAGAAGAGATCGCCGCCAAGATGGGCGTCGATGTCACCCGCTGGCGCCAGATGGTGCTGGATCTCCGCAATGTGGGCTTGGTCTCGGCCTCCACCCGCGCCCAGGAGCAGGAAGATCTCCCGGCCCCGGACTTCCCCGCCAACCCCGATCTCCAGCCGGACCGCATGTGCGTCCACGAGCAGTTGCGGGACCGCCTGGGCGTCGCCATGCAGTGTCTGCCGGAGCGCTACCAGATGGTGGTGAACCTCTACTACACCAACGAGATGACCATGAAAGAGATCGGGCACGTGCTGGGGATTAACGAAAGCCGGGTTTCGCAAATCCACAAAGCGGCGCTCGAGAAGATGCATTGCGCGCTTCAGCAATCGGGCGTGCAGTCCAGCGCAGCGTTTGCCTGACGCCAGCCATCGATCAGCTTGATTCCCCTAGTCACGCGCCGGCCAGCAGCCGCTGGACCCGTCGCCCGGGGGCTGGAAGTCACCGTCCGGCCCCCGCACTTCCTTTTCTAGGAACCGCTCTACTTGAAGTCGATCGTGTACGGCATGACGTGCATCATGCCTCCGCGAACCAGCGCCGGTTCCCACCCGGCCAGCCCATGGCCCTTCAGCCAGGCCCGCACTTCGCGATCCGCCACACTTTCGGTGGAGCGCGTCACGAACTTCGACAGGAAGCTTTTGCGGGGCGGGTACGGCACCAGGCGGATGGACTCCTCCGGTGCCAGCTTGGCCTTGGCCTTCAGCAGTGAGATCGCCTTGTCCAGGCCGCCCAATTCATCCACCAGCTTGCGGTCCTTGCCTTGTGACCCTAACCACGCCCGGCCTTGCCCCAAGGCATCCACTTCATCCACGCGCATCTTGCGCGCGGTCGACACCCGCTGCAGAAAACCCTGATAGGTGGACATGATGCCTTCGCGCAGCTTCATGCGCGTGGCGTCGGACATGGGGCCGTAGTCGGAATCGATCAGCGCGTTGCGGCCCCGGGCAATGGAGTCTTTGGTGACCCCGATCTTGTCGTAGAGCCCCTTCAGATTGGGCTTGCCGTAGATGACGCCGATGGAGCCCGTAATCGTGTTGGGGTAGGCGACAATCGGGTCACCCGTGGCCGCAATGTAGTAGCCGCCCGAGGCCGCGACATCGGACATCGAGATCACCACCGGCTTCTTGGCGCTCAGCAACTTCATCTCGCGGAGGATGTCATCGGAGGCAATGGCATCGCCGCCGGGAGAATCGATGCGCACAATTACGCCGCGCAATGACTCATCCTCGCGGGCGGTCCGCAGCGTCTTCACAAAGTCTTCCGACATGATCGCTTCGGATTCGCCGAAGCCGCCGGCATGGCCGCGCAGAATCGAGCCCGCCGCCACCACCAAACCAAACCGGGGCCCCTTGCCGCGGCCGGCTTCCCGCGCATAGTCCCGCGCACCGATGGTGGCCACTTCGCCGCCGCCCAACTTCTTGCGCAGCTCATCCCGGAACTGATCTTCGTAGACCAGCCCATCCACCAGCCCCAGCGCCAGCGCCTTCTGCCCCAGAAACGGACCGTCGTCCATCATGGCTCGAATTGCGTCCGGGCTCTTCTTGCGGCCTTCCGCGATGGCATTGATGATGGTGCCGTAGATGCCGTCCAGCATGGAGCCCAGCACTTCCCGTGTCTCCGGGCTCATCGCCGTGCGCCGGTAGGAGTCGCCGGCATCCTTAAACTTCCCGGCCGTCTCGATCTCCATCTGAACGCCCAGCTTGTCGAGCGTGCCTTTGTAGTAGGTCAGCTCCGCGCCCAGCCCCTTGACGTTGACCACGTCCTGTTCCGCCAGGTAGATCCGGTCGGCGGCGGTGGCCAGGTAGTACTCTCGCGCCCCAGGCGTGCGCAGCCAGCAGTAGACCGGCTTGCCGCTCTTTTTGAACTCCTTGATGGCGGACCGGAGCTCGTCCAGCTTCGCCCACCCGGCCCCAATGCCACGAGGAGCAAGCACCACGGCCCTAATCCGGGTATCGGTGGAGGCAGCGCGCAGGGCGCTCCACAACTCCTGCACCGTGATGGAGCTTTGGGCTTCGAGAAACGGCAGCGGCAGCTCATCGGGCGGCGCCTCCGCGATGCTACCTTCCAGCTTCAACCACAACGTAGAGTTGCTGGCGACCGCGGGAGTGGATTCGCTGGCGCCAAAGCGGATGGCCGCGAAAATCAGCACGACACCCACGATGCCGGCCAATAACAGGCCGCAGAGTACGCCCACCAGAAACTTGCGCATGGATCAGATTGCCTCGCTTCGATTGTCGCGCGAATCCGCCACCGCCCACCGGGAGCATGGGACGGAAGCACCTGTGCTGGCCAGCAGTGCTTCACCCAGAGAAACTTAAAAAAGGATTGCAACCGAGCGTGTGGCGCAGGCTTCAGTGCCTGGGCCACCTGGAATCCACGCTCTCTTGATATGGGCCGTTGCTTGACCCAGTCGGTCTAAACTGAAAGCCATGGCGACAGAGTTGCTAGAAAAAGCTTTCTCGGAGGCTGCGGAACTGCCCCCGGCCGCTCAAGACTGGCTGGCGCAGCGGCTGTTGGACGAGGTGCGCGCAGATCACAAGTGGGATGATCTGCTCGCTCAGCATCCTGAAGTGCTAGACCAGATCGAGACCGAAGCGAAGGCCGCACTCGCGAGTGTAGATGCCATGCCGCTCGATCTAACCAATGCGTTCCCTACTTCCTGACCTCGGCCCACTGCGCGATTCGCGCGAATTCCGGCTGCTCTATGCCGGGCAGTTTGTTTCGAACTTTGGCTCGGCCATCAGCTATGTCGTGCTGCCGTTGCAGATGTATCAGCTGACCAAATCGCCCTTGATGGTGGGGCTGCTGGGCCTGGTCGAGTTTTTCCCGATGGTGCTGCTGGCTTTTGTGAGCGGCGCGGTAGCTGACCGCTGGGACCGGCGGCGGCTGATTGTCATGGTGGAGGCGGGGCAGACCCTGTGCTGCCTCGCGCTGGTGGCCAACGCCTTTCAACCGCAGCCGGCGGTGTGGCCCTTGTGGCTGGTGGCCGGGCTGCTGGCCGGGTTGGGAGCGTTTCACCGGCCGGCCATGGAAGCGATGACGCCGCAGCTGCTTACGCCGGAGCAGATGACCGGCGCCGCCAGCTGGAACTCGCTGCGCCACAACTTCGCCCACATCGCGGGGCCGGGCTTGGCCGGTGTGATCGCCAGCACTCTGGGCGCCGGTACGGCCTTTCTGCTCGATGGCGCGAGCTTTGTGTTCTCGATGGTGATGCTGCTGCGGATGCGTCCGCTGGGGCGGCCAGTCGGGGCCAACGAAGAGAATCTCACGTGGCACACTCTTCTCGAAGGCTGGCGCTATGCCCGCAAGCGGCAGGACTTGCTGGGCACCTACCTGATCGACATGAACGCTATGTTCTTTGGCATGCCGAACGCCCTGTTTCCAGCGCTCGCCGAGCAGTGGGGCGCTCACACAGTGGGCTGGCTCTACGCGGCGCCGTCGGTGGGTGCGTTGTTGGCGAGCCTCACCTCCGGCTGGGCGGGCAAGGTGCAGCGCCACGGGGTGGCCATCACGTTGGCCGCAGCCGGGTGGGGCTTGGCGATTGTGGGCTTTGGAGCAGCCGGGCCGCTGTGGCTGGCCTTACTCTTTCTGGCTCTCGCCGGAGCCTGCGACATGATCAGCGGCCTGTTCCGCATGACCATGTGGAACCAGACCATCCCGCAGCGCCTCCGCGGACGGACAGCGGCCATTGAGATGGTCAGCTATTTGAGCGGACCTTACCTGGGCAATGCCGAAGCTGGCGTGGCTGCCCGAGCCTTCGGCCTGCGGAGCTCAGTCATGGCCGGCGGTGCCGCCTGCGTCGTGGGCTGCGCGGTGCTGGCGGCGTTGTTGCCGAAGTTCATCGCCTACCGCTCCACCGAAGGCGTCCAGAGGCGGGAGGCGGAAGAGGGCGGCTTGCAAACCCGGCAGTAAAATGATATCGCCTGTGATGTCACATCGCCGATGATGCTATATTGACGATGGGATGAGGCTTACGGTCGATACCGATGTGGTGGTCGCCGCCATGAGGAGTCCATCTGGAGCTTCGGCGGCTCTGCTGGCGCTCCTGCTGGAGCGGAAAGCATTCTGGCTCCTGAGCGTCGCGCTTGCGCTTGAGTATGAAGCTATCTGCATGTTGGCCGAACACCGCTTGGCAGCTCAGGCCAGCGAGGGTGAGGTTCGGAACCTCCTCGATGTGATTTTCGACGTTATTGTGCCTGTGCAGGTGCATTATCAATGGCGGCCTCAGTTGTCAGATGCAGCAGATGAGATGGTGTTGGAGGCGGCGGTGAACGGCCGTGCGGATGCCATCGTCACCTTCAATCGGGCGGACTTCAAGGACGCGCCGGGGCGGTTCGGTATTGCTCTATGGAAACCGGTGGATGCGCTGAGGGAGCTAAGAAAATGACAACCAGAGTATCGACGTTCGCGCTGCGCCTGCCTAACTCGCTGAAGGCTGCGGTGGAGCGTATGGCGGAGGCAGACGGAACCAGCATGAACCAGTTTCTGGTGATGGCGGCAGCTGAGAAGCTCACCGCCATCCAGACAGCAGAGGCCTACTTTGCTGAGCGCCGGGGCCGGGGTAATGTCCATCAAGCGCTCGCGTTCTTGTCGCGCGTTGGGGGCGAGCCTCCCCGCGCGGATGATGCCCTGGAAGATTAGGGGCCCGTATGACTGCGAATAACGGTGATGACTTGGCCTGGCCACCGCCTGCCCGTCCCGCGCGGACGGGTTGGGCGGAAGACGCTATCGCCATCGCCGAAGCCGGGGATGACGAACTGGTGATGGGCGAATTCGGCAACACCGACGACGCCGAGCTCGTTTGGTGAAGCCGGAAATCCGCCTCAGCCGCTAATCCGGCGGTAGCTTCAACAGCCAATCAAGCATCGCCGCCATCTCCGGCGGAGCAAACTTGTAGGGCGGCATCGTTGAGCCCGGAACCATCTTCTGCGGCTCGATGAAGTGCGCTTCCAACCACGCGCGATCGCGGCGGAACATAATGGCGTTCAAGGGCGGGCCTAACTTGCCGCCTTCGCCGTTGGCGACGTGGCAGGCCGTACAACCCGATTTCAAGTAGGTACGGGCGGCGAGCTTGGCGAACTCCGGTGCGGCGGCATCGGGCTTGATCAGTTCTTTGGGCGTCAGGTGCTGCCAGGGTTCCACTAGCGTTGCATCGTATTCGGACTGGGCGCTCTTGGGCGTACCCGCGACAGCCGCGTAGGTGAGCGAACCCCACGCCGCGGCGGCCAGCAGCACCAAGCTCACGGCGAAACCGCGCTGACGGACCATCACCATCTTGGAGCGGTCAATAAACGGTGCGGCAAATAGCGCGATGATCGCGAGCGTGGGCAGCACGATGGAGCCGATCATTTCCAGTGACCCCGGGAAGAGTTTCAGCAACTGGAACAGGAACAGGAAGTACCAGTCGGGGCGAGGAATGTAGCTGGTGTCGGTGGGGTCGGCCATGCGCTCTAGTGGCACTCGAGCGACAACGGCCAGCGTGTAGAGAATGGCGAAGTAGATAAAGATGGCCAGCGTGTCTTTGAAGACTTGGCCGGGGTAAAACTTCTTCTTGGGCAGCGCTTCATCACCCGGCAGCGGAGCGACGCCATGGCGGCGGACCAAAAAGACATGGAGCAACATCAGTGCCATCGTGGCGGGCGGCAGCAGCAGCACGTGGATGGCGTAGAAGCGGGCGAACGTCACTGACCCGATGGCTCCATCGACCACGCCCATCAGGCGAGCGATATACGGCCCAGCACCCGGAGCGGAGGCTGAAATCTGCGTGGCCACCACGGTGCCCCAATAGGCCCGGTTGTCCCACGGCAGCAGGTAGCCGGTGAGGCCATAGCCTAGCGTCATCAGCAGCAGCACGACGCCCACAATCCACGTCGCCTCGCGCGGCTTCTTGTAGCCGCCCCAGATGAACACCTGGATCATGTGGAGGGCGACGATGACGATCATCAAGCTGGCGCCCCAGTGGTGCAGCTGGCGGATCAAGCGGCCGCCGGTGACTTCCATGACGATGTACTTCAGCGAATAGTAGGCCTCACCCGCCGTGGGCGCGTAGTTCAGCGCCAGCAGGATGCCGGTGACGGCCTGCACCAGAAAACCGAACATCGCAATCGACCCGAACACCTGATGCCAGCCGCTGGAGGCCGGGATGTCTTCATCGAGAAAGTGTTGGACGCCGGAGACAATGCCGGTGCGGTCGTCCAGCCATTCAAGCACGCCGCGGAGCATCAGGCCTTCCCCCCGTTGGCGCCGGAGCTCTCGCTCGACACGACGCGCCCCACCTGCACCTTGCCGTTCACCACGCGCGATTCATACCGGTCCAGCGCGCGCGGCGCGGGTCCGGCCTGCACTTTGCCGTCAATCGAAAACGAGGAGGCATGGCAGGGGCAGGTGAACTCCTTCGATTCCTGCTTCCAGTGATAGGCACAGCCCAGGTGGGTGCACGCCGGGGCCAAGGCGAAGGCCTCAGTTTCGCCCGTCTTCACCACCCAGGCGGAGGTCTTCTCCGTCACCACCTTCCAGCCATCGACGCGCTTGCGGGAAAAGATGATCTCCGCAGGCTCGCCGGCAGGAAGCTTGGCCAAGTCGGCGACGTCGATCCACGTGGCGTCGTTCTTGGTTTTGGCGGGCGAAAATAGATAGGTAAGTGCTGGCACACCCAGAGCGCCGGTGATCACTGCGCCGAGACCCTGAATGGCCAGAACCAGGAAGTTTCTCCGGTCCGGTCCTTGAAGCATTGTGCGTTTATCTTACACCGGGGCGACCGGCTTGCCTAGTGAAAATATGCGTCATCACAAATGATTCATTTCCAGCAGTGCTTCCTGATCAGACGGTCAAGATCCGGAGCAAGCTCTCGCGCAATACATCGCGCACGCCGGCGGGCACGGCGCCGCCCGAGTGCGTGAGATAAAAAACGTCCAGCGCCTTGTGCGCCTCGGTGTTCACCAGCACCACTTCGATATTGCAGCCCGCCTCAGAGACGGCGCGCGCCAAGTCGAACAGCAACCCCGGCCGGTCCTGAGCCACCACTTCCAGCAACGTCGCCCGCGAGGAGGCCGCGGTATCAAACCGGAGCGCGGGAGCCACCAGACCGCGACGGCTGGGGGGCAGCGGAGCGGGCCGGCCCTTTAGCCTTTTCGCCACCGACTCTTCGCCCCGCACGACGCGTTCAATCAACAGCCGCAGATCCGGCACTTCTTCCGGGTTCAGCTCCAGGCGGCGGCCGGGGTCGGAGAAGCGCAACATGTCGACGATGACGCCGTGGGCATTGCCCAACGCCTCGGCCTTCAGGATGTTCATGCCGAAGCTGGCGAGCGTTCCCGCCAGATCGGCAAAGAGCCCCTTGCGGTCCCGGCTGACCACCGTCAGCTGCCAGAAGCCGCCAGAGTGAACCATCTCCACCGCGGCTCCGGCCTCGCCTAACCGGGAGTACATCGCAAAGTGCAAGTCCACCTCGGCGGCGGAGTGCATACGCAGATAGCGCGTGGGGAAGCCTTCGAGAAAGCTGGCCTTCGCCGCGTCCACCGAAGGCTCAGGGAGAATGCGATCGGTGTCCAGCTCGCGGGTCAGCTCCTGGCTCAAGGCGCGATAGGCGCCCCACAGCTGGGCCATCCGCCAGGGCGTCATCGCGGTGGGGTTGACGCCGCTAATGTCGGCGAAGGTCAGCAGCGTCAGCAACTGCAGCCGCTCGATCGCGCCGATGCCCTGGGCGGCCCTGCGCGCCACTTCCGGGTCGTGGAGATCGCGCGTGGTCATCAAAATAGAGAGCGCGATGTGCTGATCCACCAGGTAGAGCACGGTGGCCGTCTCCACCTCGTCGGCGCCTAAGCGGGCCAACACCTCCCGAGAGATGCGCGTCGATTCGGTGGCGTGTTCGCCCGTCCCGCCGCCCTTGCCGATGTCGTGCAACAGCAGCGCGATCCGCAGCAGGTAGAGATCCGGCGTTTCGGCCAGCAGTTCGCGGAACCGGGTGCGGTCATCTTCCTTGGAATGGGCCAACTGCTCCAGGCTCTCGATCGTGACCAGCGTGTGCTCGTCCACCGTGTAGCGATGGTAAAAGTCGCGCGTCACCAGGCATTCAATGCGAGACCATTCCGGCAGAATCAACTTCAACAGGCCCGTCTCATGCATCATCCGCAGAGCCCGCGCCGCGTAGGGCAACGAGAGCAAGTTCTTCAAATCCTGCCAGAGGCCGAACTGCGGAATCGTGGCGCCACTGCGGACCAGTTCTAGCAACCGCCGCTCCGTATCGGGGGCCAGCGCAAACCCGTGCCGCGCGACAAACTGCATCAGCCGCAGCGGCAGACGCAGGTCGCTGGCCAGCATTTGGGGGGACCGCAGCAGCACCTTTTCGCGGCTCACGGTGAACTCAGAATTCGACAAACGGCTGCGCCAATCCAGGAACGACCGCAGCATGCCGCTGCCGGGCTCCTCGCTCTGCGCGATCACGCGCTTCACCTCGCGGTAGATCTCACGCGCGTGCCGGTAGTATTCGCGCATGCCGCCTTCCGGGTCAGGGAAGAGATCGTCCTGCGCGTGGTAGGTCAAGCGGTTGTCATCGCGCTTGATCCGCAGATGCAGCTTGGTCCGCAGGTCCGCCAGAAAGGCTCGGGCGGGCTTCAGCGATTCCAGGGCCTCTTCAAAGGCCGCGCCGCGGAGCCCGCCCAGCCATGAAATCAGATGCAGATCCCGAATGCCGCCCGGTGAATCCTTGACGTCTGGCTCCAGGTGATAGATCGTGCTCTGGTACTTGGCGTGACGGGTTTCGGCCAGCCGCAACAGGTGCGTGGTCACGGGCCGCCGTTGCAGACGGATGAACTCCGGCAGCCGTTGGGCCAGGCGCTGATGCAGGGCCGCGCCGCCACACAGAAGGCGTTGCGACAGCAGGCTGATGGTGAGCTGGACATTCGCCGTGTCCAGCTGACAGCATTCGTCCACCGTATGGACGGAGTGGCTCGGTTCCAGGCCGCTATCCCAAAGCTCGCGCAGAAAGTGGGCAATGGCGTCCCGTTCGGCCATCGCCTTTTCGGGTGATTCCACCAGCAGCAACAAGTCGATATCAGAATGCGGAAACAGCTCGCAGCGGCCAAACCCGCCCACCGCCAGCACGGCGATCTCGCTGCCGAAGGGCGTCAGCAGATGCTGTTCGGCCGCCGCCACCACCATGCCTTCCACGCGGGCGGCGCGGCCGGCCAGATCGCTCGGTATTGTCTGATCACTTCCGCTACTGGACAATTCGGATCTCTCCGTCGTCAAAACGCTCATCACCTTTTGGGGAACTGGGTATGCCCGGGACCTCGAGCGGGGAGGACTTCACGCGCGCCGCCCGCCGCTTTGAGCATTCAACACAGAACCCACGGCGGGTCGCGCCGCGGTGGCAGGCCTTGCTTCGAATTGTAGCCGATTGCCACCGGATCAGGATGCTACGCTCAGGGTGATCCATGCCTGACTTCGCCACCCTGGTGGGGTTCTTCGCCTCAAGCGAAGGCGCTTCCAACCTGCCGCTCCAGATGCTGATCATTTTTGGCGTGGCGAAGCTGTGCGGCGAAATCTGTGAGCGGCTGCGGGCCCCCGCCATTGCGGGCGAGATCATCGCCGGGATGTTGATCGGCCCGGGCCTGCTGAACTGGATCCAACCCAGCGAGCTGATCCACTCGCTGGCGGACCTGGGCGTGATGTTCCTGCTGTTCCGCGTGGGCCTGGAAGTGCGGGCCTCGGAACTGGTGCGCGTGGGTGGCGTGGCGATGATGGCGGCCTTGGGTGGCGTCATCATGCCCTTCATCGCGGGCTACTTGATCATCATCCAACTGGGGCATTCGCAGATCGAGGCCGTGTTTGTGGGCGCGGCGATGGTGGCCACCAGTGTCGGCATCACCGCCCAAGTGCTGACCCAGCGCGGCTTGCTGAACCACCGCGCCAGCCGCATCATCCTGGTGGCGGCGGTGATCGATGACGTGCTGGGTTTGCTGATCCTGGCCGTCGTCTCCAGCCTCGCCAAGGGCGGCATCGACTATCTGCAGCTCAGCCTGACGGCCGCGCTCGCCATTGGCTTTGTGCTGTTGATCGTCTTCTGGGGCGTCGGCACGGCCACCCGGATCCTGCCGCTGGTGCGGTCGCATCTGCGGATGGCGGAGGCCGATTACGTGGTCGCCCTGGTACTCCTGTTTGGCTTAAGCGTGCTGGCCGTCTACGCGGGCGTCGCCGCGATCGTGGGCGCGTTTCTCGCCGGCATGGCGTTGGGTGAAAGCGCGGACCAGCGCGTGCACGAGCTCACCAGCGGCGCCGCCGAACTGCTGGTGCCCTTCTTCCTGGTGAACATCGGCCTTCAACTGGACCCGAAAGTCTTTCTCGATCCCGTCGCCCTGGTGCCCGCGCTGCTCATCTTCGTGGCGGCAGTCTTCTCAAAGCTCTTCGGCGCCGGCCTGGGCGCGTTTCGATTGGGCCGCCGCGACGCTTTCAAAGTGGGCATCGGCATGATCCCGCGCGGCGAAGTGGGGATGGTGGTGGCGCAGATTGGTCTGTCGTTCGGTGTCGTGCCCCAGAACATCTACGCGGCGGTGGTCTTTATGTCGGTGATGACCACGATCGTGGCGCCGCCATTGCTGAAGTGGGCCTATCGAGACGCGCGTGCTTAGCGTCCCGCTAGGGTCACTTGGCCGCGGCCAGGTCCTTTTGCAACTGCCGGGCGCGGGTGCTCAAATTGCGAAGCTGCCGCAGGTCTTCTTCGGCCAGCGTGACGGCGTTCTGGATGCGGGAGAGATCGTTGGGGCCTGACGCGGCGCCCGCGCCACGGTTCTCTAGTTGAAGTGAGAGCGTGCGCAGCGTGTCGGAGGCTTCGCGGTAACGGGTGGCCAGATTGGTGACCAACGTTTCCCGGCGGCGGGCGACGTCTTCTAAATCGTCGGTCAGTTTGCGCCACTTGGCGCTATTGCGGCTGGCTTCTTCCGCCTTGGTGGCGAGCGTTCGCTGCGCGGCTTCCAGCGTGGCCACGCGGGCATCCTTGCTTTCCGCCGCCTTCTGGAGCGCGGCCAACTGGCGGGCCGCCTCTTCTACCTTCTCCTTCAGCGCCACTTCGGCCGCCTGCGCCTGCTGATGGCGTTCCGCCGCCGCTTCCAGGCGCCGCTCCAGATCCTTGGTGGCGTCCCGCAGTGAGGCCAGGGTGGCTTCGGCGTGGCGCAACTGCTCATCCTTGGCATGCAGTTGCGCGGTCAACTCTTCATCATGATGCCGGACCGCGGCTACATCGGCAGCACTGGCACCGGGCCGCGCGGAGCCGCCGCCGGAGGCGAGCACGGGTTGGCCCAGCGCTTGTAGTTGCTGCTCCGCCGACGTGAGCCGCTGCTGCAGCGCGAGCTCCGCTTGCCGCAGCCGCTGCAGTTCTGCCGCATCCGCGCCGCTGCGTTGCGCCGCCTGCCACAGAAACCAGCCGCTCCCCGCCGTCACCGCCAGGGCCGCGCCCCAGCCCAACCATGCCCGGTTCATGCCCCCCTTCACTCTTCGGAGCCTTTCTTCGAGCCGGGCTCCGGCACCCGCCGCCGCGGCCGGAACCGGACTTCGCGTTCCCCGGCCTCCACCGCCACGTCCAGGCGCTTGATCTTGGAGGGCCGGAACTCCACTTCGGCCGTGTACTGGGCGCTGATCTCGCCAAAGGCTTTCTCGATGGCCGCCGGGATCTCGGCCACCGAACGGCAGAATTCTCCCCCGCCGCCACTGGCGCGCACCAGATCGCTGAGGCCAGTCTGATAGGCCGTGTTCAGCCGGTCCCCCAGATACTGCAAGTGCACCAGTGACACCGGCGTCTCCCCGCGACTGAGCGAGGCCGAGAGCTGACGGATCCGCTCCTGGATCAGGCCCTCCGGAAAGCGGCGGCTCATGTCACCGGCGTCGCTCGAGTTCACCACCGGGTTGGTGTAGTCCTCGCGATACCGGGCCACGTTGCTATCGCTGATCCAGAGCGTGGCCACGCGCACCTGGGCCTTGGCGGCGATCGAGTCCGCCAGCTGCTGCGTGGCTTCGAGCGAATTCAATAGGCCCGGCCGCGCCGTCACCGTCAACGCCTGCAAGGCCGCCGCGATGCTTTCGCGCGAGGCGCCGGGCTCTTCGACAACGCGCAGATCATCGCCCGCCCGCAACAGACCCACGCGCACCGATGGCGGCAACGCTTCGATCTGCTTGAGCAGTGTCTCTCGCGCCTGGTCCACCAGCGTCAGGTCTCCGGAGAAATCCACGGCAATCAACAGCAGCAAGTCATCCCCCGGCTTCAACAGCCGCGCGACCTTCGCCGGAGCGCCGTTCAATTTCACCGTGACGTCCGTGGCCGCAACGGGCTCACCCAGGGCGCGGAACGGCACCCGCAGACGTGGCGTGCGCACCTCCGGCGGCGCAGCAAACGCAAAGCCGCTCGCCAGCAACCCGGCCATCACCCATCTCGTCCGCATCAGAAGCTATACCTTAAACCCAACTGGATCACGCGTCCACCACGAGAGCTAATGATACGCCCCGCGTTCACGTTCGGCGCCGAGGCCGTGCCGATGGTAGTGTCGGGGTCCGCCCAGTTGGCGTGGTTGATGAAGTTCAGGCCCACCATGCTGAACTCGACGCTCTTTTCGATGGAGAGTGAAATGCGCTTGTTCAACGAGAGATCGTGATTCTGCGCACCCGGGCCACGCAGCGAAGGATGCGTGCGGGCCGCATCGCCCACCGTGAAATCGGCCGGTTGCGCAAAGGCATCGGGGTTAAACCAGCGCTCCGGCGTCTGCTCCGCCGCATGCGGATCGACGCCCGGCACCACGTCGACGTAGAGTGTATCCACCACGCGGCCCGTGTTGTTGAACTGCGGCCGCAAGGCCAGCGGCAGGCCACTCACGATGGTGGTGACGCCACTGACGGACCAGCCTTCGACGATATAGCGCCGCCAATCGGTCACCGGGAACAGCAGCCGGTTGGGGCCCATGGGGATCTCGTAGCTATAGGTCAGCGTCAACCGTTGCGGGTTGTTGCTGGAGGTCAAGGCCCACTCGTTGGACCGGTTGTAGTAGTCCTGGATGCCGTAGGGGCCGGAGTAGTTGTCCATCTGCTTGGACACTTCATAGGTGGTGGAGAGCACCAATCCAGAAGATGAGCGCTTCTCCAAACGCAGATAGCCCGCATCACGCTGATACCGGCCCTCCGGCCAGGAGCTGAAGATGTTGAAGCGCTGGTACTGCGGGTAAGGCCGCTGCGCCTGGTTGAACGCTTCGTCGTTCAGCTGATCCCGATACTCCAGCGCGCTTAACGGGATGGCATTCGGGTTCGACGCCGAATTGCCGAGCAGTAAGTTTCGCCCGTGCGCATGCCCCAGGCCCACGGTCAACAGCAATGAGCTGGGCAGCTCGCGTTCGAGCGATAGGCCGAACGATTGATAGGTGGGCTGCTTGCCCGTGCTCTCGACGAGATCGGCAATCGTATTGTTGGCCGACTCCGGCCGCAAATCGGGAAACGTCCGTCCACCCGGCGGTACGGTGGCGGTCAAGATCGCCGCCGGTTCCAGCTGCGGGTTTGGCGACACCCAGGCCGGGCTGCCGTTGAACGCCTGCGTGCCCCACTGCGATGAGTAGACCGGGATGGCCGAATAGGACCGCCCGTAGCTGGCCCGCACCACGGTCCGCGTACCGCCCAGCGGGTTCCAAGCGATGCCCAGGCTGGGTTCGCCCTTGCACAGGAAGGGCTGGAAGGTCCGCCCCTGCCCGCCCACACCAGCCGCCACCAGCGCCCCCGGACGGCCGTTCTCCGGGTTGATCACATCCAGCGCCACGGTGGACTGGCGGTCATACTTTTCCTGCCGCGCGCCGCTCATCTCGAGCCCCAGCGAGAAGCTGAACACCAGGCCCTTCAACACTTCCCACTGATCACTCATGGCCAATGAATAGCGGCTGCGGCGGAAGTAGCTGGGGCTTTGCACGACGCTCTGTTCGGCAAACTCGGCCTGGCCCAGCAGAAAGCTGGCAAAGGCGTGTCCGGTATTGTTGATGCCGGGCAAGCTGGTCAAGCCGGAGCCGAAGCGGTAGCTGCCCTCGGGGTAGGTGGGCGAATAGATGTTCACCTGATCCCGGAACCAGCGCGCCGCCATCCGCAGCCGGTGTTGCCGCCAGCGCATCGAGTAGCCTTCGGCGATGGAAAACACCTGCCGCGCGCTCCGCAGTTCGGCGTTGGCCCGGCCCATGGGGAGATAGGCCCCCATCTTGTAGTTCGGGTAGACGCGGCCGTTCACGGTCTCCGGCAGATTGGTGATCCGGTCGCTGGAGACGTCAATCGAGAGAGAGTTCAGCCGCTGGGGCGAGATGGTGAAAGTGTGCTCGATGCCGGCGCGCTCGCTCTGCCGGTCGCGCACGACGGGTCCGGGATTGGCGGCATTCAGAAACACCGGCGCCGCGCCGTCCAGGCCTTTGGAATGGCTGAAGGACCCGCCCAGCCGGTGGTGTTCGTCGACAGTATGGTCCAGGCGGCCGATGAAGCCATTGGCGCTATTCACTTCCGGCGAAAAGACAAAATAGTTGTTCCGGAAGAACGGCCCCGCCGTCGAGTTGGGCTCCGGATACAGCTGGGCGGCCGCCACGGCTTGGGGGTTCAGGCGGGAGACCGGAATCACGTTGCCCGGGAACGGGTTCCGCTGATACTGCAGATTGCTGGTGGTCAGCGGCTGGGTGGAGTTGTAGCCTGGGTTGGTTGCAGTGGACGCCGGGTCAAAGATGGGCAACGGCTCACCGGCCGGGTCCACCACTTGTGACCAGTCACCAGTCCGCTCCGCCATCGTGGGGATGGTGTTCAGCGAGGAGCGTCCGGTCTTCTCCCGCATCCCTTCATAGGTAAGGCTGAAGAACGTGGTCCGGCCGCCGTCAAACAGTTTTGGAATCCAGACCGGACCGCTCAAATTGACGCCGAACTGGTTGCGCCGCAAGATGTTCTTCTTGCCGCCACGCTGCGCGACCTCATGCGGCACCGCGTCCAGAAAGTCGTTGCGGAAGTTCTCAAACAGCCGCCCATGCCAGCGGGACTTGCGGCTGGTCGAGGTCACCTGCGCGGCCACGCCCTCCACCATCCCCAGCCGCCGGCTCTGGACGCGAAACTCCTCAATGGCCTTTTGCATCTCCGGAGCAGAATCCCGAGGTGCGGTACCTGGCCGGGCCTGCGGGTCCGCCAGTGGCGAAAGCATGATCAGCGAAGTTGCCGCAAGCGCCAGTACACTCATCGCCGCTTACCCAAACAGCTGCCCAAAGTACTCCGGCACGCATTTGCGCCACCACGGCCAGTCGTGCGTCACATCGTGACCCCAGACATCCAGCTGATGCGGAATGCCCTTGGCCGTGAGAATGTTCGACAGCTGCCGCGCGCGGTGGGGCGCCTCATATTGGCCTTGCCCGGTGAAGATGATGATCTTCTTGCCGCCGTGGCGCAGCATTGGCAGATAGTAGTCGTCGTTCAAGCCGGCGACAAAGTCCACCGTGTTGTTGAAGTAGACATCGTCGTTGTAGTGGCCGTCCATGTAGCCGCGGATGTCGTAGCTGCCGGCGATCAGCATGACGCCGCTGAAGCGGTCCGGGTGTTTGAAGAACGTCATCGCCGCCAGTGTTGAACCCAGGCTGATGCCGAACAGCATCGGCTTTACATCGCCCCCGCCACAATCGCTGGAGATCAGCGGCAGCACTTCGTTGATCAGATAGCTGTCGTAGCGCTTCAGCCACTCGATCTTGTCCCACGGCGCCGTCGCGTCGTTCAGCAGGGCCTGTTTGTTGACGCTGTTGACGGCGTAGCCTTTGGCCCGGCCGTTCTCAAACCACCAGGAGATCGCGTCGATCAGCTGGAACCGCTCATACTCCAAATAGTCCGCGGCCGCGGTGGGCAGCATCAGCACGGGCGGGCCGTAGTGGCCATAGGCCACCAGGGGCATGTGCTGGAACAACCGCTCACTATACCAACCGGTAATCTCTCGGCGCATACCTCAATTATCGCGCAGCCGCATGGGCGGCCCAGGAACAATGGGTTGGCGTGAAGTGTCTAACCGGACGAGAGACCCAGGATGCCACGCCTGTCTGCTGCCTCCAGTTCGCCGCCGTCCCATCACTGGTGGCCTCGCGTTGTGCCCCTGCTTTCACTGATGATCACCTGGTGGGTGCTGGAGCTTTCCGGCTTGGCCTATCCGCTACGCGCAGTGGCCACGGCGAATCCATTCATCAGGGCGGGCCTCCTCTGCGGCCTATCCGTGGGCACGGCAAGTCTGGCGCTGTGGCTGCTCGATCGTCGCGGCGACCGCGCTCAGCGAACGATGCGGCGGCTCCGGGCAGGCTTGGCGGCCCTATGTCTGGCACCTTTCGCCGCGCTCATCAGCGCCCACTCTCCCGTCCTGCTGGCGGCGGGTGGGCTGTTGGCCGTCGCCTTGACCTGGCTCGTGCTCGCGGAACACCCTGGGCCGAAAAGCCCGGCAGCGCTGGGAGGCGCGGATCGTCCGCTCTTTGATCTCCACTCTGCCCGGACCCTCCGCCAATCGCCGCTCCCTGCCCTGGCGTTGGCGATTGCGGGCCACGCCGCCGCCGGTCTGCTCTTGACCGGACGCCTGAAGGGCGCGGCCTGGTTGCTGGTGGCGTCGCTGGTGGCCTCCGCTTGGTGGTTGTCGGTGCTGCGGGAGATCCCACCGCCGCCGCCGCGCGCCTTCCACCAGCAGCTGCTGATTCTGGCGGCCGTGTTGATGACGTTTCTGGGCGTGCTGCCGCCAGGCCGGTGGAGCGGCATCATGGGTCTTGACCCGGCTCGCGCGGAGGCCTCCCCCACGCCGCCGCCCCAGGAGGCTGCAGGCCGCGGAAGTGCCCGGGCGGGGGAATCGAGTGAAGGCGGCACTCACGACGGCGTGATCATTTTGCCGGAGGAGGAGCCGCATACCGTACTGGTGCCACCCCTGCCCGCACTGCGCCCGAATCTGTTTCACTCTCCGGACCAGGAGCCGCTCAGCATTCCATTCTTTGGCGTGTACTGGCTGTTCAAGTTCCCTGATCGCCGCCCGCCCCCAGGGTCGATGGTGAAACGCGGGACGCCCGAGACGCTCAAGTTCCGGTCCACCGATTGGCGGCCGTTGATTCTGGAAGGCCGCCAGAACTTGGGCCAATCGATTGACGTCAGCTGCTGCAGCCGGATTGAGATGGATATCTCCAATGCCGACATCTATCCCGGTACGGTGCAGGCGGCGCTGACCTTGATCGATACCGCCTCGCCCGGCCAGCCGGGTTGGAAACTTCCGCGGGCCCCGGTGACCAGCTTCCGCGGCTTTGGGAGTGAAGCGGCGGTGCCTGAGACCCTGGTCTTCCCCTTCGCCAGCCAGGAAGCGGATCGGCCCTTGGTCCGCTTCGACGAACTCCACATCCGGTTCCAACTCGACCACGGCCGGGCCCACGCGAGTCCCCGCATGGCCATCCGCCGCTTCCGGCTGGTCCCGCGCGGGCGCTAGCAGCTGCTCACCGCAGCCCGGCGCGCCGCAGCCGCTCGCTGAGATAGACAAACACGCCCCAGGCCATCGCCGACACCCCTTCGGCCACGATCATGAACTTCGAGTTGTCGAAGAACACGGGGTGGATGCCATTGCTGTCGAACCAGAACGTGAACGGCACCAGCATGGTGGTTAAGGCGAACCCCATCACACCCATCCGCCAAGCGATCAGCTGCTGCGTGGAGCGCATGGCCCGCAGGCATTCGTCGTTTGATGCGGCGGCCGGCGCCGGTACGGCGACTGGGGACAGTAACTGCGAGGCCAACTCCGGATGCTCTCGCAGATACTGCTCCACCAGCTGCACTGTACCGGGCGAGGCTTCCCCCGCCTGGTGCAGCGTGATCAAGTCCTTCATCACGTCATCGGGCAATTGCAAATCAACGGACATCTTCATCGCCTTCACTCCTTCACGGAAACCGTCTCAGTGGGATGGAGAATCTCATTCAGCTGCAGCCGAGCGCGGTGGATGCGGACCTTCACCGTCGCCAGCGGCAGCTCCAGCGACCGCGCGATCTCTTCGTAGGGCAGTTCGCTCACCGCATGCATCACCAGCGGCAGCCGGTACTTGTCCGGCAGTTGCTGGATGGCGGCCAGTGTCTGGTCAAGGTAGCGCTTGGCTTCGGGCTTCGCCGCCGGCGCGGTGACGTCCAAGGCCAAGGGTTGCGCGCGCCAGCCGCGCCGCTGCCGGTCCGTCACCAGATTGCGGGCGATGGCCAGCAGATAGCCCTTGGCGGACTCTTCGCGAATCCGGCCCGAGGTGGTCCAGGCTCGCAGAAACGTCTCCGAGGTGATCTCCGCCGCCGCGTCGTCACTGCCCGTTAGATAGCAAACAAACCGCCGCACGTCCGGCGCGTACTGCAAGTAGACGGACGTGAAATCAATCTCCATTCCGCCCCATAAACGCGCGGCCGGACGGTTGGTTACAAAGCCACAGCAGAAAACTCACTACTTTTTCGGCGTGATCAGTTTCTGCTGGTCCTGGTTGGCTACTTGCAGATTGTTTTCCACCACAAAGGCCGAGGTCTGGTTGGCCTGCATTTCGGCGATCGTGCGGTCCATGGTGGAATCGACGACTCCTTCCAGGCGCAGTGTTCCATTGCGGACGATCAGATGGATGGCGTGCCAGCCCACCGGCGGATCATTGGTGATGCCCCCCGCCGCCCGGCCGAGTGAGGAGAACTGTGGTCCCGCCCGGTTGCTGGTATACCGGCTGAGCACCTGGTGACCATAGATGCGCGCGTAGGCTTGTGCGCGGATGGTGTCATCGTTGGGAGACAGCGGCAGCACTTCGATCTTGTTCTCCACCGCCGTGACGCCTTCCACCTTCTGCGTCACCCGCTCCGCATCAGCCTTCAGCACCGGCCGGGAGACGACGCCACGCAGGATCACGGTGTAGCCCTTGATGCCGAAGGTGATGGAATCGAACACGCCGTAGTTGGGCAGGTTCAGCACGGCCCGCTGAATGTCGCGCGCCATGCGCAGGACGGCCCGCTCCATCGCCGGGTCAACCGGCTTGGGCGCGGGGTCCTGCGCGAGCGCGAATGATGCGGTGAGGCAGAGAGTGAGGGACAGCTTCATGACCACTATCATCCCGCTGCTGGTGGTCGGCGTGGGCGTATGGCCTTCGGGGATTGGCCACTGGCGGTTGCCTGAGCGGTTGTGGGTTCTCGAACAGCCCGCTCCTGCGGGTCCGCGGCTCGGAGTCGGCGTTTGTGGGGTAATTGGCTAACGCCGCTGATGGTCGAGCACCGACCAAGATTGTTCGGAACGCTACAATCAAAGGGTGAGACTCACCATTGAGCTGGACCGTGAGGACGATGGGCGTTGGATCGCGGAGGCCATGGAGTTGCCCGGAGTGATGTGCTACGGCGAGACCCGTGACCAAGCCATTAGTCTCGCGGAAAGGCTGGCCATCGAAGTGATTGCCGACCGCATCGCTCACGGGGAGTTGCCATCATCAGCCCTGGCGGTCTCATTCTCGATTCCCGATGAGCAAATGGCCATCTGCTAAACCGCGCCGTGTCCTGGCGGCACTGGAACGGATTGGCTGGCGGATCAAGCGCCAAAGCGGCTCGCACCGTCTCCTTGTGCGGCCGGGGTGGCCGGATTATGAGTTCTCCTTCCACGATCACGACGAGGTTGGCCCGAAGATGCTCGCTCGCTTGGCCAAGCATACCGGGTTGACGCCCGAGGATCTCTGAGGGCCGGCGGCGATGCGAAAAACCCAGCCTTACGGACAATGCCTCCAGATCGCAAACGCGGCCGGCGGTGGAAGTCCAGCAAGGAGCTGCCGACAGTCAGTCCATGATCTCCAGACGATACTGATTTGGCACTTGCACCGCCCGCCGCAGGGGGATATCGCACCCGGACTGAGTCATGAGTCATGACCTCCTTAATGGCCGCCACGTCGGCTCTGACGCCCGCGATGATCCCGGTTAGCGCGCCAGGTCTGAGTGGAAGAGAGCGGCTACCGTTGGACCCTCAACGCTCTCGTCCGCCAGTAATCTCACGACGCGACGCGTTCAGCCGGATAGATGACCGATGCCTGCAGAGCTTCGGCCGCAAAAGCCAGAGCGGCCCGAATCCCCTCCCGGGTGATATGAGGATGAGCCAGGAGAATCTGCTCTTCAGTTTGCCCGGCGGCGAACTTCTCCAAGATCAATTCCACGGTGATCCGTGTGCCACGGATGACGGGTTTGCCGGCCATGACCTTCGGGTTGGAGACGATGAGCCCAGAACCCTGCACGGTATGCACCTTTCTGGCTCTAGTCTAGCGCCAGAATTCCGGTAGCAAGTTTGGCCGCCCGTTCTACGCTTGGAGCCCATCCCAGGACCACCGCGGGATGCTGAGGCCGTGGGGTACATCATCGGCGGACTCATGGTAGCGGGCCATCGTGGTCGTCGTGGCCCAGGTGAAGTAGTCGTATAGCACTTGCCGCAAAACGGGATCCTTGGCTAGCCCAACATCGGTCAGTGCCTGGTCGAAACAAGCAATCGCCCGGCGATCCATTTCCCCGTGCTCCCCGTTTCCGCTATGCATCTTGACGACATAGGTTTCGTCGCCAAAGGAATCAGAATACATGGGCGGTCCGCCGAGCGCCTCAGCCCAATAGGCAGCCAGCCGAGCGGTGTGATCGGGGTGGTAACCGTGGCTGAAGGCGTGGGCGACCACCTCGTCGGCCATGACGCGATGATGCCAAGCATCGGCCAGGCGAATGAGGCCGTCGCATCCACCGGCCGCCTCGAAGACAGTCCGCATGCTCACATCTTAACAACGGGACCAGGTGACTACTTCTGTGCGATGCGTTGACGAAGGTTGCCGATGGCGGTTTGCATGGCGCCGCGGTAGACGGCCGAGTCTGCGCCCCAGCTGATGACGTTGAAGCCAATACTTAGCCATTGGTCGGCTTGTTCCATGGCGCCGGGTTGGATGCCGGCTTGTTTGCCGTGCTTACGGGTGGCGGCGATTACTTTGTCCAGGGCTGCGAGAAAGCGCGGGTTCTGGAATTCGGCGGGGATGCCCATCTGCGTCGAGAGGTCAAAGTGGCCCACCCAGAGGTTGTCGACGCCCGGGACGGCGGCGATGGCGTCGGCGTTCTCGACACCTAAGGGCGACTCAATCTGGCAGATGACGACGCTCGATTCATTGATCTCGCGGAAGTATTTCACCGGTTCGAGCGGCAGAAAGTCTGTATGCGCGGTCCCGATGCCGACGCCGCGGCTGCCTTGCGGCGCGAACTTTACAGCTTGCACGATGCGGGCGGCTTCTTCCGGTGTTTGTACGTTGCCGATCATCACACCCAGCGCTCCGGCGTCCATGATGCGCGCCAGGAAGTGATACTGCGGCTGGGGGACGCGCACGAAGGGGGCGTAGCCGGCGGCCTTGGAATAGGCGATCAGATCCGCGACGCGTTCGACGCCGAAGCAGGAATGCTCCATGTCGTAGATGACGAAGTCAAGGTCGAGCGAATCGAGGATCTTGGCCATGCCCCGGGTGCCGAACTCCCACACCATGTGGCCAATGGGGATGCGGCCTTCGTCCAGGGCTTGGCGATAGCGGTTAACTTTCATGAACGGAAACGCTCCAGTTTGTTGAGGAAGCCCTCGCGGCCGAGGACCTGCTTGTTGACGATCGCGGCCGGCACGGCGCCACGGGCGACGGTGACGATGTTATCGCACGCCTCCAGGCTGTTGTCGCGCGCGATTTCAAGCGTCCACGGCAGGCCGTGGGGCGTGAAGATGGTGTTGGGGCACTGGCGCAACGGATGGTCCAGCGGCAACGGCTCCGTCTCAAAGACGTCGAGCCCCGCGCCCGCAATCCAGCCTTCGTTCAGCGCGCGGACCAGCGGCTCATGCTGCACGATGGGGCCGCGGGCGGTGTTGATCAAGTAGGCCGTGGGCTTCATCATCCGCAGTTCCGGCTCACCCACCAGACCGCGGGTTTGGGCGTTTAAGAAGGTGTTGACGGCCAGATAGTCGCTTTGGCGGAACAGGGTTTCTTTGTCCACCAGCTCGATATTCAGCGCCGCGGCTTGGGCTTTGTCGATGTAGGGGTCATGCGCGATCAAGGCTCCAAAGCCGAGCGATTGGACCATGCTGAACAGCTCTCGCGCAATGTTGCCGCAGCCGAGCGAGCCCAGCACGCGGCCCTTGATGTTCCAGCCGAGCGACGGCAGGTCACCCCGCCAGCCGCCGCGGCGCACCAGCGCGTCTTGCTTCACCAGGTTGGTGGAGAGCGCCATCAGCAGCGTCAGAATCGCTTCTGCTACGGGCCGCTTTACCGCTTGCGGGGTGATGGCGAGGGCGATCTCGTTGTCGGTGATGGCCTCGGTGTCGATCATGTCGTAGCCCACGCCCCAGCGTGAGATCAGGGCCAGGCGATGGACGCCGGTGACGCTTTCGCGCGTGAACTTGGTGGCCAGGGCGAAGATGGCGTCGTACCGGTCGCAGGCTTCGGGCGTGGCGACGTTGCCGGGCAGGGTCGGCATCTCTTCCCAGGCGATGCCCGCCGGGCCGAGCACGGATTCCAGTTCCTTTTCAAACTTGCCTTGGGCTTCGACGAAGAAGTCCGGGGTGATGCCGACACGAAAGGTAGCGCTCATGTGCAGCGCGATTATATCGATCTGGTGACGGCAGCGGAGCGGCGATTTCTGCCGGTCGCGTTGCCTGATGGCGGGGCCTTCGCTTACGCTGAAGATTCCACCTATGACTCCCCAACAAATTGCCGAATCGCTCGGCCTCACTTTTGAGAAGCAGACTCCGGGATACCTGAACCTCTGCATCCGCTCCGGCAACCAGCTGATCTCCTCCGGCCACGTCAGCACGCTGAAAGGCAAGCTGGGCGTTGACCTCGTCACGGAACAGGGCTACGGCGCGGCTCGCGATTGCGTGGCGAAGATTCTGAACTCGGTGTGGAACACGCACGGCACGCTCGATGGGCTGCGCGTGGTGAAGGTGCTGGGCTGCGTGAACTCAGCGCCCGACTTTATTGAGCACCACCTGGTGATCAATGGCGCCTCGGATCTACTGCACGAGATTTTTGGCAAGACCGGCAATGGCTTCCATGCCCGCTCCGCGCTGGGCTTCGCTTCGCTGCCCACTGGTGTGGCGGTGGAAGTGGAAGCGGTGTTCGAGATTCTCTAGTTTCAGCGCTGGGTTTCCCGCAAAGACGCTAAGACGCAAAGAGCGGCCTTAGTTACTTTGCGGCTTTGCGACTTGGCGGGAAACTAGAGGCGAACTTCCTATCGCCCGGTAACGCTGGAGGCTGCACTGCTGCGCGCTTCGATGCGCGTCATGGCGGTGCGGGCTAAGCGGGCGATGCTGATGGGTGGCATCAGGCCGAAGCCGCGGGGGCCGGCGGTCATTTCTTCATCCTGGGGCGCTAGCGCCTTCAGTGCGGTCAGATCTGACGGATCGCCCAGTTCGCCGATGACGCGGAGGGCGGCGAGACGGGCGGGGATCTCGTTGATCGCCAGCAGCTCCCGCGCGCGGACCAGCACCCGTGGGCTGCGGAAGCGCAAGGCGGCTTCGAGCGCCATCAGGCCCACCGTGTCACTGGTGTGCGCCAGCTGCAGCAGAGCATTGAGTGCTTCTGGTTGATCGAGCAAGGCCAGCGCCTGCAAGCCCGACATGCTGACCATGGCGTTGGGGTCCCGGGCGGCGTTGATGAGCAGCGGAATCTGCGCGGGGTCCTGCAAGCGGCCCAGGGCATCGATGGCGACGGCGCGTACGTCGGGCTGGGCGTGCGAGGCAGCGGTGGCGAGCTCGGCAGTGGCGGCGATCTGCTGGAGATTGCGGGCGGCGCAGGCGCGGAGGGCTTCATCAGCCAGTAGCTCCAGCATGCGGGCCTTGGCCGCGGCGGTCGAGTCTCCGCGCAAGGCGAAGCAGGCGTCGTTGCGTTGCGCGGAGTTGAGCTTGGGGTTGCTGGCTTGATCGAGCAGGGTGGCCCGGTCAGCCGCCGCGGCCGCGATGCTGAAGGCGGTGATCAACAAGAGGGCTCGCATTTAGCGGGTCTCCTTCGCGGTGGCGTCGCCGGTGCTGAGCTCTTTCAGCTTGGCTTGCGCGATGGCGGCCTGCCGCAGATCGAACTGCGGGTTCAGGGTGAGCGCTAGCTGCAGCTCCCGCACAGCGTCAGTTTTCTTGCCCAGCGCGGCGGCGATCATGCCGGCGTGGTAGTGGAAGCTGGCTTCGGGTGTGCCCATCTTCAGCGCTTTCACCATTGCCTCCTGCGCTGCCTCCAACTGGCCATTCTTGAAGAGCGCCCAGCCGAGCGCGTCGTAGCTGAACACGTCCTGGCGGATGTCGAGTTCGCCTTGCGCCAGTTCGAGCGCGCGGGGCAGCTGATGGTCGAGGTTCGCGTAGATCAGCACCAGCGTGCGATTCGCCGGCTGTTTGGCGGCGCGCTCCATTTTGTCGACGACATCGACCAGCGCCAGCTGCTTCTGAGCCTCGGCCTTGTTGCCGGTGGCGGCGTACAGGTCGTGGAGGGCGGCGGCGTATTCGGGCGCGGGGTTGATGGCCTGGGCTTGCTGGAAGGCGGCGATGGCGGCGGTGAGGTCACCGGTCATGGTGAGCGTCTTGCCTAGACCGCCGAAGGCCGGATGGTAGTTGGCCAGGTAGCGCGAGGCACGCTCAAAGGCGGGGCGAGCTTCGGCGGGACGGTTGGTCCGCAGGTAGAGATTGCCCAGTTCCACCCAGCACCAGGCCATATGCTCAGCGGAGCGGCTGCCCGCTTGCAGAGCCATCTTCATCAGTTGGATGGCCCCGTCCGGATCGCCCACCACGTAGCGGTACCAGGCGGCGCGGTTGTAGCTCGAAAGGTCCGGCCGCAGGGTAACCATCTTCTGGTAGGCGTCGGCGGCGCCGGGGTAGTCGCCCATCTCCATTAGGGCATCGCCGAGGGTGCCCCAGTTCCAGGGGTCATCGGGCGCGAGCTGCACCAGCTTGCGGGAGGCGGCGGCGACGTTCTTGAAGTGGTGATGTTCCAGCTCAATCTCGTTCTTGATCCGCAGGGCTTCGTAGTTGCTTGCGTCTTGCGAGAGCACGTTATCGATCACTTGGCCGGCGCGCGTGAGGTAGACCGGGTCCGTGGTTTCGCGCATCTTCTGGATGTAGGCCGTGGCCAGCAGGTTGTGATAGTGCAGCGTTTCGGGCTTGGTGTCGACCAGCGTCTGGTACATCTTCAGGCGGTCGTCGGTTTTGAGTTTGGTGACGCCATCCAGCAGCGCGCGCTCCTTCAAGGCGGCGGCGAGGCGTTCGGGATCTTGCGCGAACACTGGGATCAGCAGCGATGCCAGACAGCAGAGAATCATTTTCGGTTGCATGGGTAAGTTCCTCGTGGCTCTTCTTCAGGCTGGAAAAAATGGGGCGGCAGCGTCCCGCCGCCCCGCAACCAGAAGAAGGTTCGTCTGTGCTTATTGGTTGGTATTCATGCCCCGGCCGTTGGTGCCTTCGATTTGCGAGTGCTTGTAGCCCGCATGCGGAGGCGCGTGGAACGGAAACCGGTCGAGATAGGGGATATCGTTGCTGTTGACGCCATCGCCCAGGGGCGGGGCGTTCGAGAAGCCCGGCACCAGCACTCCGGCCAAGGCGCGGAAGCCGATGTCGACGACGTCGTCACCGATGCGGCGGCCGCCAAAGGGCCAGCCGGCGTTGTCACCACCCAGGGGGCCTAGGCGGCTCTGGCTGGCCATGGGCGTCGGGGCGATGGTCAGGTCGATGCGCGTAATGTCGGGCACGAAGACGCCCAACAGGTCGTTGCGCGGGGCGGGCGGCACGTTGAGGCCGAAGACACCTTTCAGGATGCCCGAGGCGAAGAACGGATCGCCGATGTACTGCGCCCACTGGCGGTCGTCGGCGGGCTGGCTGCGGTTCCACTTGTCTTTCATGGGCAGCGGGATCAGGGCCTCGACGGTCAGGGGGTTGCCCACGCGGTCAATCTGCATGTACTCGCCGATGTTCACCGGGTCGCCGGGGCTGGGACGCAGGGTCACCAGTTGGCGGGCGGTAACGGCCCAGGCGCCGATCTTGGCGTTGGCGGCCTTGGGGTCGGTGGGTGCCGTGCCGTCGGCGGTCAACATCGTGATGGGAGCCTCAATGGCGATCAGGCTGATGTTGTAGCCCGCAAAGCCATCGACGGCGGCGGGAGCGGCCGGGCCGTTGCCCTGATCCGCCATTCCGGCCAGTACGGGAGCGGGTGCGCGGAAGTTCAAGGTGTCGAACGTGGCCGCGGAGTCAAAGTAGAACGCATCGTCGCGCGGGCCGGCGAAGACGCGCATGCCGTTGGCGAGCTCAAAAACCGCCGCCTTGCCCAGGTTCTGTTCGTAGTTGGGGGTCGATTTGGGTCCGAGATTGGGGGGCGCGACGGTCAGCAGCTTGCCGTTGCGGTCCTTGTCGTAGAAGGTGGCGGTGCCCGTCTTCAGGTTGCGGACGACGACGGTATACCGTTGCACCAGAAAGACTTCCGGGCCATCGATGGAGGAAATCTTGCCGAAGTAGGAGACAAACGTCGGGTTGTCGCGGAGTTCGGTGCGGAACACCAGGTCCACCTGGAGATCCGCGTTGCCGTCCAGGCCGCGGGAGTTGTTGACATTGAACCGGTAGAGCACGCTATCGGAAAACTTGTAATAGCTGGGCCCGTTGTCCGGGTTCTGGAAACCCTGCACCGACATCGACATCACCACGCGGTCGGCGCGGCCGGCTTCATAGCTCCGGAAGATGTAGAAATCGTTCAGGTTGGCCGTCTGATCTTCGAGCAGCATCGGCCCATTGCGATGGCTGGCCGCAAACGTGGCGCTGATGGTCAACGCGGCGGCGGCAAGCCGTTTCATAGTAGAAAACATTTCCCCTCCTTGTGAGGAATCTCAGCTGGTGTTACGGGGCGGGGGGTGAATCGGATTTGCTGGATGCTAGAATTCCGTGAGTCTGGCCCGAGCTGTGGTCCGGCTGAGGAGGAAGATATGTTGCGACACGTGCTGGCGACGCTGGCCTATCGCGCCGGTAAAGCCCTGCGCGGCGCGGGCCCGGAGTTTGCCCGGTTTTCTGCTGGTGAGGGTGTACGGACGCCGGTAGAGATCCTGGCTCATATGAGCGACCTGCTCGATTGGGCGCTCTCCTATACGCTGGACGCTCCGGTTTGGGTGGCGAAGCCGGCGGGTGAGTGGGAGGCGGAGGTAGCCCGCTTTCACGCCGCGCTCGAGACGCTGGATGAGCGTTTGGCTGCCGCGGAGCCGCTGAAGGTCTCCCAAGAGCGGTTGTTCCAGGGCCCGCTGGCGGATGCGCTCACCCATACGGGGCAGTTGACGATGCTACGCCGGATGGCCACCGCTCCGGTGCGCCCGGAAAACTACTTCCAAGCCAGCATCACGACGGGGCGAGTGGGGGCCGATCAGGCTGCCCCGAATAGAGAATTCTAGTTCTCCATGGCCCAGCTGCGGGTCTCGCATGCTGGGATGAACGTATGCTGCTTGGGCTGCGATTTGTGCCTTTGTGGCGCTAGGGACGTACAAGGAGCGAAACCCTGTGCCGAATGCCACGACTGGACGGAAACGCCTATCGACGAACTTCCCTCCGTCGATGATGTAGCCTTGTAGCATGAAGCGCGTCTAACAAAGGGAGAATCCAATGCCACTCGAACTAGAACTTGCTTATTTTGAATCGATTAAGGCTGACCTAGTCAAGAATCACCTCGGGAAGTTCGCTCTGGTGAAGGACCAGCGTTTCGTGGGCGCATTTGATAATCCGACCAACGCCTATGAAAAGGGAATTAAGGAGTTCGGTAACACGATCTTTCTTGTCAAGCGGATCGGCGAACAGGAAGAAGCGTATCGCAATCCAGCTTTGGCGCTGGGGCTGATGCAGGCCCGTCTTTGATTTTCTCCATTGGGCGAAAGACGCGGGAGACACGCTTGAGACGTCAGGCCCGCTAATCCAAGTCGTGATCAGCATGCCGGTGGCGCTTGAGGAGTACTTTACCGAAAACGGTTTTGAGATTCCAGCCCCTGTAACTGGCTATGCCCTGATTGATACTGGGGCAACCAGCTCAGCCGTGCATGAACCAATTTTGCAGCAACTCAGCATTCTCCCCATTGATTCCAGTCCTACCTCGACTCCAAGTGGAGAGGGGCGATCGTTTGTTTACCCGGCCAGAGTATCGTTCCCAGGGCTGAGGGTGGGCGAACTCCGAATGGATCGGGTAATCGGCTCCCAACTCGACTGGGGTACGCCAGACGGACGGACCATTGTGATGCTGCTGGGCCGCGATCTGCTGAAGCACTTCCTGATGGTCTACAACGGCCCGGGCTCCAACATCACGCTCGCTTTCTAGTTGACTGCGGGGGACGCGCATTGCGAGAGGCGCTGAGGTGCTCGACGCCGAGCCGTTTCCACGAATCTCGCCTCCCCTTCTAGGCCATCCCAGCCGCTCTTGCCAGCCGCCCGTGCCGTGCCTCATAGTGGAGGGAGGCGGGAACACCCGCGTTTTACCGATGGGCCCAGGCACTTCATGGACGGCATCCTCTACCTCACCGAACTTGTGGGGCTCAAGGTCATGGACCTTCGAGGCCGGACGCTGGGCCGTGTCCGTGATGCGGCGGTAATTCCTCTCATCGATCCGGACCGGATCGACCGCTTTCTTGTTGGCGGTGGCCAAACCTGGCTGACGATTCGCCACGATCAAGTCCGCGAGATCTCCCTCAACGGTATTCAGCTGGCGGACGAACAGCTGACGCCTTACCACTCTGACGAGTACCTGCTCCGCGTCGTCCGCGACCTGCTGGACCAGCAGATCATCGATGCCCATGGCCGCAAGGTGGTCCGCGTCACCGATGTGACGTTCCGCATCCAGCGGCATGGCGCGGGCGAGATTCTCAAGATTGAAGATATCGACATCGGCATCCGCAGCATTTTCCGGCGCCTGGCCCAGGGCGTGTTGCCGCCGCGGTGGGTGCGGCGCGTGCAGCGGCCGATTGCTCCGCATTCGATCGATTGGAAGACGTGCAGCATTGTCGAAGCGGACCCGATGCGGCGGCTGCGGCTGAATCTGTCGAATCGCCTGCTGGAAGAAATGCACCCGGCCGATCTCGCGGACATTGTTGAAGAACTCGGCCCGGACGACCGCGAGGCAATCTTTTCTGATCTGAAGAGTGACATGGCGGCCGAGACGCTTTCCGAAATGGACCCGGACATCCAGGCTTCGATCATGGAGTCGCTGGAAACCGAGAAGGCCGCCGACATTGTCGAGGAGATGTCGCCCGATCAGGCGGCGGACCTGCTGAGCGAGCTTGAAACCGAAACGGCCGGCGAGATTCTGGAAGAGATGGAAGATGAGCCGAAAAGCGACATCGAAGAGCTGCTCGAGTTTCGGGAAGATAGCGCCGGCGGCTTGATGAATACCGAGTATGTCGCCCTTCCGGCCACGGCCACGGTGGGCGATGCGCTGAAGGCGCTGCTCGACAATGAAGATATTCTCGAAACCCTGAATACGCTGCTGCTGGTGGAGCCTGGCGACAAACTGGTGGCCTCGGTTCCGCTGGCGCGGCTGCTGCTACAGGACGCGAGTGTGCCGCTGCGCCAGTTGGCGTCGGAGCCGTTGATCAAGGCCAAGGTGCATGACCGCCAGCACCGCATCGCGGAGATGTTCGACAAGTACAACCTGCTCTGCCTGCCGGTGGTGGACAACGACGGCGTGCTGAGCGGCATCATCACGGCGGACGACATTATTTCGCTGCTGAGGAACGAATGATTCGTCTCTTGCAGCGGTTCCGCTATCACATCCTGGTTTTCTTTTCGGTGATCGGGCCGGGCTTTATCACGGCGGTGGTCGACAACGATGCGGGCGGGATCTATACCTATTCGCAGGCGGGCGCCAAGTACGGCTATCTGCCGTTGTGGACGCTGCTGCCGATTACGCTGCTGCTGATCGTCACGCAAGAGATGTGTAGCCGCATGGGTGCGGTGACGGGCAAAGGCTTGTCGGACTTGATCCGCGAAGAGTTCGGGTTGCGGACGACGTTCGCCATGATGGCGGCGCTGGTGGCGGCTAATCTCACCAACGTGATGGCGAACTTTGCGGGCATTGCCAGTTCGCTCGAACTGTTCAACATCAGCCGCTACATTTCCGTGCCGATCGGGGCGTTGATCGTGTGGCTGCTGGTGGTGAAGGGTACTTATGAGCGTGTGGAGAAGGTGTTTCTATTTGCCACGCTCGCCTATGTTGGCTATATCGTCTCCGGCATTCTGGTGAAGCCCGATTGGCGGGAGGCGGCGCTGTATAGTGTGCGTCCGGTGCTGATGCTGGAGCCGGGTTATCTGACCATGTTGATCGGCATGGTGGGAACGTCGGTGGCTCCGTGGATGCAGTTCTATCTGCAGGCGGCGATTGTCGAGAAGGGCATTAGCGCGAAGGACTATAAGGAGTCCCGCGTCGAGGTGATTGTGGGCTGCGTGGTGATGACGGTGATCGCCTTCTTCATCATCGTCGCCTGCGCGGGCGCCATCTGGTCCAATGGGCCGCGCGATATCAAGGACGCGGCCGACGCGGCCGTGGGGTTGAAGCCATTTGGGCCGTACGCGTTTCTGCTGTTTGCGGCCGGTCTGTTTAATGCGTCGTTGTTTGCCGCCTGCATTCTGCCGCTCTCCACGTCGTACACGGTTTGTGAGGGTTTGGGCTTTGAGTCAGGCGTCAATCGTACTTTTAGCGAGGCGCCGATTTTCTACGGCTTGTTCACTTTTCTGATTACAGCGGGCGCGGGCGTCATTTTGTTGCCGGGTTTTCCGCTGGTGAAGATGATCCTGCTAAGCCAGGTGCTGAACGGCGTGCTGCTGCCATTCGTGCTAATCTTCATGATTCTGCTGGTCAATAAGCCGCGGTTGATGAAGGAGTGGACCAACTCGCACGGGTACAACCTGGTGGCTTGGGTGGCGGTGGCGGTGATGATCGGTTTGACGCTGGCATTGGTGGGGATCACGGTAAAGGATCTGCTCCAAATTTAAGAGTGCCCGGTGCATATGAGCTCAATGCGTATAGAATCGAGACTGGATGCTTGAAGTTTGCGGCCTTACCGATCCGGGATGCGTACGCGCCAACAACGAAGACTATTTTCTGGTTGAACCGGAATTAGGCCTTTTTCTGGTGGCTGACGGTATGGGCGGAGCCCAGGCCGGGGAGCACGCCTCGCGGATGGCGTCCGATTTTGTGCGGGACAAGGTTCGCCTTTCACCTGTGCGCAGCAGCGAATTGCTGGTGCAGGCGATTCAGGAAGCCAATCAGGCCGTGATGCAGGCGGCGGCGAAGAACCCCCAGCTGGAAGGCATGGGGACGACGCTGGTGGCGGTCTGGGAAGCGGCGCCCAACGACGGCGCAGAACCAGAGCTGCTGGTGGCCAGCGTCGGCGACAGCCGCGCCTACGTTTGTGACGACCGGGGATTGCGCGAAGTCACCGACGATCAGACCTGGGTAAACGAGATCGGCCGCCGTCTGGGCATCGACGACGCCACCCTGAAAGTCCACCCCATGCGCCATGTATTGACGATGGCGATCGGGGTCAGCCAGCCCTTGCGCGTCAACACCTACCGCATCTCGTTGCGCCCGGGCATCCAGGTGCTGCTATGCAGTGACGGATTGCACGGCGTGATCCCGGCCTCCATCATCTCGGAAGGGATGATGAACAACGCCCGGAGCCTGGAAGAGAAGTGCAAGTTTCTGGTGGACGCCGCCCGCTCAGCCGGTGGTCCGGACAACATCACCACGGTGATCGTTCGCGCCAGCTAGGGTTGCCGGCGAAGAGGTTCCCGCGAAGGCGCTAATCCGCAAAGAGCTTCCATTTCGGGCTTGGCCTGCCCGCCCGAAGTGACTGAAGGGAAGCGGTGATGGTAAACTGTTGAAGTAGTAGTTTCAGTGGGCGGCTAGCTCAGTTGGGAGAGCACCACGTTCGCAACGTGGGGGTCGTGGGTTCGAATCCCATGCCGTCCACCAATTCCCTCCTTCTTCCCCCTCAGCCTTCGTTCCTCGTTCCCAATTCTGTATGATGGCCGTCGTGTCTACTGTTACGTTGCGTGCCACCCGGCCATTGCTGGGGCTACTTGTGGGAGCTTCTCTTGCCGCTGGGGCGGACTATTTTCCGCCGCCGGATTCGGCGGGGGGCTGGCGGACGCTGAAGGACCCGGCGCAGATCCAGGCCACCGCGGGGATCGATGTGAAGAAGCTGGATGAGGCGTTTGACTATATCCAGCAGACCACTCCGCATGGCGGGCTGCTCGTCGTGCGGCACGGGCATCTGATCTATGAGCGGTACTTCGGCCGGGGCCATCGGGAGGCGCTGCCGGAGCTTGCCTCCTGCGGCAAGGCGTTCACCAGTGTCGCGGTGGGCATCATGTTGCGGGAGAAGGCGGCACAGTTTCCCGATGGGCTGGACCAGAAGGTGTTCACCGCGAAGTACCTGCCCGACACGCTGCCGCTCGATGACCCGCGCAAGGCGCAGATCTCACTGGGGCAACTGCTCGCCATGTCCGCCGGTGTTCGGGGCACCAATCCGGTCTACGTGAAAGGCGCGAAGCAGGCCTGGGAGAACCCCACCGAAGACAACGGCCCGTACTCGACCACCGATGGCTTTGCCGCTAAGCAGACACTGTGGTGCGCTCCCGGAGATTGCTACTCCTATGCCACTTCATCCAGCCACCTGCCCGCCATGATCGTGCGGAAGATCACCGGCATGGAGATGGAAGAGTACATGCGCCAGAAGTTGACCAAGCCGCTGGGCTTCGGCACCTGGGGCTACGCGATGTACCGGCCTAAGCTGAAGAGCGGCATCGATGGAGATGGCCGGATGTTCCACACCCCCGGTGGGGGCTCGATCGCGGTGCGGTCGACCGACATGCTGCGCTTTGGCTACCTGATGCTGCATGAGGGGCGCTGGGGCAAGGAGCAGATTGTGACACCGGAGTTCGCGCGCATGTGCGGCCGGATGGTGAAGTACAACCCGCACTTTACGCACAGCTTCAACTTCAACGTCAACGAAGATAAGCATCTGGATGGCGTGCCGGGCGATGCATTCTGGAAGGGCGGCTCGGGTGGCTATGCGATCTACGTGGTGCCGTCGCTGGATCTCGTGATCTGGAAGCTGGGCGGCACCGAAAGCCAGTATGACCCGGCGCTGACGCGGCTGCCGGTGAAGTACACCTATGATGGCTCGCGTGACAACTGGAAGCCCGGTGATCCCAAAGTGATTGGCGATTCCACCGGCAAGACGCTGCAGATGGTGGTGGCCGCGGTGGTGGATGCGCCGCGGGCGAAGTAGCTGCTGGCGCGCGGCAGTTGCTGTTAGTCTTTTTCGGCCGCGAGTAAGGCTCGCGCGGCCTCACGCTGCTTGCGTTGGGCGGGGTCTGCCTTGGGGTAGCGCAGGTCGAGCGATTCGAGCGCATCGTTGATCGCTTCTGAAACCACCAGCCGGGTGAACCACTTCTTGTCGGCAGGCACCACATACCAGGGCGCCTCCGGCGAGGAGGTGTGCCGGATCATTTGCTCATAAGCGTGCATGTAGGCGTCCCACTGCTGGCGGACGCCGACGTCGGCGGCGGAGAACTTCCAGTACTTCTCGGGCTGCTCCAGCCGGTCGAGAAACCGCTTCCGCTGCTCCTCGCGCGAGACATTCAAAAAGAACTTCCGGATCACGGTGCCGTTGCGCGTCAAGTGCCGCTCGTAGGCGTTGATGTCCTCAAAGCGCTGCTTCCAGATGTCGCCCTTCACCGGAGGCAGCCGTTGCGCGCGCAATAGGTCGGGGTTCACGCGGACGGCCAGCACTTCTTCGTAGTAGGACCGGTTGAAGATGCCGATGCGCCCGCGCTCCGGGAGACACAAGGTGGTCCGCCAGAGATAGTCGTGGTCGAGTTCCACCGGCGAAGGGGCCTTGAAGGCGTAGACCTGGCAGCCCAGCGGATTGATGCCCGACAGCACGTGCTTGATGACACTGTCCTTGCCGGCCGCATCCATGGCCTGGAAGATCAGCAGCACCGCCCAACGATCATCGGCGTAGAGCTTGTCCTGCAACTGTGCCAAGCGAGTGACACCCGCCTGGAGCGCATCGGCCGCATTCTCTTTTGAGGCCAGGCCGGGGCTGGCGGCGGGGTCGTAGTTCTTCAAGCGGAAGCGCTTCCCGTTGTCTACCCGGAAGGGTGCCGCAATGCTCTTGGTGGCCATGATGCTCCCGGGCCGGGGTGCAATGTTGACTAAACCGAAGGAACGCGGAGGGCACCCGGCCGTTCGCATGATCTCATGCGCGACGCGGTGTGGGAAGGAATGGTCGGGGCGGCCGGATTCGAACCAGCGACCTTCTGCTCCCAAAGCAGACGCGATACCGGGCTACGCTACGCCCCGACTTCTCTCCCATTGTAAGCCCTACCGGTGCCCGGCCGGGCGCGGCTTACCGCCATTTATGTTTGGGCAGAGATTGTCTGGCCTTCCCACTTAGCAATCACCACGGGCCCGACGGCATTGCTGAGGACGTTGACGCTGGTGCGTACCGGGTCGATCAGGGCGTCGACACCCAGCAACATCGCCAAGCCCTCCATGGGCAGCCCGAAGCTGGCGAACAGCGCCGTCAGCACCACAAAGTTGGCGCGTGGGACGCCGGCCACGCCTTTGCTGGTGAGCTTGAGGGTTACTAGAATCATCAATTGCTGGGTGACGCTGAGCTCGATTTGGGCTGCCTGGGCCACAAAGAATGCGGCCATCGCCAAGTGCACGGTGGACCCGCCCAGGTTGAAGCTCAACCCCAAGGGCATGGCGATGCCGAGCACGGCCCGCGGCACGCCATAGCGTTCCAGGTTGCGCAGGGCGGGCGGCAGGGCGGCGGCGCTGGAGGTGGTGCCGAAAGCGACCAGCAAGGGTTCCCGGATGGCCTCCCAGAAGCTCCCGAACGGCGCCCGGGTCAGCCGGAGTGCGGCCATCAGAAACAGAGCATAGAGCAGCTGGGCGGCCCAGGCCACCGCCACAAACCTTCCCAGGCTGGACAACACGCCCAGGCCGTTCTCGCCGATGGTGGCGGCCATAGCGGCAAAGACGCCGGCCGGGGCTAGATACATCACGTAGCTGGTGTACTGGAACGCAACGCTCCGCAGGGCATCGCAGAAATCAATCACCGAAGCCGCCCGTTTCCCGACGGCAGCGGCGGCGGCACCGAACAGGAGGCAGAAGATGACGATCTGCAGGACGTCACCACGGGCCAGCGCATCGAGCAGACTGGAGGGAACCAGGTTCTCGACGATTCTCTGGAAGTTCGGCGGCACCAGCGGGGCGGCCGTTTCACTGCCCATGGTCATGCCGGTGCCGGGCTGCAGCCAAGCAATCGCGGCCCAGCCTAGCAGCAGGGCGATGGTGGTGACGGCCTCAAAGTAGACGACGCACTTCAGGCCGATGCGGCCCATTGCGCGTAGACCGCCGGTGCCCGCCATGCTGACCACCAGCACGCCCACCAGCAGCGGCGCAATGATCGAGCGGATCAGCCGCAGAAAGATGTTCGCGACGGGCGCGAGCTGCCGGGCGAACTCTGGCGCCCACACCCCCACGGCGATCCCAGCCGCCATGGCGATCAAGACGGCCTGAGTTGAAGAAATGCGGACGCGCAAGCTGACCAGTGTAGCCGACCGCGGCTAGGGCAGTGTCAGGGGCTTGTGCGGCTCCACTGCGTTCTTGACGGGCTTCACCGTCCGCAAGAAGGCGTAGAGTGCTTTCAGGTCTTGATCGGTTAGGCGCGAAAGGTTGGTCCACGGCATCAGCGTGAAATTGGCCTGGGTGGCCTGGGCTGCGGTTTCCGGCGTGTGGCCGGAGTAGCCGCGGAACTTGTCGATGAACCGTTGCTCCGACCAGCTGCCGAGACCGGTTTCCACCTCCGGCGTGATGTTGGCGCTCAAGACCGTGAACTGCCCGACGTGAAACACAAACCCGCCCGCCAACAGCATGCCCTCTTTCGGGGTGCCTCTTTCCTGCTGGGTGTGGCAATCGCGGCAGCCGCCCAGGTTCACCAGATACTCGCCGTACTTGGCCGGATTGCTGGTCTGGGGCGCCGCGACGGGCACGGTGACGGGTTGCGGAGCATCCTTGATGAACAGGTTCACCGGGAAGTTGAGCTTGGTGCGCGCCACGGCGTGGTTCACCGGGGGAAGGGCGTTCAAGTAAACGACCAGTGACTGCACGTCTTCATCACTCATGTGGCGGTAGCCCTTGTAGGGCATAAACGGGAACAGAGCGCGGCCGTCTTTGGAGACGCCTTCGCGGATGGCGCGGATCTTTTCGCCGTCGGTCCAGGTGCCGATGCCGGTGGTGGGATCCGGCGTAATGTTGGGGGCGACGATGTCGCCGGGTAGACCCAGTTCCTTGGGGAAGGCGACGCCCGCTCCGTTGCGGCCCGCGATGACGGGCGCGCCGGCTTTGGTCCAGTCGCGCTCAGAATGGCATCCGGCGCAATCGGCCAGATTCCCAAAAATGTAGCGGCCCCGCTCCAGGCGAGCGGCGGTGGCTTCAATGCGGATGGTGGACGGCGGCGCGCTGTTCGGGGACTTCAACGTCAAGTAAGTTAGGCCCGCAGCGGCGAGCGCGGCCAAGCCGAGGATCAGGTAAGCAAGCTTTTTCATCTGGAGGGGAAACGCAATTCTAGCGCGGAAAGATCGCAAAAGTTGCATTCTTTGAGGGCTGCCCGCCCGGGGCTCGTGCCGGCCCGTCCGCGGTGGTATAAATCATGCTGGGGATCGGCGAACAAATCCTCTGGAAATGGGAGTGATTTGTGCGCCATTATTTGTAGAAGTGATCCCGGTCTGGCGCCTGGCGCGGCGGACGGCACGAATGGGTGGCGGTTGTAGGGGATGGCAGGAAAGATCGGTGCGCGGGACTGATCGCGGGTGATATTGGCGTTCGGCCACCAGGAAAGCTCTTTCGATTGGGGGAGGTAGTTCTCTTGAGACATGTAGCAGGCATTGCCGTAATCGACATTGTGGGTGACACCGTGCTGGGACCCGCCAGTGAGGCGATGCGCCGCACGTTGGTGGATGCGTTTGAGGGTGGCAATCATAACCTGGTCGTCAATTTTTCTCCCGCCGGACGCATCGATTCGGCCGGTATTGGCGAACTGATTAATGCCTATTCCACGATCACGCGAAAAGGCGGCGCGGTAAAGCTGGTGATGCCGCCCAAGGGACTGGTCCACAAGGCGCTGAAGCTGACCGGACTCACCCAGCTGTTTGATATCGCCCCGGATGAAGATGCGGCGCTGAACGGCTTCTCCCCGCAAACGGCGGCTCAGAACAAGGCCAAGATCGAACAGTTTCTCGGTTAGTCCGGATCCCAAGACCCACCAGGCTGAGACGTTGCCGCCGCCCCAGCCCTGTGGGTGTGGCAATTTACCGGCGCGGACCCTCCGGTTCTGGAGGTGGACCCGCGCCTTCCTCATCTTCGGCGCGCTTCAATTCCTGCGCCTGCTTTTCCTGGACCACGTGGCGTTTGGCCGGTTCCGCCAATTGCTGCGCTTGCAGCAGAAAATTCGCCAGCCGGGCGTCATAGTTGCGGACGGCTTCTTTGTTGGGGATCAAGATCCAATCCTTTGCATCCATCCACAGCAAAAGCTGATTGACGCCTTTGAGCAGCAACAAAACCAGTACGGCCATGCCGAGCATGGCATAGGGCAACTCCATATGAGATCTCCTTTTTTAAGGGCACACAACCGCGAGCGTCCCTCGCGCACGCTCCGCAACGGAGCCGTGCATCGTGGGACCGGTGGCGTTAGGCCAATTTAGGAGACAACAGGCGGAGCGCGTCCAGGAGCGGATTCCACCACCAGTTCAGCCACCGCAGGCGCGTCCGGCGGCGGATGGAGGGTCTGGGAAGTGAGGTGGAACGTTGGCTCAATGAAAGCCAGGCTGAAGGGAACACACAACAGCAGCGCCGCGACCAGCAGGAAGATCAGGCGGAGCTGCATACCCGTAGAGTAGCTCAGGTTCGTGGTTGGCGGCGCAGCTTTTGGGCGCTAGTCTTCCAAATGGTTGACGGTGAGGAAGGTGCTCTCAAAGGCGTGGTCGAGCACGTCGTCGGTCAGCTTGTACTCGCGGCGCTCAAAGGCGATGATGTCGAGTGCGTGGGAGATGACGTCGCGCGGTTGGCAGCGGCGGCGCTTTTTGCCGTTGCGGTAGTGCTTGGCGATGTAGCGTTCGATCAGCTCCGGCTCATGGTTCAGCTTCTTGGAAGCCGCAAAGCCGGCGAAGATGTTGGCGAACTCCTGTTCGTCGGGTGATCGCAGAAACATCTTGTACTGGATGCGGCGCAGGAAGGCCTCATCGCCCAGCTGGTCTGGGTTGAGGTTGGTGGAGAAGATCAAGAACGTCTCAAACGGGACGCGTGCTTTGCCGCCGGTGAGGAAGCTCAGGTAGTCCACGCGGCGTTCCATGGGCACGATCCAGCGATTCAGTACCTCCGTGGGCGCTACCTTCTGGCGGCCAAAGTCATCGATGAGATAGATGCCGTTGTTGGCCTTCATCTGGAAGGGCGCATCGTAGACTTTCGAGGTCGAGTTATAACTCAGGTCCAGCATGCCGAGGCTTAGTTCGCCGCCGCTGGTGATGAAGGGGCGCTTACACTTTACCCAGCGCGGGTCATGCGTCAGATCTTCCGAGACGGCGGACGAGAGGCTGAGCAGCGCCGAGGGCTCCGAGGCGGGCGGCGGGCCGCTCAGTTGGCGGTCGAGGGGCTGGTGGTAGACCGGGTCAAACACCTGGATGATCTGCCCCATGCACTCCACCGCATAGGGGATGTACACCGGAGCCGATTGCAGATTGAAGAGCGCTTCCGCCAGATAGGTTTTGCCGTTGCCGGGCTGACCGTAGATCAAAAAGCTGCGGCCGGAGTTTACCGCCGGGCCGATCTGGCCCAAGATGTCGTCGCTGACCACCATGTGGCGGTAGGCGTCGCGCAGCATCTCGCCGGTCAACCAATTGGACTCCAGGCGCTGGGCTTCGACGATTTGCGCGTACTGCTCCATGGGCACCGGCAGAGCGCCGGAGTACTGGTTGGTCTCCAGGTGGTCGCGCGCCACTTGACGGCCGTGCTCGGAGAGGGCGAATACGCTTGAAACGCTGCCCATGCCCAGCGATCGTTTGACGGCCACATGCTGGGTCCGCTTCAGGTTGTCGAGGATTGGCTCGATTAAGGAGAACTGGATACCCAGCCCCTGCGCCAGCTCGCGGCCCAAGCGTTCGCCGTCAAAGTAGAGCCGTTTCAACAGGATCTGTTCGATGGTGGCTTCGGCCAAGCCGATGGCGCCGAGACTTTCGGGGACGGAGGGGCAGGCAGGCATTCCAGGGTCTTATCGGCGGCGGCGGGACGGATGTCGGGGAAAATGAGGGCTAGCCCGATCTAGAAGGTGATATTTCTGTTCGGGCTGGCGAACACGATGTCGATCAACGGAAATTTGCGCCGCAGGCGATACGATCCGGGTGGTGGAAGCACTCAACAGTGTGCGGGTTCACCCAAGGGTGGCCATCCCGCATCGAAGCGCCGCTGAGAACGATGGCTCAGCCTAGGCGGAGCCTACCCAAAAATGAACCCCCTAGCCCCCGTTGCGCTTGCTCAAGTGATGAGATAATGAAGGACCACCGATGGAGGCTCCTTCTCCACAGCCCGACAAAACGGAAACGATTGAGGCGGTTGCGCAGCCGCACGGGTTGCCACCGTTGTTCGCTGGCCGTTATGAAGTCCGCAACCTGATTGCCGAGGGCGGAATGGGCGCGGTGTTCCGCGTGTTCGACCGGCAACTCCATCAGGAGATTGCACTTAAGACCATAAAATCCGACATGGCCAGCAACGCCGAAGTGGCCAAGCGCTTCAACCAGGAAGTGTCAATGGCGCTCCGGGTGACGCACAAAAATGTGATCCGGATTTTCGACATGGGTGAGTCCAGTGGCATCAAGTATCTCACCATGGAGCTGGTGGACGGCGACGATCTGCACAAGCTGGTGCGGCGCCGGAAAGCGGAAGGCAAGCCCCTGAACTATTCCGAGCGAGCCCGCATCATGCGGGACGTCGCCCGGGCCCTGGAAGCGGCTCACGAAGTGGGCGTCATTCACCGCGATCTGAAGCCCTCCAACATCATGGTGGACACCAAGGGCGTGGTGAAAGTAATGGACTTCGGCTTGGCGCGTCCGGCCGAAACCAACCCCGGCGATCAAGGCCTGACCCGGGTGGGCCAGGTGCTGGGCACGCCGCGTTACATGTCGCCCGAACAGGCGCGGGATCTGCCGGTGGATCCGCGTTCTGACATCTTCACGTTCGGCGTGATCCTGTACGAGATGCTGACCGGCGTCAGCCCCTACAAGGCTGAGACGCCGATGGATTCGATGATCATGCGGACGCATACCGTGCCCGTGCCGCCGGTGAATGTGGCTCCGGATGTGCCTTCGGAGTTGAATGCGATCGCGGTGGGGTGCCTGCAAATCCAGCCCGAGAATCGGATTCAATCCGCGACGGAACTGGCCATCTGGCTGGACGAGTTCCTGCACCCCAGCGGCACCAGCACGCAACTGGTGGCCACGGGTATCCGCACCATGGCCTATTCCACCGCGGTGGCGCCCGTGTCGCCGACGATGGCGATGGACGCCGCACCGACGGTGACCACCATGATGCCGGTGGCCGCGCCGCCTCCGGTGGTCAGCCGCCGCAAGTGGTTTTTGGCTGCGGGCGGTGCGGTGGTGGCCGCCGGAGCCGGCTATGGCATTTTCCGCTATACCCAACCCGCGGCCTCCTCGCTGAAACCGGGGGCTCCGGTGACGCTGCTGGTGGCGGATTTTGTGAACAATACCGGCGACCCGAACCTGAACGGCACCATGGAGCCGTTGCTCTCATTGGCGCTGGAAGATTCGGCCTTTGTGAACATCTTCAGCCGGGGAGCTGCTTTGCGCGAGCTGGCGGCGGTGAACGCGGGCGCGGACCGCATCGGCGGGGCCACCGCGCAGCTGCTGGCCCGGCGTCTGGGTGTTGGCCTGATCATTGATGGAACCATCGACGGCCGCGACGGGAAGTTCGAAGTAAAGGTCCGCGCCGTGGACCCCAATGGCACGGTGCTGAAGGAAGCGGTGGCGACGGCTTCGAAGCCAGACCAGTTGCTGACTGCCGTGGCCAAGCTGGCTCCGGAGCTGCGCCAAGCCTTCGGCGACGCGACGCCGGGCTCATCGGCGGAGACCTACACCACAACGTCGCTGGAAGCCGCGCACGCCTATGCCCGGGCGCAGGATCTGGGTTTCCGGGGGCGCTTCCAGGAATCGCTGGTGGAATACCAGCGCACGATCTCGCTCGATCCCAGCATGGGACGCGCCTATGCCGGAATGGCCACCGTCAACCGCAACGCTGGCCAGCTGGCGGCCGCGGAGGACAACTTCAAGCAGGCCTTGTCCCGGATTGACCGCATGACGGAGCGCGAGCAATACCGCACGCGCGGCAGCTATGCCATTACGGTGGAGAACTACCGCAAGGCGGTGGAAGAGTTCACGCAACTGGTGAAGAAGTTCCCGGCCGACAACACCGGCCATGGAAACTTGGCGGTGGCTCTGCTCCAGATCCGCGATGTGGACCGGGCGCTGGTGGAAGGCCGCGAGGCCACCCGCATCAACCCGGCCAGCTTGTCGCAACAAAACAATGTTGCTTACTATCTGCTGTATGCGGGCAACTTTGACGGCGCGCTGCGCCAGGCTAAGTTAGTGACCGACAAAGACCCCGGCTATCTCAAGGCGCACATGGTGGCCGCGTTGGCCAACTTGGCCCTGGGTAATGTGGATGCGGCTCGCGCCTCTTTTGAGCGTGCGGGGCCGCCGGGCGCGCTGGGTCTGGCGGATATCGATTTTCTGGAAGGCAGCTTCCAGGCCGTGATCAACCGTTTGTCCAACTCCAAAACCGACGCCGAGCAGGTGGTGGCCGCCCAAGCGATGTTGCGGCTGGGAGACCGGCGTGGTGCGGTGGCGTTGGCGGATCAGGTGGCCACCGGTAGCAAATCGCTGGGCGCGCTGTATCAGGCCGCGCTCACACTGCAAGCAGCCGGAGTGACGGCTCGCGCTCGGGCGATTGCCCGCCAGTTGGGCACGCGGCTGGGCGAGGGTCCGCAGATGTACTCCAATCTGATCGAGTCCGAGTGCGCCTTGGCCGCGGGTCAGACGCAGGAAGCGGTCCGGTTTGCCGCCGACGCGCAGAAGATGGTGGATACCTGGTTGGGCCGTTATCATCTGGGCCGGGCCTATCTACAGGCGAAAGGGTATGCCGAGGCGCAATCAGAGTTCGACCATTGCGTCCGCCGCGCGGGCGAAGCCACCGGCGTGTTCATCGACGATCTGCCTACCTGGCGTCTGATGGCGCCCGCTTACTTCTATCTCGCTCAGTCCGAGGAAGGGCTGGGGTCGGCCGGGGCGAAGACGAGCTATCAGAAGTTCTTGAACCTGGCCAAGAACCTGCCGCCGAACGACCCGATGGCTGTGCAGGCGCGTAAAGGGATCAAGTAAGGTCGCGCTTGGCGCTGGCAGGCAGATAGATAGTAGCGCAGGCCTTCAGCCTTGCAGGCGGAGTTCATTCCGGCTCGGGGCTCGGAGAAGCAGAAGAGGCTTTGATCTGAGGCGTTTGCGGTGGCCCGGCGGGACTGAGTTCCCGCTGCAGGCTGAAGCCTGCGGCACAGCGGGCGGAGCCACTCGCGACGAGGGAGTGGCTCCTTGTCACCTGGTTGCCGCAGCCTGCTAGAGATGGAAGTCGACAAAGAAGGCGTAGAAGCCGCGGCCGGATCCTGGGGAGTAAGTCTTTAAAAACTTACCGGCCGTCAGGTGGCCCCATTGGGCGCCGATGTTGTAATACTTCGACGTGACGAAATCGCCCATCACATCGAACTCGTGGCCCACATCGCGGTACTGCGCGCCCCCGCGGACGGCGGGGACGGAGATGGCTCCGTTGAAGGCGTAGAGCGCATCGTACTTACTGGCTAGCCAGAGGTAACGCTCCTCCGCGCGGACGGTGAGCCACTTACGGGGCTGCAGCTTCAGGGCCGCCCGCATATTCTCAGCATTGCGGCGGCCTTGCTGGTCGGTGAGGCCGTAGATCAGGTGGTTGGTGGGGTAGAGCTGGTCGAAGGTGTTCACTTGGCCATCGCCTTGATGGCGGTCACCGGAAGCGTAGTTGAACTCGGTGGCCAACGTGGCGTTCCAGGGCAGCTGGCTGATGCGCCGGTTGGCTTGCGCGAGCACGGACCAGGCGCGCAGTGACGAGGCGCCGATGGTGCCGCGTTGGCCGATCAGCTCGCTTTCATAGGTCCACAGCTTGCGGAAGCCGCCCGCCGTCCGCAAGCCAAACGTGGAGCTGTCATAGTGACCCGCCTTGCCGAACTCGCCGCCAAAGCTGGGGGCGACGCGGTAGAGAAAGTATGGCTCGATCTTACTGCCAGTGATTAGTGAGCCGATCGAGGCGTAGGCGCCATACAAGTTATTGCCTTGCTTGTGATGATCCCAGTGGTCGGCATCGGATTGCACCACCGAGGCCGCGAACAGATCGACGCGATTGGCGCCGTGATGCAAAGCCAGGCGCGTCCCGTCGTAGACGCGTGGCACGTTGCTCCATTCCGCATTTCCTAGCAGCCTTTCAGAACCGAAGGCCAGCCGCTGGCGGCCGACCCGCAGGTCCCACAAGCCACCCTCTTTGCCGAGCCCGATATAGGCCTGGCGCAAGTCGAAGGTGTCGCGATAGGAGGGGTCATGGGTGGGGATGCCGACGCTGCGGGAATCCTGTACTTCGCCGTAGAACTGGAGCCAGGAGTTGGGCCGAATGAGCGTCGAAAACCGGTACCGTTGCAGTAGAAAATCTTGGTCATTGCCCTCGGTAAAACGGAGGCCGTGCTGACCTTCCGCCCGAAGCCGGGTCTGGACGCCCAGGGTGAGCCAGGAGGGAAGCTCCTGATTCAGGGGACCCCGGTTGTCGGCGCCCTGTGCCATTGCGAAACTGAGCAGAACGGCCAACATGTTGAAAAGAATGCGGTTCGCCATGTATAGTTCATGCTAATGGACAAAACCTGAGATTGGAATAACCTCTGAACGCGGTTCAGCACCCCGTATCGAGGGGATAGGCGTAATGGGGCCCCACCGCCGATGCTTAAGTACTATGGAACGCCTTTCCACCTTCAAGCCCGATCTGTTGGCCGGATTCCTGGTCTTTCTGATCGCATTGCCCCTCTGTCTGGGCATCTCGCTGGCCAGTGGGTATCCGCCCACCGGCGGCTTGATCACGGCGATTGTGGGGGGCATGGTGGTGTCGCTGCTGGGCAGCGCGCGGCTGACGATCAAGGGACCGGCGGCGGGGCTGATCGTCGTCGCCATTGGCGCAGTGACCGAACTGGGCGGCGGCGCGGTGGGCTACAAGCGAGCCCTGGCCGTGGGCGTGATGGCGGGCGTGATCCAGATTGCCTTGGCGCTGTTGCGGGCCGGGGTGTTAGGAGATCTGATGCCGTCGGCGGTGGTCCACGGCATGCTGGCGGCCATCGGCGTCATCATTATTTCCAAGCAAGCTCACGTGGCGCTGGGCGTGACGCCCGAAGGCAAGGAGCCGCTGCACTTGCTGGCCGAAATTCCGCATAGCATCGCCAACCTGAATCCGGAGGTGCTGACCATCGGGCTGATCTCGCTGCTGATCCTGTTTGGCATGCCGCTGCTGAAAATGCAGTGGTTGAAGAAGGTTCCGGCTCCGATGGTGGTGCTGGCGGTGACGATTCCGATCGGCATGCTGTTTGATCTCGATCACGAACACATCTACAACTTTGCCAATCACATGTACCACGTCGGACCGAAGTACCTGATCCGGCTACCGGCGTCGTTGATGAGCGCCATTGCGTTCCCCGATTTCTCGGAAGCCTTCAGTGCGACCTCGATCAAGTACGTCATCATGTTCTCGCTAGTGGGGACGATTGAGTCCCTGCTGAGTGTCACGGCGGTGGATGCGCTGGACCCCAAGCGCCGCACCAGCGACCTGAATCGCGACCTGCTGGCCACCGGTGTCGGCAACACGATTGCGGCCTCGATCGGCGGTCTGCCGATGATCTCCGAGATCGTCCGTAGCAAAGCCAACATTGATGCCGGTGCCGATAGCCGCTGGGCCAACTTCTTCCACGGCATGTTCCTGCTGGCGGCGCTGGTGCTGATCCCCGGCCTGCTGCAAGAGATCCCGATGGCCGCGCTGGCGGGCATGCTGATCTTTACCGGCTTCCGCCTGGCGTCACCGAAAGAGTTCGTCCACGTCTATAAGATTGGGCCGGAGCAGTTATTCCTGTTTGTCACCACATTGCTCGTGACCCTGGCCACGGACCTGCTAGTGGGTGTGGGCATTGGGCTGGTCTTGAAAGTGCTGATCCACCTGAAGAACGGCGCACCGTTGAAGACGTTGTTCAGCGCGCCGGTGAAGGACGAGATCCGTGGTGACGAGATGATTCTACAGGTTTATGATTCCGCGGTCTTCACGAACTATCTGGGCCTGAAGCGCCGTCTGGAAAACATCCCCGATGGGATCCGCCGCGTGGTGGTGGATTTCAGCAATGCCTGGGTGGTGGATCACACCGTCATCGAGAAGTTGCACCGGTTGGGTGGCAACTGGTCCGACCGGGAGCTGGTGCTGGACGGCTTTGACCAGCATGAGCCGATGTCATCTCACGAGATGGCGGCCCGCCGGAAGCGCCGGGCGCTGGCTTCGGTGTAGCCCCTGAAGATCCACGAACTATGAAGACTGCCTCGCATCATCCCGCGCACGGGCTGGAACACATCGTTGAGCATCTGGCTCACTTGTTGCCAGCTCAAGGGCCGATTGGCGTGTTTATTCACCACAACACGCTGCATGCGTTCCAGCATCTGCCGTTTGATGAGGCGGTGCAGTCAGCGGCGCGGCTGTATGGCAACGAGCCCTACATGACCGAGGCGGCCTACCGTCGCGACTTCGACCGGGGCCGCATCACGGTGGGTGATCTGGATGTGGTGCTGGGCTGGGAAGCCGATGAGCCGATTATTCCGTTTCTGCTGGACCGGCGGGCTTTGCGGCGGGCGGTCTTGCTGGCTCCGCCGGCGCTCGATGATGCGGCGGAGATCAGCTGGTGGTTGGCCGAGGGTGGCGTGTCCAGCCAGCGGCGGCAGTTGTTTGACGCTTGCCGCCGGCTGTTCCGGGCTCCAGCGGTGAACAGTGCGGCACCGGCTCACAAAGCGGCGACACCTCCCGCGGTGCGTGCGATCATCGATCCGTTGATGATCCGGCTGTGCGGCGCGTTCCTGGATCAAGGCGTCGCTTACTGGCCGATGCCGGACCGTCAGCACGGGTTCCTGGCGGCGGTGAGAACGTTGTTTGAAACGACCCGTGCCGTGGAGCCCTTACCTGGTTTGGCCGCCGAGTTGGCGAGGCAGCGGCGGCATCATTGGACCGCGCTCCAGACTGTCGAAGAGATGCTGCGGCGGCTGGACATTGATGTGGCCGCGCAAGAGGAGTTTCTGCGGGACGAACTGCTCGCTCTGGGCGGTTGGGCTGGGATGTTCTACCGGCTGCAGGAAGAGCCGTATCTGGCGCCGCATGAGCGCGTGCCATGTTCCCTGATGGAGTATCTGGCGGTCCGGCTGACGCTGGTGGCCTGCGCCCCCCGGAACGAAGCGGTGGAGGCTCCGGCCGCGGGCGCGGAGGCGGCGGAACTGGTGATGACCTCGGCGCTGTTCACGGCCGCGGATGCGTTGGGGTATCGGATCTCCGATCTCGAAGCCTTCAGCCGCGAGAACCGGGAGCGTTTCCAGCGTGAAGTGTTGGCGTTCCACCCCATTGAGCGCCGCCGCGTGTGGCATGTCGCCTATGAGTATCACCATGAGCGCGATGTGCTGCGTCCGATCGCGGAGCGGTTGCACAAGCGCGGCCGGCGGCCCGTCGCGGGCACGCCCAAGGCCCAGGTGTTCTTTTGCATCGATGAGCGCGAGGAGTCCATCCGGCGTCACTTGGAAGAGCTGGACCCGCGCGTCGAGACGTTGGGTGCGGCTGGATTCTTTGGCGTCGCCATGGACTACGCCGGTATCGACGATCCGCATGGCGTCTCGCTGTGCCCAGTTGTCGTGAAACCCCAGCATGCCATCCGCGAGCAGCCGGTGGCCGAACATGCGGACCTGCATGAGCGCCGCCGCGCGCTGCGCCGCTTGTGGTCCCAGTTTGCGCAAGGGGCGCTGAAGTCTTCCCGGACGTTGTGGCTGGGCTGGATCAGCACGGCGATCCTGGGTTTGTTTTCGATGTTCCCGCTGCTGATTCGCATTCTGGCGCCGCGGCGGTATGGACAGTTGATGGCTCGCCTGAATGATCTGTTCTTGCCGGAGCCGCGCACCGAAGTGACGCTGATGCGTAACGACGAGCATGGCCACCACTTGAGCGAAGGCCTGGTGCTGGGCTTTACGGTGGCCGAGAAAGTGGATCGGGTGGCCAGTGTGTTGGCGCCCGCCGGTCTGATGACGCGGTTCTCGCGCCTCGTGGTGGTGCTGGGGCATGGCTCCACGAGTCTGAACAACCCGCACGAGTCGGCCCATGATTGCGGTGCGTGCGGCGGCCGCCGCGGTGGACCCAATGCGCGCTTGTTTGCGGCCATGGCCAATCATCCGGATGTGCGCCTCGCGCTACGCGACCGCGGCATCATGATCCCGGCGGATACGTGGTTCGTTGGCGGCTATCACGACACGTCAAGCGATGAGGTCGACCTGTATGATCTGGAGCAGATGCCCCGGGATCACGATGCGGAGCTGGCCGAACTGCGGGCGACGCTGGACCGGGCCCGCGCCGCCAATGCGCACGAGCGAGCGCGGAGGTTTGAATCCGCCGACAACGCCCACAATCCGAAACAGGGCCTGGAGCACGTCGAAGCCCGGGCCGAGCATCTGGCTGAGCCTCGTCCCGAATATGGCCACTGCACCAACGCGGTCTGCGTGGTGGGGCGCCGCGAGCTGACGCGTGGGCTGTTTCTCGACCGCCGCTATTTTCTGGTTTCCTATGACCCGGCTACCGACACGCAAGGCCAGTATCTGACGCGCCTGATGTCGGCGGTGGGCCCGGTCTGCGGTGGGATCAGTTTGGAATACTATTTCTCATTCGTGGACAACCAACGCTACGGCTGCGGCACCAAGCTGCCGCACAACATCACGGGTCTGGTGGGGGTGATGGATGGCCATTCCAGCGATCTCCGCACCGGGTTGCCGTTGCAGATGGTGGAGATCCATGAGCCGGTCCGGATCTTGTTTGTTGTGGAGACCAGCGCGGAGCAACTGGCGCTGACGATCAGCAGCATCCCGTTTGTCGAGGAAGTGGCCCGCAATTGCTGGGTGCGGTTTGCCGCCGTTGACCCCGAGACGTCACAGATCTCGATTCTGCGGCCCTGGGGCTTTGAGCTCTATCAGCCGGAACCGGGCGAGACGCCACGTGCGCCCTCGTCGTTCCAGTGGTACGCCGGGCACCGGGCGCATCTGCCGGTGGCGGAGATCGAAATGGCGGGGGCGCGGTGATGGACAGTTCCTGGATGACCAGCGACACAATGAGGACCGTTCTTTTCCTGACCGTGGCGCTGCCCGGCACCGGCTTCCTGCTGCTGGCGTTGAGCTGGCTGGTCGGTATTCAGCTGCCAGAGAAGGTAGTGGCTCGGGCGACGGGCCTGATCTATTCGGCGGCCGCGCTCTGTGTGGCGTTGGGGGCTTGGCTGATCCGAGCCGCCCATCTGCCGTCGCTCCATGCGGACTATGGCGACTGGTTTCGCGTGGGCGAGTATGCGTTTAAGTTCGAGCTCTACTTTGACGGCGTCTCGCTACCTTTGCTGGGCCTGACCACAGTGTTGACCGGCCTGGTGGCGGCCTTCTCGCGGACGTACATGCACCGCGAGCCCGGCTTCTTGCGCTTCTTCCTGCTGCTTCATTTGTTCGGTTTCGGGGCGACGTTGGGTTTTGCGGCCGGGTCGTTCGATCTGCTGGTGGGGGGCTGGGAACTGGTGGGGTTGAGCTCCGTGCTGCTGATCTCTTACTTTTTTGAGCGTCAGGGCCCGGTGACCAGTGCCTTGCGGGTGTTCGCCACCTACCGGTCAGCCGACGTGGGGTTGCTGGTGGGCATTTTTGCCTTGCACCATTTCCGGCATTCGGCGGCTTTGCCCGCGCTGGACGCGCATACACTTGATCCCCAACAAGCCACGATCGTGGGTCTGCTTTTGCTGCTGGCCTCGATGGGCAAGGCCGCGCAGATCCCCTTCAGCGGGTGGCTGCCGCGTGCCATGGAAGGGCCGACGCCGTCAAGCGCGATCTTCTACGGAGCCATCTCCGTCCACTTGGGCGCCTATCTTCTGCTGCGCGCGCGGCCGCTGCTGGAATCCTCGCCCGTCGCCTTGGGGGCCGTGGCGCTGGTGGGCTTGGCGACGGCGCTGCATGGTGTGTTCGTGGGCCGCGTTTGTCCGGATGCGAAGACATCGCTGGCCTATGCCGCCGTCACGCAACTGGGCCTGATCTTCTTTGAGATCGCGATGGGCTGGACCACGCTCGCGTTGCTGCACATCCTGGGACATTCCACCATCCGCACGCTGCAGTTCCTGCGTGCGCCATCGATGCTGCATGAATATCACCGGATTCATGCGGCGGCGGGCGGTCATGTGGAAGGCGGTGGTCTGTCGCTTGAAGCAGCTCTGCCATTCCCGCTGCGGCGCCGGCTCTACTGGTTTGCCGTTGACCGGGCGCACTTGGACCGGCTGCTCGATAGCGTCGCCGTCCGGCCGTTGTCCCGCCTGTCGGCCTGGCTGGTCGGCATTGATCAGAAGCTGGGAGGAGGCCCGCCAACGGGGCCGGGGCCGCAACTGGTTGCGCCGGCGATGACCGCGGCGATGCCGGAACAAGTGGACGTGCTGCATGACTAACTTGCTGGTGCTGGATAGTTTCAATAGTCTGCCGCTGGTGCTCTATGGTTTGCTGTGGCTGGCGACGCTGATCCTGGCTCCGAAACAGGACTTGACCGGGAACCGGATTTCGCGCTGGCTGATGGTGCTGGTGGGCACGGCTCTGGTTTACACGGCCAACCATCTGGCGCTTTACGCCTTGGGCTGGGTGCTGAGCGCCTGGCCGCTGATCGAGGATGCGCGGCTGGGGCGCCTGACCCGCACGCTGATGGTGCTGGGCGGCGTGGCGCTGGCGGCCGCGCTGGGCCTGATCATCGAGCACGGCAGCAGCGCGGGCGCTGCGGACCCTTGGCTGTTGTCGTCGTTGAGCGCGACGGGCTGGGCTGGAGGTCAGCTGCCTTTTGCCTTACTGACGCTGGCCGTCATCCAGCGCAAGGGCATCTTCCCACTGCAATCCTGGGTGCCGCAGGCGATGGAGAGGGGAGACCTGCTGATCACCGGCCTGGTGCTGAATGGCCACTTCGGTGCGGTGACCGTGGCTCGGGTGGCGCTGCCGCTGTTGGGTGACGCGTCGCGCGCCTCCTTGACGGTGCTGTCGGAGCTGGGCCTGTTCACGGCGGTGCTGGGGGCAGTGGTGGCAGTTGCCGATCGCCAGCCGCGCCGGCTGCTGGCTTGGGTGGCGATCAGCCAAGCCTCCACCATTCTGGCGGGTCTTGAAAGTTTGAACCAGCAAGCGATCACCGGGGCGATGTTGCACTGGATGGTAGTCTCGATTGCCACCTCCGCCTTGTTCGCCGTGCTGCGGCTGGTGGAAGTCCGGCATGGATTGGCGATTACCGGCACCGAATACTTGGGCCTGGGCCGCCGCTTTCCTCGATTGGCGGTGTTCTTTGTCGTGGCCGGAGTCGCACTGGTCGGTCTGCCGGGCACGCTGGGGTTCATTTCTGAGGATCTGTTGATGCACGGGGCGCTCGAAAGCCATCCCTGGATCGGCCTGGCCATCCCGGTGGCCACCGCCCTGAACGCCATCGGCATCTTCCGCCTGTTCGGCATCATCTTCCTGGGCCGCCGCCTGGCCCCGACGATGATCGTCCCCGATGCCGTCACGCGGGAGCGTTGGCCGCTGGCGGCCTTGATCATGCTTCTCGTCGTCCTCGGCCTAGTGCCCCAGATGGCCATCAACCTCCGCTCCGCCGCCGCGGTGAAGCTGGAGCGGATTGAGAACCCAGCCGCCCCGTCCGGTGAGGCACAGTCCGGTGAGGCACCGTCCGGTGAGGCACAGCCCGGTGAGGCCCAGCCCGGTGAGGCCCCGGCTGGCGCGGCGCAATCGCACTGAAAGGCGTTCTCCTAGCCGCTGCTACCTGAGGTGGGCCTCCAGCCCCTCGCAGATTTTGGTGAGCCCATCTTCCGCCGCAATCTGGGTTGCCAGCGCGCGGGCCTTCGGGGTGAGCGTCTCGATGCCTCGCAGCGCCTCGGCGATGGTTCGCGCAGAGTACTTCGATCGAGCCACTGTTCGCCCAATACCTAGCCGGACGCAGCGGGCGGCGTTGTCGGGTTGGTCGTGGCTGAAGGGGACGATGATGGTGGGCTGGCCGCTCCGCAGCGCTTGGGCGGTGGTGCCGACTCCGCCCTGGTGCACGGTGGCGAGCGCGTGCGGAAAGATCGCGGAGTAGGGCGCGTAGTCGGCGACGAAGACTTTGGACGAGACCGGGGGCAGCGGGTTGCGGCCGAAGACCCCGACGAGCATCACGGCGCGGCAGCCCAGCATCTCGACGGCCTGGAGCGCCTCGGTGTAGAACGCTCCGGCGGCCATCACGGCACTGGAGCCTAGCGTGAACACCACCGGCGGCTCACCGGCATCCAGAAACTCGGTCAACCCTGGCGGTAGTGGCTGCCCGGCGGTGAGCTGGTCATAGAAAGGGAAGCCCAGTGGCTCCGTGCCGTCCGGCCAGTCGCCAAGACGCGGGGCGAAGTGGCGCGAGAACCAGCTTTGGTTGCCGTGGGGTGAGAACATGCCTTCGAGCAGCGGATTCAGGGGGGTGGGCGCCAGGCCGAGATCCGCGCGCAGCCGGTGGATCGGTTTGGCCCAGAACCGGGAGAGTCCGGAGAGCGTCCGGAACAGTACCCGGTACAAGCCGGGGCTGAGGCCGTGCAGCGGCGCCAGGAAAGAGAACGCCGGGTGCAGTGCCGGCTCCTCGGTGGACATGTAGACCAGCGGCTGCAGCGCCGCCTGCACCCAACGCTTCCCCAGCTTCTCCGCCGCCAGCGGCGTCGTGTAGCTGAGCACGTGGCTGACGATCAGGTCGGCCTCCGCGCTGGCTTCGAGCGTGGCCTCGTAGCTTTGCCGCAGATACGGCAGCACCATTTCCGTGAGGATGTACTGCGTGCCGCGCTGCGGGTGCATCGCCATCCGGAATGCTTCCGGGTTGTCCAGAAACTTGGTCAGATCGGGCGGGCAGGCGTGGAAACGCAGACCTTCGCTCTCAACTTTGAGGCGATAAGCTTCGCTGGCCACCAGGGTGACGTGGTGCCCGCGAGAGCGGAGCGCCAGCCCAACGGCGATGTAGGGGTGGAGATCACCAAAGGAACCGAAGGTGGTGAGGACAAAGCGGGCCATACCAGATTCGATTCTACTGCCACCAAGGGAGGTTCCATACATTCCACCGGCCGCTTAACTCTAACTGGAGATTCAATTTAGCGGCCGTGAGAGCTAGACTAAAGGCGTGCCCCCGCCCCTCCGTATTGCGATCGACGTGCGCCGGATCCGCGACTATGGCATCGGCACGTATATCCGGAATCTGATCAAGGCGTTAGCCCGGCGGGACGACCCGCACACGTTCTATCTGGCGGGCCGCAAGCAGGATCTGCATGAGCTGCCGGCCTTGCCCGAACGGTTTCACCCGGTCGAGTTTGCCCGGTCTGATGCGGGCCTGGCGAATCAAGTTACGTTTCCGCTGTTCCTGCGCCGCTTTTCGCCCAGCCTGGTGCACATCCCGTTGAATTCGGTGCCCATTCTGCTGCAGCGGCCCTATGTGGTGACGGTGCACGACATGTCGAGCGTGCTCTATCCCGATGAGTTGGCCGCAAGCAACCGCTTCCGCCGCACCTACAAGCTGTTCCGCTTCCGCCGCGGGCTGAAGCGTGCCGCTCGCGTGATCGCCGTCAGCCAGGCCACGCAACTGGATGTCGAAGATCTGCTGGGCATTCCGCCGGAGCGCATCCGGCAAATCTACGGCGCCATCGACCCGAAGTTCCTGCAGCCCTTCGTCCCCGCCGATGCGCGCGCCGGAGGGCCGCAGGCGGCGGATCTCTACCGGAAGCGGTTGCTCGAACGCTACCAGATCAACTACCCCTACATCCTCTACGCCGGCACCATCCGCAAGCAGAAGAACATCCCCAAGCTGATCGAAGCGTTCGCCGTGTTGCGGGCCGAGCTGGCCGGGCATCCGCATTATTCCAATCTGCGGCTGCTGATCATTGGCGATGAGTTGTCCAAGTATCCGGCCGTGCGGCGGGCGGTGGTGGAGACGCGTCTCGAAAATGTGGTGCGCTTTTTCGGCTTTGTCAGCTTTGACGCGCTGCGGGCGTTTTATGAAGAGGCGGAGCTGTTCGTGTTCCCTTCGCTCTATGAGGGCTTTGGACTGCCGCCGCTGGAGGCGATGGCGGCCGGGACGGCGACGGTGGTGTCGCGCATTAGTTCCTTGCCGGAGGCGGTGGGCAACGCCGCGGAGCTGGTGAATCCGGAAAACCTGTTCGACATCGTGCGTGGCATGCGGGAAGTGCTGCTCAACACCGTTTATCGCGAGGAATTGATCGCCCGGGGCATGAAGCAGGTCCGGCAGTTCAACTGGGATTCAACCGCCGCGCAGGTGATGTCGGTCTACGAAGAAGTGGCCGGCGAGCGGTAGGCGGCGTCGGCACGTCAGGGCATTTCTTTGCTTTTCAAGAGGTGCCGTGGTGTCCGTTCGGCGACATAGGTAAAAGCCCCATGCGTCAGCTTGGGGCTTTTTCACCCGCTCGAAGATAGGCCCAAGCTTACGCAGGGGGCTGATCGCGGGTCAGCCTTGAGAGTTTTCGAGAAACGATCTAGTGGTTCGAGAACGGTCCGGCGCCCGGCTTCCAATCCAGCCATTGGTCGGCGCGGTCATGCCGGGCCAGGTAGATATCCAGCTCTCGCGGGTCCAGCAAGTCGTAGACACAGACGTTGGCCGCTTCCATCAACCGGTCCGCCAGCAGCGGAGAGATTTGACGGATTCCCCGGAGCACCTGGTGGACGTGAGGCTGAGAAATGCCGGCCCGTAAGGCCAGTGAACGCTCGGTCCATTCGCCGTTGGAGACCTTGCGGCGCAGAACGATTACCAAGCTCGCGCTGAGATGGCCAAAACTCATACGACCCTATTCTCCTCAGCAATATATCACAGTGACGGCCCGCTGATAAGAATAAAATTCTATAATTACGGATTGCTTTCTTATGGCGAATGCCGAAGTGAACCCTATGTGAATAAAGACTTTCCAGGCAAGATGGCCCATTGATGAAGTGCGTTCTATAGAAATAATTCTCCAAAAAGATTTGACATATTTTGCTCGAAATCTAGGATGGAGTTGAAGCCGGTGCCTTGAAGGAACTCGGAAGCCGACAGGGAACACATCATCGGAACAAAAAGGACAACCAAAATGGAATGGACTCGTTCGGAAACTCTCGCCCTCGCCTCTCATGATTGCACTCAGTGCCTCGGCCTTGGCCTTCGCGCCGGCCGCAGGGGTAGCCAAACCCCCTGCAACTGTGTTCTGCGCGGCATCTTCCGTGCTTGCTACAACCGGTTCCGCCTGTGCGTGAACAAAGAAAAGCACATGTCCCGGGTGTCGCTGGAACACACGGGCTCCGGTGGCGCCCGCCGCTACACCTGGGGCCGTAAGGATGAAGAGTACATTGCCGACTTCACGCTGGTCAGCCGCCGCACCCTGACCCCGGAAGAGTACCGGATTTTCAACTATCACTTTCTGTTAGGCGCCGATTGGAAGCTCTGCTGCCGCAAGCTGAAGATGGACCGGGGGAACTTCTTCCACGCCGTCTACCGCATCCAGCAGAAGCTGGGCAAGGTGTACCGCGAACTGCAGCCCTACGGGCTCTATCCGCTGGATGAATACTTTGGTGCGTCCAAGAAGCTGGACCCGATCATGCTGCCGACGCCGCCCGCGCCGGCCAACGTGATCAACTTCCCCTGGCGCCCCGTGCCGCGCCCGGCTCCGGCGGAAATGCCGCTGCTGCGGGCGGCGTAGACGACACCGACAGGGCTCCAAACGCAACGATGGCCGGGAAGGGTTCGCCCTCCCGGCCATCGTCGTTTTTGACTGCTCTTAAAGACGCCTTAGAACTGCACCCGCAGGCCAAAACGCATGGAGCGCTGGTCGTCGAGAGCGCTGGTGATCTGCATGAAGTCACCGGCGTTGACGTTGGCGCTGGGGTTGTTGAAGTGAGGCGTGTTGCTGAGGTTGAAGGCTTCCGCGCGGAACTGCAGGTTCACCCGTTCGGTCAACTTGATGTTCCGGAAGAGGCCAAAGTCCAGGTTGATGATGCGCGGACCGCGCAGCAAATTGCGGCCCGAGGTGCCGAATCTGGTGGCGGTGACACCGGCAAACGCGGTGCGATCGTAGTACTCGCCGGTGGTGCCCACCTGGGTGACGGTGGTCTTCACCTGGTCGGCCGTTTGGGTGTTGCCGGGGGCGTTCAGCGCGCCGCCGTCCGCGGTGACGGTGAAGGGGCGGCCGGAGTAGGCGGCGAAGATGCCGTTCATCTGCCAGCCACGGATGATGGCTCCGGCGATCGGGCCGCCAAAGCCGTTCTTGCCAAACGGAACGTCGTAGACGAAGCCCAGTTGGAAGTTGTGCGGTGTGTCATAACCGGAGCGGGCGCGGTTGCGCGAAAGCTGGCTGGGGGTCATGAAGATGTACTGGGCCCAGCCATCGTCGTCCGAGACGTTGATGGCCTTGGAGAACGTGTAGGCGGCCTTCAGCAGCAGGCCCTTGCCCGCGTTGCGGGTGGCTGACATCTGAAGCCCGTTGTAGTTCGTATTAGCCTGGCCGTTCCAATACCAGGTGGTAGCGGTGCGGCCAAAGGCGGCGTAGAAGGGACGGCCCGTGTTGCCCGCGCCGGCGGCGGCGGCATTGGCGTCCCAATCGATAAAGCTGCGGATGGTGTTGGTGCCGACGTAGCCCACCGAGGCCAGGATGGCGCCCGGCAGCTTGCGTTCGACAAACAGGTTCCAGCTCTGGACGTAGCCGCGCGTGACGGAATCGCCTGAGATGGTGCGCATCTGCGCCGTGGCCGGCAGGGCGACGGCGGACTGGCTCAAGTCCGGTCCGCTAAACGCCGGAATGCCCTGCTCGGTGGTGCCGTAGGGGATGTAGGCCGAAGCGGAGACAAACTCCTGCGCCACAGTCAGCGGGTAGAAGCCGCGGAGCGGGCGGGCAAACGGCATCGGGTTATAGGTCAGCCCGTAGCCGCTGCGGATGACGGTGTTGTCGCCCAGGCGATAGGCAAAGCCAAAGCGCGGAGCAAACAGCTTCTTGCTGGTGGAGATGCCCAGGTCGGTGGGGTTGCTGCCGCGGCCGCCCAGCTGCACCAGGTTGGTCTTCTCATCCCACTGCTCGATTCCGCCGTAGCCGGAGCGGGTCATCATCGGGTAGAGCTCATAGCGGACCCCCATGCTCACCGTCAGCTTGCGGGAAACCTGCCAGCGGTCGCGCACAAAGAAGCCCAACTGATAGTTGAAGCTGGTCATCTTGGACCACTGCAGGGACTTGCTGACCGACGTGGGCAACCCCAGGTAGAAGGCCGCCTGGGAGTTGAACTGGTTGGTGGGGGTGGCCGTCAGCGCTCCGGTGGCGTTGGGGAGGCGCGTGCCGGTTGTCGCTTGCGAGAAGTTGAAGCGGCCGCGCGGACCGGCGCCGAGTTCCGGCTGATAGTGGTTCAGCCAGTGGCGGACGCCTTCAAAGCCAAAGCGGATGTCGTGCTTACCCTTCACCAGGCTGAAGTTCTGCGTCATGGTGTAGGTGGTGTCGCCGTAGAAGTACGGGTTCCAAGTCTCGGGCAGCCCCAGATCGGCATAGTTGGCGATCTGGAAGTTGGGCATGCCGCTCTCGCGGATGCTGGCGCCGTTGGTGCCCGGGATCTTCAGCACATCCAGGCCCGTATTGGTGCCGTAACCGGTGGGGATGGAGTTGGCGCCCGTGCGGGTCCAGCCCATGGTCATGTCCCACAGGAAGGTGGGCGAAATCGTGTAGGTCTGGCCCACGGTGGCGAGCTGGACCAGCTGGCCCGCATCGCCGATACCGGAATCGCAGCTGCAAGCACCGCCCGCGGCGCCGAACGCCGGACGGCCGATGACCAGGGCGTCCATGGCGGCGTACTTGAAGAACCAGCTGTTGCTGGCGGACCGGTTCCAGTTGATCTTGGCGTCGTAGTTATCGCGCGTCAGGTTCTGGGGGCCGGTGGCGAAGAAGTTGTTGGTGATCCCGGAAAGATTGGGCGCCGGCAGCAGGCCGTAGAGCTGCTGCGTCACCCGGCTCTGCCGGTTGGTGGGGATCCGGTTGCCCGCAAAAGGCGTGCGGTTGTTGCCCGCCGCGTCACCGGTCTGCGGATCGTAGATGGTGGTGGCGGAGGCCGAAAAGTCGCCCGCCCGTTGGCTGGCCGTGGGCACGGTCAGCAGCTTGCTGCGGTTCAGGCGCTCGCGCGTGCCTTCATAGCTGCCAAAGAAGAACAGCTTGTTCTTGATGATCGGGCCGCCCAGGGTTCCGCCATCGATGGTCACCAGGCTCTTGGGCAGCTTGGGATCCTTGAAGAAGACGTTGCGGGCGCCCCAGGCGCTGTTCTCGTGGAACGCAAAGCCGCTGCCGTGCAGGCTGTTGGTACCGGACTTGGTGACCACGGTGGTGGCCGCGCCGCCCGCCATGCCCTGCTCCGCGTCAAAGCTATTGGTGGAGATGTTCACCGTTTCGATGGTCTCCGCCGGGGCGACGTAGGCCGTGTGGTGGGGCAACCAGATGTTGGTGTTCACCGCGCCGTCCAGCTTGGTGACGTTGTTGTTGCGGTTGACGCCGTTGACGCTGGTGGTCAACGAGCGGCCCGGCGTCGAGCCCGCCGAGTTCTGATACCGCCCGGGCGTCGCCCCGGGGACCAGGTTAATCAAGCTCTGGTAGTTGCGGTAGCGCGGCAGGGGAATGTTGGTGACTTCCTTGGACCCGATTTCGACGTGTACGTCGGATTTGTCAGTCTGCAGTTGGGCCGTGGTGGCTTCCACCGTCACCTGGTCGGTGACGTCGCCCACTTTCAAGGAAAGATCGAGACGCGCAATGTTGTTGATGCTGATGACGATTCCCGCGCGGCTGGTGGTTTGGAAGCCGGGGGCGCTGATTTTGACATCGTAGGTGCCCGCGTTCACGTTCTGGAACGTGTAGCGGCCGTTGGAGTCGCTGCTCGACTCGCGGGTGTAGCCGGTTTCGCGATTGGTAATCGTTACTTGGGCGCCAGCAATCACGGCACTGGTGGGGTCGGTGACATCACCGATCAAAGAACCATAAAGAACCTGTGCCGAGGTGGGCAGGGAACAGGCTAAAAACACGCTGGCCAACGCCAGCGACAGAGTACTTCGGCTCATAAGACACTCCTGAAACGAGAAGAAACAGATTAATTTGAGCGGACCGTGCTCGTGCAGCGCGCATCGTGTCGCTGTCGGAATGATTATCACATATTAATGCGACACACCCGCCGGGGAACCGCCTAATTGGCGTATGCAAATGTTTTGCACGCGGGCTAAGTGGCGTTTTTATAATGCGGTAGCTCTTCGCCCCGCGGCACTGGGGGCCAGCGAAGTTGTAAACGGACGGTGCAGCTTTGGCGCGCGGACGGCCCGAATTTGTTCGGGAAAAGGCCGGCCAGGCGCCACGGCCTAACACCACCTCGGCCTCCTACGGCAACCGCGCAATGGGATGGGGGAGTCTTTCAGGTCCAGATCAGTTAGATTGGAAAACGCGGGCCGTGAAGTTGCCGGCAGACTTTGTTTGAATGTATAGTACTTTATAGTGAAAAGAACATTGCTCTACTCTTCACTGGCGATCATCGCCTGCCTCGGCCTCTACACCCGCTTTTGGGAACCCAATTGGCTGGAGCAAACGACGCGCCGGATTCCCATTTCCCGCTTAGCCCGGCCCGTGCGGGCGGTGCACCTTTCCGACCTCCATGCCTCGCCCGAAGTCTCCCCTGATCTGATTGACGAAAGCTTCCGGATGGCGATCGCCGCCAAGCCCGACGTCGTCCTGTTGACCGGCGACTTCGTCACCACCACCACCACCTTTGATCGCGCCACGCTGATCTCCCAATTGAAGCGGCTGGCGCAAGCGGTGCCCACGTTTGCGGTGTTGGGCAACCATGATGGCGGCGAGTGGAGCCTGAGTTGCGGCGATTCTGACTCGACCGAAGCGCTCCGCTCGGTGCTGCGGGAGAGCGGCGTCGTGCTGCTCGATAACGAGTCCCGGCTGATCGAGCTGAATTCGCAGACCGTCCAACTGGTGGGCGTGGGAGATCTATGGTCGGGCGAGATCAACCCCGCACGAGCCTTTGCGCAGGCTAAACCAGGCGTGCCGACGATCCTGCTTTCCCACAATCCCGATACCAAGGCACAACTGAAACGCTACGAGTGGGACCTGATGTTGAGCGGCCACACCCACGGCGGCCAAGTGGTGATGCCGATTCTGGGATGGAGCCATGTGCCGATGTGGGATCACCGGTTCACCCGAGGTCTCAACCCCTGGCAAGGGAGATGGATCCACATCACCCGCGGCGTGGGCAACGTCCGCGGCATCCGCTTCAACTGCCGGCCGGAAGTTTCGGTGCTGAATCTGGAGCCCAAGGCGATGTAGCTCTCGATAGGGCGCATGGAAACAAGTTACGGTGCGGCCGGCCAAGCTCTGCCGTCTCACGCTGAGCCGCGACAGAATGGAGCGGAGTCTTGAACCTTAGAGCCATGCTCGCCCGCCGTTCTACGCCTTCTCCTGTCCGAACTACTCATCCCTGCTGCCCTTACCGTCGGTAGGGCACTCCGCCATTCTGTCGCTGCTCAGTGTGCGGCGTCTGCGTGTGACTTGGGAAACGTATCCGTTGCGTCGAAGGTGGTACGAACGCGCGCTAGTAGCTAACCCGGTCCGGAAAGCCCACAAACTGAACCTCTGGCTCCAGGTCGAAGCCGAATTCTTGCCGCACTCGGCCCTTCAAGTTGTCGATCAGCTGCACCACTTGCGCAGCCGTGCCGCTACCGGCGTTGTAGAGCAAGTTGGCGTGATACGGTGCCACCCGGATGCCGCCCGCGACCTCGCCTTTGGCACCGATCTGCTCAAGAAAGTAGGCCGCGGGCACCTTGCCTTCCCGGACCAGCTTTTCCGGTACACGCTGCTGGGCTCCTCGCGGCAGTTGGGCGAACAGGCAGTTCTTGAAGATGCTCCCGGCGCATTTCATGGTGGGCGGAAACTTTTCGTCGCGGGTGGCGCGGATCTCTTCCGCCCGAGCGGCGAGCGCCGCCGCATCGCCCGGACGGAGGGTGAACTCCGCCGTCAGGATGATCCAGTGCTTGTTCTGCTTAAAGCGGCTGGCGCGGTAGGTGAAGCCGCACTCGGCATTTGACAGCCAGCGCCGCTCGGCGCCGTCCCAGATCTCGACCCGGGCCAGCGTCTCGTGGATCGATTGGCCGTACGCTCCCGCGTTGCCGTAGACGGCGCCCGACACCCAGCCCGGGATGCGCATCATGGATTCGAGACCGGCCAAGCCGTGCGCGACCGCATACTGCACCAGGGCTTCCAGATCGGCGCCGGATTCGACGCGGATGGTCGAGCCGTGATGCTCGATTGTCCGGCCCGTGTAGCGCAGCACCGTGCCCCGGTAGCCCGCATCGGAGACCACGAGATTGGTGCCGCCACCGAGCACGATATGCGGTCCACCGGCGGACTGCAGCTCCCCGATAAACTCCACCGCGGAGTCGGCATCCACCAGCAGGTCGGCCGGGCCGCCGAGGCCAAACCGGGTGTAGTCAGAAAGTGGTGCGTCGGTGCGTCGCAATCTTCTAGGATAGACCTCAGAGCCCGCAAAGGAGGGCGCAACCCGCATGCCTGCCAGTTTCTCCGGCTTTTCCCCCGCCGCCCTGAAGTTCCTAAAGGCGCTGAAGAAGAACAACAACCGCGAGTGGTTCCAGGCGCGCAAGGAGACGTTCGACACGGAGCTGAAGGCGCCACTGGAGCAGCTGGTGAACGCCGTCAACGAACGGCTGCTCAGCTTTGCGCCGGATTACCTGACCGAGCCCAAGCAGGCCATCTTCCGCATCTACCGCGACACCCGGTTCTCGAACGACAAGACGCCCTACAAGACGCACATCGCCGCCTGGTTTAAAAGGCGGGGCATCACCGATAAGTCGGCCGGCGGGTTCTACTTCCACATCTCAGCCGAGGAAGTGGTGGTGGCGGGCGGAGTCTACATGCCGCCCAAGGAGCAACTGGCCGCGGTCCGGCACCATCTGGTGGAACATCACGAACGGTTCCGCCAGTTGGCCGCCAGCAAGAAGCTGAAAACGCTTACTGAGTTCGAGGGCGAAACTTTGCTGCGTGACCCCAAAGGCTTCCCCAAGGATCACCCGGCCAGCGACTTGATCCGCCGCAAGCAGTGGGGGTGGCACTCGAAACTGCCCGCCGAGACGGCGCTACGGCCCGATTTGTTGAAGGAGATCACGGCGCGCCTGGAGGCGCTCGCGCCGGGTGTGGAGTTTCTGAATGAGCCGTTCCGGGTGGCCGCCAAGCCGCGCCGGGAGATGTTCTTCGAGTAAGGGTCGCGGCACCTTTGGGGTGTAAGCCCAAAAAAACGGGATCGGGCGCAGAAAAATGGGGCGAAACTACAGCACGGAGGGGCGAAGTGGGTCTATACTGTCGAATGAAACACGGGGCGCCTCCCAGCAAGTTGGTCGTTGGGGAAAGGGAGCTAGGAGGCGCTTCGTTCCCGTAGTTACCTCTTATTACGTACGCCCGCGCGTTTCGTTCCGCGATCCTGTATGAATTTTTGTAGCTGCTCTTTTTTCTGGAAGAGCCGTGCGTGTTTAGCCGGAACGGCCGTCTAGAGCAGCCCCACCACCGCATTCAAGGCCAGTGAGGCCAAGCCCAGCGGGATCAAACGTTTCCATCCGATATCCATCAACTGGTCGTACCGGAACCGGGGCCACGTGCCGCGGAACCAGATGAAGACGTAGAGCATCACGCCGACCTTGAAGAAGAACCAGAAGAAGCCCGACAGGTAGTGGTTCAAGCCCGGCACAAGGAACGGCGCCGCTAGCAGGATCAACAGGCCGCCCACAATCTGCAGTCCGACGCGCGGCAGCTTGGGTTGCAGCTTGCCCGCCATCCAGATGGAGGCGGCGCCAGTGCCGGCGATGCAGAGCACCGGGAATGCGTAGTCAAACACTGGCCCCAGCCAGGTGACGTTCGGGAACGGCCGCATCCAGCCCCCCAGGAAGAGCGTGGCGCCAACGGCTGAGATCACGAACATGTTGGCGTATTCGGCCAGCATGTAGAGCGCCCAGCGGAAGCCCGAATACTCAGTGTGGAACCCGGCTACGAGCTCCGATTCCGCTTCAGGCAAGTCAAACGGAGCGCGGTTGGTTTCGGCCGTCGCCGCAATGATGAAGATCAGGAAGGGGATGAACATCAGGCCGTAGTTTGAGAACAGGAACCAGATGTTGCGGTCAAGCTGCGCCTGCACGATCTCGACCATGCTCAGCGTGCCTGCCGCCATCACTCCGGCCAGCAGCGCCAGCGACAGCGCCACTTCATAGCTCACCAGCTGGGCAGCACTGCGCAGCGCTCCCAGCAGCGGGTAATGGCTGTTTGATGCCCAGCCGCCTAGGATAATGCCCAGAATCCCGACGGCTCCCATGCCCGCGATCACCAGCAAGCCCACGTTGACGTCCGCCGCCACGATGGAGTCGGCAAAGGGCAACACCGCAAAGCTGGTGAGCGCCGTAAAGAGCGTGACGATCGGAGCCGCCAGGAACAGCCACTTGTCCGCCACGGTGGGCACGATGTCTTCCTTCAGCAGCAGCTTTAAGGCGTCAGCGATGGGTTGCAGCAGGCCGTACGGCCCGACGCGCATCGGCCCCAGGCGGACCTGGAAGTCGGCCAGCACCTTGCGCTCCAAGTGGACCAGATAGCCCGCCACCAACGGGAAAACCAGGATCACCACCAGCAAAATCAAGATCGGGATCAGCATGCTAGCGGGCGACTCCTTTCACCCACTGGAACAACGGCTCCGGCCAAAGTCCGAGGCCGAGCGTGGCCAGCGCGGTCAACGCGGTGGAAACGCCCACGCCCCAGCTGATCTCAAGCGGTGCCTGCTCCTTCGCCTCACCGGCGAACATCACGCGCACGATGCGGAAGTAGTAGTAGAGCGAGACCGCCACGTAGACCGTTCCAATCACAGCAAGCACATACTGCTGCGCCTCCACCAGCGCCAGGAACAAGTAAGCCTTTGCCACAAAGCCCGCTGTCGGCGGAATGCCAGCCAGCGAAAGCAAGAACACCAGCATCAGCACAGCGTAGACCGGGCTGTACCGCATCAGGCCGGCGAAATCTTCCAGCGTCTCCGAAGGCAGATTGCGGCGGCGCAGAGCCACCAGCACCAGGAACGCTCCCAGGTTCATGAACGTGTAGACCAGCGTGTAGAGCAACGCGCCGCGCAGTCCGGTCTCATTGCCAGCAGCGATGCCTAACAGGATGTAGCCCGCGTGCGAAATGCTCGAATAAGCCAGCAGGCGCTTGATGTTCGATTGCGTCACGGCCGCCAAGTTGCCAATGGTGAGGCTGAGAATCGCCACGACCATAACCACTGGCTGCCAGGTGTCGCGCAGAGGAGCCAGCGGGCCTAGGAACAGCCGCAGCAACAGGGCAAAGGCGGCCGCTTTCGACGCCACTGAAAGGTAAGCCGTCACCGGCGTCGGCGCGCCCTCATAAGCATCCGGAGCCCACATATGGAACGGCGCCGCCGCGATCTTGAAGAACAACCCAGCCGCCGTGGTGGCCAGGGCGAGCAGTACCGCCGGATGGCCGGGGTCGAGCGCCGCCAGCGCCTGGGCCATGGGCGTTAGTTTCGTCGTGCCGGTCAAGCCGTAGAACAGCGACAGGCCGTAGGCCAGGATGCCGCTCGAAAAGGCGCCCAGCAGCAAGTATTTGAGCGCTGCCTCGTTCGACCTTTTGCTCTCTCGCAGAAAGCCTACCAGTACGTAGAAGGTGACGGACATCAGCTCCATGCCAGTGAACAGCGTCACCAGCTCGGTGCCTGTGGCCAGGAAGAACATCCCGCATTGGGCCAGCATCAACAGGCCGTAGAACTCCGGGTGATGCTCCTCTTCGATGTCGAGATAACGGTAGGAGATCAGCCCGGTGACCACGGCGGCGGCCACAAACAGGAAGTTGAAGAACAGGCCCAGGCCGTCAATGGTCAGGCCGCCGCCGAAGGCCGTGAAGGCTCCCACTTGGAGCTGCCGCCAGAGCGCAATGCCCGTAAACAGCTCGCCCGCCAGTAACATCGCCACGCCGGAAATGCGGCGGAAGAAGAGGCCCGCGCAGCCGAACAGCGCCAGCACCAGGGCGGGCATCAGCGCGAAGTGATCGGTGGAGGTGTAGAAGTTGCCCATCACGGTCAGCTGCGGTGCAGCGCCTCCAGGGCGGCCTTCACGCCGGGGGCGATCAGGTCAAAGTAGGGTTTCGGGTAGACGCCGATCGAGATGGCCCAAGCCACCAGCGGCAGCACGGTCAACCATTCGCGGACGCTCAAGTCAGGCAGACCTCGGTTGATCTCCTGCTGCGGCCCCAGCATGGTCCGCTGGTAGAGCCATAGGAGATACGCCGCACCCAACACCACGCCCGGCACAGACCAGTAGGCCCACAGCGCGTTGGCCTGATAGGCGCCGTTCAGGATGGCGAACTCACCGACAAAGCCATTCAGCAGCGGCAGACCGGCGGAGCTGAGCATCGCGATCGCGAAGATCACCGCCAGGTTCGGCATGGCATGCGCCAGGCCGCCGAAATCGGCAATCACGCGCGTGTGGCGGCGCTCATAGACCAGGCCGACGATCAGGAATAACAGGCCGGTGGAGATCCCGTGGTTCACTTGCTGCAGCACGCTGCCGGAGATGCCGCTCGCATTCAAGCTGAACAGGCCCAACGTGCAGAAGCCCAGGTGCGACACCGATGAGTAGGCGACCAGGCGCTTCCAATCCTTCTGCATCAGGCTGACCAGTGCGCCGTAGAGGATCGCGATGATCGACAGCACCGCCATCGCCGTCACGATCTCGCGCGCATGTCCGGATTTGGGCAGCAGCGGCAGCGAGAAGCGGAGGAACCCGTACGTGCCCATCTTCAGCATCACGCCCGCCAAAATCACGCTTCCGGCCGTCGGGGCTTCCGTGTGCGCATCCGGCAGCCAAGTGTGCAGCGGGAACATCGGCACCTTGATCGCAAAGGCCAAAAAGAACGCCCAGAACACCCACTGTGCGGTCACTTCATCGAGAGGCACGGCCAGCAGCGTGGCCGCATCGAACGTCTTGGCTCCGCCCTTGAGGTAGAGCACAATGATGCCGAGCAACAGGAACACGCTGCCCGAGAGCGTATAGAGGAAGAACTTGATGGCGGCATAGAGCCGCCGCGCGCCGCCCCACAGGCCGATCAGGAAGTACATCGGCACCAGCGAGAACTCAAAGAAGACGAAGAACAGCACCAGGTCCTGCGCCACGAAGACGCCCAGCATCGCGGATTCAAGCAGCAGCAGGAGCGAGTAGAACTCCTTGGTCCGCTCGGTGATCGACTCAAAGCTCGCCAGGATCGCGAGCAACGTCATCACGGCCGTCAGCACCAGCATCAACTGGCTGATACCATCGGCGGCTACGTGATAGTCGACGCCCAAGGTCGGGATCCACGGCACCCGCTCTGCCGCCGCGCCGGTGCGCAGCAGTTGGATCGACAATGCAGCCGTCGCCGCGCTCACCGCCGCCGCCCAATACTTGCTCCACTTGGCGGGCAGGAACAGCGAGACCAGCATCCCGGCCAGCGGGGTCAGCAACAGCAGACTGATCATCGCCCGCCTCCGGAGAAGGACCAGGCCATCAGCGCCGCCAGGCCCGCCAGGAAGATCCAGGCATAGGATTGCAAGCTGCCGGTCTGCAACAGACGCACGGGGTAGGAGACGGCCTTCACCAGAAACGCCGTCAACCGCACCAGGCCGTCGACGACGCCCGCATCAAACATTCGCGACAAGCGGCCCACACTGCGGGTGAGCAACGCAAAGCCATTCACGGCACCGTCGATGATGCCCCGGTCCAGGCGGCCCAACTGCTCACCACCGCCTTGCGCGACCCCGCGTACCAGGGTGGCTTGAAGGGCCTGGTCAATATACCAGCCGCGCTCAAACAGAAAGTAGAAAGGAGACAGGAAGCGCCACCGGAAGTGGGCCATCGCAATGCCGCTCACCGCGGCCGCCACCGCCACACCCATCAGGACGTACTCCATGGTCTGGTGGTCCGATTGATGCAACCCCAGCGGCAACCAGCCCGCCACGACACTACCCAGCGCGAGAATTGCCAGCGGGACGCGCATGGTCAACGGCAGCCCGTGGGGCTCACCGTGGTGCGACTCGCCCAGGAAGGTCATCGCAATCAGCCGCCACATGTAGAAGGCCGTCAGCAAGGACGTGGCGATGCCGAACGCCCACAGCGCCGGGGATGTCTTGAAGGCCAACCAGAGGATCTGGTCCTTTGACACGAAGCCCGCCAACCCCGGCACACCGGCGATGGCCAGCGTGCCGATCACCATCGTCCAGAAGGCGAACGGGAACTGCTTTTTCAGGCCGCCCATGCGGCGCATATCCTGCTCACCGTCGAGCGAATGGATCACCGCGCCTGCGCACAGAAACAGCAGCGCCTTAAAGAAGGCGTGCGTGAACAAGTGGAACAGCGCCGCGTCGTACGCGCCGACGCCGAGGGCAATAAACATCAACCCCAACTGGCTGACCGTCGAATACGCCAGCACCCGCTTGATGTCGTTCTGCACCATCGCGATCGTGGCCGCCAGCAACGCCGTCACCGCGCCCACGACGGACACGGTCGCCAGCACTTGTGGCGCCGCATCAAACACCGGGGCGCAGCGCACGATCAGGAAAATGCCCGCCGTCACCATGGTGGCCGCGTGGATCAAGGCCGAGACCGGCGTGGGGCCTTCCATCGCGTCCGGCAACCAGATGGCGAATGGATACTGGGCACTCTTGCCCATGGCGGCCAGCAGCAACAGGGCCGCCACCGGTAGCGCCCATTCTGGCGCCAGCTGCGTGGTGAACTCGCGATAACGGAGGGACCCGGTCTGGCCCAGGATGGTGAACATCGCCAGCAGATAGGCCGCGTCCGCCACGCGATTAGTGAGGAAGGCCTTGTTGGCCGCGTTGCCCGCGGAAGGCCGGTCAATGTAGAAACCGATCAGCAGATAGCTCGACAGGCCGACGCCTTCCCAACCGGCAAACGTTAACGCCAGGTTGTTCGACATCACCAGCAGCAGCATGAAGAAGACGAACAGGTTCAGGTAGCCAAAGAAGCGCGCCACGCCGGACTCATGCTCCATGTAGCCGCAGGAATAGAGGTGGATCAGAAAGCCGATGCCGGTGATCACCAACATCAGCAGGGCGCTCGATGAATCGATCAGCACCGCAAAGTCCGCGCCCAGGCCCGGCATCCAGGTGCCGTAGACGATTTCGCGAGCGGTCTCGCCCGTCGGGTGGGGGGTGAGCAGCAGCGCTACGGTGGCCGCAAACGCCGCGCCCACGGTGCTGGAACAGATCAGCTGGACGGCAGACCGCGGCAGCCATCGTCCCACGGCCAACATCAATGCCGCCCCGGTGAGCGGCAGCAATAAGATCAACGCGGCCAGTGTCTCCACGCTTACCATTTCAGGAGATCCACCTCGTCGGCGTTCACTGTCTGTTTATTCCGGAACAGCGCAATCAGGATGCCCAATCCAACCGCTGCCTCAGCCACCGCTACGGCAATGATGAAGATGGCGAACACCTGCCCGTGCAACTGCCCGAGGTGCTTCGAGAACGCCACCAGATTGATGTTGACCGCATTCAAAATCAGCTCGATCGACATCAGAATCACCACCACGTTGCGGCGGGTCAGCACGCCGACGGTGCCGATCAGCATCAGCGCCGCGCTCAGGGCCAGGTAATGGCCCAGGCCGATGGAGGTCAGGCTCATGCCTTTGCTCCCTTCGAGGGCGCGCTGGCCGTTGGCTTGGGCCGCGCCATCAGGACACTGCCGACAATCGCTACCAGCAACAGCAGTGAGATCGCTTCAAACGGTACGAGATATTCGCTAAACAGCAGATCAGCCAGCAGTTGCGTGTTGCCGCCCGGAACGGGTGCCTGGTTGCTCGCGGGACCCGGCCAGTTGCGCTGCGCCGCCCACCGGAGGCCAATGCCGCCCGTGCCCAAGGCCAGCGCCAAGCCCAACCACCAACCCTTCACAAAGTGCCGCTCCTGCCGCGATTCATCCAGGTTGATCAACATGATCACGAACAAAAACAGCAGCATGATGCCACCGATGTAGAGGATGATCTGCACCGCAAACAGGAACTCCGCCCGCTGCAGCAGATACAGCCCCGCCGTGCCGAGCAGTGACACGATCAGCGCCACCGCGCAGTGAACGGCGTTGCGCAGGCTCACCGTCAAGACGGCGCCCGCCAGCACCATGACTGCGAAGATCCAGAAAAAGGCAGCGTCCACGGGCTTTGCCTAGCGGCCTCTCCCGGGGGTGCCCAGCAGGGTGGACGGGGAATGGGGAATTTGCCTCATTGACGGTACTCGGTGGGCCGGGGGCCTTCTTCCAGCATTTGGCGATCCCAGATCTGGCCGCCGCGGGTGTAGCTGGCCAGCTCAAAGTCCTGCGTCAGTTCCAGTGCATCCACCGGGCAAGCGTCCTCGCACAGGCCGCAGAACATGCAGCGCGACAGGTCATAGGTGAACGTGGTCAACTGCTTGCGCTTCTTTTCGTCCCGGACAAAGCCGACGACGATCAGGTTTTCCGGGCAGGCGATCTTGCACAGGTCGCAGGCAATGCAGAGCGTTTCGTTGGTGACCGGGTGGATGTTCAGCCGGGGCGCACCGCGGTACCGCTCGGCGATGGCCGGGCGGGTGATCGGGTACTGCTCCGTGTAGATGTTCTTGGGGTGCTGGTGGCGGAAGGTGATCCACAGGCCTTCCAACAGGTCCAGCAGCAATGCTTTCTTGAGAAACTCAATCACCGTCTTCATCTGATTCCCGGCGGGCCGCTAGCGGTCCACTTCTCCCATCACGCAATCGATCGATCCAATAATGGCCACCACATCGGCCACCAGCGCCCCCTTGGCCATGCGGTCCAGCGCCTGCAAGTTTAAGAAACTAGGCGGCCGTACGCGGACCCGGTAGGGGTGAATGGTGCCGTCGCTGACAATAAAGTAGCCTAGCTCACCCTTGGGCGCCTCAATCGGCACGTAGGCCTCGCCGACGGGCGGCTTGATCACCTTCATTCCGCGCGCCACGATGGCGCCTTCGGGGATGCGGGCCACCGCTTGCTCAATAATCCGGACGCTCTGGCGCATCTCTTCGATGCGCACCAGGTATCGATCCAGCGTATCGCCCCGCGTGCCGGTGGGGATATCGAACTCGTAGTTTTCGTACCCAGAATAAGGGAGGGCGCGGCGCACATCCCAGGCCAAGCCGGAAGCGCGCAGCATGGGCCCGGTGACGCCGAGGCTCTTGCAATCTTCGATGGTCAAAAAACCGACACCTTCCAGGCGGTCCCGCCAGATGCGGTTGCCCGTCAGCAGGCGGTCGTATTCGTCGATCTTGGCCGGGAACATGGCGCAGAAGGCCCGCACCTCATCCTCAAAACCGGCATAGAGCTGGTACTGCAGGCCGCCAATGCGGAACGCGTGAGTGGTCAGGCGCGCTCCGCAGTAGTTTTCGAAGATCTTGAGGATCTCTTCGCGCTCCCGCATGGTGTAGAACAGCGGGGTGATGGCTCCGATGTCGAGCGCATGGGTCCCCAGCCAGAGCAGATGGCTGGCGATGCGGTTGAGTTCGGTCAGCACCACGCGCACCACCTGGGACCGCTCCGGCGCAGTGATGCCCATCAGCTTTTCGACCGCCAGGCAATAGCCCAGGCCGTTCGAGACCGCCGAGACGTAGTCCATGCGGTCCACGTAGGGGGCGAACATAGCGTAGGTGCGGTTTTCCGCAATCTTTTCAACGCCGCGGTGCATGTAGCCGATCACGCATTCGGTGCCGGTGACGCGTTCGCCATCCAGCTTCAGGATGACGCGCAGGACGCCGTGCGTCGACGGGTGCTGCGGCCCCATGTTGAGGACAAGTTCGCTGGAATCGAAGGCGGTACTCATGCTGTCATTCTTCTGACTCGGCTGCCTACTGGCCGCTCTCGATCCCCAGGTTGGCCTGCACCCAGGCGTTGTCCATCTGCGTCAAGCCATAGTCCCGGCGCAGGGGAAAGCCTTCCCAACCATCTGGCAGCAGGATGCGCTTCATGTCCGGATGTCCTTCAAAAACAAGCCCGAACATGTCGTACAGCTCCCGCTCCAGCCAGTCCGCGCCAGAAAAGAGCCCGGTGATCGACGGCACCGGGCTGTCGCCGGAGGCCATTACTTTGGTTACCGCTTCCACATTGTCGCCCAGGCGGCGCAAACGGTAGATCAACTCAAAACGGGTAGGCCGCTGCGGATAGTCCACCGCGGTGATGTCCACCAGGAAGTCAAATCCGTCCTGTATTTGCGCCCCTAGGTGTGCCCCCAGAGCTTCGGGGGACACTTCGATCTGGCCGGCTGAGAATTCTGACACTGAACCCTTAATTATAGAGGGTGACCCTGGGAAAAACCGCACGGTCCCGCAACGGGAGGGGAAAACTGGGGTCTCAAAGAGAAAGGGGCCCACCGAATGGTAGGCCCCTTTGATACAACGGTCTCGACGGAAAGCTTTTGTTCACTCTCGTGAACGGCTTCCAAACACTAGGCTGAACGACGGCGGTAGAGCGAACCCAAACCCACCAGCGCCACGCCAATCAGGGCGAAGGTAGCCGGCTCGGGAACCGCCTGCGGGAGGATCGAGAGGGTGCCGTTGAAGGACACATCACTCGCACCAGCCGGCAGCGCCGCATCAAATTCCAAAACCAAGCCCAGGCTGCTGACGGTCCGGGGACCGAAAGCAACGAACGGGCCGGTGCCACCGTTGTTGGTGTTGTCGTCGGACTTGGTCAGCGTTCCGCCAGCCGGAATCGCCGTATCAGCCACGGTCACGAAACCTTCCGGCACCAGATTCGCATTGACGTCGGGCCACGGGATGTAGGCCTTGACGGAAACGTTCTTGATAGAGGAAGCGCCAGCGCCCTTCTTGGTGGTCAGCGTATACCCAGCCGACTGAAAAATCAGCGCATAGGTGTCAGAAAAGATCGGAATATCGAACTTGACCAGGTGCTTGCCGCTCTTGGAGGTGTTGTACGTCCAGGAGATGAACGGATCCTTGTTCCAGGTCGCGGAGTAGGAAAAACCAGTCCCGGCTAGATCGCCGCCGACCCAAGTGCCGGTTTTATCAATCACTTCGAAGGTTTCCCGAACAACCGATTGGCCATCCAGGTCAACCGACAGGTGCCCAGCGGTCGCATCCTGAACCTCGACGATGATGTCGCCAAACGTCAGGGGAGCCAAAAGCAGGAAAGGGGCCAAAAAACGAAACATTGTTCCTCCAGATTCTCAGTTAAACAACGACCCAGTGTATTCTCACCAGATTCTTTACGTACGCACTTTATCTTAAGGCGGTACAGGCGAACTGTCAACGGTATAGATTGTCAAATACTCGTTGCAGGCCACTCCTGTTTTCGTCCTGCGGCCGGCAGGTTCAGCAATGGCCCTGGGCGGCGAGGACGAAAGCCCGGCTACCCATGGAAAGCCGGGCACGCCCCAAAAAACGCTCGACCAGCTGCCGGAACGCGGCACTCTCTCAGCCGGAACGGCCGTTCTCGGGGAACGGTCCGTCGTCAGGATTAGTAATACAGTCGCTTCACGCCAAAGGCCGTCGTCCGGCGTTTACGCGGCGCGGGTTCCGCCGGGACTACCGGCGCTGGCGGGCGCCGAGCAGTGCCAACGAGGTCAAGGCCAGTCCAAGCAGCCCCGCTGTCGCCGGTTCCGGCACGGGGGCGATGTCCAATTGGCCGTTCAGCCCCAGCCGGTCATTGGTTCCCAGGGTGGCATTAAAGGTGATCACCACGCCCATGGTGACCACATTCTTGCCACCAAACGGGACATAGTCACCCGCACCACCGGAATTGGTGTTGTCGTTGGCCACTGTCGTGCTTCCCTTGATGCCGGTGGACCCGGCTACCGTGGTCTGGCCGACGGAGATCACGTTCCCGGCCAGATCCGGCCATGGAAGGTACGTCTTTTCAATCACCGTCCCGACGGAGGCACCCTTGCCCCGCTTATCTCCCGTAATGGTGTAGGCGAGTGAGCTGAAGATATAGGCGTATTGATCCGCCACGATGCTGATGTTGAACTTCACCGTCTGGGGGCCGCTCTTGGTGGTCGTGTAGCTCCAAGTTAAAACCGGATCCACATTCCAACCCACGCTCCAGATAAAGCCATTCTTCGCCAGCGACGCCGCGCCCACGGCATCCCCCGGGGCTAACGGATCATAAGAAAGAAACTGTCCAGTCTTAGTATTCTGCTCGAATACGACCGTGGGCAGATCATTTATGGTGGCTCCCCCAAAACCATACAGGGGCGCGCTGAACGCTAAAGAGCGGAGCGCAATAATCCCTAATGCCAACAGTCCGAAGCTTTTCATCATCTTCCGATCTCCTTAAGTGTCGATGATCAGTGACATTACACCGAATGCCGGGCGGGGATCCGGCGTGGAGTTGAAGACTGTGGCATTAAGCCGCACGGGCACCGAAATGCCCAAGATACTTCCTCTGCGCCTTATCCGTTTGTACTACGACCGCTTACAGGCTACGGCTGATACCGGAAGGTGTCAAGCAAAAAGATGCTCTCCGGCGGCGGGTTATCTCCCGTAGCTACTAGGATCAACGTTAGAAGGAAGAGGGATAGCCCGGTGAGGGCGGAGTGGATAGGTGCACTTGCGTGGCGGGGGATGGGCAAAAGGAAAAACCCCAAAGGCTCGAGGGGCGAAGCCGTTGGGGTTGGAGAACTGACAGGATTCGTGTCCCGCCTGCCGCCTTATCCGCGAGACAGCCGGATCAGGCGGCGGGCAGGACCACAAGCGACTAGGCGCGGCGGCGAGCCACAGCACCCAGGGCCAGCAGAGCCGCGCCGATCAGGCCAAAGGTGGCCGGCTCGGGAACGGGCGGTGCGTCCTTCTCGATGGTCAACGTGCCGTTCAGCGAGAGCTGATCGCCGGCGGAGAGAGCGGCTTCAAACGTGATCTCGACGCCCATCTTCAAGGGGTTCACCGACGGGCCGAAGGCCACGAACGGTCCGATGCCACCATTGTTGGTGTTGTCGTTGCTTTCCGTCTTGGTGCCCTTCACGCCGGAAACGCCGGGAACGGAGATGTCACCCACGGGAACATAGGTCCCCGGGTAGGGAACGTAGGCCTTCACCGTGAAGTTCTTGATGCCCGCGCCTTTGCTGTTCTTGGTACCTGTCAGGGTGTATCCCGCGGAATTGAAGATCCGGTTGTAGGCGTCCGGAACGATATCGATCTCGAAGTTGATGGTCTGCAGACCGCTGACCACAGTGGTGTAGCTCCACGACAGGGTCGGGTCGACATTCCAGCTGAGGCCCCATTCATAGCCATTGGACTTCAGGCTGCTGCCACCCTTGGCGCTACCGGTCTTCGAGGGAATGCTGAAGGTCTCGCTGGCGCTGGCCGTGCTGCCCAGCTTGACCGAAGCGCTGCCGCTACCGGAGAAGGGCGTTGAATCGTAGGTGGTGATGGTGACGGCGAACATGCTGCTGGTCATCAGCATGGCCCCCGCCAGGAAATTGGTGATTTTCATTTGCTATGGATGCTCCTTGTAATTGCCCGGCGACTCATTCCTCGCTTATGAATGCTCCTCCAGGGACAAACCAAGGTTATGCAGCGTTGCGGGGACAGTCAATGCAAACTAGTCCCGTCCGTACTAGATAATGAGTACTGTGGTGAGGCGTTCCAAAGTCATTGAGTAGTACTTGGGCCGCCTCTCGAATGCCCCTATAATGTTGATACACAACAACAATGTGCCACTGAGTCACGTTACTGGATGATGACTAGCCTAGGTCCGTCGCAAGTTCTAGTACAGTACAAAAGCAGCTCCCTGCCAGATAGACAACAAATGTGAAACGTACTATTTTGAGTCTTGTTTACAAGCCGATGCCCATCTAAGTGCGACTTCCGCCGAGCCGTCGGGGTGTGAGGTTCCATTGTGGACCAGGGCTCGCCGTCCGGCCGCCGCTGATGTAGAATCGCAAGCACTATGGCTACCGTGTCCGCGTCCATGAGGGCTGAGGCCGCACCGGCCGGCGCCCCTCCCCGATCGTCACTTTTGCCCGCCACTGAGCGTCTGGTCTCACTCGATGTCTTCCGCGGCCTCACCATGCTGCTGTTGATCTCGCACGGCTTTGGCATCCACGAAGCATTTAAGGATCAGGCCGGTTGGGCGTGGCTGGCCAACCAGTTTGAGCATGTCGACTGGGTCGGCTGCGGCCTATGGGATCTGATCCAGCCGGCCTTCACGTTTATCGTGGGCGTCGCCATGCCGTTGGCGTTCTCGCGCCGGATGGCGGCGGGGGTGACCCGCGGAGCCTTGGCGGGACACGTGCTGTGGCGCGCGCTGTTTCTGGTGGCGCTGTCGAATGTCAGCTCCAACTGGAATACTCGCGGCCCGTTGAAGTTTCAACTGATCAACGTACTGTGCCAGATCGCACTGTCTTACGTCCTCTGCTTCCTGATCTGGAACCTCCCGTTCCGGCAGCAAGTGGTGGCCGCGGTGGCGGTGATGGTGCTGCACCACGGCCTGTTCTTCCTCTACCCCGGCCCGGACGGCCCGTTTGATGGGGCGCGCAACGTGGGGGCCGTCATCGACCAGGCATTGCTCGGCTACAACTATCCCGGCTACTACACGACGTTAAACTTCCTGGGCAACGCCATCACCGTCCTGTTCGGCGTCTGGACCGGCATGTTTCTGCTGCAGCCCCGTCCCCATGCGCAACGGCTGAAAGTGCTGATCGGGGCGGCGGTGGCGGCCTTCGTCATCGGGTTGGCGCTGGCGCCGTTTGTCCCGATGGTGAAGCGGCTGTGGCTAGGCTCCTTCACCTTCTTCAGTGCGGGTTGGGTGCTGCTGGCCTTGGCCGCCTGTTACTGGCTGGTAGAGGTAAAGGGCTGGACTCGCTGGGCGTTTCCGGCGATCGTGGTGGGCACCAACTGCATCTTCATCTACACCTTCTCGCAAGTGCTCCGCGGCTGGCTGGCCCGCGGCGTGGGCAACTTTACGGGCAACTTCGCCTTCCTGGGTAGCTATGGAGCCATCCCGCAAAATCTGGTCGTGCTGAGCCTAATGTGGGGGCTCTGCTACTGGCTTTACCAGCGGAAGATCTTCTTCAAGATCTAGGCGGCTGCGGAAAAAAGCCGGAAACCGCTTGCTGACGCGCGCGGCTCAGAAATATCGCCTGTTTATTTGCAATAGCTTACTGAGCCACGACCGTGAGGGAGTGGTCCTGCAAGCCCCTTTTCCGCAGCCTGTTAAGCGAAGGGCCCCCAATC
>JAPKYZ010000015.1 GCA_026394055.1 Acidobacteriota bacterium
TTGCACCTAAGACGCCGCCTCGGCCTGCTCCCCGCCCAGCCCCCGGCTCCCCTATAATCACCCCAGACCCCCGGCGGCTCTCCTGAAAAGTGTTACCGATGTCTCCGGTTTAATGTGTTACCTATGTCTCCGTTTGGACACGTGCGGCGATGGCTTTCACTAGGGCGCTAGTGGTCTTTCGGACTGAGGCCTCTTGGGGTCGAATACCGGCTCGATCCGATGACGCTGGCAGAAAAGTGAACTTTCTACCGGTCTCAGCCGTAATTGAGGGCAGGAGTTCTACAAATGCTCGCTCGCCGGATTTTCATTTTCGCTGTCACCGCCGCCGCCACCTTCGCGGCTGACGCCTCGTTGCTCAAACTGCTGCCGCCCGACGCCCACGTGGTGATGGGGCTGGACGTTGAGCAAGGCAAGAATTCACCCCTGGGCCGCTATCTGCTTTCGCGGATGCAGTCCGATGATGACGGCATCACCAAGCTGGTCACGCTGACCGGTTTTGACCCGCGGCGGGACCTCCGCGAGATCATCTTTGCCAGCCGTGGTGCAGGTGTTCAGGGCTCCAAGGACGGTCTGTTTGCCGCCCGCGGTGCCTTCAACGTCTCCAAGATCATCACCGCCGCCAATAGTGAAGGCGGTCAGGCACTGGTTTATCAAGGCTTTAACGTCATCACCGGCCGCCGCGGCGATTCCGACGGTTGGATTGCTTTCCTCGACAGCACGCTGGCCGTCGGCGGGTCGCAAGAAGAAGTGAAGGCCGCGATTGCCCGCCGGACCTCGGGCACGGCGAATGCCAACTTCACCACCCTTGGCCGCACTTACGACGCCTGGATGTACACCGTTGAGCCGTCCGCCCTGGGACGCACCGTCCCGGCCGGCAAGGCCAATTCGGCGGAGCTGTTCCAGGCCGTCCAATCCGCGCAAGGCGGAATCAAGCTGGGCAATACCGTCACTGTCACCGGTGAAGCGATCGCCCGGTCCGAAAAAGACGCCACCGCGCTGCACGACGTCATCAAGTTCATCGCTGGCATGATCCAGCTGAAGAGCACGGAAGCCAACGCCACCGAAGTGGCCAGCCTGCTTGATTCGATGAAGCTCTCGACCTCCGGGAACAAGGTGAACCTCACCGTCAGCGTCCCGCAGAGCCAGCTGGAGCAGTTCCTGGAACGCTCCCGCAACAGTTCGCGCAAGACCGCCCGCGTCCAGTAACTCACTAGATAGAACATCTCGCGCCGCCCGGCTCAGCCTGAGTGCTCCAGCCGTGGCGGCGCGATTGTTTTCTTGGGAGCTACCGTCCACGCCAGGCAGCGTCGCTCGAACCGAGCGAAACCAGATTCGCGAAGATGCGCGCCGCCCCCGGCACGGCGTACGGGATCTGGCGGTACCAGGCATACGCGCAGTAGATGTAGAGCCCCTTGCCGTGCTTGGCCACCAGCCAGCCACCACGCTGCGGGGATTGGCCGGTGTCGTTGGAGGCGACCAGCGGCTTGTAGCGCGGGTCCCAGATGGACATGAACTTTGAGCCGCGCTGCTCCACCCAGCCTTGGAAATCAGCGGCGGTGATCTTGTTGGGCGTTTGGAACACGGGGTCCGCTGGATCGAGAATCTCCACCGGCGCATCTTCCTCGCTGATCTCTTCCGCCCGCATGGTCATCGAATAGGGGTAGGGCCCGTAATTGCCGTCAAACTCTTGCGTGTTGTACTGCACCACCAGTACGCCGCCCTGCGCGACATAGTCGAGCAGACGCTGGTTGTAGGCTTTCAACTCGCGCCGGGCGGCGTAGGCTCGAATGCCCAGCATCACCGTGGAATACTTCTTCAAGTCCCCGCTGGCGATGGCCGTGGCGTCGAGCAGATCGTACGGCACACCCAACTGCTCCAGCCCCTGCGGCACGCTATCGCCCGTGCCCATCACATAGCCCACCCGCAACCGCTGCGCTACCTTCACATCAACGCTCGCCACCCGATGCACGGCCGGAGGCGCCAGATAGACCGTCTCGGTTCCTGGCTGGCCGATCGGCACGAAGCCCGCCCGGTAGTCGCGGTCAGCCACCGTCGCCACCGCCGTCACGGTCTGCTCACCCACAGCCTGCCCGGCCGGAGGCACTACGGTAAAGGTGGCGTTGGCCTCTTCGCGCTCCTTCTCAAACGCAAACGGAATCGAGGCGGGCTGTACGGTCCAACCAGCAGGGACCGACAGCTTCACCGCGCCCTTGGTTTGCCCGAACGCATTGTTGCGGACGTTGACGCTGACTTTGTATTCGCGCCGCCCGAGCGGCAACACTCCGGCTTCGCTCCCAAACTTCACCGATACGGGCGGCCCCACCACAAGCGAGCGTCGCGATTGCCCGGCCACCGGATCCATCACGCTCGCCTCAAACGGAGCGGCGATCAGGCACTCCAAGCCGCGGTACTTAAAGGTCACCGCGCCCATGGCGGGAGCAGTGGGCAGTGGCTGCGAGAACTGCTCCATGTCGAGAATCTGATACACCGAATCCCGCACGGAATTTCGACGCCAGTAGGCCTGCGTCGGCTTGGCTTCTTGGGCCACGGTCAAGCTAAACCGTCCGGTGTTTGTCCCCTCAGCCGAGAAGGCCCAGCCTTCTGCCCGGACTCCGTAATGGATCTCCTCGACCGGCTCACTGCCCCGCTGGTGCAGCGTCACCGACACCTTCAACTGCTGCCCTGGGGTCACCACGCTGACGGTCTCGACTGCTCGAAAGGCCGCCATCGGGCCTGTGGGCGGATTCTCCGGCTCCACCAGCGCTTCCACTTCCAACCCCAGCGCCAACCGCAGCGCCTCGACCAGCTGCGGCTCTTTGAGCTGCGCATCCACCGAGTTGGGCAGCACTCGTGCCGCCCGCAACGCCTGCGCCAAGTGCGGCGCACAGTCCGTTGGCCAGCCCTTCATGGCCGTCGCCACCGGATCGGCAATGGCGGCCACGGGCTTCAAATCCAGGCGCTCAAAGAAGTCCTTTTCCTTATCCGGCGTGCCCACCCGAGACTTCGCCAGCTTGTAGTAAGTCACCGCAGGACCGGGCCGCGCCATCGAAAGCGCCATCCCCTGCGAACGGTGCCAGCGGTAGCCGTCGCGCCCGATTTGCGCATAACTGCGCCCCAGCACGGGGTCGTAGAGGCCGGAGTCCGCCGCCAGCGTCCAGGCTTCGTTTTCGCGCCAGCCGCCCAGATAGAGTTTCTGCACCTGCCACGGAGCGCCCAATTCCGGGTGATAGCTTGCGTCCGCCGCCGCGTCAAACATCAGTTGCGCCATCAGGCCCGCGGCCTGGTGATTGCCGTGACCATCCCGCAGCGTGCCTTGGAATCGCGAGACGATCAGATGCGGCTTCACTTGCCGGACGACGCGCACGCAATCCTGCAGCACCTCATCGCGCTTCCAGTTGCGGAAGGTCTCGTCCATGGTCTTTGAGAAGCCGTAGTCGACAAACCGCGTGAACCGTACCTTGGCCCCGTAATACTCGGCCGCCTTCAGCATCTCGCCGGTGCGGAGCGCGCCCAGGCCTTCAAAGAAGTCGCCGCTCACCAGATTTGCCCCGCTCTCACCGCGATTCAGGATCAGCATGGTCAGGTCCGCGCCCTTGCCGCGCGCCAGCATGGTCAGCGTTCCCGCGTCTTCATCGTCCGGGTGCGCGGTGACGCTCAACACGCGGGCGGTGGTGGCCACTCGCTTCAACGCTTGATGCAACCCGGCTGCGCCGCGATCTTCCGGCAGCGGATCTTTGGCCCACGCCGACGCGGCTAGTAGAGTACCTGCAGCAAGGCAGTGGAAGGTGAGGCGCATATCTGAAGAGCTCTCTGTTTGGCGGCCGCAATGGAGCGGCTCTTGATTTCGTCGTACCCGCGAATTGCATCCGGCAACGCAGCCAGTTCCGCCAGCCGGGGATGGCTGAAGTTGACCAGGATCAACTGCCGGTACCAGTCAATGGTCGCGCGTTCTTCGCGGCGGTGTTGGGCGTAGCCGAAGACGTCGAACGGGCTGCCCCGCAGGCCCTTCAAGCTAGCCAACACCTGCAACGCCGGACGGAACCAGGGCCCCAATTCGAGCTTCTGCTTCAAGCCCCATGCGCGGAGCAGCGGCGGATGCAAGTTGTACGTGACGCGGCCTTCGACACGGCTCAGCAGCCGAGCCACTTCGTACTCATCTTTGTACGCCATCAGCTTGTAGAGATTCTGCGCCACCACGGCCCGCACCGATTGCGGTACCAGCGCGACAAAGGCGGCGTGCTGCTTCGCGTAGCCTGAGTTTTGATAGGCGGTCAACTCCGCCACGTAGTCGAGCACCGGCAGGTCGGCCTTCTTCGATTCCGCCGGACGGCCATAGAACGACCGGCCCCAGTGGAACGCGGCAATGTTCCCCTCGGCCTCAACGCCGTTCAGCCGGATGGCTGCTTCGATCGACGCTTGCGAAATCGGGATCAGCCCAGCCTGCCACGCAAAACCCGTCAGGAACATGTTGACGAACAGGTGGCTGGCAAGCTTCTCTTCCGCCAGCCGCGTCGCATCGACATTGAACGGGCCTGGAATGGGTGAGTTCTTCACCGCCAACCGAGCGCCTTCCGGCACGCCGCCCGGGTCAAACGCTACCACCACATCTGGATCAAAGATCCGCGCCGCGGTCTTGAGAGGTACCCGGCTCAGCGTCAAGTGCGAGGTCACCGCGCCGCCCTTCTGCGCCAACCCCGTTTGGTCGAGCGAGGTGACATAGAGCCCGTCCCGCAGCGCGGCCGTGGCCAGCAACGCGTTGATGGTGACGACGCCCGTGCCGCCAATGCCGGGCATCAGGATGCGGTAGCCGTGATCGCAGATGTCGACCATGCGGGCCGGAGCCGGAGTCTCAGGCGGAGGAAGCGGCGCCGTGCGGCGCACCACCTTCGGCTCATCGTAAATGGTCAGGAACGACGGGCAGTCACCAAAGGCGCACGTGTAGTCCTTGTTGCAGGAGGACTGGTGAATGCTCATCTTCTCGCCCTTCGGCGTCGCCACGCGCTGCAGGCTGGCGCAGTTGGATTGCGTCACGCAATCGCCGCAGCCTTCACAAACATCGCTCTGGATGATCAGCCTCTTTTGCGGCTCCGCCATCTTCCCGCGTGACCGTTGACGGCGCTTCTCCGCGGCACACTCCTGGTCGTAGATCATCACCGTCACGCCGGGCGTCGCTTCCAGCTCCCGCTGCACTTCGGGCAGCGCAATGCGATCCCGCACTTCGGCATTGGGTGCGAACTGCGCCCGCATCGGGGCATACCGTTCGACATCTTCCACCAGCACGATGATCCGCCGGACGCCTTCGGCCTCCAGCTTCCGCGTCAGGTCGGGCACGGGCAATGCACCTTGGGCGTCCTGCCCGCCGGTCATGGCGACGTGGCCGTTGTAGAGCAGCTTGAAGGTGATGTTCACCTTGGCCGCCAAGCAGGCCTGGATGGCCAGAGAGCCGGAATGGAAGTACGTGCCATCGCCGATGTTCTGGATCATGTGCTTGCGTTCGCTGAACGGCGCCATGCCGATCCAGGGAGCACCTTCGCCGCCCATATGCGTCGCGTAACTGAAGCCGCGGCCTGAAGCGCCCAGCATCACCGCCATGCCGTGGCAGCCCGTGCCGCCGCCCGCAATCTGGCCTTCGAGCAGCAGTGTCGAACGGTTGTGCGGGCACCCAGAGCAGAAATTCGGCTTGCGCCAGGGCACCTTGGCGGCGGGCGGCAACGCTTGCCCGGTCATCACCGCGGCGATCAGCTCCGGTGTCAGCTCGCCGTAGGCCGGGAACAGATCCTTGCCTTGCACCAGCGGCCGCTCCGCGTCATTGCAGAGCAGTTCCCGGATCTGCATTTCGAGGAAGCTGCGCTTCTCTTCGATCACGATCAGCCGTTCGACGCCGCGTGCCAGCTCCCGCGTGAACTCGGGCTCAATCGGGAACGTCATCGCGTACTTGCCAATGCGGTAGCTCGATGGGTCCACGCCCATCAGCCGGAACGCTTCCATCAGGTCGTAGTAGGTCTTGCCCGCGGTGGCGATGGCGATCTTGCCGTCACCTTCTATGCGGTCGAGGCCGTTGGCCCGGACGAAAGCCTTCACCGCTTCCAGGCGCCGCGTGTTGGTTTCGACTTCCAGGCGATGCGTGTGCGGGATCACCAGCATCGGGTCAGTGTGCTTGGCGTAGCCTTCCGGCCCGACGTAGGTCCGTTGGGCCAGCGACACATCCACCGTGGCGCCGCCGTCACACACGTCAGTCACCAGCTTTAAGCCCGCCCACGCCCCCGAATAGCGAGACGCGGCAATGGCGGCCAAGCCCAGTTCCAGCACCTCCTGCGCGTTGCCGGGGTAGAAGACCGGGATCGCAAAGTTCATCAGGCTGAAGTCGGACTGGTGCGGGATGGTGGAGCTTTTCGACGTATGGTCGTCACCCGCCAGCACGATGGCCGCGCTCGCGCCCGGCGACCCGGAAAGGTTGGCGTGACGCAGGATGTCGCCGCTACGATCCACGCCCGGGCCTTTGCCGTACCAGATGCCGACGACGCCATCCACTTTCTTGGGTCCGGCGACATCCAAAATCTGGCTGCCCAGAATGGACGTCGCGGCCAAGTCTTCATTGACGCCGGGCTGCGCGACGATGTTGTGTTCACGCAGCAAAGCCGAGACGCGCTGCAGCGCCAGATCATACCCGCCAAGCGGCGACCCCTCGTAGCCGGAGATGAAAACGCCCGTGTTGAGACCGGCCCGGCGGTCCAGGCGCATCTGGTCAATCGGCAGCCGAACCAGCGCCTGAATGCCGGTCAGGTAATGGATGCCGTCGAGGGCATTGTACTTATCGTTGAGCGTCACCGTGTTCCGTGATCGTATCATTGACAAGTTGAGGCTCACAGTTCATCAGATCGAAAGGCGGCACACACGGCCATGAGCGTGATGGTCCGCTTCGGCAATCGCAAGGCGATTCTGTGCCAAGCCCGCTGGCAGGCGGCGGATACAGCGCTGGAAACAACGCTCAATGAAGCCACGCAGCAGTGGCTGGCGGAAACCGGAGGTCCGCCCGTCGGTGACGCGGACCCGGACTTCACCACCGCGCTCACCGTCGGCATCGCGCACGGGGGCCGCATCCACCGCAACATCCCCAGCCGCCGCCCGGCGACCCGCGAAGTCTACATGAAGGCGCGCCAGATCCCGCTGTTCTAGAAACCCGTCCCCAGCTTGATCACGTCCGCCACCTGGCGGTTCAGCACGATCTCGACCAGCGTCGTCGAGAACGGGTAGAAGAACGCGAGGCCCGTGGGCGACGTGGACGTGGGCAACTCGATCTCAGCGCTCCAGGACGGGCCGCCCGTTTCGATCTCCGCCTGATAGCCCACGTACTTGGCGTAGTTGGTGCCGGTGTTGGCGATCAGCCGCAGCCGGATGTCGCCCTTCATGGCGTCCTTCAGCCGGCTCAAGTCCACGTGAATGGAGCGGTAGCTGGGGTCGGCCGAGTAGTTATGAACATCGAGATCGGCCTGCTTGGTGAGGCTTTTCTCCTTGCCCTTGGCATCGCGGGTGAACAGGTCGAGGAAGTAATCCTTGATGCCGTCGCCGCGCTCATCCACGACGTGCGTGACAAAGTGCTGGTAGGGCTTCACCTTGGCCTTCACCGGATCGCTGACCACCGCCGCGTCGATCAACCACTTGGCGTAGGCCGCTTCGTCATTCACCGCCAGAGCGCTCAAGAACAGCTTCTGCAGTTCGGGGGTGGGCTTGGAAAGAATCGTGCCGTGGTTCATCTTGCCCAGCAGCGTGACGGGCAGTTCGATGCGCGGCGGGTCGGAGTGCGTCCGCCGTTCTTCTTCGGCGCCGCCAGGAGGGCCCGACAGGTCCAGCGTAAACTTCACCGCATTCAAGCCCACCTGGGACCACCGCACACAACCATCGGTCCCGGGGTCGGACGCGAAGCGGGCAAAGCCGTCGAACGGCTCCGTGCCGACAAAGATGAACGGGTAGGGCGTGTTCGGACCCGGGCCGTAGAACACTTTGCCGCCCAACAGATCCTTATGCGCCAGGTCCCAGGTGAAGCGGCTGCCGCATTCCAGGGCGTCCAGGAACAGATCACCCGGCTCCAGGAAGTCCGGGCCCGGCTCCTTGTTGCCCTTCACCAGCGCCCCGATAAAGCTGCGCCCTTTTGCCGCCAGGGGAGAACCGAACGTCGCCGGAGCCAGGCCGATCAAATGCTTCAGCCGCCGGACATTTTTCGCAAATCGCGCCAGCCAGCTGCGCAACACCAGCATGCCGGTGGAATGCACCACGGCGTCAAACGAATCATTTGGCCCCACGCCCGCCTGCGCCAGCACGGCCTCAAAGCCTTCCGCAATGTCGCTGATGTTGATCTCGTTCACCAGCGAACGGTAGCTGCAGATCTTGATGTCGGTCTCAAGGTACCCGTTCTGCATCAGGATCGCTTTCCAGGCGCTAAACGAGGCCCCCTGATCCGAGTAACCGTGCAACAAAACGATAGGACGTGGCATGGCGCCATTCTAGACCGTCGGGCCGGTCCAACGACACAAGTATTTTTGCGGCTACTTTTTGCTGGGGGCCGGTGCTTTCAGCAGCGGGGTCAACGTCCGCATGACATTGGCGGCCACCAGGCGATTGCCCTCCGCCGTGGCGTGGATGCCGTCGGCCTGCATCAGCTTCGGGTTCAGCGCGACGCCTTCCAGCAGAAAACGGATGCGCGGCAGCTTCTGTTTGGCGGCCAGTTCGACAAAGATCTGCTCGAACTCGCGAATGTAGTCCGGCCCATAGTTGGGCGGCAGGGTCATGCCCGCGATCACCACCTTGGACCCGGCGTCGAGCAGCGCCTGCGTCATCTGGGCCATATTGGACCGCGTCTCAGTCAGCGGTAGCCCGCGCAACCCGTCGTTGCCGCCCAATTCCAAGATTGTGATCACCGGATGCAGCGCCACCGCGCTTTGGATGCGCGACAGACCGCCAGACGTCGTATCGCCGCTGATCCCCAAATTCACCACGCGGTACTTGAAGCCTTTGGCGTCCAGCTCCTTTTGCAGAAAGTCGGGATAACTCAACCCGCTCTCCACGCCATAGCCAGCCGAGAGCGAATCGCCGAAGCAGACAATCACCCGCCGGTCGTCAGCAGGCGTCGCCGCCGCCGGAGCGGCGGACGGTTGAACCGAGGGCTCCACTGCGATGGCGGGCGTGGGGGCCGGTTGAGGCGCCCGGGAACATGCCCCGAGCAGCAAAACAAAAATTAAAGTCCAGCGTTGCACCTAATGCCAGAATAGAAGATGTAGATGCCATCCTCTTCACCCGACGCTCCCATCATTGTGGTTCAAGGCCTTACGCGCTCGATTAACTCCGGCACTCACCTGGTTTCGATCTTGAAGGGGATCGATTTTTCAATCCCGCGCGGCCAGTTTGTGGCGATCATGGGCGCCTCCGGTAGCGGCAAGAGCACTCTGCTCGGGCTGCTGGCCGGGCTCGATACGCCGACGACGGGCGCCATCATCATCGACGGCACTGACATCGCCCGCATGGCCGAGGATGACCTGGCACTGCTCCGCGGCCAGAAGATCGGCTTCGTCTTCCAGTCCTACCAGTTGATCCCCACCTTGACCGCCGAAGAGAACGTCCTGCTGCCGGTGGAGCTAGCGGGCGATGGCCGCGCGGATGTCTCCCGCGCGCGGGAGCTGTTGCAACTGGTGGGTCTGGGAGATCGCCTGGACCACTACCCCGTCCAGCTTTCGGGCGGCGAGCAGCAGCGTGTGGCACTGGCGCGCGCGTTCATCTTGAAGCCGCCGATTCTGATGGCGGATGAACCCACCGGCAACCTCGATTCCACCACCGGCCAGCAGATCCTGGAGCTGTTGATCTCGCTGAACCGCCGCGAAGGAGCGACGCTGGTGCTGGTGACGCATGACCGCCAACTGGCCGGCCACGCCGACCGCATCATCACCCTGCGCGATGGCTTGATCGTCGCCGACGAGCTGGTCTCCGAGATTCCGGGGAGGGCTTAGCGCGTGGCCAGGCAAGACAACTTCTCGCTCGCCACCGCGGCCAAGATCGCTTGGCGCGAATCCCGCGCCTCCTCCGTCAAGTTCGGCTTCGTCATTCTGGCGGTAGCGGTGGGTGTTGGTTCGCTCACCGGTGTGCGCGGCTTTTCGAGCGCGTTCTACGCCATGCTGCTGAAGGAAGCCCGCACGCTGATGGCGGCGGACCTTTCGGCGCGCGTCTTTGTGATGGCCACGCCGGAGCAGCTGGCGGTGATGGACGACCTGGGGCGCCAGGGCATCCGCTCGACGCAAGTGACGGAGACCTTGACCATGGCGGCCTCGCTGAAGGACCCGTCCAAGCCCACCGCGCCCGTGCTGGTGTCGGCCAAGGCGATCGACCCCACGATGTACCCGTTCTACGGCGAAGTTCAGCTGACGCCCGCCGCCCGCCTGCGCGACGTCTTGAACGAGAACACGGTGGCCGTTTCCGATGACCTGGCGCTGCGGCTGAATGTCACCACCGGAGACATGATCCGCCTTGGCGGGCAGGATTACAAAGTGATCGGGCAAGTGACGAAAGAGCCGGACAAGATGTCGGGCAGCATCAACATCGGCCCGCGATTGTTGATGACGAGGGCGGGCCTCGAACGGACCGGCCTGCTGAATGCCGGTAGCCGCGCGGCGCAACGCTTCCTGTTCCAGTTGCCCATCGCCCAGCCGTCCACGGCCACGCCGCCACCAGACGTGGAAGCGGTGCGGCAGACGCTAAAGAACACCTTCCCGGAAGCACAAGTGATCGACTTCCGCGAGACCAATCCGGCCATTACGCGGGGCCTGGAAACCTCGACCCGCTTTCTGTCGCTGGTTAGCCTGATCGCCTTGATTGTGGGCGCGCTGGGCGTGGCGACGGCCATGCATTCGCACTTGCAGCAGAAGCTGGATTCGATCGCCGTGATGAAGTGCCTGGGCGCCCGTTCGTCCCAGATCATCCGCATCTACCTGCTGCAAACGCTCGCCTTGGGGCTCACCGGCGGTTTGCTAGGCATTGCTGTTGGTGGAGCGGTGCAACTGGCCTTCCCGCACTTGATCGCGCGCTACTTCCAGGTGCCCCCTTCGTTTGTCTGGGATTGGGCGTCGATGGCGCAAGGGTTGTTGGTGGCGGTCTTCTCAACCCTGCTGTTTACGTTGCCGCCGCTGCTGTCGGTCCGCGAAATCCGGCCCAACCTGATCCTGCGCCGCGAAATGGGCGAGACGCGCGGCGGCTGGTTCCGCAGCCGTTCGGCGATCGCGGTTTCAGGCGGCATTCTGGTGGGCATGGGAGCGTTGGCCGCCTGGATTGCGGGCGGCAAGTTGGAAGATGCCCTCAAGCTGGGCGCATACTTCACCGGCGGCCTGGCCGTCGCGCTGGGAGTGCTGGCCGGGGTGGCTTCACTGTTGCTGCGCATGCTGAAGATGGTGGTGAAGATCCGCACGTTGCCGGCCAACTGGCGTCATGGACTGGCTAACCTCTACCGCCCGGGCAACCAGGCGCGCGCAGTGCTGGTGGCACTGGGATTGGGCGTGATGTTCACGGTAACCATCTACCTGGTGCAGCAATCGATACTTTCCGAGATTGCCGCCTCGGCCCCGCCGGGCATGCCCAACGTCTTCCTGATCGATATCCAGCAATCGCAAAAGGACGGCGTCACGGACCTGGTGAAGAGGCAGCCGGGCCTGGACAAGCCCCCGGAGCTGATCCCCTCCATCGCCGCGCGCGTCATCAAGGTGAACGGTCAGCCTATTGAGACGACCGAGCTAAAAGGCTTCCAGCGGCGCTTCCGCCAATCGAGGAACGTCTCCTACGTTACCGAGGCGCCAAAGCAGACCCAAGTGGTCAGCGGTGCCTGGTGGACCAAGTCCGTCGCCGGATTGGTGGCGGTGAGCGACGACGCTGCCAAGATTTTGAAGATCTCGCCCGGCACCGAAATCGAGTTCGTCTCGTCCGGCCAACCCCTGCGCGCCCGCGTGGCCGTGGTCTACCGCAACCTAGCCGTCGGCCCGGGCTCGAACACGGAGTTTCTGTTCACGCCGGAAACCGTGGCGGGGCTGCCCACGATCTACTACAGCGCGCTCCGCATGCAAGCCAGCGCGGTCGCTGGCCTCCAGCAGAGCCTCTACCAGCGCTACCCGACGGTGAGCGTCATCAACGTCGCGGACGTCATCCAGACCGTGCAGGAAGTGGTGGACCAGATCGCGCTCGTCATCCGCTTCATCTCCACCTTCGCCATCATGGCCGGGGTGATCATCCTAGCCTCCAGCGTCGCCGGAACCCGCTTCCGCCGCATCCGGGAGGTGGTGATCTTGAAGACGCTGGGAGCCACCCGCAAGCGCGTCTCCCGCATCTTCTCCGCCGAGTTCTCGATTCTAGGAGCCACCGCCGGGCTGATGGGCAGCCTGCTGGCCAGCGGCTTCGCCAATCTGGTGCTGGTGCAGTTCTTCAAAGGCGAATGGAAGTTCAACGCACCGTCGATTTTGGTGGCCGTCGTGCTGACCGCGGTGATCGCCAACATCGCCGGTTGGGCGGCCAGCGCTCGCATCTTGGGCCAGAAGCCGCTGGAAGTGTTGCGGGCGGAGTAAGCCGCATGGCCTGCCGAAACTAGGCCCGTTCTCGCTTTCGCGCGCAATCGCGTCACCGGCCGGAACATCTCCCGTCACGCGCCGCGGCCTCACACGGAGCCGCTACAGAATGGAGCGGAGTCTGGACCCTTCAATGGCTGGCCGGGAACCAGGATGGCCGGGTTCGGCTATACGACGCTTTTAGCATTGCTCGCCGTGTTGTCCAGCGGGGTTCTTCACCGTGTCCCCCAGCAGCCTGCGGACGTGGTGTGTCCAAACGGAGACATAGGTAACACATTAGACCGGAGACATCGGTAACACTTTTCAGGAGAGCCGCCGGGGGTCTGGGGTGATTATAGGGGAGCCGGGGGCTGGGCGGGGAGCAGGCCGAG
>JAPKYZ010000027.1 GCA_026394055.1 Acidobacteriota bacterium
GCCAGAGGGCTTGGAGCCGGGCGTCTTCTACCGCGACCCGCGCGCCCAGATATTTCTGTTCCGGGCAGAAGACAATCACCCCAGCATTGATGCATTCGCCGCGCTCCACCCGGGGAACGATGCGGATGATGGCGTAATCAAATGAGCTGCGCGCGGGCACGCTGGGCCTCCGCTAAGAAGATGGATGCGGCAGCCAGGCGCTGCTCAAAATAGGCGAGGTAGGCCGCCCGAATCTGCGACGCGGTGGCCTCCACGCCGGGCCGGGTGAGCCAGGATTCCGGAATCAGTTCGAGTATTTGCGCCAGCAGAGCGGGCGCCAGCAAGGGCCGCAGCTCCTCGTCGGCCTGCGCCAATTGCGAGGCCCAGGGCAGCAGGACATGCTGGCAAATGGGGGCGAAGGGGGACAGCGCTTTCTCGTCCAGCCGCTCCCATTGGTGGTGAAAGTAGAGCGCGGCGCCGTGGTCGATTAAGTAGAGCTGCCGGTGCCACATCAGCAGGTTGGGGTTGCGGGGGGTGCGGTCGATGTTGGTGATCAGGGCATCGAACCAGATGATGCGCGAGGCCAGATCGGGTGCGGGGCGGTCGCCGGCGGCGGCGTCGAAGGTGACCGAGCCGGGCAGGTAGTCCATGGCGATGTTCAGCCCGGCACTGGCGCGTAGGAGGTCTTGGATCTCTTGGTCCGGCTCATTGCGGCCGAGGGCGGCGTCGAGCTCCACCAGCACCAGTTCCGGCACCGGCAGCCCCAGCGCCCGCCCCATCAACCCGGCCACCAGCTCCGCCACCAGCGCCAACGGCCCCTGCCCTGCCCCACGGAACTTCAAGACGTAAAGGCCGCTATCGTCCGCCTCGATGATCGCGGGCAAGGAGCCACCTTCGCGCAAAGGCGTCACGTAGCGGGTGGCCTGGACGGTGCGGATCTCCACTGATGACTAGTCTACCGTTTGGGCGATTCGGGCATGGCCAAGTTTGCTCGTGGGAGAGGGCTTGACAAATCACGTCTATCACCCCATACTCGATATAGAATGATGTCTATGGGCGCAACGATGTTCTCCACCACGGAACCAGCCCGAATTGCGGCTGCCTTCCTTTCTCGCACTCCGGCGGCGCCTTCCTGTTGTCTCTGTTGTTGTTGCTGATACCCCGCTCTGGCCTGGCGCACATGCCCGGCCCCTCGGCCTCAAACGGATTCAGCCGGCCACCGGCTAGAGTGAACCGCTTGATTTCACAACAGCTTAAAGCAAAGAGACAACGGACATGATCAAAGGAAACATTCTGAAAGACTTTCTCCGCATGGCCCTGACGGCGCTCTGGATTGCGGGCGTGTCGCTGACACTCCGCAACCTGATCACTGACCGGCCAGCCACTTCAACCACGCCACCCACCTACATTTCGGGGGTGGCGCGATGACCGCGATTCAATCACCCTTGAGTACCCGGACATTGCCGCCGCCGTCGATTCAGTTCGAGAGTGAGGCGACACGGTTGATCCGGCAAGTGAGCCGATTAGCCGCACTGGCCACTTCACCGGAGACGTTTGTTCAATCGGTGGCTCACGAGATTGCCACCGCCCCCACCACCGCCGAGGTATCGTTGACCCTCCGCAATCCAGTGACCGGCGAAGTGTGGCAAGCCTCCGCACAGCAGAGCGAGCGGGCGACCGCCGAATTTTCGATGGATCTGGAGGTCCGCGGCGTCCGCTATGGCCGCCTCGACCTGCGGACCACCGGCGCCGCCGCTGCGTCCCTGGAAGTGGCGCAAACACTGGCGGAGCAGCTGGCGCGGTATGCGGAGCTACAAGCCGAGCGGACCCGTTACGAGCAGCTGATCGCCTTCGGCCGGGTTTCCGAACAGCAACTGCGCCGCCAGAAGCTGGTGGCGCGGGCGTCTGGCATTCTGGTTGCCGAACGAGGGATGTCTGAGTTTCAGGCGCATTCCTGGATCGAGACCGAAGCCCGCCGTCAGCGCCGTTCCATCAACGCGATCGCCGAACAGGTGATTGCAGAATCGTCACAAGCCACTTGGCTGAGGGCCACGGCGTAATATGATCCTACGCGTAGCCCGGCCGTCCCCCCGTACCGCAATCTGCTTGAAAGGAACCACGATGAAAACCATCGCTCTCGCAACGCTCGTCGCCCTCGGCGTCGCGGCTGCCCCTGCGCCGGCTCCTGCCCCCGCGCTGAATGGTCTTTGGGAGGCCAGCGTCCAAGTCAACGAACTGAAGGTCCCGTTCAAGTTCGGACTCTCGGCCAGCGGCCAGCGCGTGGAGGGCTGGTTCTTCAATGGTGAAGAGCGGGTTACCTCCACCGGGGGCCAGTTGACCGATGGCCAACTAACCTTGCAGTGGGCCCACTATGGCACCAAGCTGACAGCCACGGTGGCCGACGGCAAGCTGACCGGCACGTATCACACGCGCCGCGGCGGCTATGCCTTTGCCGCCCAACCGGCGCCCAAAGTCAGCGCGAGCGCGGCGAAGCCCCCGCAGATCGAGGGACTGTGGGAGATCCCGGTGAAGAGCCCGAAGGGCGAGCAGGCGTGGCACTTTGTGGTCCAACAGAAAGGCGCTGAGGTATCGGCCACCATTCTCCGGATCGACGGCGACACCGGCGCGTTGACCGGCCGGTTTGAAGACGGCAAGCTACTGCTCAGCCATTTTTCCGGCGCTCGGCCATCCGTGCTGGAAGTGGCGCCGCAGGCTGACGGCACGCTAGCGCTGAAGTGGAACGGCCAGACCAACTACACCGCCACGCGCCAGGCTGAAGCCCGCGCGAAGAATCTGCCCGCGCCATCTGACCCCGGTGCCCACACGCGAGCCAAGAATGAATCCGAGCCTTTCCGGTTCAGCGCGCCTGATCTGAATGGCAAGCTGGTGACGGAAAGCGACCCTAAGTTCCGCGGCAAGGTGGTGCTGGTGAACATCTCCGGCAGCTGGTGCCCCAACTGCCACGACGAAGCGCCGTTCCTGGAGGCGTTCTACAAGAAGTACCGTGACCAGGGCCTGGAGATCGTCGCGCTCTCGTTTGAAGAGGCGGAGCAGTTGGCGGACCCGGTGCGTCTCCGCGCGTTCGTGGCGAAGTACGGTCTCGACTACACCGTCCTGCTGGCGGGCGAGACGTCCTCGGCCAAAGAGAAACTGGCGCTGCAGGCCGATAACTGGAACTCCTGGCCGACCACCTTCTTCCTGGGCCGCGATGGGCGCGTGCGTCACGTGCACGCCGGGTTTGCGGGCAAGGCGAGCGGCCCTCTTTACGAGGAGGCGAAAAAGGAATTCACCGCGACGGTGGAGCGGCTGCTGGGTGAGGCTTACCGCTCGGCGCGTTAGCGCCAATTCGCATCACCAAGCAACAGAAACGAAGTTGAGCATCGTTCCTGGCTACTTTCTGGGGTGGGCTTCGGCTCACCCCTTTTTTTTGCGGCCAGTCACCCTTTTGCGGCCAGTCACCTTCTTGCGGCCAGTCACCGCGGGAATCGTCGCCTTTTGACCTCGCCAAGCCGCTGGGTGAGGTATAGAATCTTCAGTACTGTGCAGTTCGATCGAATTCTAATCCTGAGCCTTTCGTCTACCCTGTTGTGGGCCCAGCATGCCAAAGACGATGAGGCGGCCAAGCATCCGTTCATGGGCAATCCTGACCGGATTGAGGCGGGGCGCAAGACGTATCTCGGCGGTTGCGCCGGGTGCCACGGACCCGAAGGCGGCGGCGGCCGCGGCCCCAGCCTGATTGAGCGCGGCGCCTGGCATCCGATGACCGATGAGAACCTCTACGCCACCATCCAAAAGGGCGTCGGCATTATGCCCGCCGCGAATTTGCCGCCTGATCGTGGCTGGGAGCTGGCGGCCTTTGTCCGGTCCCTGACGGCGCCCGCGGTGGAGATGAAGGCTCCCGGCGACGCGGCGGCGGGCGAGAAGCTGTTCTGGAGCACCGCCGGCTGTTCCAGCTGCCACCGGATCGGCGGCAAGGGCGGATTTGCCGGACCGGATCTGTCGAACATTGGACGCACCTCCACGTTGCCCAAGCTGCGGCGGTCGATCCTGGACCCCGATTTTGAGCGTACCCCCGGCTTTGAGCGGGCTAACCTGACCCTGCGCGACGGCAGCAAGCTGAGCGGTCTGGTGAAGGACCGGACCAACTACCGGCTCCAGTTGCAGTTGAAGGACGGCACGTTGCGCTCCGTTCCGGTGGAGGCCATCGAAACGGTGGAGCTCACCCAGCCCTCCATCATGCCCGCCGATTACAAGACTAAGTTGACCCGTGATGAGGTGACACACTTAGTCAGCTATCTGCGCCAGCAGGGCGCCGACTAACAGGAGCTTCCGCCACCATGCACCGCTTCACACTCTCTTTCTGTCTGTTGGCGGCCACGGCCGGAGCGCAAGTGACCTTTGACGACCTGCGCCAGAGCCCCAATCAGAATTGGCTCACCTACGCGGGCGGCTATTCCGGCCAAGGCCTGTCGCCGTTGACGCAGATCACGCCCGAGAATGCGCAAAACCTGGTCCCCAAGTGGACCTTCAATGTCCCGAAGGCGAAGGGCCTGCGCGCCCGGCCGATTGTGGCCGACGGGGTGATGTACTACACCAACACCAATGCGATCTACGCGCTGGACGCCCGCAGCGGACGCGTCATCTGGCGTTATGTCGACACACAGGCCAAGAAGGAAGCGGTGAATCGCGGCGCGGCGATCTTGGGGGATCAGGTCTACTTTGTCACTTCGGATTGCTTCCTGGTCTCGCTCGACCGGCGGACGGGCGGCCTGGCTTGGCGTAAGCAGTACGGCAACATCAAGGACGGCGTCTTCTGCTCCTCCGCACCGGTGGCGATCAACGGCAAGATCATCGTCGGCACGGCAGGCGGCGACGAAGGGATGCGCGGCTATCTGGCGGCGCTGGATGCGGCGACGGGTAAGGAGCTCTGGCGCACTTACACCATCCCCGCGCGTGGCGAGCCGGGCAGCGAGACCTGGGGTAACTACATCGAATACGGCGGCGGCGCCACGTGGCTCTCCGGCACTTACGACGCGGCGACGAACACTCTGTTCTGGCCGACGGGCAATCCGTGGCCGGACTTCTATGGTGGCGATCGCAAGGGCGACAACCTTTATAGCTGCTCCCTGCTGGCGCTGGATGCCGACACGGGGAAGATGAAGTGGTACTTCCAGTTCACGCCCGGTGACTGGCATGATTGGGACGCGCAGAGCTGGCCGATCCTGGCGGACGTTTCGTATGAAGGCAAGCCGCGCAAGGTGATCTTCCACGCCAACCGCAATGGCTTTCTGTATCTGCTGGATCGAGAGACGGGCAAGTATTTGAAGTCATCGAAGCTGATCGACAACCTCGATTGGGCCTCGGGGATTGACGCCAAGGGCCGCCCGATTCCCGTCCCCGGCAAGGACCCGACGCCCGAAGGCAACCGCGTCTGCCCCGGCGTTCGCGGCGCTACCAACTGGATGAGCCAAAGCTGGAACCCGGCCACCGGACTCCTTTCCGTGGTCGTGCTGGAGCAGTGCGACATCTTCACCAGCTCTTCCAAAACACCCGAGCCCGGCAAGAACTTCGCGGGTGGCGGCGCGGGACCCAAGCCCAACGACGCGGGTCAGTTCTTTCTGCGCGCGATCAACCCGCTCACCGGGGAGCGCAAGTGGCAATACCCGATGACCGGTAAGGCCGAAATGTGGGCCGGGGTGACCGGCACAGTGACGGGCGTGCTGTTTGCGGGCGATGACGACGGCCACTTGATCGCCATCGATGCCAAGAGCGGCAAGCATTTGTGGCACTACCAGACGGGCGACAACATCTACGCGTCACCGGTCACGTTTATGGTGGAGGGCAAGCAGTACGTCTCCATCGCCAACGCCACATCGATCTTCACCTTTGGGCTGTTTGAGCCGGTGAAGAGCGTGCCCGTGCCGCCCATGAAGATCCAATAGGCACGGCGCTCTCAATGACGGATTGGCGTAATGTTTTGTTAACGGGCGCCTCCGGCTGCCGTAGACGGGTGCATACTCAGATCAGGATGCGCAAATCGATTTTCTTCACGCTGCTTGGTCTGGCGCTGCTGGCCGGTAGTGCATCGGCGCAATATCCGCGCCGGGGTGGTGGCGGTTATGGTGGTGCGCGCTCGAAGGCCGGTCCTGGCTTAGGTGCGCCGCTTGATGAGCCGCCGGGCAGCTTTGCCGGAACGATCGACGAAGCGACCAAGAACCGGATCCACGTCGAATTTGCTGATGGCAATGGGCTGAGCTTCTACTGCTCTTCGAAGACCGACATCATGGACGGCGACAAGAAACTGAAGTGCGCGGAGCTGGCGAATGGGATGCACGTCACGGTGGACAGCAGGCATTCCCGTGGCGGTACGCTCGACGCCGTGAAAGTCCGCGTCGTCTCTACTGATCCCCGGCCGCAGCTCGCTACCCGGCCATAGCGCTCCGCCAGACCATCCAATTCGTGACAATCAACTTTCGCTTGCCATCCAAGCCAGCCAATATGCTAATCTTGGCTCACTACTGGCATGATTCCCCTGCCCGCATTGGATGAGCAATCCGAGACGCCGCTCTACCGTCAACTCTTTGACGCGATACGGGTTGCGATTCGTGACGGCGTTCTTCCACCGGGGCACCGGCTGCCACCCACTCGAGAATTGGCTGGCTCCTTGAGCTTGAATCGGACCACCGTTTCGGCCGCCTATGAGCTATTGGACCAGGCCGGACTGATCCGCAGCCATGTCGGGCGCGGCAGCTTTGTGGCCGAACCGTCGTCGAGCCCAATCAGCTTTGCCACCTCCCGCCCACTGGATGATCTATTCCCCTTGGATGAGTTCCGCGCGACCGTCCGCGAAGTGATGGCCGATGCGAGTATCGCCGCCATTCTCCAATTGGGTGCGCCGCATGGCTATGCGCCGCTGCGCCGGTATCTGGGCGCGAACGAAACCGAAGATGTGCTGGTGACGAACGGCTGTCAACAGGCGCTCGACTTGATCCAACGGGTGCTGGCGCCGCTGGGCACGGCGGTGATGGTGGAAGATCCGACGTACCCGGGCCTCAAGAATGTCTTTGAGCGCGGCGGCGTCCGCCTGATCCCCCTGCCTCGCTGGGAGCCCGGGGCGCGGCTGGCCATTGTCACGCCAAACTTCCAGAACCCCACCGGCCACACCATGTCCTTGTCTGAGCGCCACCAACTGCTGCGCGATGCGCGGGAACAGGGCGTTACTCTAATCGAGATCGACATCTACAGCGCGCTGCGGTATCAGGGTGAGGCGCTGCCGTCGCTGGCGGAGCTCGATGACACGGGCAGCGTGCTGCAGATTGGGAGCTTCTCGAAGGTCTCGTTCCCTGGGCTGCGGATTGGCTGGGTGAAAGGCCGCCGGGATCTGATCGCGCGGCTGGCCGAAGCCAAGCAGTGGACGGACCTACATACGGATCAACTGTCGCAGGCGATTGTGCTGCGCTTTGCGGAATCGGGCCGTTTGGAGACGCATCGCCAGCGGGTGATTGCCACCGGTCAAGAACAGTTGGCGGCAGTGGCTACAGCGCTTGAGCGCGAGATGCCGCCTGGTACGACGTTTACGCGGCCGGATGGCGGGATGAACTTGTGGGTCCGGCTGCCTGCGCAGCTTGACGCCGCGGCCTTGCTGCCGGAGGCGCAGCGGGTGGGCGTCAACTATCTGCCGGCGCGCTATTTTGCAGTTTCACGGCCGGAGCCCGGGGCTTTCCGGTTGAGTTTTGGTGGCCTGACGCCGGAGCGGATCTCCGCCGGCGTCGCGCTGCTGGGTGAGGTTTTCCGTCGAGAGAGTCCGGACGTTCATCCGGAACTCTTGACGGCCATGGTTTAGGTCAAAATTTCGAACGACGAGCGAAGGAGAAGTTATGTTTGGATCATTGTTGCAAGACGAGCAGTTCCGGTTGAAGGTCGGCCTGGCAGAGATGCTGAAGGGCGGCGTGATCATGGACGTAGTGAACGCCCAGCAGGCGCAGATCGCCGAGCGTTCGGGTGCCTGTGCCGTCATGGCGCTGGTGAAAGTGCCTTCCGACATCCGCAAGGACGGTGGTGTGGCGCGCATGTCGCCCATCAGCGTGATCCGCGAGATCATGAACACGGTCTCGATTCCGGTGATGGCCAAGTGCCGCATCGGCCACTTCATTGAAGCCCGGGTGCTGGAAGCCTTGGGCGTCGACTACATCGACGAGAGCGAAGTACTGACCCCGGCCGACGAAGAGAACCACGTCGACAAGCGCGACTTCAAGGTGCCATTCGTCTGCGGCGCCCGCAACCTGGGCGAAGCACTGCGCCGCATTGGCGAAGGCGCGGCGATGATCCGCACCAAGGGTGAAGCCGGGTCCGGCAACGTGGTGGAAGCTGTGCGCCACATGCGCACCATCCAGCGCGAAATGAAGGCGCTGACGATGCTGCGGTCCGACGAGTTGATGGTGGCCGCCAAGACGCACCAGGCTCCATTTGAGCTGATCGAGTGGGTGTCGAAGCACGGCAAACTGCCGGTGCCGAACTTCTCCGCTGGCGGCGTCGCCACGCCCGCCGACGCGGCGCTGGTGATGGCGCTGGGTGCCGAGACGGTGTTCGTGGGTTCGGGCATCTTCAAGTCCGATGAGCCGGAGAAGTTCGCCCGCGCCATCGTGAAGGCCACCACTTACTGGAAGGACGCCGAGAAGGTGCTGGAAGCCAGCGAAGAGCTGCCGGACGGCATGAAGGGTTTGGATGTGTCGAAGATCCCGCTGGATGAACTGATGGCGACGCGTGGCTGGTAGGGCGGAACTACGCCCTTCCCTTCCCATCACGTGATCCATGAGCGATTCGACTAGCAGTCCCCGTAAACCGGTCGTCGGCGTGCTCGCCTTGCAGGGCGACTATGAAGCGCACGCCCGTGCCATTGAGCACGCCGGCGGCCTCTCGCGCGAGATCAATCGCGCGGATCAGTTGGCGGAGATCGACGGATTGGTCATTCCCGGCGGCGAAAGCAGTACGATGCTGAAGCTGATCGATTATGAGAATCTGTTCGAGCCGCTGAAGACTTTCGGGCAATCAAAGCCGGTCTTCGGCACCTGTGCCGGAGCCATCCTGATTGCCCGCGACGTCATCAACCCATCGCAAGCTTCTTTCGACCTGATGGACATCGGCGTCGAGCGCAATGCCTACGGTCGCCAGCGCGACAGCCACATCGTCGCGCTGCAGGCCGAAGGCTTGGGCGAACTGGAAGCGGTCTTCATTCGGGCACCCATCATCCGCCGCGTCGGCAGCGAAGTAAAGGTGCTGGCCAGCCATCGCGGCGATGCTGTGCTGGTGACGCAAGGGCTCCACATGGCGGCCACGTTCCATCCGGAGCTAACCGCTGATTCGCGGGTCCACCGGATGTTTGTGGAGCGCCTGAACCGGTAACTCGCGCAGGCTCCACCGCTCACAATAGCCCCATGCGTGAGCTTGGGGCTTCTTCAGGTTCGCGCAACAAGCCCCAAGCTGACGAGTCTGTGTGAAAACCCGTAACCACCGGGCCCACAAAAGCGACTTAACAGGTATGAGCCGCTATGTGGTGTACAACCCGGATCAAGATCAGCTGCTACCTTCCAGTCTGCGGGAAGAGTTGGG
>JAPKYZ010000051.1 GCA_026394055.1 Acidobacteriota bacterium
CCACCGCAATCTGGGCACGGCTTTTTACGAGAACCCCACCACGCAGGCGCAAGCGGTAGATGAGTTCAAGAAGGCGCTCGCGCTGGCCCCCAACTCTGACCGGGAGCGGCTGAACTATGGCCTGGCTTTGCTGCGCGCGGGCAAGACCAAGGAAGGCATGGCCGAGATCGAGGCCGTCCAAAAGCGCGACCCGAAGCTGCCGCACACTTACTTCAACCTGGGCATTGAGCTGAAGAAGCTGGGCGACCATGAACGGGCGCTCGCGCAGTTCCAAAAGTTCGTCGAACTCGTTCCGGCAGAACCCATCTCGCGCTACAACCTGGGCGTGATGCTGAAGCTGGCCGGCAAGACGCCGGAAGCCATCGTCGAATTTGAACGGGCGGCGAAGCTGGACCCCAATCTGGCGGCCGCCCGGTTCCAGTTGTTCAACGCCTACCGCACCAGTGGCCGTGCCGCCGACGCCCAGAAAGCGCTCGCCGAGTTCCAGCGCTTGAAGAAAGATGCCGAAGGCGCGGCTGTGCCCGAGGATGTCGACTGGAGCGCCTACTCCGAAATTCTCGACCCCGTTCCCCCGCCGCTGGCTCCATTCCGCGAAGTGGAGCTGAAGTTTGAAGATAAGATCCTGGCCGAAGGCGCGACCGGTGCCGTCATCGTCGATGGGCAGGTGGTCTGGTGGAACAAGGCCGCCGTTTCGGGCGTGGCTGGTCTCACGGATATCGTCTCGGTCGCAGCCGCGGATTACAACAACGACGGCATTACGGATCTGGCCGTGGTTACTGGCTCCGGTGTAATGCTCGTGAAGGCGGGCAAGGTAGAGACGACGCTCCCCGGCCGCTACAACGCGGCGGTGTGGCTTGATTACGACCACGACTACGATCTCGATCTGTTTCTGCTGGGCCCGCAATCGAAGCTCTACCGCAATCAGGGCGCGGCTGGTTTTGTGGATCGCACCGCGGACTTCCCGTTTGCTGCTGGCGAAGCCATTGATGGCGTCGCGTACCGTTTTGTGCCGGACACTCGCGCGACGGATCTCGCGGTCTCTTACCGTGGCCGGGCTGGGACGCTCTATCGCGATCTGCTGTCGGGCAAGTTCAGCGCGGAGCCCGCCCCATTCGTACCCGCGGGCGCCACTAAGTTGGTGGCCGCCGATACCAATGCTGATGGCAAGTATGAAGTGTTATCCAGCGCCACGGCGAAGGCTCCGCTGGCGGCCGACCCCGACAATTCCGGCCTCGCGCGCGCCAACCTGCAAGACAAGATCCTGCCCGGGGCGACGCTGTTCTTGACCGCGGATCTCGACAAAGATGGCCGTGAAGATTACGTCGCGCTCGATGCCCAGGGACGCGTGCACCGCCTATTGAATCGCACGGTCACGCCCAATCGCTTCATCCGGATCAAGCTGACCGGCGTCAAGAATTTGAAGCTGTCGCCCTTTGCGGAAATCGAAGTGAAGGCGGGTGGGCTCTACCAGAAGAAGGTCTATCGCGGCACCCCGCTGGTCTTCGGACTCCGGAACTTCACTCAAGTGGACACCGTGCGCATCACCTGGCCCAACGGCCTGATTCAGAACGAGCCCAACCAGCCCGCCGGGCGCGAGTATGACTACCAGGAAGCGCAGCGTTTGTCCGGCTCCTGCCCCATCATCTGGACTTGGGACGGCGATGGGTTCCGCTACATCACCGATGTTCTGGGCGTGGCTCCGCTGGGGGCGGCGGCAGGCGATGGCAAGTATTTTGAGACCGACCACGACGAGTACGTCTTCATCCCCGGCGAAGCGCTGAAGGAACGCAATGGGTCCCTCGAAGTCCGGTTGACGGAGGAGTTGAGCGAGGTCGCCTACATCGACCAGATCCAGCTACTCGCCGTCGACCACCCGGCCGATACACCGGTCTATTCGAACGACAAGTGGAAGTCGCCGCCGTATCCCGAGTTCCGGTTGTGGGGTGCAAAACGGCGTCTGGAGCCCGTGGCGGCTCACGACGGCGATGGCCGCGACGTGCGAGCGAAGCTGCTGAAGCTCGACCGGACTTACCCGGACGACTTTCGGCGCACGATGTCGAACTTGGCGCCGATGCACACGTTGACGCTGAAGTTCCCGGATTCGACGCCCGCCCATGCCGCCATGATGATGGCCGGTTGGGTGGATTGGGCCGATGGCTCGACGTTCCTTTCGGCCGCCCAGGAAGACCCCCAGGGTCTGGTGCCGCCCGTGCTGCAAGCGCGCAATGCCGCCGGTGAATGGGTGACCATCCAGCAAGATATGGGCATGCCCGCCGGCAAGCCGAAGTCGATCGTGGTGGACGTGCATTTCCCCTCGCAGTATCGAGAGCTGCGCATCGTCACCAACCTGTGTGTTTACTGGGACGAGATTTTCCTGTCGCCGGATACATCAGCGCCCGCCGCCACCATCACGCGCCTGGCCGCCACCGACGCTCAACTGAACTTCCGTGGCTTCTCGGCCAATAAGGTCCACCCAGAGCGCAAGCAGCCGGAAGAGTTCTTCTATCCCAACCCTGACCCAGTGTCGCTGTGGAACCCCACGCCCGGCCGCTACACGCGCTACGGCGCCGTCGATGGCTTGCTGAAAGATGCCGACGACCGGATGGCGCTGATGGGGTCGGGCGATGAGATCCGATTGCTGTTCAATGCCCGCACCCTGCCTGCGTTGAAGGCTGGCTGGAAGCGCGACTATCTGCTGCTGGTGGACGGCTGGGCCAAGGATCGCGATGCCAACACCGCGGATTCGCAAAACGTCGATCCCCTGCCCTTCCATCGCATGTCCGGCTATCCGCTGGGCAAGCAAGAGTCTCATCCGGACGGTGAGTACCGCCAACAGTTCAATACACGGCCGGGGCTGCGGCTGATCCGCCCGCTGGTGCCGCGCGGAGGCTTGGAATGAGCGCGTTATTGAAATGGTCCGGCTGGGCGCTGCTCGTGTTCCTGCTTTCGACGGCCTACATCTTCGCCGTCGACGCGCCGAATTTGTTTTATGTCAGCAATGTGCTGCTCCACTTCTTTGGCGGCATCGCGCTGGTGCTAGTCGGCGCGGCGTTGCTGTGGCGGTACCGGGCATCGTTGAGCCGGCGGCAGTGGATCGCCACGGGCTTCGCGCTGCTCTCCCTGGTTCCGGCGGCGTATCTAGTGGTGGTGCACAACACGCTCGACCAGCGGAACGTGCTGTATGCCCACATCGCACTGGCGACGCTGGCTGTGTTGTTTTTGGAGAAGAGATTCCGCTACACCGTGCTGGCGCTGGCGGCGGTGGCGCTAATTGTCCGGCAACTGCCCGGTGACAATGGCAAGCTGGCCAACGCCAAGGTAGTCCCAGTCTCGATGGAAGAAGAAGGGCAAGGTCCGCAGGTGGCCAACGCCCATGGAGTGAAGGGTCCATTCTGGCCCTCCGCCGCGCAAACCAACACCGGCGGCACCATCCCGTCGGACTTCTTCATGGACTCGAAGCAATGCGGCAGCTGTCACAAGGACATCTACGAGCAGTGGAACTCCTCGATGCACCACTTTGCCAGCTTCAACAACCAGTTCTACCGGAAGTCGATTGAAGACATGCAGCGCATCCAAGGCTCCACGCAGCCGTCGAAGTGGTGTGCCGGTTGTCACGATCATGCCGTGTTGTTCAATGGCCGCTGGGAGACGCCGATTAAGGATCAGGTGCAGACGCCGGAGGCGCAGAATGGGCTCGGTTGTATGTCGTGCCATTCGATTGTGGGTGTCAACGGCAGCGCGGGCAATGGCGGGTTCACCATCGAATATCCGCGCCTGCATGAGCTGGCGGCCAGCAAGAATCCGGTGCTGCGCAAGGTGGATGAGCTGTTCACCTTTCTCGACCCCGGCCCGCACCGCAAGCAGTTCCTGAAGCCGTTCATGAAGTCGAACGCGGAGTTCTGCTCCAGCTGCCACAAGGTGCACCTCGATGTACCCGTGAACAACTACCGCTGGGTGCGCGGCTTTAACGACTACGACAACTGGCAGGCTAGTGCGGTCTCGGGGCAAGGCGCGCGCAGCTTCTACTACCCGGCCAAGAGCTCAGCCTGCTCCGATTGCCACATGCCGCAGGTGGCATCGACGGACCCCGGCAATCGCGACGGCATGGTGCACAACCACCGCTTCCCCGGCGCCAACACCGCCGTGCCGACGGTGAATGGCGACCAGGCTCAATTGAGCGAGACCGAGAAGTTCTTGAAGAACGGCTTTATCTCGGTAGACATTTTTGCCGCCGCGCCGGTGGAAGAAGCGAAGGGGGCGCTCGAGATGCAGCGCCGCGCCGGTGAGACGGCGCCGAAGCTCTCCTCCACCATGGCCGTGGGCGAAGAAGGTGACGCGACCGGGCCAACCTACATTCGTGAAGTCGGCAAAGTGGCAGCGCCGGTCGACACGGCTGGCTTCAAGCTGGAACCGGGTTCGACCGTTCGCCTCGACGTCGTGGTGCGGACCCGAAAGATCGGCCACTTCTTCCCCGGTGGCACTGTCGATGCCTTCGACATCTGGGTGGAACTGGTCGGCAAAGATTCAAGCGGCCAGACCGTGTTCTGGAGCGGGATGGCGGAAGACGACGGCAAAGGCCCAGTGGAGCGCGGCGCGCACTTTTACCGCAGCTACATGCTGGACGGCGACGGCAACATGATCAACAAGCGCAATGCCTGGCAGGCGCGCAGCGTGCTCTACGTCCGCCTGATCCCGCCCGGCGCTGCGGACACGATCCACTACCGCGTGAAGGTGCCGAAGGACGTCAAAGGGCCCATCACGTTTGAGGCGAAACTGAACTACCGCAAGTTCGCGCACGGCTACACGCAGTACGCCTATTCGAGTGCGCCCGATGTTTCGGGTCCGGTGAAGCAGACGCCGACTCTCCCCATCGTGGTGCTGGCCGAGAAGAAGCTCACGCTGGGCATCGGCAAGACAGACTGGGCGCCGAAGGTCGCAAAAGCCGACCGGGAGCGCTGGAACGACTGGGGCATCGGCATGCTGCTGCAAGGTGACTTGAAGGGCGCCGAGTATGCGTTCAAGAAAGTGACCGAAGCCGAACCCGAGTATGCCGATGGCTGGCTGAATGTCGCCCGCGCTCTGATCCAGGAAGGTGAGACCGAAGCCGCCAAGCCCTATATCGAAAAGGCGATGGCCATCAACCCGAAGCTGGGCCGCATCCACTTCTTCAAGGCGATGATCCAGAAGGCGGATGGTGATTACGACGGTGCGCTAGCGTCGCTGAAGACCACGGAAGGCATGTATCCGCGAGACCGGGTGGTACTCAACCAGATGGGCCGTGTGCTGTTCCTGAAGCGTGACTATGCCGCGGCCGTGGCGGCGCTCGATCGCGTGCTGGCGGTCGATACGGAAGATGTCCAGGCGCACTACAACCTGATGCTCTGCTACCGTGGCTTGGGCGACACGGAAAAGGCGGCGCGCGAAGAGAAGCTCTTCCGGCGCTTCAAGGCGGACGAATCCGCGCAGGCGATCACGGCCAAGCCACGCAGTATGAGCCCGGAAGACAATAACGAACGACAGGCAATCCATGACCACGAAAGCGTTCCTCGCTTCATGTTTACTCCTCAGCCCAGTGGCACTGGTGCCCGTGGGCCTGCTGTATCAAGCGGCACCAGCGGCGGCGCAAAAGCCCCCATCGCCCAAAGCGGCGCAACCAACGGCGGAAAAGCCGGCCAGCGGCGTCCAGTTTCTGGACGTGACGGCAGCATCGGGAATTAGCTTTACCCACAACTCGGGCCGCGCGGGCAAGAAGTGGCTGCCGGAGACGATGGGCTCGGGCTGTGCCTTTTTTGACTTTGACGGCGACGGCTGGGCGGACATCCTGCTGCTCAACTCGAAAGATTGGGCCCCGCGCGGACGCAAGTCCCTGCCCGCCCTGTACCGCAACCTGGGCAACGGCAAGTTTCAGAACGTCACCGCGGCCAGCGGTCTCGATGTCGAGATGTATGCCATCGGCGTGGCCGTGGCCGACTACGACAACGATGGCCGGGAGGATCTCTACATCACCGCCCTTGAAGGCGACCGCCTCTTCCGCAACTTGGGCGCGGGCAAATTTGCGGACGTCACCAAGGCGGCCGGGATTGCCAATGCGGCCTTTGGCACCTCGGCAGCGTGGCTCGATTATGATCGCGACGGCAAGGTGGACCTGTTCGTGGCCAACTACGTCAACTGGCAATCGAAGAACGACCTGTGGTGCTCCATGGACGGCCAGACCAAGTCTTACTGCACGCCCGAATCCTACAAAGGCGTCCCGGCAAAGCTCTACCGGAACCTGGGCGATGGCCGCTTTGCCGACGTGACGGCCAAGGCCAAGGTGGGCGATCTGAATTCGAAGGCGCTGGGGATTGCCGTGCTCGACTACAACGGCGACGGTTGGCCCGATCTGTTTGTCGCCAACGACACGCAGCCCAACAAGCTCTACCGGAATAACAAAGACAGCACCTTCACCGAAGAGGGCGTCGCAGCGGGCGTCGCGTTTGGAGAAGATGGCGTGGCTCGTGGAGCGATGGGCGTGGACGCAGCCGATTATGACCGCTCCGGCCGCCCGCACTTGATCGTCGGCAACTTCACCAACCAGATGCTGTCGCTCTATCACAACGAAGGCAAGGGGCTGTTTGTGGATGAAGCACCGCGTTCCAGCCTGGGCCGTTCCTCGCTGCTGTCGCTGACCTTCGGTGCGTTCTTCTTTGACTACGACCTGGACGGCTGGCCGGACATCTTCTGTGCCAACGGCCACATCGATGAAGAGATCGGCCGCGTGCAGCCCAAGATTCAGTACAAGCAACCGCCGCTGCTGTTCCACAACGCCGGCACCTCAGCCAAGAATGGCGCACGCTTCGACAACGCCACAGCGTCGCAGCCCGAAGCTTTCCGGCGATCAATCGTCGCGCGCGGGGCGGCTTATGCCGATTTCGATCATGATGGCGACCTGGACGTGCTGATCTCCACCAACCACGGCCCGGCCTACCTGTATCGCAACGAGGGCGGCAACCGGAACAACTGGATCTCGCTGCGCCTGCGCGGCGGTGCGTCGAACAAGTCCGCTCTGGGCGCGATAGTGCACCTGGAAAGCGCGTCCGGCAAGCAGTGGCAGATGGTGAAGAGCGGTTCGAGCTACGCGTCGCAGTCCGACCTGGCGCTCACTTTCGGCCTGGGCCAGGACAAGGCCGTCACCACCATCGACATCGAATGGCCCAGCGGCAAGAAGCAGCGGTTGACCGGCATGGCCCTGAACAAGCAACATCAAATAGACGAACCCAAATGAACAATCTCCTTTTTCCCATCGCCGCCATTACCGACGAGTTTGCCCCGGACCTGAAGGGCGCCCTGGACCCGATGACCGAGATCGGCATGACCGGCGCCGAACTGCGCGTCGTCTTCGGCAAGAACATCATGGACCTGACCGACGACGAAGTGAAGCAGGCCACCGATCTGCTGGCCGAACGCGGCATCAAAGTGATCTCCCTCGCGTCGCCGATCCTGAAGTGCGTCCTGCCCGGCGGCCGCGACGTGGACAGCCGCTTCCAGCAGGACATTTTCAATTCCAAGCACACCTTCGACGATCAGCCGCGACTCGCCGACCGGGCCATCAAGATCGCCGAAATCACTGGCGCCAAAATCATCCGTGTCTTCTCCTACTGGCGCACCGTGCAGCCCGAGGCTTGCTTTGACGCCGTGGTGACGGCCCTCAACGGCTTGTCGGACAAGTTCGGTTCAGCCGGGTTGATCTGTGGCCTCGAAAATGAGCACGCCTGCAACATCGCCACGGCAGCGGAATCCGCCAAGGTGCTGGCCGCGGTGGACCATCCGGCGCTGAAGCTGGTCTGGGATCCGGCCAATGCGCTCTGCTCCGGCGAAGTGCCGTATCCGGGCGGCTACAACCTGCTGCCCAAGGGACGCGTGGGCCACGTCCACATCAAGGATTGCCACATCGAACATCAAGCCGACGGCAGCCACAAGCCCATCTGGGGGCCGGTGGGAACACGCGCGGTGGACTGGAAGGGGCAGATCGCCGCGCTCAAAGCCGACGGCTACCAGGGCTTCATCAGCCTCGAAACCCACTGGAGCGGCCCGGGCGGCAATAAGTGGGAAGGCTCCCGGATCTGCGGCTGGAATCTGCGCGGGCTGGTAGCGGCGGTTTAGGCCGCCTAGCTAGCCGGGTGATCTTCCAACCGGCTGATGCGATGGTCGAGTTCAGCGAACTTCATCAGGAGTTCGCTGTGATTCTTGGCCATCTCGGCGCGAAGCACGTCTCGCATGTCATTGAGGCGCGTATTGAATTGCGTTTCCATGGAGCCGAGGCGGCTATTGAAATGCGATTCCATGGAGGCGAAGCGAGCATTCACGGAAGACTCAAGCGACGCCAAGCGGTTGTTATTCAGCAGCACGCCCACCATCACAATCACCAGCGTGCTGATAGGCCCTACCGTCAGTACGAGGATCTGTTGCCCGTCCATGTGAAAATTCTAGCTCACTTGATGCCGAGCTGGTCCTCGATGCGGCTGACGCGGACTTCGAGTTTGTCGATGCGGTGGTCCAAATCGGCAAACTTGATGAGCAGCTCGCGGTGATTCTTGGCCATCTCAGCACGAAGATGGTCACAAAGATTGTTCATCCGGGTGTTGAGGTGGGCTTCAAGTGCCGAAAGCCGGGTATTGTTCATCAATACGCCGATCATCACGATTACCAGGGTACTCACTGGACCCACCGTGAGGACTAGGATTTGCTGGCCATCCATAGTCGACATCGAAGACAGCGCCTGAATCGGCTGGGATACCCCGCCGAGGACGGCTCAGCGCCGAACCAACTCGCGGGCCCTCTTAGCGCATCAACAGAAACGCCCAGTGGCCCAGGCAGGCACCAATGCCGGCGCCGGCGATCACGTCACTTAAGAAGTGCATTCCCAACACCACGCGAGAGGTACCGATCGACAGGCCAAAGAAGAGCAGCAGGGGCATCAGGCCGGGGAAGAACTGCCCGACGGAAAACGCGATCGCAAAAGCCGTAATCGTGTGACCGGACGGGAAGGAGAACTGATCCGGGGGCAGCAGCGTAGCCCAGCAGTGCGGCTCCAGGGCGCAGGGGCGACGGCGCCCCGCCAGACGCTTCAGCCATAGGAACAACGCAACGCCAGTACCAGCCGCCAAAAAAGCCGATGCAATGACGCGGAAGCGGTTGGGTTCTGGTGACAACGCCACCACCACCGCCAGCGCGTACCACAGCCAACCATCACCGCCCCGGGTGGCCGCAATCATCCACATGCGGAACCACATAGGAGCGCTCCACCGGTTCACCCGGCGCATGAGACGGTGATCTCTCGTCTCGATAAAGTCGCGAAAACCGATGATAGGTGAGCCCATGGGGGAGGCATCTCTCCAGTCCCATATTCCAGGAACTGCATAACATCCTGGTGACAGCTACAACAAACATTCGTGAAAGATTATGTTTGCCAGCCCTGCGGCCCCCCTCACGGTTGTACGATGAGGAGTCGGACGACGGCCACAGCTTTGCCGGTGCCACCCCCCAATGGGGGGGGCGCTCCAGAGAGGATTTGGTTCCGCCTGTCACCTGCAAAGTAGCATGAAACGAATCGATTTCGTCTTTTTTGATGCCGGCGGCGGTCACCGGGCGGCGGCCAACGCCTTAAAACTGGCGATCGAACAGTCCGGCAAGCCCTGGCAAGTGCGCCTGGTGAACCTGCAGGAGACCCTGGATCGCCTCGATATCATCCGGCAGGTGACCGGAATCCGGATGCAGGACGTCTACAATCTGCTGCTCCGCAAGGGCTGGACGCTCGGCTCGGAGTACATGATCCCGCCGATGCACTGGCTGATCCGGATGAATCATCCGCGAATGGTGAAGTTTCTGGAGGAGTTCTGGGCGACCGATGCGCCGGACCTGCTAGTGAGCGTCGTCCCGAACTTCAACCGCACCCTGCACCAGGCCTACCACCATGCCAAGCCCGGGGGCAAGATGGTGACCATCCTCACCGACATGGCCGACTATCCGCCCGACTTCTGGATTGAGCGCAACCAGCGGCAGTGGTTCATTTGCGGCACCGAGAAAGCCGTCAGCCAGGCACGCGAGATGGGCCATCCCGCCGAGTTCGTGCTGCCCGCCTCCGGCATGGTGCTCCACCCGCGCTTCTACCAGTCTGCCCAAGTGGACCGCGTCGTGGAGCGGCGGAAACTGGGGCTGGACCCCACCAAGCACACGGGCCTCGTGATGTTTGGCGGCTACGGCAGTTCCACCATGTTGAACATCGCCCGCCGCGTCTCGGAAGCGAAGCTGGACGTGCAGCTGATCTTCATCTGTGGCAAAAACGAAAAGCTGAAGGCGCAGTTGAAGGCCGAAAAGTTCTCGATGCCGGTCTTCATCGAAGGCTTTACCAGCGAAGTGCCGTACTACATGCACCTGGCCGACTTCTTTGTCGGCAAACCGGGCCCGGGCTCCATCAGCGAAGCCTTGCAGATGACGCTGCCGGTGATTGTGGAGCGCAATTCCTGGACACTGCCGCAGGAGCGGTTCAACACCGATTGGGTGCTGGAAAAGCAGGTGGGCATGGTGCTGTCGAGCTTTGACCAGATCGCCCAAGCCATCCGTGATCTGCCGGTGGAGCAGTACCGGGCGCGCGCCGCGGCGCTGAATAATCGGGCGGTCTTTGAGATCCCCGAAATGTTGGAGAGAATCTTGGGATGAAGTTTCCCGCGCTCGCGCCCGCCTTGGCTCTCGCTGTGGCGGCTGTCTCCCCTGCCCTGCTGGTGGCTCAGCCCGCCAATGAGCCGTTTCTGAAATGGCTGGATTCGACCGCCCAGAAGCAACTAGCCGACCGCGATGCCACCATTCGCGCCATCCGCACGCCGGAGCAGGTGGCGGCGCGCAAGCAGTATGTCCGGGCGAAGCTGCTGGAGCTGATCGGCGGCCTGCCGAACTATCAGGGTCCCCTGAACGCTCGCAAGTATTGGCAGAAGGACATGGGCCGCTATGTGATCGAAGGGATCACCTATGAGAGCCTGCCCGGCTATATCGTCACGGCCAATCTCTACCGTCCGCGCGCCATTGGCCGCTATCCGGCCGTGCTGTTTCCGCTGGGACACTGGGATATCGGCAAGGCAGCCGCCCAGCGCATCGCGGCCAACCTGGCCATCAAGGGCTTTGTCGTCCTGGCCTTTGACCCGATGGGCCAAGGGGAGCGCCAACAGAGCTACGACAGCCGCATGGCCCGTTCGCTGATCGGCGGCTCCACGGAGCAGCACTTCATGAATGGCGCCCTGGCGACGCTGGCCGGGGGCAACGTCGCGCGCTACTTCATCTGGGACGGCATGCGCGGCATCGACTATCTGCAATCGCGCGAGGAAGTGGACCCCAGCCGCATCGGCTGCACGGGCTGCTCCGGCGGCGGCACCCAGACTACCTACATTTCGGCGCTCGATGAGCGGGTGAAGGTGGCCGCACCCGCCTGCTACATGCAGAGCTTCAAGCTGCTCTATTCGGGGTCGATTGGCGACAGCGAACAGAGCTTCGCCAACTTCATCTCGAGCGGTCTCGATCAAACGGACTACGTCGAGCTGTTTTCGCCGAAGCCGTGGCTGATCACCAATACCGAAAAAGATTTCTTCACTCCCGCAGCGGCCAAGATCGTCTACGAAGAGGCGCGCAACTGGTACGAGATGGCGGGCGCGCAGGAGAAGGTGAAGTGGGTGGTGGGACCCGGTGGACACGGCACGCCGCTGAACGTCCGCGAGGCGATCTACGACTGGATGATCCGCTGGATCGGTGATGGCCGGACCTCTTCGAAGGAAGAAGAAGTGGACATGCTGCCGGACCTGGAGCTGAACGTCACACCCGGCGGGCAGGTGGGCGGCGTCGATCTCTACACGCACATCGCCAAAGAGCTGAAGTCGCCGTCGACCATTCCGGCCTTGCCCAATGATCCGTATCCGGTGAATGAGAAGTTGCTCGAAAGTTCGGGCTCGACCGCGGTGGTGGTGGTCGAAACCGGCACTCTGCCCGGTTATCGCGCGGAGCAACTGCACAAGCGCGGCGTCACCGTGCTGGCCATCAATCCTCGTGGCTACCCGGTGACGCGCTACCCATTCTATTCGGGCGACTGGGCGACAAACGAGCGGGCTTGGCTGATCGGCAAGAACCTGCCGCTGATGCGCGCCGCTGACATCGCCACAGCCGCTCGTAAGCTGAAGGCTCGCCCGGGAATCGAGCGAGTGCTGGTAACGGCCTCCGGCGTCGGTGGCTGGTGGGCCATCTATGCGCTGCAGAATGAGCCCGCGATCGCCAAGGCCTGGGTGGACAAGACGCCCCACTCGATCCGCGCCGCCTTTGACCAGCCGGTCCATCAGGATTTGCATGACGTCGTGATCCCGGGCGTGGTCCCCGACGTGAAGCCCAGCCGCCGCCTGCTGTGGACGGATCCGACAGACTGGATGCGCAACGTGATCAAGGTGCCGGGCGAGTACGTCTACCGGCAAGTGATCTACGACGACGATAGCGAGCGGCTGATCACGCTGTTCCTGAAGTAGCGGCACCCCATGCTTGCCGTCGAGCAGCTATTTGAAGCGCACCTAACGGTCAGCCAGCTGGACCGGGCGATCGAGTTCTATGGCGGCACGATGGGGTTCGAACTGGCGCACCTCAACCGGGAACGCGGCGTGGCGTTCTATTGGCTGGGCGGCCGTGGCCACACGATGCTGGGCATTTGGGAGACCGGTACCGCTCCAGTGCGGATGAGCGGCCATGTCGCGTTCTCGGTGGCGCTCGCTGATCTGCTGAGTGCGGCGGGGAAGTTGAAGGCGGCCGGGGTCGAGCCGCTGGATCTCAGCGGAGCACCGACAACTGAACCAGTGGTGCTGGCCTGGATGCCCGCCGCTGCCCTCTACTTTCGTGACCCCGACGGCAACATGCTGGAGTTCATCACCATGCTCGATCAGCCACCGCAGCCGGAGCGTGGCGTCGTGCGGTGGAGCCGGTGGGCGAGCGCTAAGTCGTAGCCCGGTGGCGGCCAACGGCGCCTACTCGCGCTTGCCCGACAGCCACTCGTCCCGGTGTGCGTTGCGCCCCTGGGGCTCCACTTTGCCACTGGGGGAGATCTTCAGGCCGAACCACGCGGCCGCTTCTTTGTAGTCGAGTTCGTCGGTCGAGAAAAAGTACGGCTTGATGTCGACGCCTGCTACCTCGGCAAAGTCGTCGAGCGTATAGCCCCGTTCGCGCGGATAGCGCCGCAGCATCTCGCTCATCACCGAGTCGAGCGTGCGGGTGCCACCGGAAGCGGCCTGGATGCGGGCGTCGAGCACAAACGCCACCACGGCCCCTTTGGTGTAGTAGCTGACCGTCGTGCGCGGAGAATTCTCGTTGGGCTTGTAGAACTTGATCCAGGTGTCAAAGCTAGAATCAGCCAGCGACTGCACGCGCCGCCCTTCACTGCGCTGCAAGCCCTCTACCAGCCGCGAGAGCTGATCGAAATACTCGGCTTCGCTGATCACGCCAGCGCGCCGGAGGCTGAGCGTTCCATAGTAAGACGTAAAACCTTCAGCGATACCGAGCGACCGGGTGTACTGCTCTTCCTCATACTCGCCCGGCGTAATCTCGCGCGGACGGAGGCGCTTGACGTTCCAGGCGTGGAACAGCTCGTGGCTGGCCAGGCCCATCCACCGGACGTAGGTTTCACGACGGCGCGTGGCATCGGGCGAGGTCATCATCATGGTGCACTCCTGATGCTCCATGCCGCCGCCTTTGCCGGAGAGGACGTTCAGGAAGAGATACCGCTTGTAGGGGAAGAAACCGGAGATATCGCGCTGCGCGCGCACGATGCGGGCGAGATCCGCCGTCGATTGTGGGCCGTCCCACTGAGTGCGGTCACCACCAATGTTCACGAGCGCATGCTGGATGCCGTCCACATCAAAGCTGTACATCTTGGCATTGCCGGCAACGATGGGAGCATCCATCAGACCTTCGTAGCTGGCGGCGCGATAGTGCCGCGGCCCCACCTCTGGCAACGTGGTGACGACATCCTTCCAGGTGGGCGGAACTTCCAGGCGCACCTCATGCGGACGATCCGGCCCGGCGGCCAGTGTCAAATAGACCGGCTGCCCGTTCAGCAGCGCGAACTCATTGTCGACGTAGGCATCCTGCACATTCATCGAATGCGCGAACAAACGGTAGCGAACGGTAACGGTGGGCTGACCGCCGGTGCGGACACGCCAGCGGTTCTTGCGGACCTTTTCAGCACCCAGCGGTGTGGTGAGCGTCTCAATATTCTGGGCGTACTCACGGATGACATACGGCGTCCAGACCGCCATTTTCAGCGTGATGTCCGCCGCGCCGCCCGTGGGAAACACCGCCTCCACATCCAGGTGATGACTGGCCGGATCGGGAAAGCGCAGCGTGTAACGTATGGGTTCCAGTGCGCCTGCCCGATCGGCTAGGGGTTGCGACCGGGCCGAACCTGCGAACATCAGAAGGAACAGCACAAGCTGAACCGCAACTAATCTCATGGCTGAACCGAACCCCAAAAAAGACCAGCGCCCCACCTCCGTGCGGCTGCGCGAATTGATGCCGGACATCGTCGCGCTGGTGAAGCCGCGCCGGGGAATATTGGGGTTGGGGCTAGTGCTCATGGTGATCAACCGGGTGGCGGGTCTCGTACTACCCACTTCGACAAAGTATCTAATTGATGATGTCATCGGCAAACGGCAAACGGAAATGCTGGGCCCATTGTTGGGCGGCGTGGTGCTGGCGACGCTGATTCAGGGCGTCACGTCTTTCTCACTGACGCAGCTGATTTCCAAGGCCGGCCAGCGATTAATCACCGAAATGCGCATGCGGGTGCAGAAGCACATCGGCCGCCTGCCGGTCAGCTATTACGATTCCAACAAGAGCGGCGCACTGGTGTCGCGCATCATGAATGACGTCGAAGGCATCCGCAATCTGGTGGGCACCGGCTTGATTGAACTGATCGGCGGCCTGCTGACGGCGGCACTGGCGCTGGTGATGCTGCTCCGCATCAGCCCGACGCTGACCGGCATTGCGCTGGCTGTGATTCTGGTGTTCGGCGCGGTGTTGAGCCGTGCGTTCTCGAGCGTCCGGCCCATCTTCCGCGAACGCGGCAAGATCACCAGCGAAGTCACCGGGCGGCTGACGGAATCGTTGGGCGGCGTGCGCGTGGTGAAGGGCTATCATGCCGAGGCGCGCGAAGAGAAGGTGTTCGCCGATGGCGTTCAGCGGTTGCTCGAAAACATCATGAAGTCGCTGACCGCGATTTCGACGATGAGCCTCTCTTCCACCATCTTGATGGGCGTGGTGGGTGCGCTGGTGATGTACCTGGGGGCGAAACAGATCATCGCCGGCGAACTGACGCTGGGCGGCTTCGTCACCTTCACCGTGTTCCTGGGCTTCCTGGTGGCGCCCGTGTTCCAGATTGTCGGCATCGGCACGCAGTTGACCGAGGCCTTCGCGGGACTGGAGCGGACGCGCGAGGTGCTCCGCGAACGGCGCGAGGATGAAGACCCGAAGCGGCAACTGGCCATCGGCACGGTGAACGGCGAAGTCGAGTTCCGGCATGTCGACTTCTCCTATGAAGAAGGCAAGGAGGTGCTGCACGATGTCTCCTTCACCTCCTCGCCGGGTACGGTGACGGCGCTGGTGGGGCCGTCCGGATCCGGCAAGTCGACCATCATCGGCTTGGTGGCCGCGTTCCATTCGCCCACCCGGGGCGAGGTGCTGATCGACGGTACGGACCTGTCGACGGTGCGCCTCGATTCCTACCGCTCCCAGCTGGGCGTCGTGCTGCAGGAGACGTTTCTGTTCGACGGGACCGTGCGCGAAAATGTCGCCTTCTCTCGACCGGAGGCGACCGAAGAGCAGATCATGGCCGCGTGTCGGATGGCGCGCGTGGACGAGTTCGCGGAACGCTTCGACAAAGGCTACGAGACCATCGTCGGCGAACGCGGCGTCAAGCTCTCAGGCGGCCAGCGGCAGCGAGTTTCGATTGCCCGGGCGCTGCTGGCGGACCCGCGCATTCTGATTCTCGATGAGGCCACGTCGAGCCTCGATTCCGAGTCCGAAGCATTGATCCAGGAAGCGCTGGCGCGGTTGATGCAAGGCCGCACGACGTTCGTGATCGCCCACCGCTTGTCCACCATCCGCAAGGCCGACCAGATCCTCGTGATCGATGGCGGCAGTGTGGCCGAGCGCGGCCGGCACGAAGAGCTCTACGCCGCCCAAGGCCGCTACTGGGATCTCTACACCAAGCAGCATGGTTTTGAGAGCAACCTCTTCCTGCCGAGTGCCGAGGAAGTGGAGCAGGAGCGCCCCAAGGTAAGATCAGCGGACACCAGCCTCCAGGGCACGATGCGGCTGTAAAAGGAAGTAGTGTCCTACGAAGAGCCGAAGCCTCACGCTGAGCCGCGACAGAATGGAGCGGAGACTCCCGGCTCCCGAACAGCCGCTAGTGGGTCGAGACTCCGCTCCATTGCTGTCGCAGCTCAGCATGAGGCTTCCGGCGCGTGACGGGGGCGGTCGCGGTCCATCCGCGCCAGCGCAAATCTTAGTTCGGCTGCGCGGCAGCCCAATAGCCGCGGCGGGTGCGGACTTCCAGGCCCGGCTTCTTCACTACCACTTGAATCGTGTGCCAGCCGCCTTCGGTGGCCGTGGTGGGGTTGTAGCTCAACAGGTATTGGCTGTGCAGCTCCTCGCCGATTTTGACAATCGCTTCTTCCAGGCCTTTCAAGCCTGTGAAGTTCTGCTCCGTACCACCGGAGTACTTCGAGTAGACCTCTTGCGGATTGTCGACAAAGATCGCCTTGGCGGCGGTGAAGATCTCCTGGATGGCCGGCAGGACGCTGCCGAAGGTGCCGCCGTAGCCCATCTGCATGGCGGAATTGGGGGTCTGGGGCATACCGGCCGGCATGGGGCGGGCGGACACCGGCACAGGTGACGGGCGGGGCGCTTGCGCAGGCACGTTCAGCTTATTCAGCCAGCGCGACATATTCACCGGATAGACGATGATGTTGCCGAACTGGATGTCGAGCAATGCATCGCGCACACGGCCTTCGCTGCCGCCGTCCTTGGTTTCGCTGACCAGCAGGATCACCTTGCGCCGGTTGGCGGGCCGGTTTTTCAGCATGCGGGAGGCTTCGATGACGGCATCGGTCATGCGGGAGGTGTAGCTGCCGGGCTTGAGCTTCGCCAGGCCGTCGCGGAACTTGTTGCCGTCGTTGGTGAAGTCGGTCAACTTCTGGATGCGGTGGTCAAAGGCGACGATCGCGGCCTCGCCTTGTTCACCCAGCACCAGGCCTTCCAGCATGTTGCCCATCTTCTGAATGGACGGCAGCACCTTCTCGGTCTGGGCGCTGTTCTGGATGACGACCACCAGCGAGATCGGGATGAAGCTGACATCTTCCTGGATCTGCTGCGGCTTGCCGTTGTCGAGCAACTGGAAGTCCCGCGGCTCCAGACCATTGACGTAGCTGCCGTCTTTGGTCAGCACGGTGGTGGGCGCGATGACGACGTTGACGCGCGTGCGGATGACGAGGTCTTTCTGCTCGTCCTTTTTGTCCTTGGCCGGTTCCTGACCAGCCAGATTCAGCCCTGGCAAATTCAGCACCAACAACAGGGGTAGGAGCTTGTTCATGATTTCTTCCTCGGGTCGGGTACGCGTTTGTAATCACCGCTCTTGCCGCCGGTCTTTTCAAGCAAGTAGAGGTCAGTTATCTCAATCGACTTATCGAGCGCCTTGGTCATGTCATAGACCGTTAGCGCCGCCACGCTGGCCGCCGTGAGGGCTTCCATCTCGACCCCGGTGGGTCCCGTGGTGGTGGCCGAGGCTTCAATGCGGACGCCGCCCTTTTCGATGCGGGCATTCACCTCGACGTGCGAGAGCGGCAGCGGGTGACACATCGGGATCAGCTCTGACGTGCGCTTGGCGGCCATGATGCCCGCCAGCTTCGCCGTCTCCAGCGGATCGCCTTTGGGGTTGTCCGGCAGAGCCTTCAGCACGGCTTTCGACAGCTTCACAAAGGCATGGGCCTTGGCCATTCGCTTGGTGGGCACTTTAGCCGACACATCCACCATCCGGGCTTGGCCCTGGGCGTCGTAGTGCGACAAAGCAGCAGTGTTGGCAGATTTCTTCATTTCATTAGGACGCCGATCCGGTCGCCTTCATTCCAACTGGGCCGGTCTGAGCTGGCCACGAGAAAGCAGTTGGCCCGGGCGAGCGCGGCCACATCGCTCGACCCCTGCCAGCGTACCGGAGTGACGCGGCCTTCGGCCAGCACCGCAGGGAGAAAGCGGGTGAGGCCGGTCTTGTGGGAGAAGGGCACCGAAAGCGGCGCCTCCAGGATCGGCAGCAGCGGCGCGGCTTCGCCCGACAGGATCTCCACCGCGGCGCGAGCGAAGATCTCAAAAGTCACCATCGTCGAGGCCGGGTTGCCGGGCAGGCCGAAGAACATCTTGCCCGCCACTTGGCCAAACACCAGCGGTTGTCCGGGTTGGATCAGCACGCGGTCAAAAAAGCTTTCCGCGCCGAACTCCGCCAGCACCGTTTCGACCAGATCATACTTCCCCGCCGAGACGCCACCCGAGAGCAGCAGCAGATCGGCGGTGAGGCCATGCTCGATTGCCGCTCGCGTGCTCTCCATCGTGTCGCGAGCCACGGGCAGGATCTCCGGAATGCCGCCCGCCCGCAGCACTTGCGCCGCAATCGAGTAGCTATTGGAGTTACGCACCTGGTTATCTCGAGGCTGCGCGGCGATATCTACCACTTCATCGCCGGTAGCCAGGATGGCGATGCGCGGGCGGCGGAAGACCGCGACTTCCGTGACACCCACCGTGGCCAGCGCGGCAATTTCCGCAAACCCAAGGCGGCGGCCAGCGGGGAGGATCGGTGCTCCAGCGCGAATCTCGGCACCGGCCGGGTTGATGAACTCTCCGGCGACGCCGGGGCGCGCGGTCTCAACAAAGTCTCCAGCGCGCGTCGTGTGTTCCACCATCACCACTTGATCCACTCCGGCCGGCACAGGAGCCCCGGTGAAGATTTCGACGGCGGAACCGAGCTCTACGTTTCCAGAGAACGTCTCCCCCGCCCGCACTTCACCGATCACCCGCAGGCGGCCCGGCAGATCGGCACTGTGCACGGCAAAGCCATCGCGGATGCTGCGGGCCACCGGCGGGTAGTCTCGATCCGCCGGAATGGTGGTGGCCAGCACACGACCGCACGATTCGAGCAGCGGCACGTGCTCGACGGCGGGTGCGGGCGCGAGGTGAGTAGCTTGCGCCACGACGATGCGTCGGCCTTCTTCAAAAGAGACGGTCATGTAAGTGGGGCGCTCGCCTCCAGTTTAGCTTGCCGTTCAGAAGCCGTAGCGGGCGATATACCCAGGGCGGGCGATATGCTGGAGCCGTGAAGTTGAATCACCACACACTCCGCGCGCAGCTGGAGTTCCTGCGCACACGGGAGATCTCGCCGCTCGAACTGCTGGACGCGCACTTGGCCGAAATTGAAGCGCGTAACCCGGAGGTGAACGCCTTCACGCAGCTCTATGCGGACGAAGCTCGTGCAGCCGCCCGGCAGCAGACCGAGGCACCCGCGGCGGGCGCGCTGGCCGGGCTGACGTTGACCATCAAGGATTGCTTCGACATCGCCGGCAAGCCCACCTTTTGTGGCAGCAAGCTGAGGGCTGACCACCGGGCGTCACGCGATTCCGCCGCAGTGCAGCGGCTGAAGGCAGCGGGCGCGATCATTGTGGGCAAGACCAGCACGCCCGAGTTTCTGGCCAACTACGAATCAGACAGCCATCTCATTGGCCGCACCAACAATCCGCTGGATCTATCGCTGACGCCCGGCGGCTCCAGTGGTGGCGAAGCGGCGGCCATTGCGGCGTTCATGTCCGCCGGTGGGGTGGGCAGTGATGGCGGCGGCTCCGTCCGTTGGCCCGCCCACTGCTGCGGCATTGCGGGCTTGAAGCCCACGCCGGGTCGAGTCTCGGCCGCTGGACACTACCCCGCGATCGCCAACCCGGGCGGGATGATGGGCGTCGCCGGACCGATGGCCCGTACCGTGTCCGATGTCCGGATTCTGTTTGAAACACTACGGGGCTACGACAGCGACGATCCGTACTCGGTGCCGTTCGCGCCGGAACCGGTGCCATCGCTCGCAGGCCTCAAGATCGGCGTGTGGCCGCAGTTTTATCAGACGCCCGTGCAAGCCGCGTGTGCCCAGGGCGTCGCCCAGGCTGCCCAGCTGCTGACCGGATTGGACGGCCTGCAAGTGGACGAGTTCCAGCCGCGCGGCCTGGAGCGGGCGCCGAACTTGTGGTCGTTCCTGTTTACGGAATTGCCGGCCCCCTTCACACGCGAGTACATCGAAGGCCGCCGCGACCAGACTCACTGGACCGGCACCGAGTTTCTCGATCAGATCGCCAACCGCCCCGCGCCCACCGGCCGCCAAGTGGTGGAAGTGCTGGCCGCGCGCGATGCCATGCGCGCTTCCCTGCTCCGGCAAATGCAAGACACCCCGGTGATCCTGCACCCCGCCGCGGGCATGACGGCCTTCCCGCACCGGACACGCCGCTACGATACGCCGACCAAGCAGATCGGGCTGTTTGAAGGCACCTTCCCGCTGGTCTGGGCCAATCTGCTGGGTCTGCCGTCATTGCTGGTGCCCATGGGTGGCGCGGGCGTGCAATTGATCGGGCGGCCTTACTCTGAAGAGCTCTTGCTGGCGATCGGAGAGCGGTTGGAAGAGAGGGCTGGGCTCTAGCTGGGAGCTTGGGGCTCGCGATCAAAACAATAGACGCACACCCGCAAGCTGAGCCGCTTTACGAAGTTCGTCATCCAAAGTCGCTAAGGGCAACTGCAAACGCTGGGCCAGTTCCAGATAGACAGCGTCGTACCCGGTGAGTCCGTAGGCGATGGCCAATCGGCGGGCGCCCTGGAAGACCGCAGTCTGACTAAGCTCATCAATTGAGATCTCCAAAAGACTGAGATCGTTCAAGAATTCGTCGGCCGCAGCTGCCGAGATCGACCCCATCCGCTGTGTCTTGGTGACGACCGACATCACCTCATACAGCCACAAAATCGGGACAACGGCTCGATCACTGGCCATCAAGCGGTCAAGCACTTGCTCGGCAGCCGGGTGAGGAGCTGGCTGCCGAAATGCCCACCGCATTGCGACGGAGGCATCTAGGACAAATGCGCTCACGCCCTGCCTTCGCGGATCATTCCTTCAATCGTCTCTCCCTCGGGTAAGGAGTGAAGCGCCCCTCGCTGGCGGATGCGCGTCACCGCCTGGGTACGGACCTGGAGGCCAGCCTCGCCGCCAACTTCGTCCCGGGTTGCGCCTGGACGGCTCAACTGAGATGCCACGAGAAGGTCAGCAAGGCGCGTGGTAGGTAGCTGCGGCGTGACGGGCTGAAGCGTCAACAGCGCGTCGTGAATAAAGACCGCCAACCGCTTTTCTAGCGGCAACCCGTTGCCGTCCAGCTTCTGTTCAGCCAGCAGCACATCCTCGTCTGGAATCTCGATGGTCATGACAGAGCGTGGGCCACAGCCCACAACGCCCCGAGAGAGGAGCTTGGGCGATAGCCGCTCAAACCCGATTATGGCACGTGATGAACGGACGGTTAAGGCTGCCCGGGCGTCTGGCGGATGCGCACGTTCAGCGGGCGGGGCTTGATGTAGTGCAGTTCCAGGATGCCGCCCATGTCGGTGCGGGCTTCGTACATCTCTTCGTCGTCGGGCTCAATGTCGAAGCGGGTGTTGGGCGGCAGACCGACCAGAAACCAGGTCTCTTCGGGACGCTTCTCACCCGGTTCCAGCGGTTGGTCGCCACGTTCGGCGACTGAATAGCCGGTCTCGATCTGCATCTTGGGCGCACCTAGCACGATGGAGGCCCACCCGATCCGGATCGGCTTCTTCTGAGCGGCGATGTTGACGTCGGCGCGCTTGCCGGAGTCGAACACTTGGCCCTTGCCGCGGTCGTAGATGAAGAACGTCGCGTCCTCTTCCCAGGTGGACCGCAAATAAAGCCGGCCGGAGCGCGTGTCGTGAAACACGTTCGGCAAATGGTGGAACGTAATGCCGGGCTGGTAGGGATTGGCCCACAGAAACTCGTAGACGATGCCGTAGGTGCCGCGCATCAGAAAACGGTCCAGCAGCAGCCAGCTTTGAAGGCTCTGGCTTTCCACCGCATTGTTGTCAAAAGCCACCATGGCCAGCTCCGCCGCGCGGGACCGGGCCGCCAGCTTCAGATCCGGCTCGCCGTCGTCGGTGTAGTACGGAATGCGGTATTCATTCTCCGGACCCGGATAGGCGGCGGGGTAGTAGCTGAGCAGGTGCAGAATCGGCAGATCCCGGAAATAGCCCTGCACGGGATCCCGCAGGTCCAGGTTCAGGTTGTCGCGCACGACGATCAGCAGCTCAAACAGGGCCAGCGTATCGGGCCGGGGCACGGAGCCGCCGGACTTGATGAACGGCACCATCGTGCCGCGCCACCAGCGGGTGACGATGTCCTTCATGGTGGCCTCGCTCCAGGCCGCGTCTGCCTCGGCCATCGCCGCGGCCGCCATCGTACGCGCGGCGGCGGATGGCACATCTTTGGCGGTACTCAGCCGGTCCGCTGCCTGCTTGATCCGGGCCGCCAGCGCGGGGCGGGCGCACCAGTCAAACACGATCGCCATTTGCCGCAGGTCGTTCCCAGCGGCGCGCTCGGCCTGCTCGCAGTAGGCTTTGTCGCCGGTGGTCAAGGAATAGAGTGCGAAGGCAAAGCCGGGTTCCGCCATCGGAGCCTTGCCGGAAATCAGAGTGTCAAACTGTTGCCAGCGGATCGACTGGCGCTCCCGTTCGCGCTTCAGCAGCCGCAACCGGGCCGGGCGCAGGAACAGCCGCGGAGCTTCAGTGTAGACGCGAAAGTCCTCTTCCTGTCCCAGCAGCAGAGCAGGCGTCAGCAAGAGCCAAAAGGGCCGGAGGCGACGAAGCAAAGTCAACCTTTTCAGTCTGTCACACTCTGCGCTAAGCTTCTGGAAATGTTCCCAGGCGGGTGGGGCCCCTTCCCGCTCTCCATTCTTCGTCAGACAGAGCGCGCCTGAACCGCAGACATCGAGCTACGTCCAGGAGCAGCCAGCCGGTTGGACCCGAAGCGTCCGCATATGTTGGGACACTGTGTCACGATGCCACACAAGTTGGGCGGCCAGACCCAGCGTAGTTTGCTCCAAGGCGCACAAGTGCCCTGGAATGAGTGATCGACAGCCGTTTGCATGGTTGGCACGCAGCGTGCAATGCTAAGAAGCGAATTGATGGAGTCACTCTAAAACCTGCCCTCTGTTGCAACAGGCAGGCGGTGATGGGCGAACGGGGCAGTCAACGTCTCGTGCTCGTGGGAGCGGTGGCAGTTTTTAAAACCGTTCGCACCTAACCGCAGGCAAGTTGCAATAGAGGGGTTTTTTTGTCGCTCATCCGTTCCAAGGCTAGCAGGAGCAACAATGGCAAGACCTTGCATCAGCTTTGAATAGAATTCAGCTTGCCCAGGGCTGCGAGAGCGCTGGCTGACGCGAGGGATGGTTGAAGGTAGCTTGGACGCGGGCCTTCGGTCACGATTTGCGCGCAGCGACGTCCGGTCCTAGAGCCCTTACGCGGGCGAACCGCATCGGAGCAGGTCCACAAAAACCCACCAACCCTACTCCGATGCGGTGTTTGCACCCGCCCAGTGCCACCCCAAACCGTCCTCTCTACCAAGCAAGTGTGCCCGTGCGAGGCCGTTCATCGGGATGCGGCAAATAAACAGTGTGACACTTTTCGCAGCGGTATAGTTCGGCACCGTGCTGGGCGATCAGCTCGGGCGAGGCGTGGAACCAGCGCTTTAGGTGTCCGGCGCAAAGCTTGCCCTTGGCATCGGTCTCCGAACAGGCCCGCATCCGGGGCGTCCGTTGCTTGATCTTGATCAACTCGTGATCGGACCGGGTAGACTCTGAAACTCCAACTTCGGCTGGCTCTGACATGGGTGTTTGGGTAAGCAACTTTTCTCCCGGGCGGCCGGTCGGCCACCCGAGAATCTCCTCCACGTGCCCGAACTTTTGAAAGCTTGCGGTGTCACCGCCCAGTGGTACACGTGACCGACGGAAGTTAGGCTAGCACACAGAACGGCACTCGGCAGCAGGTGAGAGTGAGCAGTTCCACTTGCTCAGCATATTGCCGGGAAGTTATCAAGCAGAGAATCGCCAAGTCAACAAATTGCGAACATTATCACGATTGGAGCAGCGAGGGTCGCACTCGCGTTACCATTCAATGACAATTACATGAATTTCAGCCGGAATAACCGATTCGCCTAGGTTAATGGCAAAACCCGATGCTAGCCTCCAGTTATGAGGAAATTAAAGCTAGCCGCGTCGCTAATAGTTGCGGCCGGCATCTTGCTGGCCCAAACAGACAAAGCAACCTTGATCGGCAAGGTTGCGGACTCCACCGGATCCGTCATCCCGGGCGTCAAAATTGTCGTCAAGAACGAAAAAACAGGTGAGACCCGTGAGGCGGAATCGAATGAATCGGGAAACTTCTCGGTCTTCAATCTCGCCCCCGCGCCGTATTCCATCACCGCCACCTCCGCCGGAATGGCCGCGGCGGAATTTAAGGAACTGCAACTCGGCGTCGGCCAGCAGCGCTCCTTGAACATCGTCATGCAGCCGCAGTCGGTGGCCACGGAAGTGACCGTGTCCGGGGGCGATCTGGCCACCGTCGATACCAGCTCCGCCCGCGTCGGCGTCAACGTCAGCGAGCGTGAAGTGGCGCAGATGCCGTTGAACGGCCGCCAAGTGTCGCAGCTCTACCTGCTGGCGCCGGGAGCCCAAACGGCCGGCGGCGGCACCTATGACAACATCCGCTTCAGCGGACGCGCCAACCAACAGAATGCCGTCAAGTTCGACGGCGTCGAAGCCTCTTCGATCATTGATGCCTCGCCGGGCAACCTGAACGGCCAGACGTCGTCTTCTTTCCGTTTGCAGGCCAGCCTGGAGACGGTGCAGGAGTTCCGCATCGAATCCAGCAACTACCCGGCCGAGTACGGCACGGGTACCGGCGGTCAGATCAGCCTGGTCACCAAATCCGGTGGCAACGCCTTCCACGGTGGCTTGTTCGAATACATGCGCAACGATGCGATGGACGCCCGCAACTTTTTTGACGGCTTCAACAAGTCGCCCCTGCGCCTGAACCAGTTCGGTGGCTCGCTGGGCGGCCCGATCATCAAAGAGAAGCTCTTCTTCTTTGGCCACTTTGAAGGCCTGCGCCAGCGCGCCGGCTTCCCGCTGGTGGGCCAGACGCCGAGCACGACGGTCCGCAATCTGCCCACCTGCGCCACTGGTTCGACGGGGCGCTGCATCGATGCGGCCATTAAGCCGGCCTTGGGCGCATTCCCGCTGGGCAACGCCGGCCCGACGTCCAACCCGGACTTCGACTTGGCGCGCCTGAACGGCAAGTCGGTGGTGAATGAGAACTCCGGCAGCCTGCGTCTCGACTACCGCATGTCGGACAAGGATCTGCTGTACCTGCGCTGGTTCCGCGACGACGGCACGTCCACCGCGCCATTCGACGTCTCCGGCAGCGCCTTCGTGCAGACCGCGCTGGCCCAGAACGGCGTCATCAACTGGCAGCGCATCATCTCGCCCAACGTGATCAATGAAGTCAAGTTCGGCTATAACGGCCCCAAGACGCGCACCAACGGTGTCGCACCCAACGTACCGGGTGTCGACCTGACCGGCGTGACGCTGAATATCTCCGGCGCCAACGTGCTGGTGGGGATCGGCGGGCAAGGTGCCAGTGCGGGTGTATCCATCCCCTCTGGCCAGGTGCGCGCCAGCAGCGCCACCAACGGCCGCGGCCAGCCCTACACCAGCTATTCGCTCAGCTATGTGGACAACCTCACCTGGATCAAGGGCAATCACAACCTGAAGTTTGGCGGCGAGTTCCGCCAGGTGCGGATGTATACCGACCGGTTGGGCGGCACCACCTACGCTTTCAGCAATCTGTCGGCCTTCCTGGCGAATACCCCCACCATCACCGTCAATGGCGACGTCAGCGCCCCCAGCCCGTTCAACAACGGAGCCACCGGCAACCGTTTCGGCAAGACCGAGATGTTCAGCGTCTACGCCCAGGATGAATACCGGCTGCGCTCCACCCTGACGCTCAGCTATGGCCTGCGGTACGAGTACTACACGCCCTGGCGTGAGGACCGCGACCTGGTGGTGCTCTACAACACGGTGACCGGTACGCTCGACAAGCCCGGCAGCCGTCCGTTCTACCAGACCTCGAAGCTGGCCATTGGACCGCGCGTGGGCCTCAGCTGGTCTCCTGAGAAGCTGGGTGGCAAGACCACCCTGCGCATCGGGGGCGGTTACTACTATGGCCCCGGCCAGGGCGAGGATTTGATCCAGCCGATCGAAAGCGACCGCGTCAGCGGCACGGTCAACGGCGCCAAGTTCCCCTACGACCCGCTGCAGTTCGTCAAGAACTTCAACGTGGCCACCGCCACTGGCATCGGCGTCCGCGCCTATGCTCCGGGCTACCGCGTACCCGAGAAGATTCTCTCCTACACCGCTTCCTTGCAGCAGGTCCTGCCGGGCGGCGCCATCCTCCAGGTGGCGTACGTCGGCAGCCAGGGCCGCAACCTCTTCCTGCGCAGCATCGTGAACCGCGTCGTGGGCGTCACCATGAACGCGACCACGGGCGTGGGTACGGCCGTGCGCGAGTTCGGCACGCAGTTCGGTGAGATCGACTACAAGACCACGGGCGGCACCGATAGCTACAACTCGCTGCAAACGACGCTCAACCGCCGCTTCAGCAAAGGTTTGTCGCTGGGTGCGCAGTGGACCTACGGCCACTCCATCGGCAACTCCGGTGGCTCCAACGAAGCCAACACCGCCACGCAGCCCTATAACTTTAAGGCGGACCGTGGCAACAACGCCTTCGATGTCCGCCACAGCGCCAACATCACGGCTCTGTATGAGCTGCCCTTTGGCCGCGGCAAGCGCTTTGGCCAGGATATGAGCCGCACGGCGGATTTGCTGGTGGGTGGTTGGGAAGTGGGTGGTATCGTCAACGCCCGCACCGGCCTGCCGCTCGATATCCGCATCACGCGCCCGGACATCGTGTATCGCGATACCCGGAACCAGACCATCGTGAACTCGCCCATCGTGGTGAACGGTGCTCCGGTAACCGTGCCGGTGATCAACGTGATTGGTGGCGGCAACTCCCGCGACGTTCGCTTCCCGGACGTGGTGGCGGGCGTGAATCCGTTCCTGACCAACGTCACCGACAAGCGCTACTTCCTGAACCCGGCCGCCTTCGCCACTCCGGCCGCGGGCAGCTACGGCAACTTGGGCCGCGGCGCGCTACACGGCCCGGGCTTAAGCCAGTTGGACGTGACGCTCCACAAGCGCTTCCGCCTGACGGAACGCATCAACACGGAGTTCCGCGCCGAAGTCTACAACCTGTTCAACCGGGCCAACTTCGCCAATCCGGTCGTGCGCCTGAACAATGTGTTGGGCACGTCCGGCAACACCCTGCAACCGGGTCAGCCCTACGGCGCCGCCACCGGCGGCACGTTTGGCCAGATTCTGCAGACGGTGGAAAGCGCGGTGGGTTTGGGTGCACAGCGCCAGATCCAGTTGTCACTCCGCGTGAACTTCTAACCAGCCTCATCTTCGGATGATCGAACGACGGACCGGGGTTAATCCTCCGGTCCGTTTTTCGTTTGGGAGAGAAGCGCGCCTCCCGTTACCCACGTGCGCTACGCTGGTTGATGGAGCCCGCCGGACGGGCAGCCGCTGAGGCGCAAGCCTTGGAGGAAAGTCCGGTCTCCATCGGGCGGCGTGCCGGCTAACGGCCGGGGGAGCGTTCTCAAAGGACGTTTTACGGACTAGTGCCACAGAAAATGTACCGCCCAGGTGCCTTCGGGTATTTGGGTAAGGGTGAAAAGGTGCGGTAAGAGCGCACCGCGGACCCGGCAACGGGTCTGGCAGGGAAAACCCCACGCGGAGCAAGACCAAATAGGGGAGGAGCGGCGGCCCGTCGCGTTTCACTTCCGGGTAGGTTGCTAGAGCCGGACAGTAATGTCCGGTCGAGATGAATGGCTGCTGCTCGCCCGCAAGGCGAGTACAGAAACCGGCTTACAGGCCGGCGGGCTCCTTTTACGATCTGAGTTTTCGATGAACGTTAAGCGATCGGTGCGGCGCGCCCGGATCTCCCGGGACGCGCCACTTCCTCCGCGCTACTTCGAGCGCTTCGCCCAAGCAGCCTTAACTTTGGCTGCAAACTCCGCCGCCGCCTTCCGTCGGGCCGCATCATCCCCGTTCAGTGGGAATGCGTGCCACGCGATCACTTTGTTGCGTTCCACGTCCAGCAATTCCAGCCGGTGCGTCTCGTTGCGCCCGAGTTTGTGCCGGTAGATGATCTCCCCGAAAGCGGCATGCATCTTGGCCAAAGTGGCCTTCATTTCCGGCTGCTTGGCTTCTTCGACAAAATCGAAGGGTAGTTCAGCGGCCTCTAGCGCCGACTCGACGAACGATTCGAGGCCTTCCATCCGATCGACATAGATCGTCTTGCGGGACTGTGCTTGGCTAGTAACGGCCAAGGCCAACCCCATGGTGATGACCAACATTGTCTTCACTGTGTATTCTCCTGAGAGTGATTTCGCTGCTTTTGTCAGGTCCCCCGTATTCAAGAGCACTCAATATTAAGCAACGTTAATATTATGAGTATACTGAACCTTTACGGCAAGGAAAGTTTTGGTTGATCAGCGCAGAGGAAGGCCAGAACCTGATCAACCTTCAGATTCCCGGACCGCGATACCATAAGGTTATGGCGACCATGGCGCGGCCGATCGATGCGACCATCACGATGGTCCGCCCATCGCCCTACCTGTCCGACTCGGCTTTTCTCAAGCTGTGCGACCGCTGGCCGGACTACCGGCTGGAGTACGACGCTGCTGAACAGGAGGTGGTGATGGCTCCACCCACTGAGCCCGAGACCGGCGAACGCAACAGCGAGATCACCGCTCAACTTCACTACTGGAACCGGACCCATCGCCGGGGAAGAGTGCTGGATTCCAGCTCCGGCACGCGGCTACCCAACGGCTCCATCCGCGCCGCGGACGCCTCCTGGATCGCGCGCGATCGCTTTGACCGCGCTATGGCTAAACGGGGCGATGATGCCTACCCGGTGCTCTGCCCTGATTTTGTGATTGAGCTACGTTCACCGTCTGACCGGCTGCCGCCGCTGAAGCGCAAGATGGAGGAATGGATCGACAACGGCGCTTTGCTGGCCTGGCTGGTGGACCCGATCGACCAGACCCTCACCATCTACCGGCCGGGCGCCGTGCCCGAGTGCCTTGCGGCGCCATCGTCGGTAGCGGGAGAAGGTCCGGTGGAAGGCTTTGTGCTCGACCTGACCTCGATCTGGCCTGCTAGCTGACGCGCTACGCGCAGGCTGCGGAAAAGGGTTTTACAGGGACCACTCCCTCACGGTCGTGGCTCTGTAAGTTTTTTGCAACTAATAGACCGGATCTTCTGAGCCGCGCGCGTCAGCAAGCCAAGATGTTCCTTCGGAACAACAGAAGCGATGAAAAAGCCGCTGCCGACGCCCTACGTGGAATCAAGGGGTTAGGGGTCATTTTCGAGGGAGCGGTTTCCGGCCTTTTTCCGCAGCCTAATAGCGCCCCGCCAGCAGAGCTCCCACCCGCGCCATCACCAGCTCGGCCGACTGGCTGGAGCGCACCAGCTCTTGCGCTGGCACCAGTGGCCCAAAGCGCACGATCAACCGGTCCGTCTCACTGATCGCGCACGGCAGCGCGGGCAGGCCGATCTTCCCCAGGTGAGCGATCAAACGGTCCACGCCGGGAAGAGGTTGGGTCAACTGCCCGGCCACGCCCGCCACGCCTTCCGGAAACAGGCCGATCGGCCGCGTCAACGTGGGGGCGGCTTTCAGCAGGCGGCGGATGGAGGTGGCCGTAAAGCCAGGGTTGTGTTTCGCGAAGCTCACCGGGAAGCAGTGGAGCGCGTGGGCCACCTTGGGCAGCAGGATGTCGCCGGGTGAGGGGATGGTCCAGGGTCCAAGCTTGATCGGCGGCCAGTTAGCCGTCACCACCCAATGCACGGGCGGATTGCCGGGGCCGATCACTTCCCGGACCGCTTGCGTCACGGCGCTGGCCGAATGCAGAATCCACAGACCTTGGCGCTGGTAGTGGTTGGCCACCAGCAGAAATCGGCCATCAACGGGAATGTGTTCCAGGCCCTGGTAGACCGGCGCCGGCACCATGCGAGCGACGGCCTGCGCCGAAAAGTCGTCCACGTCACGACGGGTCTTTTGGGCGATGTGCGGTGTCAGGCCAAACACCAGGTCCCACGGCACAGGGTATTGAATCATGCGTGCACCCGATTGGACGCCCGGAACGCGGCCGCGGAGGCAGAATCCGTCATGGCGGCCTTAGGCCACCTGCAGCACTTTCACCTTGCGGCCGACATGCACCGTGTGGTCACCGGGTTCGAGCGCGTGCGTCGGGTTGCGGACCACTTCCTCGCCCACCTTCACCGCCCCTTGCTTGATCAACCCATCAGCCTTTGACACGGAGGCAGCCATGCCGCCTTGGACAATGGCGCGGTTCAGACGCCGGTCCGTCACGGCGACGGTCTCCGCAAAATCAGCATCCGCATCGCCGTGGAAATCCGCGATGATGCGCTTGATCAGCTCTTCCTTCGCCGCCCGCGGGTCGGACTTGCGCGCCTCGATTTGCGGCAGCGATTCGTCGGTCAGCAGCTCCCAGTAGCGCCACATCAGGTCATCGGAGATGTTGATCAGCTTCTGCCGCATCGCGGCCGGGGCTTCCGTGATGCCGACGTAATTACCCTTGGACTTCGACATCTTCTCGACACCGTCCAGGCCTTCGAGCAGCGGCGTCGTCGCCACGATCTGCGGCAACTGGCCGTAGTCACGCTGGATCTCGCGGCCCACCAGCAGGTTGAATTTTTGGTCAGACCCGCCCAGCTCTACATCGCACTTCAGGCAGACCGAATCGTAGGCCTGCGCCAGCGGGTACAGCAGCTCATGCACCGAAATTGGGATGCCGCCCTGGAAGCGCTTGGTGAAGTCATCGCGTTCGAGCAGCCGGGCAACCGTGTACTTGGACGCCAGACGCACCACATCGGCAAAGCCCAGCTGGTCGAACCATTCGCTGTTGAACCGGATCTCGGTCTTGGCCGGGTCGAGAATCTTGAACACCTGAGACTTGTAGGTCTCAGCGTTCTTGTCGATGTCCTCACGCGTCAGCGGCGGACGGGTGGTGTTGCGGCCGGTGGGGTCACCAATCAGGCCGGTGACGTCGCCGATCAGGAAGATGACAGTGTGGCCCAGGTCCTGGAAGTGCTTCATCTTGCGCAGCAGGACGGTGTGGCCCAGGTGGAGGTCGGGCGCGGTCGGGTCAAAGCCGGCCTTGACGCGCAGCGGGCGGCCTTCGGCAGCCGCCGATTCCAGACGGGTGCGCAGGTCCTCTTCGCGGATGATCTCCGCAAAGCCTTTGCGCAGGTAAGCGAGTTGTTCGTCGATCGAGAGAGCCAAGCCTCTAGTTTAGCGGAGCTTGCCGGAATCGACTATTCCGGCACCCACTTCTGCACGCGCCAGTTCTTCACTTCGGCGACATAGAGCGCACCGCGCGAGTCCATGGCCATGTGATGCGGGAAATCGAGGCGCCCCGGAGCCTTGCCAAACTTGCCGATCTGGCCCAGCAACTGGCCATCGAGATTCACCTTGACGATGCGGTTGTTCTCGCCATCGCACATATAGATGCTGTTGTCTTTCTTGGAGTAGGCCAAGCCCCACGGTTGACCCAGGCCGGTCCATTTGCCCAGCCACTTGCCCTCCCGATCAAAGATCTGCACGCGGTTATTCGCGCGGTCGGCGACATAGAGCCGCTGGGCGGAATCGAACACCACGTCGTGCACCAGGTTGAACTGGCCGTCGCCCGGCCCCTTGATGCCCCACTGCTTGATGTAGTCGCCGTCTTTTGAATACTTCACCACGCGCGAGTTTTCATAGCCGTCGGAGACGTAGAAGTTGCCCTCGGTATCGAAGGTCACCGACGTGGGCCGGTTGAAGGCATACTTCTCGTCGTTGTTCTCCGCCGGGCGGTTGCCGACACTGCCCAGCACCATCTTCACCCGGCCATCCAGCGAGAACTTGATCACCATGTGCCCGGCCACATCAATGCCCCAGACGTCGCCTTGCGGGTCCACCCGGAGGCCGTGCGCGGACTTGATGGGCACCTCCGTCCAAGCCTTCAAGAACTTCCCGTTCCGGTCCAGCTGAATCACCGGGTGCGGGCCGCGGTTGAAGATCCAGACATTGTCGTCGCGGTCGCAGGTGACGCCCGTACATTCCCCCAGATTCCAGCCCGCCGGCAGTTGGGCCCAGTTCTCCACCAGCTTCATGGGGAGCGGCGGCCCGGACTTCAAGGGAGTTTGGGCAGCGGCCGAGGCCAGCATCAGGCACAACAAGACGAGAAGGCGCATGGGAGAAAGCCTATGCCGGGGCGGGCGCCATGTCAACCATCCGCCGGCTCGCGTCTTTTTTCAACCTAGCTGGAGCGCAGCGATTAAGGAGCGGCCGAAGGTTTAGGTTGATTCTGCGTGTCCGCCGTAGCCGGGGTGGCGGCCAGAGGGTTGGCTCGCTTGGCGGCCCGGGACTTGGGCCGTGGAGCGGCGGGGTCAGGCGTTGCCGGCGGTTTGGCGGCCGCGGGCTTGGTGGTTGCCGGAGTAGCCTCGACCGGCTGGCTCCCGGCCGGTGGAGCCGGGGCAGCCAGAGATTGCGTCTTCGGTGCCACGGGCTCGGTCTTGCCCGCCGCACCTTTGGCGGGTGTGGCTTTGTCGATCAGCGGCTCGACCTTGTGCTCGTCCGCCGGCCCCTTGCCCGCGGTGGCTTGCGGTTCTGCCCCCAGGCCGTTGCGATTCAGAATAATGATGTCCACGCGCCGGTTGCGGGCCCGGCCTTCCGCCGTATCGTTGGGTACCAGCGCGATGGTGTCCGCATATCCGGCGATCGCCACTTTGTTCTTCGGTACGTTGAACCGCGTGGTCAGCAGCTCCATCATCGCGATGGCGCGGGCGGCCGAGAGCTCCCAGTTGGACTTGAAGCGGGGCGTGCGGATGGGGGTGGAATCGGTGTGCCCTTCCAGACGCACCGGGTTGGGCAGAGCATTGATGGTGGCGGCCAACTTTTGCACCATGGGGAAAGCCGTGTCGCTGATCGCGTCGTCTCCAGTGGCAAACAGCGCCGCTTCCCGCATGCTCACCATCAGCCCGCGAGGTGTCAGCTGCACCTGCAGTTTGCCATCTCGAATCTCGTCGTCCATCTGGCGGGTCAACGACTGCAAGGACGGCAGCAGTTCCGACAAACCATCCGCCACCCCGTTGCCCTTCACCTTCTGGTTCCCCAACCCTTTGGCGTTCACATCGCGCGAGCGGCCGAGAAAGCCTTCCAGGTAGACCGGCAGCACGCCGCCTTCCAGCGCCCCTTTCACCGACTCCGACACGCGCGACACCCGCTCCCGATCCACCTGCGAGTTGGCGAACATCACCACAAAGAAGGCGAACAGCAGCGTAATGAAGTCGGCATAGGAGACCAGCCACCGCTCGTGGTGGGCGGCACCGTCCGGGGCGCGGCGGCGGCGGCCGGAACCGCGGCTGTCAGACGAGCGGGCCACGGCGTTAGGCTGCCTCGCGCCGGGCGGCTTTGGCCTCAGCTGGCCGGGAAACCGCACGGACGCTAATGAAAGCTTCCAGCTTCTGCCGGATCAGCTTGGGGTTCAGGCCTTCCACCAGGCCGCAGATGCCTTCGAGAATCAGGACGCAGCGGTCGGTCTCCTGCCGCATGCGGGCCTTGATCTTGGAAGCTGCCGGCAGCAGAACCACGTTGGCCAACGCCACACCGTACACGGTGGCCACAAACGCGGTGGCGATGCCGTGCCCCACCTGCTCCGTGTCGGCCAGCCGTTTCATTACTTGGATCAGACCCAGCACGGCCCCGATGATCCCGATGGTGGGCGAGTAGCCCCCGGCGGACTCAAACACTTGAGCATCCGCTTCCGCCCGGGCTTCCGCCATGTCAATTTCCAGCTCCATCATCTTGCGCAGTTCCTGCAGATCGCAGCCATCAACGGCCAGCGTCAGCGCCTTGCGCATAAAGGGGTCCGGAATCCGGTTGATGTCAGAATCGAGCGAGACCAGGCCGCTGCGGCGGGCCTTGGTGGCAAACGTGATGATCTCGTCAATCGCCACCGCGGGGTTGCTGACCGGCTCCATCAGCACGTGCCACAAACGGCGCAGGGCCGACTTGAGCGTGGCCCAGGGCGTCGCCACCATCACCGCCCCCGCCGTTCCACCCAGGACAATCAGAGCGGCCGTCTTTTGGAGGATGTCCTGCAGGACGCCACCTTCCAGCACCAGTCCGCCCAGGATGCCTGCCGCCGCCAGCCCCAGGCCGCCCACGGTCGACAGATCAATACGCGCTTTGGCCACTACTCACCCCCTGGTGTGGCGGCTACGTCACGCGCGATCAGACGCGTCCCAGCCGAGGTTCCCGGATTATCGTTTACGCCCTCAGGCCAGGGCGTGGCTATACGTCGACGATAACTGACAATCTTGTCGATTATCTGGTCCGGTTGCTCTAGTACCATCACTTTTTGACCATTGGCCAGCGAGATGACGGTATCCGGAGTGGTCTCAATCAGCTCAATCAAGTCTGAGTTCAAGACGATCTCAGAATGATTGATGCGCGTGAGATGGATCATAACCGGGAGGTGAAGTATCAGCGGGGCGGCAAGACACTTCACTGAAGGTTATCGGCAGAATTCTGTCACTCCGATAGCATCCGGCACCGGGAATCCGGCGCTACTTTAGCGAATCCAGAATTGATTGAAGTTCTTTCCGAATCTCGCTGATTAAAGGAGGGTTAGGAGCAGCAAACAATGCAGCCTGGGCCGGCTGTACCGGCTTGGCCTCCACCTTCACCTTCACCTTGGATTTCTCCGCTTTGCCGCGGCTGGCTGCAAAATGCTGCCGCGCCCCTTGGATGGTGTAGCGCTTCTCATACAGCAGATGCTTGATCTCAAGGATATGCTCGACGTCCTTGCGGCGGTACAGCCGGTGGTTGCTGCCGGACTTCTTCGGATCGATGATGGAGAACTCGTTCTCCCAGTAGCGCAGGACCGAAGGATTCACCCCCGCCAAGCGGGCTACCTCTCCAATGCGGAAGTAGAGCTTGTCCGGAATCTCAGGCGAGGCGGACGGCACCAGTGTAGGATCAAGCACTAGCCTAGTTGTACTTCATGCTTCGCTTGAAGTCCAGCAGCCCCCCAGGCAACCGTAAATCAACCGTCTGCTATTTGGTGGCCAACCCGCTGCGTTCCAGCAGCGCTTTCGGGTCCGGGTTGCGGCCCATGAAATCGCGGAACAGCTTCCCGGCCTCCTCGGTGTTGCCCTTTTCGAGCACATTGCGGCGGAACGCGTTGCCCGCGGTGGGGCTAAACAATCCCTCCTTCTTGAACCGCGTAAACGCATCCGCATCCAGCACTTCCGCCCACTTGTAGCTGTAGTACCCGGCGGCATACCCGCCGGCGAAAACGTGCGAGAAGCTGGTGACCATGGAGAAGTTCTCAGGCAGCGGAGCGGGGGTGTAGCGTTGCATCACCTTTCGCGCGTAAGTCACTGGATCGCCTTGAGAATCATCGCCGCGGTATTCCGTGTGGAACAGAATATCCGTCATGCCCAGCCCCAGCTGCCGCATCATCGCCGAACCACCCCGGAAGGTCCGGGCCTTCTTCAAGGCGTCAAACATGGAAGCCGGAACCGGCTTGCCGTTCTCATAGTGCTTGGCAAACAGGTCCATCACCGGCCGCTCCCAGGTGAAGTTCTCCATGATCTGGCTGGGCAGCTCCACAAAGTCCCAGGCCACCGAGGTTCCTCCTAGCGACTTGATGGGGGAGCGGCTGAGCGACATGTGGAGCAGGTGGCCGAATTCGTGGAACAGCGTCTCCACTTCGTAATGGTTCAACAACGCCGGCTTACCTGGTTCGGCCGTGGCGATATTGGCGGCGATCAGGCCGATGTGCGGTTCAAACTTGCCACCCGCCAGCGGGCCCCCCATCACTAGCGGGCTCATCCAGGCCCCGGCGCGCTTGTTGTCGCGAGGGTAGAAGTCGGCGTAGAAGCTGGCGAGCAGGGTGCCGTCCTGGTCCCGGATTTCGTAGAACTTTACTTCCGGCGCCCACACGGCCGGATTTTCCACCGATTTGATCGAAATTCCGTATAAACGATTGACCAGCTGGAACATCCCGTCCACCACTTTGTCTGCCGGGAAGTAGGGACGGAGCGCCTCCTCGTCAAAATCGTAGAGCTTCTTGCGCAGCTTCTCGGCGTAGTACGAGATATCCCAGGGTTCTAGGTCCGGGGCGTTGGGACCTTCCAGCGATTTGCGGAAGGCGGCCAGCTCAGAATTCTCTTTCTCGTATGCTGGCTTAGATTTAGCTTCAAGATCTTCAAGAAACGCTTTAACCGAGGCGCCGGACTTCGCCATACGCTCTTCGGTCTGCCGGTCAGCAAAATTGGCGTACCCGAGCAGCTGCGCTTCTTCGGAACGCAGGGCCAGCATCTTGCGAATCAGCGGGCTGTTGTCGAACTTGCCGGTGGAGGCCAAAGTGTTCGACGCCAGCCACATCTGCTTGCGGATGGAACCGTCATCCAGGAACTGCAGCACCGGCTGGTAGCTGGGGGCGGCCAGCGTAAGCCGCCAGCCTTCCTTGCCCTTGGCCTTGGCGCTGGCTAGCGCCGCCTTGCGCGCCGATTCCGGCAGACCGGCCAACTGTTTCTCGTCGGTCACCATCAGCTCGAACGCGATGCGGGCATCAAGCGCATTCTGGCTGAACTGGTTGGCGACGGCGGACTGCTCTTCATTGATCTCCTGGAGGCGCTTGCGCTTGGCGTCATCAAGGTATGCGCCGCCGCGGCGGAAGTCGTTCAAGGTCTTGCTCAGGTATCGGGCCCGGACCCCGGTCAGCGCCTTGGCTTCAGCGGTCTCCGCGTACTCTTTCACCGCCCGCGCCAGCCGGACGTCCAGTTGGACGCTGGAGCTATACGCCGAAATCTTGGGCAGGACGGCGTTGTAGGCTTTGCGATGTTCGGGCGTAGTGGCGACGCCTTCCAGCAGCGAGATCACGGAGAAGGCGTGGGACAACCGCTCGCCCATGTTCTCCAGCCGCTGCATGGTGTTGTCCCAGGTCCGGGGGCCCGTGGAGGTGGCCAGCGTCTGGCGCTGCTGCTCTGCCTCGGCCAGCAGGGCGTCCATGGCCGGGACGATGTGCTCCGGCTTCACCTGGTCGAACGGCAGCCGGTAGGTGCTGCCGGCCGGGCGCCGCTCCGGAATCTCCAGCAACGGGTTCTCTGCCGCCATCGCAGCACATGCCGCCAAACTTAGCCAAAGAGATCGCATTCCCCATTGGATACCATGACTAGACGATGACCGTCATCGCTGGAATTCATTCTGTCCGCGAAGCGCTGAAAAACCGCCGCGAGTTGGAGCGCGTCGTCGTGGCGCGCGGCATGGGCGGCCAAAAGGTCCAGGAGATCGTCGACCTGGCGCGGGAGGCTCGCGTCCAACTGCGGTTTGAAAGCCGGGAGCAGCTGGACCGTCTGGCGCAAGGCTCCGCCCACCAGGGCGTGGTGGCCATCGCCGGCGCGTTCCGCTACTGGTCACTCAACGAACTGCCAGAGGACGCCCGGCTGGTGGTGGTGCTCGATGGCGTCGAAGACCCGCACAACCTAGGCGCCATCGCTCGAACGGCCGAATGCGCCGGTGCGTCCGCCATCATCATCCCGGAACGCCGCTCCGCCGGAGTCACCGACACCGTCATGAAGGCCGCGGCCGGTGCCCTGGAGCATCTGCCGGTGGTCCGGGTCGTGAACATCAACCGGGCGCTGGAAGAGTTAAGGGAGCGCAATTTCTGGCGCTACGGCCTGGACGAGCGCGGCACCGACACCTACGACACCGTCCAGTTTGCGACCCCCACCGCCATCGTGATGGGCGGCGAGGGCCACGGACTGCACGAACAAGTCAAGAAACACTGCGACGTCCTGGTCAGCATCCCCATGGCGGGACACATCCCATCGCTGAATGTCAGCGTGGCGGCGGGGGTGGTGCTGTTTGAATGGAAGCGAAGGATACACTAAAGCCGATGGCCAGAAATCTCCTCTTGGATACGAGCACGGTCAATATTGGTTCGGTTTTTGCCAATGGCAACTTGTACCGGGTTCCGGAATTCCAACGAGACTATTCCTGGCAGGAAGAGAACTGGGAAGATCTTTGGAATGATTTGACTGAAGTGCACGAGTCCGGCAGCACGCACTATTTTGGCGCGATTGTGCTCCAGTCGACAGCGGCTGACCGGTTCACCGTGATCGATGGACAACAGCGGTTGGCGACCGTCAGTCTGCTTGCGCTTGCGGTACTAGATCGCATTCGCACATTGGTAGATCGAGGCGTCAATGCGGATGAGAATAAGTTGCGGTATGAACTTCTGTTCAGCCAGTTCATCGGTTCAAGAGATCCGGCGTCGTTGCGAGCCTCGAGTAAGTTAACGCTCAACAAGACGGACGACGGGTTTTACCAGCACTTTATGGTGCAGTTCCGCCAGCCGATCAATCCGCGCCGGCTCGAGCCATCTGAGCGGCGCATGTGGGAGGCGTTCAAGTATTTCCAGCAAAAGCTGGTAGCCCAGTTCGGGGAGCAACCGGATGGGGAGCATCTGGCCGACTTCCTGGCCACGACAGTTGCACGCCGGCTGATGTTCATTCAGATTCTGGTCGAAGACGAGCTAAGCGCCTACACGGTCTTTGAGACCTTGAATGCCCGTGGTACCGCGCTTACGGCCTCAGACCTGCTGAAGAACTACCTATTTTCACTGGCCGCGGAGAGCCGCTTGGACCTGGAACACGTCCAACATGAATGGAGACAGATTGCGGAGCTGGTGCCCGCAACCGATTTGAGCGGCTTCCTTCGGCATTTCCTCAACTCCTCGCAGAGCTATGTCCGGAGCGAGCGTCTTTTTAAGGAGATCAAAGCCTCGGTCAGCAACCGCCAACAGGTGTTCGCCTTCCTGGAACGGCTGCATAAGGCGGCTGATCTTTACGCCGCCTTGGATGATCCGGAGGATCAGTTCTGGCTGGACCGTCCGGACGCTGTGCCTCACATTCGCGCGCTGAAGCTTTTTGGGGTGACACAGTATCGCCCTTTGGCGCTGGCATGGAATGAGCGGCATGCGGCGCAGGATCTCGAGCGCATCCTAAGGATCTGTGAGATCGTTTCTTTCCGATTCAACGTGATTGCCCGGCGCAACACCCAGGAACTCGAGCGGGCTTATAACCAAGCGGCGATTGAAGTCTCAGCGGGCCGTGCTACCCGCCCCCGAGATGTCTTCGAACTGCTCAAACCGGTCTACGTCTCCGATGAAGAGTTCAGCCGATCTTTCGGCTTCTACCCATTGGGCCTGCGTCCGAAGAAGATCCAGAGCTATACCCTATCTCGTCTGGAAGCCCACCTTCGAGGGGACAAATTTGACGCTGATTTGATTGGGGCAACCATTGAACACATTCTGCCCGAGAACCCCTCCCAGGAATGGCTAAGAATCGCTTGGCGGGAGGCAAAGGACCGGCCATCAAGCAAGAGATCTATGCCAGTAGTGCGTTTGAGATGACCAAACGGCTGGACGTTATGGAGTGGAGTGTGGAGGCTATCCACGAACGCGAAGAGCGCATGGCGGAGTGGGCCGTCGCCGTATGGCGCCTCGATTTCGGCCGGTAGACATTAATCCAACAGCGCGGAGGTGTGCTTGACCAACCGCTCCAGAGCCGCGGCCGCCGCCCGAACGCTGGCGGTCTTCTTCGACGTCCCTTCGCCGGTGGCGGCGACGGTCTTGCCAACCCGCACTTCTACGGTAAAGAGCTTTTCGTGGTCTGGCCCGGTTTCCTGCAGCACTTGATAGCGGGGCAGTGGGAGCTTCAGCGACATGGCGGCTTGCTGGAGGGCGCTCTTGGGGTTGGAGGCGCTGGGGTCTTCGCCGGGTTCTAGGGCGTCGGCGGAGAGAATGCGTTGGAGGACGAAGCTGCGGGCGGCGTCGATGCCTCCATCCAGAAAGACGGCGGCGATCACGGCTTCCAGGGCGTCGGCGAGGACGGTCTTTTTCTCGCGGCCACCGGCCCGGTCCTCACCCCGGCCCAGGATTAGATAACCACCCAAGTTTAGAGCGCGGGCGGCGCGGTAGAGGAACGCGGAATTGACCACGCGCGACTTGATCACCGTCAGCTGGCCTTCCGGTTGATCGGGGTGGCGGCGGAATAGTTCTTCCGCCACCAGAAATCCCAAAACCGAATCGCCCAGAAACTCCAGCTTCTCGTTGTCCGGCCGGACCGAGATCAGCTCCTGGCCATCCGGCCCCACTGACCGGGTAGGCTCCGACGCCACGGAGCTATGGGTCAGCGCGCGCCGGAGCAGATCCAGGTCGCGAAAGCGGTAGCCGATCGACGCTTCGAGCGCGCTCAGCTGGTCATCCATCGGCTACTCAAACACTACTTCTTCGGCCACTACTTCTTCTGCGATTTCAGCTGCGCGGCCTTCAGCTTCTGCTGGGCCGCCACCTGCTTGATCGACGGCGGCAGATCCGGCATGGCGTTCAGCTGGTCCACCATCGCAATGGCGTTGTCGGGCTGGCCGGCATCGTTGTAGGTGACCGCCAGGCGAACCATGGTGGAAGGATCCTTCTGGGGCTGCGCTTCAATGGCCGCCTTCAGTTCCGGAATAGCCACGTCGTACTTCTTGCGGACCATCGCCGACAGACCCAGCACTTCGTGACCCTGGGATTCGAAATCCTTCTTCGCCATCGCCCACTGCTCGTCGGTCATGGCGGGGTTGGGCTTGGCCGCGGTCGCCACCAGGGCCAACGCATCCTTGGCCAGCTTTTCCGCCTTGCCCAGTTTTTCTTCCTTGTCGAAATCGAACTCGCGGGTGCGAGCGGCCAAGGCCTGGCCCATGATCAGCATCGCGCCGTAGCCCTTGGGGTCGGCCTCAAGAGCGCGTTCTCCGTAAAGAATGATCTTCTCCGTGTCATTTTTCTGCTGCGCCGAGACGGTGGCGACGTAGAGCGCGATGCCCTTGAACTGGGTATCCGCAAATTTGGTCAACAGCGCTTCAACGGCAGCAATACGGGCATCCGGGTCCTGCGCGCTGAACACGGCGTTGATCGCTTCGGCTTCCTTTTGCGACTTCGGCTTGGCTTGCTTGGTGTCCGCCGTCTGGGCGAAGGCAGCCGTCATCAGGGTGACGGTCAGAGCCAGAAAAATGGCCAACTTTCTCATGGATTCATCCTCTTCTTCAAATCTTGGGCCGCTTTGGTGGCGGAGTCCCGTGCCGCGCGTGTCGCGCCTTCCACTTTCAACGCATCGTCGAAATGACGGGCGGCTTCCGCGGGTTCACCACCCAACTCGAGCAGCCGGCCAAGATAAACGTGCGCCCACGCCCGGATCGCTGCCTCGGGTTCCAGGTCCAGCGTCTGTTGAAACAGCTTCACCGCCAGTTCCGGGTTCTTTTCGAGCGCCGCAATCCGCGCTAATCCATAATACGCTCTCGACTGCAGCACTCTCTCTTTGGTCTGTTCGGCGGCCTCCAAGAACTTCGCCCGTGCGTCAGCCAACTTGCGCGCCGCATAGAGATCTTCCGCATCTTCGAGCAGCTTCGGCACACCGGTCAGCTCCGGCTTCTTCTCCGGTTGCGCCACCTTGACGGTCTTCACCACGGCCTGCGTGGCGAACTGCACGTTGGCGAGCCGCTTGTCTTCCTTCCTCAGATCGATGTTGTTGATCATGTCGGGATAGTGGAAGCGCATCGCCTGCTCCTGCTTTTCATAGAGCACCAGCGCTTCGGCAAAGTAGGGCGCCAGAATGTAGCCTTCGGCCAGCGCCTGCGCCACCATCGCGTCACGCTTAGCGGCCGGTGCCAGGCGAACTTCGACGGCGCGCGTGATGCACTTGGTGGTGAGCAGCAGAAAGTCGTTCTTGTAGGCATCCGGCAGCAGCGGCGCGGCTTGGGCCAAGTCGATCAGCGGGCGCTTTTTCTCGATCTTGTCGGCATGCAAGGTGGCCAGCGGGTCCACCAGAAAGCCGATGTAGGAGTGGCGGACTTCTTCGGCGTGCGTGTCTTGAGAAGACGTCAGGATGACGTAGAAATCGTCGCCATAGCTGCGCGCCTGGATGTTGTTGGGCGCGGCCATCAGGTCGACGTAGACGAAAAACTTACGCGGACCGGAGCCGGTGCCAGGCACACGCAAATAGCCGGTCGCTTGCTGCAGCGCGTTGGTGATCGGGTCATGGAAACGTTCCAGCGCCTGCTCATGCATGGGCTTCACCTGTTTCCACAATTCATCCAGCTGCGCCTGCTGGTGGAAGCGCGTCATCAGCGCGCCAAAACCTTCTAGCGACAACGCATCCGGCGGAATCTCTTCCAGCTTGAAGCGCCACTTGTACTGGTCCGTGCCGTCAACGGCCAGGGCGAAGGAGATGTACTGGCTCAAGTCGCCGGTCCAGTCCTTTTTCCGATGGGCGGCGAAGAACTTCTTCAGCTCGGCGACCGTGGACAGGTTCTGCTTCGCCACCGCCTCCCGCACCGCTTTGCGCAACGGGTGGTTGTTGGGCGAATCGGCATCCGCGTCATATCCGGCGGCGTTGATCGCCACCATGACGTTGAAAAGAGTCTGATTAGCGTCCAGTTGGGCCTGTTGGGCCGCTAAAGGCAGGACGGCGAGTAACGCGAGGGCATACTTCACTCGCCTACAGTGTATCGAACGCTTTTGCTAGTCTGAAAATTCCCTTCCATGTGGATAGTTAAGCTCGCACTCAACCGGCCCTACAGTTTCGTCGTCATGGCGATCCTGATCGTCGTGCTGGGCGGTGTGGCCATCTTCTCGATGCCCACCGACATCTTCCCCAACATCGACATCCCGGTGGCCAGCGTGATCTGGTCCTATAACGGCATGCCGCCCGATGAAATGGCCAAGCGCGTGGTCACCAGTACCGAGCGGGCCATGACCACCACGGTGAACGACATTGAACGCATCGAAAGCGAGTCGTTACCGGGCTACGGCATCATCCGCGTCTACTTCCACCCCACCGTGAAGATCGACCTGGCCATCGCCCAGATCACGGCGATCGCGGCCTCTATTACGCGAATCCTGCCGCCCGGCATCACACCGCCCTTTGTGTTGCGCTACAACGCCGCCACGGTGCCGATTCTGCAGCTGGCCTTGGGTTCAAACACGCTCAGCGAGCAGCAGATCTTCGACCTGGGCCAAAACTTTCTCCGCACCGGCCTGGCCACCGTCCAGGGAGCCTCCATTCCCCTGCCCTATGGCGGCCGCAGCCGCACCGTGATGGTGGACCTGGACCCCAAGGCGATGTTCGCCCGCCGCCTGTCGGCCATTGATGTCTCGAACGCGGTGAATGCCCAAAACCTGATCATCCCGGCCGGTACCATCAAAGCGGGTCCGACGGAGTTCAACGTCAAGCTGAACGCCAGCCCGGAAACAGTCGCGGAGCTGAACAATCTGCCGGTGAAGGTGGTGAACGGCCAGATGGTCTACATCCGCGACGTCGCCAACGTGCGCGACGGCTACGCGGTGCAGCAGAACATCGTGCGCCAGGATGGCGTTCGCGGAGCGCTGCTGACGGTACTGAAGAACGGCAGCGAATCGACGCTCGACATCATCAACCGCGTGCAGCAGCAGATTACGAAGATCCAGACGACGCTGCCGCCGGAGCTGAAGATCAAGCGCCTCTTTGACCAGTCTCTGTTCGTGCGCGCCGCCATCGACAACGTGCTGCATGAAGGCTTGATCGCCGCGGCATTGACGGCACTGATGATCCTGCTGTTCCTGGGCAGTTGGCGGTCGACCGTGATCGTCTGCATCTCGATCCCGCTGTCGATCCTGACGTCGCTGTCGATCCTCAACCTGATGGGCATGACCATCAACGTCATGACGCTGGGCGGCCTGGCGCTCGCGGTCGGCATTCTGGTGGACGACGCGACCGTCGAAATCGAGAACATCCACCGCAACCTGCATGAAGGCAAGCAACTCTGGCGAGCCATCCTCGACGGCGCGCAGCAGATCGCCGTGCCGACCTTCGTTTCGACGCTTTCGATCTGCATCGTGTTCGTGCCCGTCGTCTTCCTGACCGGCACCGCCAAGTACCTGTTTACGCCGCTGGCGCTGGCGGTGGTCTTCGCGATGATGGCTTCCTACCTGCTATCCCGCACCATCGTGCCGACGATGGCGAATTTCCTGCTGGGCAAGGATCTTAAGCTCTACCAGGAAGATGAATACGGCCCCACCACCAGCCGCAACCCGATGTGGCGGATGCACAAGGCCTTCAACCGTGGCTTCTACCGCGTGCGCTGCACGTATCAGACGATGCTGAACTGGTGCCTCTACCATCCGGTGGTGGTGATCCTGGCCTTTACCGTGCTGGTCGCGGGCACCGGCTTCCTGGTGCCGCTGGTGGGTGAGGACTTCTTCCCCAAGATCGATGGCGGCCAGTTCCGCGTCCACGTCCGCGCCCCGGCGGGCACGCGCATCGAGGAGACGGAGCGCTACTTTGCGTTGGTCGAAAAGAAGATCCGCGAGGTGGTGCCGAAGGAAGAGCTCGACACCATCATTGACAACATCGGCCTGCCTCCGGTGGGCATCAATCTCGCTTATTCCGATGCCGGGATCATCAGCAAATCCGATGGCGAAATTCTGGTATCGCTCAACCGCGAGAAGCACGGGCCCACCGAGAACTATGTGCGCCGGCTGCGGCGGGAGTTGCGCAAGGAGTTTCCGGAGCTGACCGTCTACTTCCAGGCCGCTGACATGACCAGCCAGATCCTCAACTTCGGCCTGCCCGCGCCCATCGACATCCAGATCTCGTCGCGTAACGACAAGGCGGCGTATCAGATCGCCAAGCAGATTGAGAAGCGCCTGGATGCGGTGCCGGGTGCGGCCGACGTCCACCTTCACCAAGTGGTGGACGTGCCGGAAGTGCGCGTCAATGTCGACCGTACGTTGGCCGACCAGATGGGCGTCACCCAGCGCGAAGTGGCTAGCTCACTGCTGATCTCGCTGAGCTCCAGCACGCAGACCGCCCCCAACTATTGGCTCGACCCGCGCAACGGTGTCAGCTATCAGGTGAACGCCCAAACGCCGCCCATCCGCATGGATTCGTTGGACGACCTCACATCCACCCCGGTGACCTCCGCCAACGGCACCAGCACCCAACTGCTGCAAAGCATGGCGACGCTGGAGCGTGGCACCTCGATGGCCGTGGTCAGCCACTACAACGTCCAGCCGGTCTATGACGTCTACGCGGGCGTTGAGGATCGTGACCTGGGTGGCGTGGCACGCGATGCCCGGGCCATCATTGCCGACATCCAGGCCAAGGCCCCCAAGGGCCTCACCATTGAGATGCGCGGACAGGTAGCGACGATGGATGCATCCTTTACGCGCCTGGGCCTGGGCATGATCTTTTCGATCCTGCTGGTCTACCTGCTGATGGTGGTGAACTTCCAAAGCTGGCTGGACCCCTTCATCATTCTGATGGCGCTGCCCGCCGCCTTGGCCGGGATCGTCTGGATCCTGTTTGCCACGCAGACCACCTTTAGCGTGCCCAGCCTGATGGGAGCCATCATGTCGATCGGCGTCGCGACGGCGAACTCGATTCTGCTGGTGACCTTTGCCAATGACCGCCGCCAGTTTGTGGCGGACCAGCGGCAGGCCGCGCTGGAAGCTGGAGTGACCCGCCTGCGCCCTGTGATCATGACCGCACTGGCGATGATGATCGGCATGCTGCCGATGTCGCTGGGTGTGGGTGAAGGCGGCGAGCAGAACGCCCCGCTGGGCCGCGCCGTGATCGGTGGCCTGCTGTTCGCCACCGTAGCCACCCTGTTTTTGGTGCCGGTGGTGTACCGGCTGTTGCGTCGGCAGCCGCCGCGTTGGACTGATGTTGTGCCGGAGCAAGTTACATTGGAGCCGCAACCGTGAGTGAGAACCCAAGCGTGAACGAGAGAAAACCCGAAGTCCGTCCGCCCTTGTTTTCGGGCAAACTGCTCGCCCTCGTAACCCTGATCGCCATCGTCTTCGCCGGACTGTTGTTCAGTGGCCTCTGGCCCCGGCGGGAGCGGGTGGCGGCCATCACCAAGGAAGCCTCGGACGACGCCTCAGAAGTGCCGACGGTGACGGTGGCGAAGGCGTCGGTCGCGCCGCCCACCAAAGAGATCGTGCTGCCAGGGACCGTGTCAGCCCTGCTCGAAACGCCCATCTACGCCCGCGCGGAAGGCTATCTCCGGTCGCTCAAAGCGGACATTGGCGACGTCGTGAAGAAAGACCAGATTCTGGTGGAGCTCGACACGCCGGAACTCGACCAATCGCTGCGTATCGCCCGTGCGCGCTTGCAGCAACTGAAGGCTTCGGTGGACCAAGCCAAAGCCGCTGAGCAGAAGTCCCGCGCCGATGTGAAGCTGGCCGACATCAACCGCCAGCGCATCACCCAACTGGTGAAAGAAGGCGTCTTCGCGCGGCAGCAGGGTGACGATGTGCAAGCCCAGGTGGAGGTCCGGACCGCGGAACTGCAATCCGCCCTGGCGGCCATCAATGTCGCCGAGCAGAACATCAAAGCGCAAGAGGCCGAGATCGGCCGCCTGGAAGAACTCTCTTCGTTTAAGCATGTCCGCGCACCCTATGACGGCATCATCACGGTGCGCAACTGCGCCACCGGCAACCTGATCACGCCCAGCTCCGCCAACGGCGGCCGCGAGCTGTTCCGCATCTCGAACTTTGATGTCCTCCGCGTGTTCGCCGCTGTGCCGCAATCGGTGATCTCGAGCATCCTGCCGGGCCAGCCCGCTGAGGTCTTCACAGCGGACATGAACGGCCGCAAGTTCCTGGGCAAGGTGCAGCGGGCCGCGAACTCGCTCGATGACCAGACGCGCACCCAGCGCACCGAAGTCCGGGTGCTCAATCCGGACCACGGCCTGCTGCCGGGCATGTATGTGCAGGTGAAGTTCATCACGCCCAAAGGCCGGTCCATGGTGATGATCCCCGGCGATACGCTGCTGACGCCCGCTGGTGGCACGATGGTGGCCGTGGTCGATGCCGGCAAGGTCCGCATGCAAAAGGTGGATGTCGGCCGCGATTTGGGCACTCAGGTGGAAGTGATGGCCGGCTTGCAGGGCGATGAGATGCTGATCATCAACCCCTCGGACGCCGTGCGCCCGGGCGCTCGCGTGCGGGCTGTGCCGCGTAAGTAGCCCCTCGCATTCGGGGTAGCGCGCGAGTACACTCTTGGGTGTGGCCTCCTTTCTGCTGGTCTTGGCGGCGGGCACGCTCGCCTTTTTCTTCCTCCTCATCTTCCTGTTCGGACTGGTGATCATCCGGGAAAACCAAGTGGGAGTGGTAATTAAACGCTTCTCCTGGAGCGGCAAGAAGCTTCCCGAAGGCCGGGTAATCGCGCTTGAAGAAGAGCCGGGCTATCAGGCCCGCACGCTGGGCCCGGGCTTTCATCTTTGGTACTTCCCGGTGATGTACAAGATCGAGAAGTACCCGATCACCGTCATCGCGCCCGGCAAGATCGGCCTGGTGATCGCCAACGACGGCAATCCCCCGCCCGTCAACCGCGTCCTGTGCGAAGCGGTGGAGTGCGACAACTTCCAGAACGCCGAAAAGTTCTTGCGCCACGGGGGACAAAAAGGCCGCCAGAGCGCGGTGTTGACCGCCGGCTACTACCGCATCAACCCGGTGCTGTTCAAAGTGGTTCCGGATGTCCCCATCACCAAGATTGATTCGAACAAGATCGGCATCATCACCGTGCTGGACGGTGCGCCGATGCCGGTGGGACAGATGGCCGCCCAAGTGATCGCGGGTGGTGAGAGCTTCCAGAACCCCGATGCCTTCATCCGCAACGGCGGCTGCCGCGGCCTGCAGGAGCAGATCATGCTGGCCGGCAGCTACAACATCAACCCCTGGTTTTCCGAGATCGAAGAGGCCGACCTGGTGGAAGTGCCGATCGGCTATGTCGGCGTCGTGGTGAGCTTTGTCGGCGAAGACTTCAAGGACATCTCGGGCGAACAGTTCACGCACGGCAACATCGTCCGCAAGGGCGGCAAAGGCGTCTGGGATGAACCGCTCTACCCCGGCAAGCACGCGCTGAACACCCGGATCATGAAAGTGGAGCTCGTGCCCACCACCAACATCGTCCTCAACTGGGCTTCCACGCGCACCGAGTCACACAAGCTGGACGAGAAGCTGTCGACAATCTCCGTGCGCTCGAAAGACGGCTTCACCTTCAACCTGGACGTCTCCCAGATCATCAACATCGGTGCCACCAAGGCACCTTGGGTGATCTCCCGCGTGGGCAGCGTGCGCAATCTGGTGAACCAGGTGCTGGAGCCGATCATCGGCAACTATTTCCGCAACGGTGCCCAGAACTACACCGTGCTCGACTTCCTATCGAACCGCAGCGAGCGGCAGACCGAGGCCCGCACCCACATCACCGATGCCATCCGTGAATACGACGTCCAGAGCGTCGACACGCTGATCGGTGACATCGTGCCGCCGGAGCAGTTGATGCTGACGCTCACCACGCGCAAGATCGCCGAGGAGCAGCAAAAGACGTTCCAGACCGAAGAGCAGACCCAGCGCACGCGCCAGGAACTGGAGCGGCAGAAAGCGCTGGCGGACAAACAGAAAGAGATCGTCAACTCCGAACAAGACGTCCGCATCGCCGAAATGCGCGCCAAGTCCGCCGTCGAGCAAGCCCAGGGCGAATCGTTGGTGACGTCCCGGCGGGCCGAAGGCGAAGCCATCGCCAAACGCCGCGTCGGTGAGGCGGAGGCCGAAGTGGTCTCGATCAAGGGCCGCAACGAAGCCGAAGCGATCCGGGCGATCGGGCAAGCCAAGGCCGATGCCTACAAGCTAGGCGTGGAAGCAATGGGCGGCAACTTCTCCCTGCTCCAGATCTTCACCATCCTGGCCGAAAAAGGCATCCGGCTCACTCCCGACGTCATGGTCTCCGGCGGCAGCAACGGAGGCAATGCCTCCGAGGCGATGCTGGCCATGTTGTTGCGTGAGGCGATGAAGAAGTAGGGCCTTGCTATGCTCGATCCATGGCCTCTCACGACCAGCGGTCAAGCGGGCAGACCAACCCGGGTTCACTATCTTTGACGCCTGAGCCGGCTGTCGTTGCGACTGCGCCGGAACTGGTTGACCTCTACCGGACCGCTTTTCGGCTTTACGGGACTTCCGCCCTCTGGAATCGGCGTGAGTTTACCGACCCCGCTCCGCAAGATGTCCTGGCCATCACCCAAGCGCTCAGGACGCACGGCGGGATGGACGGCCGGCGGCTAGCTGAAAAGATTGAACGCATCTGCCGTGCCACTTAGTCAGTTTCAGTCGCGAGTGCTGGGGATATTGGCGGCGGGCCGGACGCCGGAAAGCTTCATCGCCGGCGGTATCGCCATCAACCGTGAGGGACCGCGCTATTCGCGGGCTATCGATATCTTCCAGGATTCCGAGGAGGTCTTGGCGGCGGCAGCGGAAGCTGACCAGCGCCTGCTGACAGATGCCGGAATGCGCGTCAACTGGCGAAGCAACCGCACGGGCCACCGGTCGGCGATCGTTTCAGCGGATACAGACTCGATGCGCCTCGAGTGGGTGCATGATAGCGCCTTCCGATTCTTTCCCGCCCAGCCTGATGCGCAGTTCGGCTATGTGCTCCACCCTGTCGATTTGGCGGCCAACAAGGTCTCGGCAGCGGCCGACCGGCGTGAGGCTCGGGACATTGTTGACCTAGTGACCATTCACGAAAACATCCTGCCTCTTGGGGCGGCGATCTGCGCCGCGGTTGGCCGGTTTCCTGGTCAATCGCCCGAGGAGATGTTGGCCGAGATCCGCCGCCACGCGCGCCTGTCGGCCGAAGAGATCGAGAGCCTGGCCATGGATGGCCCCCTGGACGTGAAGGCCTTCACGGCGCGGGTCCGCGCGATGCTCGACCACGCGGATGTGTTCATCCGTCATCTACCGAGCGAAGCGGTTGGGGTGGTCTTCTTAAGGGCCGGGAGGTGGGAGCAACCGGATCTCGACCGGCTGGACGAGTATGATCGCCGCCCCGGAAGCCGGGGTGGTATCTGGCCTTCATCGAGCGAAATCAACCGCGCCATGCTCGGCCGGTATTCCAGCGAACCCTAAGCGGCAACGCCTGAGGGCGATTTGCGTGAGGCGATGAAGAAGTAGACCACTGGTTCGAGTTACCATCATCCCCATATGCGGCTGATGCTTGGATTAGCGTTGCTGCTGCCCGCGATGGCGCAGCAGACGATGGATGCGGACTTTGCGAAGTCGGTGAAAGAGTTCACCACCAAACCGGAATTTATGAGTCCGCTGGTGGACCATCTGCCCAAGGTCCCCGGCATTCCGACACCCAAAGACTTTCTGGGCTATCACGTCGGCACGCCGAAGAAGCTGACGCGCTATGCGGACATTGTGAAGTACCTCCGGGCGCTCGAAAAAGCGTCGAAGCGCATCAAGGTGTTTAGCGCCGGGCAGACCGACGAAGGCCGCGAGATGATTGCCGGCATGGTGGGTGATGAGGCCACTATCGCGAGTCTTGAAACCTACCGCGGCTATCTGGCCCAACTGGCGGACCCGCGCAAGACCACCGACGCGGCGGCCGTCATCGCCAAAGCCAAGCCGATCTATCAGCTGACCGGCGGCCTCCACGCCAGCGAAACGGGCTCGCCCGAAATGCTGATGGAGCTGGCCTATCGCCTGGTGGCGGAAGAAGGCGCGCTCTACAGCCAGATCCGGCAGAACCTGATTGTGTCCATCGTCCCGGCGCTCGAACCCGATGGGCAGGAGCGTTACACCGACTGGTATTACCGCCACAAGATCAACGACACCTCCGAAGATGACGCCCTGCCCGGACCACCCTATTGGGGCAAGTACGTCCTGCACGACAACAACCGCGACATGCACTATTCGCAGATCGTGATGCGCAACTGGCTGAAGTTCTACTTGCAGTGGAAAGCGCCCATCGTGCATGACCTGCATGAAAGCGTGCCGGTCCTCTACACCTTCTCCGGCCAGCCGCCGCACAACCCCAACCTGGACCCGATCCTCTACGCTGAGCTCCCCTGGTTCGCCAACTATGAGATGACCAAGATGATCGGCTACGGCATGCCCGGCGTCTGGACACACGCTTTTGTCGACATGTGGAGCGTGGGCTATCTGGGCTTTATGGCCTCCAACCACAACGGCATGCTCCGCATGTATGAGACCTACGGCAACGGCGGCGCCAACACCATGAAGCGCAAAGTCCAGTCGAGCGAGAATGACCGCTTCGGCGCGGCCAACCGCCAGTGGTACCGCCCCTTCCCGGCCTACAAGGACGTTGAATGGTCCCTGCGCAACAACACGAATTACATGCAGACCGGCGTGCTGTCGGCGCTGGAACTGGCTTCGGCCAACTCGAAGACGATCCTCGACAACTTCTACCGCAAGTCCTTCAACGCCGTCGAAGCCGGTAAGAAGGAAGCGCCCTATGGCTGGAGCATCCCGGCCGGACAGCGCGACCAGACGCGCGTCGCACTGTTGATCAACACACTGCGCCTGCAAGGCATTGAGGTCAGCACCAAGGCCGACGGCACCTTCCTCATCCGCCGCGATCAGCCCTATGGACGCCTGGCGAAGAGCCTGCTCGAAAAGCAGGTCTACCCGGACCCCAGCCTCCGCACCTACGACGACACCGGCTGGACCATGGGCACACAGTTCCAGGTGGACGTGAAGGAAGTGAACGAGAAGGGCCAACTGGACGTGCCGACGCAGCCCGTCAACACCTACGACCCGCGCGGCTCCGTCACGGGCCAGGGGCAGCATCTGGTGGTGCTGCACAATGGCGCGCATTCGATGATCACGCTGCGCGCGCGGTTGAAGTCCGCCAAGTTTGAAGCGCTCGAAAAGACGTGGGGCGACCTGCCCGCGGGCAGCCTCATCACGGCCAACACGGCGGCGGCGCGCGAACAGGTCGAGAAGTTAGGCTTGGTGGCGAAGGTGATGCCGGAGCTGCCAGACGTGCCGCGCCATGCGGTCGACCTGCCGCGGCTGGCTGTTTATTCCACCTGGGGCTCAACGCAGGAAGTGGGTTGGGTGCGCCATGCGCTCGACAGCTTTGAAGTGCCCTACGACCTGATTTTCAAGGAGCGCGTGAAGAAGGGCAATCTGCGCGGCGACTACGACGTCGTGCTGATCCCCAACCAACGCGGCGGCTCGGCGAAAGGCATCGTGTTCGACATCGATTGCAAGGGCCGCTCCATGGCCTACACCAAGACGGCCGACTTCAAGAGCCTGGGCATGTACGGCGAAACCGAAGAGATGTGCGGCGGCATGGGCCTGGAAGGCGTGGTCGAATTCGAGAAGTTCGTCACCGGCGGCGGCGTCATGATCACGCTCGCTGGAGCCAGCACGCTGCCCGCTGAGTTCGGCCTCGTGCGCCGTGTCGAAGCCAGTCGTCCGGTGGGGACTTTCTACGCCCCGGGTCCGATTCTCGATGCCGAAATCGAAAAGCCTTCGCACCCCATGTTCTACGGCTACACGGCCAAAACGGTGGCCATCCGCTACGCCAACGGGCCGCTGCTCTACGCCTCCGAGCAGGATCGCCAAAAGTGGTCCCTGCTGAAGTACCCCTTCACCGAAAAGGGAATCCTCAGCGGCCACATCCAAGGCATTGGTCAATTGAAAGACCACCCCGCCGTAATGGACGTCCCTTCCGGTAAGGGCCGGGTGGTCATGTTCGCCACGAACCCCTGCTATCGCTGGCAGACCCATAGTGAGTTCGCGATGCTGTTCAACTCACTGCTACATTTTGATGATGTGAAGTAGGATTATGGAACGGAAAAAGAAGGTTGGCCCACCCCGCATTGAGACGCTACGCGTCAAAAACTATCGCTCATTAAAGGACATCGAATTCAGGGACCTCACGCCCTTCACTGTGCTGCTTGGCCCGAATGGCAGTGGGAAGTCGACGACTTTCGATGTGTTGAATTTTCTGTCCGAGTGCTTTCGCTTCGGGCTTCGTCATGCCTGGGATCGCCGGGGACGCTCTAGAGAGTTAAAGACGAGAGGTCAATCTGGCCCGATTCTCATCGAACTTAAGTACCGCGAGCGCCCGGAAGCACCAATCATCACATACCACCTAGCGATTGATGAGGGCGAACGGGGCGGACCAGTAGTCGCCGAAGAATGGCTGCAATGGCGGCGAGGCAGTAAGGGGCAACCATTCCGGTTCTTGGATTATCGCGCCGGCAAAGGACGAGCCGTCAGCGGTGAGATGCCCGATGACCAGGATCAACGGGACGACGTACCGCTGAAGTCAGCGGACTTGATCGCGGTCAACGCCCTCGGCCAGTTTGAGAATCATCCGCGCGTTGCTGCTTTGAGAGAATTCATCACCGATTGGTACGTATCGTATCTATCGATAGAAGATACACGCGGGCAGCCCGAGGCGGGTCCACAGGACCGCCTGAGCAAGAGCGGCGATAACCTCGCAAACGTAATTCAGTACCTTAGGGAACGCTATCCGAAAGAGTTGGAGGCTATTTTTGAGATCCTCCGACGCCGTATCCCGAGGCTCGAAAGCGTTATTGCAGTACCTACTGACGATGGACGGCTGCTGTTGCAGATCAAGGACGCTCCCTTTGATCGGCCGATCCTCTCTCGTTTTGCATCTGACGGGACGTTGAAAATGTTGGCCTACCTAGTTGTTTTGCATGATCCTGAACCACCGCAATTCGTTGGGATCGAGGAACCGGAGAACTTTCTTCATCCGCGACTCCTACCGGGGCTGAGCGAAGAATGTAGGAGCGCGACCGAGCATTCACAATTATTGGTCACGACACATTCACCATTTTTCTTGAATAGCGCCAAGCCTAACGAGGTTCGAATTCTCTATCGAAACGAACATGGTTTCACCGAAACGAGACGCGCGGACGAGGTTCCGGGTATCACTCAGTTTGTGGATGCGGGAGCCACTATGGGCCACCTTTGGCTGGAAGGCAGATTGGGAGCCGGGGATCCGCTGGTGAACTCGGGGGTTCCGTTGGAGGGACGCCGCCGATGAAGGCCAGCCATCTGCATGTCATTGTTGAGGACCAGTCCACGGAAGCCGCGCTCCGTGTATTGCTGCCCAAGATTCTTCGACAAGACCTTACGTTTGAGATATTTCCGCACCAATGTAAGCAAGATCTGTTGAAACATCTCCCGAACCGCTTTCGGGGCTACAAGCAATGGCTGCCGGACGACTGGCGGATTATTGTGCTCTGCGATCTTGACAATGACGACTGCAAACAACTCAAGGATCGGCTCGAATCGTTTGCCATGCAGGCGAGGTTAATGACCAAGCGATCTAGCAGTCGCGGGAGCTATCAAGTTGTCACGCGGCTTGCTATCGAAGAATTGGAAGCCTGGTTTTTTGGCGATTGGAATGCGGTTTGTGCCGCATACCCCAAAGTGGATCCCAACCTTGGAGCAAAACAGGGTTACCGCGATTCCGATTCCATTGCCGGCGGTACTTGGGAAGCGCTTGAGAGAGCGCTAAAGAATGGAGGATACTTCCGAACGGGACTTAGAAAGATCGAAGCCGCGCGGGCCATCTCTGACCAAATGGATCCATTGCGCAATAAGTCCCAGAGCTTCGATGCCTTTCGGAAGGCCGTCGGGGATCTATAGAACTATTGCGGGACGGGACGCCCCATCGACTTGTAGATGCTCTCGATCGTGTCGATGTTGGCCTTGGCCTTTTTGTTCTCGCCGTCGTACTTCAGCGCGGCGCGGAATTCGCGGAGGGCGGCCGGGTATTTGCGCATGGGGGGCAACGCGTCGTTGTACATCAGGCTGTTGCCGTTGGCGACGTGGGCGTCCGCGAGCACCGTCTTCACGGCGGCGGATTTCGATTTGGCGTAATCCTCTTCCAGCAGTTTGATCGCTTCGTCGAACTTCTTTTCCTTCATCAGCGCCTTGGCTTTGGCGGTGACGTCTTCGGCCAGCAGAGAAACGGCCAGGCAGATTGTCGAGATCAGTCGGGTGACACGCATAATAAAAGATTACATGTCTAAACGAATCGTCGTCGCCATTGATGGACCGGCTGGTGCGGGCAAGTCCACCATTGCGCGGCGCATTGCGGAAAAACTGGGTTTTCTCTACATCGACACCGGCGCCATGTACCGCGCCGTCGCCCTCTGGGCGCTCCGAAACGAGATGAGCATGGAGGACACCGCCCAACTGGAGCAGTTGGCCATCGCGGCGGAGATCTCGCTCGCCGCGGGTGTGGTGACGCTGAATGGAGAAGATGTCTCAGCCGCCATCCGGACCCCGGAAGTCTCGGCCCTCGCTTCCAAAGTGGCAGCGATCAGTGGCGTGCGGCGGGCGCTGGTGGAAAAGCAGCGCGCCTACAGCGAAGCGACTTCGGTGGTGATGGAAGGCCGCGATATCGGCACGGTGGTCTTCCCGAACGCGCTGGTGAAGGTGTTTCTGGACGCCTCCTCCACCGAACGCGCTCGCCGCCGGGGGGCGGAGACGGGTGAAGAGACCGCCACTGTGGCCCGCCAGATTGAAGAGCGGGATGCCCGCGACATGACCCGCGCCGCCTCTCCGCTGATGCAGGCGCCGGACGCTGTCTATGTCGATTCCAGCGGCAAGACGGTGGACGATGTGGAAGAAGTGATCTTGAAGCTGGTCCGCAGCCGGGCCAGCAACGGCAAGGAAGTGACCCGCTAGCGCCGGCAAACGGCCTCGGAGCTGGGTCTAAAAATCGAAAGGGTATGGCATTGGATCGTTTGTTGTTGATGAAGTTTGGCGGCACCAGCATGGGCTCCGCCGACCGGATGCGGGTGGCGGGCGAGATCATCGCGCGCGAGGCGAAAGTGCGGCCGGTGGCCGTGGTGGTTTCGGCGATGTCGAAGGTGACCGACACGTTGCTCGAAACTCTGCGCCACGCCGAAGGGGGAGACCGGGCGGGCGTCGAGGTCAACCTGAAGAAGCTGGAAGACCGCCACATCGAGACGGCGCGCGCCCTGCTGACCGAAGCCTCCGCCGCGGCAGCTACATCCGAGATCACCACCATGATTGGCGAAGTGGACCGGATCGCCAAGGGCGTCGAGATGCTGGGCATCCGTCCGCCGCGTTCGGTGGATGAGGCAGTGGCCGTGGGTGAGCGGCTGTCCGCCCTGCTAATCGCGGCCCACTTGAATGACACGGGCGTTGCCGCCACGGCGGTGAATGCGCGGGAAGTGATTGTGACGGACGCGGTGTTCGGCAATGCGACGCCTCTGCTCGATGCCACGCGGGTGAAGGCGGCGGCGCGACTGAAGCCGGCGCTGGAGGCCGGAATGGTGCCCATTGTCACCGGCTTCAACGGCGCCACCGCTGACGGGCGGCCGACCACGCTGGGGCGCGGCGGATCGGACTTTTCGGCCTCCATTCTGGCCGGAGCCCTGGATGCGGCGGAGCTCTGGATCTGGACCGATGTCGATGGCATCATGTCCGCCGACCCGCGCCTGGTGAAGGACGCCCGCGTGCTGGACGTCATCACCTATCGCGAGGCGGCGGAGCTGGCCTACAACGGTGCCAAGGTGCTGCATCCGCGCACGCTGGCCCCGCTGATGGAGCGCGGCATCCCGGTCTGGAGCAAGAACAGCTTCAACGTGGCGGCTCCGGGCACGCGCATCGTGCCGCACATCGAGGGGGCTCTGGGCGCGAAAGCCGTCACCTCAATGGCGAACGTCGCCCTGGTTTCGATTGAACCGGCCAGTGCCGAGATCAACGGCACGCTGATCATCGGCCGGGCGATGGCGGCGATTGCGCAGGCCAACGTCGAGGTGCTGACATTCTTGAGTTCCAGCTACCAGCAGAACTTCTGCTTCCTGGTCCGCAAGGACGAACTGGCGACCGCGCTGACGGCGCTCGAGTCAGCCTTATCGCTCGAGTTTGCGCACGGCTATCTCGGTGCCCCCGAAGTGGACGAGCAGGTGGGCCTGCTGGCGGTGGTGGGCGAAGGCATGAAGGGCCAGACCGGCTTGGCCGGGCGGGTGTTCACGGCCATCTCCCGCGCGCAGGTAAACATCATCGCCATCGCCCAGGGCGCTAGCGAACTCACCATCGGCATCGTGGTGCGCCTTGAGGGCCTGGAGCTGGCGGTTCAGGCGGTCCACGCCGAATGCGGCATGGGGACGGCCCGCTAAATCTCCGCCCACATGCGGATCAGGTTGTGATAGACGCCCGTGAGTTGCACGGCGGAGGGATGATCCGGCAGCTCCGCGCCCAGCCGCTGAATGGCCATGTCGAGGTCGAACAGTAATGTGCGCTGCGCGTCGCCGCGCACCATGCTCTGAATCCAGAAAAACGACGAGATACGGGCGCCCCGCGTTACCGGCCGTACATGGTGCAGGCTGGTGCCGGGATAGAGCACCATGTGTCCCGCCGGCAACTTGACGGACTGCGTGCCGTAGGTGTCCTCAATGATCAGTTCACCGCCATCGTAGTCCGCCGGATCGGTCAGAAACAGCGTGGCGGATAGGTCGGTGCGAATGCGATCGCCGCTCCCGCGTGCCTGCCGGATGGCATTGTCGACGTGAGTGCCGAACGACTGGCCGCCGTCGTAGCGGTTAAACAGCGGCGGAAAGACACGGCAGGGCAGCGCCGCTCCCATAAAGAGCGCGTTGCGTTCCAGCGCAGCGAGAATGTTTTGGCCCAGCTCGGCCGCCAGCGGATGATCTTCCGGGAGTTGTTGATTGTGCTTGGCCCGGGCGGACTGGTATCCGGCGGTCAGCCGGCCATCCACCCAAGCCGCGCGCTCCAAGGCCTCGCGGTAGTGGGCGGCCAGCTCTGGGCTGAGTACGTTTTCAATGTGAAGTAGCATGATGCGGGTCCAGCGCTAAAAGTGGAAGTTGGTGGTGATCATCGCGAAGCGCGATGCGCCGGGGATCAGGTGGCCGCCGCCCAACCGCTCAAAGTAGTAAGCGTTGTTCATATTGGAGATGTTCAGCCGCAAGTCCAGGTGCTGGTTTACGCGATAGGACACCATGCCGTCCACAGTCGCGTAACTGTCGACTACGCGGGTGTTGACGTTGTTACCGAACCGCTTCCCCATGAAGCGGGGGCCGAGACCGGCGGAGAACCTCCGCGCCGTGTAGGTGATCCAGATGCTGGCCGCGTTGCGCGGTGTGTTCTGGAAGGTGCGGCCCACCTCGGCCGGTGTATTCGAGCTACGGATGCGGGCATCGATCAGCGTGTACGAACCCAAGACCCGCAGCGAGCGCGTGATGGCGCCCGAGGCAGACAGTTCCAGCCCTTGCGATACCTGGCGGCCGGCCAGGACTTGCGGCGGATCTGTGGGTAGCAAGCCGGGTGTACGGGCGTTGTCCTTCTTCACCTGGAACAGCGCGCCGGTCAGCAGCAGCTTGTTTCGGGCCACGTCCCACTTGGTGCCTATCTCGGAGGTGTAAGTCTTTTCCGGGGGAATGGCCGTGTTGGAGGTGCTGTAGGACAGGCCTTCCAGCGATGGGCTAACCGAAGTGCCATAGGAGCCATAGATCGTGCCACTCTGGACCGGCTTGTAGATCAGCCCGGCGCGCAGGCTGGCAAACTTCACGTCCTGCGCCACCGGGGCAGGCGTCGTGCTGACGCCCTGAACGTCAAAATGTTCCCAGCGGAGGCCGCCAGTGGCTTCCCAGTGTTTGCCGAATTTGGCGGTGTCGAAGGCCCACAGGGATTGCGTGTGGCCGTCAATTTTGCCGATGAACGGGCTGGTGGTGATGACTCCGGCATAGACGTCGGCGGGATTGGGGTCCAGCAGGGTGGTGGGTGAAACGGCCGCGGTGCGGTTGATCCGCGTATTGCGTTCGGAAGTGAAAGCTGCGCCGGTAACGACGTTGTGTTCAACGCCCGCGGTTTTGAACGATGCCCGCAAGTCCGTCTGGTTGTCGATGATGCGGTCCTGCGCCACCCAGGAGCGGAGTTCGCGATTGATCACCGTGGAATCATTGCTGGCAAAGCGGGGCGGCGACGCAATCGAATTGCGGCCCGCTTCGCCGATCCGAAGCTGGGACCGCAGCTGGAGCCGGTCGCTAAAGTCGTGCTCAAACTTCACCGTACCGGTGTCCTGGTTCAATACCTCGCGGTCGCGGTCGCGGAAACCATAGAAGGTTTCGCGAGGCACGGGCGCCGGCATGTTGCGATAGTCGGCCAACGCATTGTTGGTGGCGGGCACCCAGGGAATTCCGTAGTCGGAGATGTTGTCCTGCTTCAGCTTGTAGTAACCGAAGGTTAGGCGGGTGGGCGACCCAAGCCCCAGCGCGAGCGAAGGAGACAGGCCCCACCGGTTGTTGTGGACGACATTGCGCCCCGGCACGCCCGCGTCATGAATGACACCATTCAGGCGTAGCGCCGTACGTTCGCCCAAACCCAACCGGGCCAGCGGAGCATTCAAGTCGATGGTGGCGCGGCGGTTGTCAGCGTTACCGAAAGCGACGGACCCGCCCAGGATCCGGCTCAACGACGGGCCCTTGCTGATCAGGTTGATGGCGCCACCAGCGGAGCCGCGTCCGGTAATCGCCGAAGTGGGGCCCTTGGTGACTTCCACTTGCTCCAGATTGAAGGGATCGCGCGATTGGGGGCTGAGGTCGCGCACACCGTCGACAAAGATGTCGTTGCGGGCACTGTTGCCGCGCAGGGTCAAGTTGTCGCCCGCCGGAGTGCCGCCTTCGCCGGCGGTGATGGTGAGTCCGGGGACGTTGCGCAGCACATCGGTGAGGCTGGTGGCGCCCTGCTGCTCAATGATGGCCCGGGGGATGACGGTGATGGTTTGGGGCAGGTCGCGCAACTGCTCCGTGTAACGGGGCGAGGCCAGCGGCGCGCGCTCCGATACTTCGACGGAGAACTTCGTTTCGCTCACCGACAACGCCGCGTGCATGGGGCTGGTTACGCGGAACTGCAGGCCCGTGCCTTGAAGAAGCTGCCGCAGCGCCTGAGCCGCCGGCATGACACCGGAGACGGCAGCAGCTGGTAGATTCTTCATCGGTTCCGCCACGTCCACCTTCCAGCCCGACGCCCGCTCGAATTGGGCCAAGGCGTCACCCAAGGCACCGGCCGCAATATCAAAACGGACAACGGGCAAGCTGGCGGCCGCCGTGGAAGCTGCACTGGAGTTGGCCGATTGGGCCGCCAGCGCCGGCTCACTACCGGTTATCGAGAGTGCGGCGAGAGTGCCAACCGCAATCCATTTGCGTGACGGCCCAGTCCGGATGAATCGTTTACCGCTTTTCAGTTTAATCTTGACACGCATAGAATGGCTCCAAGTTGCTAATAGTAATGATGATCGGTCAGTGGAACGTCCAGCCCGCGGGACTACTTGGCCATCGTAGTCTAGATGCAACTGAGTGTCAAGTAGAACTTCTAGTAACGTGGCCTTCTCGTGCGTTGAGGGGCGCTTGGGAGTCCGGGATGGGCGGATGCGCTGGACTGTGTACCGGAGTGGGCACCGCGTGTGGCGGCAGGGGGCAACCCGCCAACGGCACGCACGGGCGCCATCGCCGGGGTCCGCAACAGTGGCGGCCAACGGGCCGAGCGGGTGCGCCCGGACCCGGGACGAATCGCCGGACGGGGGAGCTTGACTGGACGTACACAAACGTCTGGCGGTTGCGGTATCTCCGTTGGTTTGGTAGTTTAGAATTTAAGCGGTTACCGTGCCGTCCGGCCGGTTTTCCCCACCGAACTGAATGGACCAAAAGACGCTCCAGGTCGTAGCTGATCTTCTGCTCGCGGCCGTCCCCACCACGCTTCTGGTGGTGATCCTCCACTTTTATTTGAAAGCGGTGCTCTTCCGGCCGCTGGAAAAGACGCTGGCTGACCGGCATGCCGCCACGCAAGGCGCGGTGGATGCGGCCAATCAAGCGTTAAAGCGGGCCGACCAGAAGGCAGCCGAATATGATGCCGCTTTGCGCCAAGCGCGAGGCGAGATTCTGCGTGAGCAGGACGCCCAGCGGCGACGGCTGGCTGACGATCAAGCGGCCGCACTGACGGCGGCGAAGGATCAGGCCGGTAAGTTGATTGCGGAAGCTCGCTTGCAGCTGGACGCCGAACTGGCGGCAGCCAAAGAGAACTTGACCGCTGAAGCCGAGCGTTTGGCCGACGTCGTGACGGCTTCGGTTCTGCATGGGAGCCGCAATTGAAACTTCTCTCTTCTCCCCTTGCCCGCTTGTCCTTGCTGGGGCTGCTGGCTTTCGCCATCGCCAGCACTCCGCTGCGCGCCCAGGAAGCCCATGCACCGGCTGCGGAGGCGCACAGCGCGCCGGCTGGTGAAAATGGCCACGGCGAAGCGGGCCACAGTGATCTGACCACTTGGAAGTGGATCGACTTCGTGGTCCTGGCAGCTGGTTTGGCTTTTCTGGTCGTCAAGACTGCCGGACCGTACTTCCGCTCGCAGAATGAGGCCATCCGGACCGGTATTGAAGATGCCCGCCGGGTGAAGGCCGAATCGGACGCCAAGGTTGCCCAGATTGAGCAGCGGCTGAAGAATCTCGATCAAGAAATCCAGGCCTTCCGCAGCGAATCGACGCAGTTGGTCACGCGGGAAGCGGACCGGTTGCAGCAAGAGACGGCGCAGACCATGGCTCGCCTGGAGGCGCAGACGGCTTCCGAGATCGCGTCGCTGGGCAAAGCGGCCCGGGCGCAGCTGAAGGCTGAAGTCGCGGGTCTGGCGATTGCGATTGCCCGCCAGCGCTTGGCGGCGGGGATTCCGGCTGAAACGCAGTCCGGCTTGATTAACCGCTTTGTGGGCCACTTGAAGAAGGTGGCGGCTTAATATGTCACTGGCAATTGCCTCTCGATACGCCCGGGCGCTGGCCGACTTGGCGTTTGACCCCAAAAATCAGGTTGATCCGGACGTCCTGGCCCACGAAGTAACGTCGTTTGTGGCCGAGTATGAAGGTTCCGCGGCGCTGCGTGAGATCATGGCCACGCCGGCCGTGGCTCTCGCAAAAAAGCGGGCGGTGGCGGCCAAGATTGCGGACGTGCTGAAGCTGTCCGACGTCACCAAGCGGTTCCTCTATGTCGTGATCGAACATGGCCGGATGCGCAACTTGAAGTTGATTCACGCGGCTTTTCTCGATCAGGTGGATGCGCGGCGCGGTGTCGTGAAGGCGGAAGTTTTTTCGGCGGCGGAGTTGGGTGAGGCGGAGCGGGCGCTGCTTGAAAGCGGCCTGGCGTCACGCACACCGCTCAAGATCCGGCCGGAATACAAGATTGACCCCACCTTGTTGGGTGGCGTACTGGTGCGGATGGGATCGACGGTGTACGACGGCTCAGTGCGGGGCATGTTGGCGGGGTTGGCGGCTCAGTCAGGGTTAGTGTCTTAGGCTGGCGCGCCGGTTTAGGCGCTGTTTGCGCCAAGTAAAGATTTTCGGATTTAGGCTTCTAGAAGGTTAACGGGGCATGGCTCAAATTCAGGCAGATGAAATCGCGCGTCTGCTGCGCGGTGAGATTGAGAACTACGATCAGGCGGTCAACGTTTCTGAAACCGGAACGGTGATCTCGGTCGGTGACGGTATCGCTCGTGTCCACGGGCTGGAACGCGTCATGGCGGGCGAACTGATCGAGTTCCCGCACGGCGTTTCCGGCTTGGCGTTGAACCTGGAAGAAGACCAGGTGGGCGCCGTGTTGATGGGCGACTACACCGACATCAAGGAAGGCGACGAAGTCCGCCGCACGGGCCGCATTATGTCGGTGCCGGTGGGCAAGGCGATGATTGGCCGCGTCGTCAACGCTCTCGGCCAGCCGATCGACGGCAAGGGTCCGATTGAGACCACCGAGTTTAACTCGATTGAGCGCCTGGCGCCCGGTGTTGTCGACCGCCAACCGGTGAAGCAGCCGATGCAGACCGGCATCAAGGCCATCGATTCGATGATCCCGATTGGCCGTGGCCAGCGCGAATTGATCATCGGCGACCGCCAGACCGGCAAAACCGCCATCGCGCTCGACACGATCATCAACCAAAAGGGCGGCGACATGATCTGCATCTACGTCGCGATCGGCCAAAAGCGGTCGACCGTGGCGCAGGTGGTGAAGACGCTGGAAGAAGCGGGCGCGATGGAATACACCATCGTCGTGGCCGCCACCGCGTCCGATCCGGCCCCGATGCAGTATCTGGCTCCGTTCTCGGGTTGCGCGATTGGTGAGTACTTCCGTGACCGCAGCGGCCACGTCCTGTGCGTCTACGACGATTTGTCGAAGCACGCCGCGGCGTATCGTGAAATTTCGCTCCTGCTCCGCCGTCCTCCGGGCCGCGAAGCGTTCCCGGGCGACGTATTCTACTTGCACAGCCGTTTGCTGGAGCGTGCCGCGAAGCTCAATGACGAGCTGGGCGCTGGTTCGCTGACCGCCCTGCCCTTCATTGAAACGCAGGCGGGCGACGTTTCGGCCTACATTCCCACCAACGTGATTTCGATCACCGACGGCCAGATCTTCCTCGAAGCCGACATGTTCAACTCGAACGTGCGCCCGGCCGTGAACGTCTGCATCTCGGTGAGCCGCGTCGGCGGCAACGCCCAGATCAAGGCGATGCGTCAGGTGGCCGGTTCGCTCCGTTTGGAGCTTGCTCAGTATCGCGCCCTGGCGGCGTTCGCGCAGTTTGGTAGCGATCTCGACAAGGCCTCGCAGCAACAGATCACGCGCGGTGCGCGTTTGACGGAACTGCTGAAGCAGCCCCAGTACCGGCCGCTGCCGGTGGAAAAGCAGATCATCACGATCTTCGCCGGCGTCAACGGCTTCTGCGACGATCTCCCGATCGATCAGGTCCGCCCGTTTGAAGCTGGTCTGCAGAGCTACATCGATGGCGCGCACTCGCAGATCCTGGACGATATCCGGACCAAGAAGGCGATCGACGACGACCTGAAGGCGCGCATCACCAAGGCGCTGACCGAATACAAGCAGCGCTTCCAAGAAGAGCGCAAGAGCGCCAAGTAAGCAAGGAACAACCGGCTTCAGCTCATGCCTTCCCTTATTGATATCCGCCGCCGCATCCGCTCCGTGAAGAACACGCAGCAGATCACCAAGGCCATGAAGATGGTGGCCGCGGCGAAGCTGCGCCGGGCGCAGGACCGGGTGATCAACGCCCGGCCTTACTCCAAGATGTTGTTTGCAACCTTGGCGGAAGTTGTCTCGGCGGTGAAGTCCCTTGATGAGGCGGCCCAGAATCCGTTGCTCGAAGTGCGGGAAGAAAAGCGCATCGCGCTGATCGTCCTCACCTCTGACCGCGGTTTGGCCGGTGCCTTTAACTCGAACGTCCTCAAGGCGGCCATGCAGTTCATGATGGAGCGGCCTGGATGTCAGTTTGTGATTGAAGCCGTGGGCCGCAAGGCGCGCGATTTCTTCACCCGCCGCGAAATGCGCCTGTCGGGCGAGCATGTCGGCATCATCGAAAAGGCCCGCTACGCCGATGCCGCCCGCATTGCGGCGCCCATTGTGGAGCGGTTCGCCCAGGCCGAAGTGGATGCCGTCTACATCATCGGCAATGAATTCAAGTCGGTGATCTCGCAAAAGCTCACCACCGTGAAGTTGTTGCCCGTCGAAGTGCCGGCAGAAGGCGAAACCGCCAGCTTTATCTTTGAGCAGCCGCCCGCTGAACTGCTGGCCGGCCTGCTGCCGCGCTATGTCGGCACCATTTTGAACCAGGCCATGCTGGAATCCGCCGCCAGTGAACATGCCGCCCGTATGACGGCCATGGAAGCGGCCTCCACCAATGCCTTGGACGTGATCGAGAAACTGACGTTGAACATGAACCGTGTCCGTCAGGCGTCCATCACCCGTGAAATTATCGAAGTTGTTAGCGGGGCAGAAGCCCAGTAGAAGGATATACGCATGTCAGATTCCAATCTTTACGTCGGGAAAGTCATCCAGGTGGCCGGGCCGGCGGTGGATATTCAGTTCGACGAAGGCTTCCTGCCCGTCATCCGCACCGCCATCCGCATCACCAGCGAAGGCTATGATGTGCCCACGCCGATCGATGTGGTCTGCGAAGTGGCGCAGCACATCGGCGAAGGCCGCGTGCGTACCATCGCGCTGCAGCCCACCGAAGGCATGGTCCGCGGCATGAAGGCGGCCAGTCTCGGCGCGCCGGTATCGGTTCCGGTCGGCAAGGAAACGCTGGGCCGCGTGTTGAACGTGATCGGTGAGCCGGTCGACGGCATGGGTCCGGTAAACGCGAAGATGCGGTACCCGATTCACCGCGCCGCCCCCAGCTTTGAAGAGCAGTCCACCGAACTGAAGATGTTCGAAACGGGCATCAAGGTGATCGACCTGCTGGAACCCTACTTGCAGGGTGGCAAGATCGGCCTGTTCGGCGGCGCCGGCGTCGGCAAAACCGTCGTCATCATGGAGCTGATCAACAACCTCGCCATGCAGCATGGCGGTGTGTCGGTATTCGCCGGCGTGGGTGAGCGCACCCGTGAAGGCAACGACTTGTGGCTGGAGTTCCAGGAATCGGGCGTGATTGATCCGCACGACTTCACCAAGAGCAAAGCAGCTTTGATCTATGGCCAGATGACCGAGCCCCCCGGAGCCCGCCTCCGCGTCGGCCTCACCGGTCTCACCGTCTCGGAATACTTCCGTGACGAAGAAGGCCAGGACGTGCTGCTGTTTATCGACAACGTGTTCCGCTTCACCCAGGCGGGTTCGGAAGTGTCGGCGCTGCTGGGCCGCATGCCTTCCGCCGTGGGTTATCAGCCCAACCTGGCCACCGAAATGGGCGAAATGCAGGAACGTATTACGTCCACCAAGAAGGGTTCGATCACGTCCGTGCAGGCCATCTACGTGCCCGCCGACGACTATACCGATCCGGCCCCGGCCACCGCGTTCGCCCACTTGGATGCGACGACCAACCTCTCCCGCGACATCGCCGCCCTGGGTATCTACCCGGCCGTCGATCCGCTGGCCTCTTCGTCCCGCATTCTCGATCCGCGCATCATCGGTGACGACCACTACGGCGTCGCCCAGGCCGTGAAGCAGATTCTGCAGCGCTACAAAGATCTGCAGGACATCATCGCCATTCTCGGTATCGACGAATTGTCGGAAGACGACCGTCAGACCGTCGCCCGCGCCCGTAAACTGCAACGCTTCCTGTCGCAGCCCTTCTTTGTGGCCGAACAGTTCACCGGCTTCAAAGGCAAGTACGTCAAGCTGGCCGACACGATCAAAGGCTTCAAGGAAATCTGCGAAGGCAAGCACGACGCGCTGCCGGAACAGGCTTTCTACATGGTGGGAACCATCGAAGAAGCCATCGAGAAGGCCGCCACGCTGGCCAAGGCGTAAGCATCATGGCGACCTTCCGCCTCGAAATCGCCACGCCGGAGCGCCCGATCCTGGACGAGCAGGTCTCGGATGCCCAGATTCCCGCCTCTAACGGCTATCTGGGCATCCTGCCTCAGCACGCTCCGCTGATCGCGGATCTGTCGGCTGGCCTGCTCTCCTACACCGCCTCCGGCAAGCCGGAATCGCTGTTCATCACCGACGGCTGGGTGGAAATTCTCAACGACCGGGTTCGCGTATTGGCGGATGCGGTGGAGAATCCCACCGAGATCGACGTGATCCGCGCCCAGAAGGCTCTGGATCGTGCCCTGGAGCGCCTGCGGATCGATGTCAGTGACGTAGACAAGGCGCGTGCCCTCAAGGCTCAGAAGCGCGCGGAAGCTCGCCTGAACGCCGCCAAAGGCCGCTAGTTCCCTTCCCTGTCCGCACCGCGTGGCTACTCCGAAAGGAATCCGGGCCCCGAAGAAATCCGGGCAGTCACCGACGGCGGTGCGGTACAATTAAGTCTTACGGTTGATCGGGCCGTAGCGCAGCCTGGCTAGCGCGCTTGCTTGGGGTGCAAGAGGTCGCGAGTTCAAATCTCGCCGGCCCGACCATTTTCCTTCCTTCGTTTCCTGCTCTCGTTCTTCCCTTCTCTCCCCGTCGGCTGTGATTTTCCGGCGATTGGCCGGTCACAGGGCTTGGTTCAAATTTCTCTCGGCGTTCGGCCAACACTCGCACGGACGTCCAAACCCTTTCCCTATTGCCTTTCCCGCAATTTCAAACGCCACGGCACTGACCTGCGGAGCCGTGGAGGCGTCTCCGCTCCAGGCAGCGGCGGTACAACAATTTGAAACGCGCGGGCAGTCGCGGGCACTACTATCCGGCCCGCGGCCAAACTCCGGTTGACCGGTCAGCGTCGCGCCGCAAAAAGTGAGGGAAGGGGACAAAGTATGGCGGAATCGAACATTGGCGCCACCATGGACGAGCTGTTGTTGGCGGCGCTGGAGCGCGGCGGGGACACGTCGCAAACCGGCCGCTACATCATCACCTTTAAGGAGGGCGGCCTGGAGACCGGCGTCCGGAATCTGCAGTCCAAGCACAGCTTCCAGATGGCCGACGCTCGCGACTTTGCCGAACAGGCGGTGAGCCTGCAGGATGCCGCGCAGGTGGACGTGCTGAGCTTCCCCGAGATCGGCGTGGCGCTGATGAGCGGCGAGGCGGCGGCGACCCGCAATCTGATGACCACCGAAGCCGCGGATGATGAGTCCGTGCAGTCGATCGATCCGGAGTACTTTGTCTTCTCCTCGGGTGTCAATCCGCGTGACTATCTGCGTGGTGCGATGCGGGCGCTGGAGATGGTGCAAGCCGACTTGGCGGAAGACGAGGAGCAGCAGGAACCGGGCACGGGCGCAGGGTCAGGCGCCCCGGCGCCGCAGCCGCTGGTGGCGGGGGTTACCTGGGGACTGACGGCAGTGAAGGTGCCCCCCAGCCGGTTTGACGGCAGCGGCATCAGAGTCGCCATCCTCGACACCGGCTTCGACCTCGGCCATCCTGACTTTGCCGGCCGGCCGATCGTCTCCGCCACCTTTGCCGGACAGCCCGTGATGGATCTGCATGGTCACGGCACGCACACCGCCGGAACGGCTTGCGGACCGCTGGCGCCTTCCGGGGCGATCCCGCGCTACGGCGTCGCGCACCGGGCCTTGATGTACATCGGCAAGGTGTTGAACAACTCCGGCGGCGGCACGCAGGCGCAGAGCCTGGCCGGGATCAACTGGGCGATCGCCAATCGTTGCGCCGTGATCTCGATGTCGCTGGGCGCGGCCGGGTCTCCCGTGCAGCCCTCCTACACCAATGCCGGAGCGGCGGCGATGGCCAATGGCTGCTTGATCATTGCGGCAGCCGGCAACTCCAGCAACCGCCCGGCGGTGATCAACGGGGCCGGGGCTCCGGCCAATTCGCCCACGGTCCTTTCGGTGGCTTCGATCACCAGCGCCATGCAGGTGTCGTCGTTCTCCGATGGCCAGAAGGTGGACATCGCCGGGCCGGGCTCGGGTATCTATTCCTCCTACAAGCGCCCCGCGGCGCACACCACGCTGAGCGGCACCAGCATGGCCACGCCGCACGTCTCCGGCTGCGCGGCGTTGTGGGCCCAGAGCAGCCCCGCACTTCGCGGTGCGGCCTTGCGCGCCCGCCTGCTGGCCACCGCTCGAGCACTGCCCTTCCCGGCCTCCGATGTTGGTTCGGGCTTGGTCCAGGCGCCGTAGAGCCAGTCCACCCGCGCCGGTGTCGCCATGGCACCGGCGCGATCTTTGTTTCCACGTGCGAATAGGCCAGAGGGCCGGACGAACTCGCATTGCCAACCACCGGGCGCGGTGCAAGAGTTGTAGGAGACAGAGAGAGAAAGACAGAGAGGCCAGTTATGTCCGATCAATCGATACAGGCGCTGGTGGTCACCACCGTGGGTGATCGTCCCATTGAGAGTGTCGCCCAGGATCTGCGTGCCGCGGGGTTCGATGTCCAGCAGGTGCTGGAGTTTGTCGAGTCGATCACGGGGATGGCGCCCGCATCGAAAGTGGAGGAGTTCCGCCGCATTGCCGGAGTGGCCGATGTGACGGTGGATCACCCCATCGATATTGGTCCTCCGGGCGCAGCCATTTCGTAGAGTGCGCTACTAGCCCGCAGCCGGACTATTCAAGCGCGGTCTGGTCATTCACCCGGAGCCGCGCGGCTGGCGCGGGCACCATCACCTCCACGGCAAACGGCTGCAGCACCTGAGCACACATCACACCGGGATCGGAAACGGACCACGCCTCAACCACCCACACCCCATCGGCCGCAGCGCGAGCTGGAATGCGCAGCCGCAGTTGGTGGCAGGGGTTGGGGAGAGACCCCGTGATCAGGACCGGGCGAGCCGTTCCGGACGGCCCGCCCAACTTCACCGATTCGAGGAACACGGGTCCGCTGACCCGGCGCGCGTCACCCGGCTGCTCAGCATAAGGATTCGTCAACTTTGCCTCCACCGGGATTGAGCGACTGGGCTGCGCCAACCTGGGCGCGGAGCTCCGGACGCCGCCGCAGCACGCCAGAATCAGCCCCGCCGCCGCCAGTCCTACCGGCCTGCGACGCCTTTTCGAATCGCTCACCCTGTATTGGGTCACACCGCTCACCAGATATCTGAATCGACTTCTGTCCGACTCTATCATTTGAGCCAACGCGAGCAACCGCGCAGCCAAGCCTAGAGCGGTGCGGCGCTTTGCTTCAAGTGCTGGCTCAGCAGCGCTTCCACCTTGGTGGGGCCGGTGCAATGCCTGGTTTCACTCGCGGCATCGGCGGGGAGAAACTGCCGTAGCACTTTTGAGTAATCAACGAGGTCGTACAAGGGGAACTTCTTCGCGCGGCTCGCGCGGTACTCCTCGATGGTGGGTTGGCGGAAATAGCGGAAGGCGGCGCGGTCTTGCGGTACGACCGCGGGACAATCGCCACGCTCAATGGACTGGACCAACGCAAGCAGACTATCGATGCCCAGCCGGTACAGGTCGGGGATGTACGATTGCACCGCCCGGCCCGGTATTGCCGAAAGATGGGAGATCGAATAGACCGGGCCCGTGTCGATTCCCTGGTCAAGGAGGTGTACCGTGCAGCCCAAACGCGGCTCCTCATTCCAGACCGCCCGTAGCGGAGCCATCACGCCCGCGTAGCCCGGCAGGACGCCCGGATGGACGTTATAGGCGCCGCGCCGGGCGAGAGCCAGGATGTGCGGCTTGAAGATCAAACTGAAGCGCGCACTGAGGATCAGGTCCGGTGCCCATATGGTCAGCCGCCGCGTGCTCTCGGTGCCGTTGATGTCATACTCACGCTCGATCGAGATGCCGAAGGTGGCGGCCAGGGCGTTGAAGGTGAGCCATGCGCCGGTCGTGCGTTCGCCGTCGAGCGATGGAAAAAAGTGATCGAGCGGATACTCGCGCTCAAGAAACTTTTCGGCGCGCAATTCGGGGATGGTGCCTTCACCGCTACGTGCTTTGTCCGAGAGCAGGACCCTGATTTCGTGGTGCCGGAGCTCGGGCAACAGGTAGTTCAGGATGACGGCGCCAAACAGATCGTTCTTCGTGCACAGCAGCAGCTTCATTAGTTAGTTGGCGGGAACCGGATCGATTGGGCGAGCCCCGATCACTGGCTTTCAAGATATCCAACCAACGTGTTCGAGGCAATTTGCTGACGAGGGATGGCCGGGCACGGCAGCGGCGGGCAGGCTGGCGCGGATCGCGGCCACGCAAGCACGGGCGCAGCGCGATAAACTCTGCATAAGGCTCATGAGACTGCGCTGCGCTCTTCCGCTTGCTGTTGTGCTGGGATCGATCGCGCCGATCCACGCGCAGGACCAGGGGTTCGCCCAATCCCAAAGCTTCTTGAAGACGTACTGCCAAGCCTGCCATATCGGGAAAACTCCGGCGGGAGGCTTCCATCTGGAACGTGTCGACAAGCCGTCCAGCCTGGCCGCGGAGGCGGTGAAGTGGGCCTCCATGGCGCGCCGCGTCCACAACGGTGAGATGCCGCCCAAAGGTGCTCCCAAGCCCACCGTGGACGAACTGGAGCAGTTCTCCCAGTGGACCACCCAGGCGCTCCGCACGGAAGCCTGCGCCGGGGGCATCAAGCCCGGACCCGCGCCGATCCGCCGCTTGAACCGCGACGAGTACTCCGCCACCATCCGCGACCTGCTGGATATCCATTTGGACATTGGCTCCGCGCTACCGGCTGACGGCGGCGGCGGTGAGGGCTTTGACAATGCGGCGGAGACGCTGTTCCTGTCGCCCATCCATTCCGAAAAATACATGGAGGCGGCCAAGTTTGCCACCGACTTTGCGGCCAAGGAATTCAAGTCCCGGCAAAAGCTGCTGATCGCGAAGCCCGGGCCGGGCGTGACGGAGCAGCAAGCGGCGCGCAAGATTTTGGAAAGCTTTCTACCGCGTGCCTTCCGGCAGCCGGTGACGGCGGGCGATGTGTCGCTCTACCTCAGCCTGTTTGAGGCCGCCCGCAAGCAAGGCCGCGACTACGAGGAGGCGGTCTTCTTTGCCGTGCGTGGTGCACTGGTCTCGCCCAAGTTTCTCTTCCGGGTGGAGCAACCCAATCGCACGGCGGTGGTGCAGCCGGTCAGCGACTATCAGCTGGCCTCGCGGCTGTCTTACTTTTTGTGGGGCAGCATGCCGGATGAGTTGTTGCTCGACGCTGCCGCCGCCGGCAAGTTGCGTGAGCCTGCCGTGTTGAAGGCACTGGTGGCGCGCATGCTCCGCAACGACCGTTCGCTGGGCTTTGCGCAGCGCTTCATTGAGCAATGGCTGGGCACGCGGGATCTGATGGGCACCAAGAAGCCCGATACCAAGCTCTACCCGATGTTCGACAACGATGAGGAGTTGCGCAGCGACATCCGGTTGCAGCCCGTGCTGTTCTTCCGCGAACTGCTGATGCAAAACCTGCCAGTGCTGGACCTGATCGATTCCACCCACACCATCGGCACCCGCAACCTGGCCAAGCTCTATGAAGTAAAGCTGCCCGTGCCGCGTGATTCCGCCAACCAGCCGCACTGGATGGAACTTCCGCCCAACAGCAACCGCGGCGGCATCCTGGGCATGCCGGCGATCATGGCCGTCTCGTCGTACCCCTACCGCACCAGCCCGGTGCTGCGCGGCGCCTGGATCCTTGATGCCATGCTGGGCACTCCGCCGCCACCACCGCCGCCCAATGTTCCGGCGCTCGAAGAAGCGAAGGCCGGAGCGCCGAACCGCACGATGCGGGAGCGGCTGGCTGAACATCGCGCGAATGCGGTCTGCGCCAGTTGCCACAGCCGGATGGATGGCCTGGGCTTTGCGCTCGAGAACTACGACGTCATCGGCCGCTGGCGGACCGAGGATGCCGGCAAGCTGATCGACAATTCGGGCGACCTAGGCCCGGTGCACTTCAAAGGCTCCGGCGAGCTGCGCAAAGTGCTGCTCGATCGCAAGGACCTGTTCGTGCGCAACCTGACGAACAAGATGCTCGGCTATGCGCTGGGCCGCGGGTTGACCTTGCAGGACTCCTGCACCGTCGACGCCATTGTCGACCAAGTGCGAAATAATGGTTACCGGGCGCAGGCGCTGGTGGAAGCCATTGTGCTGAGCGTTCCGTTCCGGTATCAGGCGCCGTTGCCCGTGGCCAAGCCGCCCGCAGCGCCGGCGGTCCCCTCAAAGCTGGTGGCGGTGAATCGGCCACCGAAGCAAATCGAGAAGGAGTAAGGCAGGCATGAAGAACCGTCTCAATCTATCGCGCCGATCCGTGCTGCGGGGCGCGGGCGTCGCGCTCGGCTTGCCGTGGCTGGAAGCGATGCATGCCACGCCCGTCAACGCCGCGACGGGCGCGAGCATCAACCCGGTTCGCATGGCGATGCTCTACATGCCCAATGGCGTGAACGTGCCCGCCTGGACGCCCAAGGGCAAAGGGCGCGATTTTGAGCTGTCGCCGACGCTGGAACCGTTGGCCGCTTTGAAGGACCGCGTGACGCTGTTCTCCAACCTGTGGAACGAAGGGGCGAAAAGCGGCGACGGTCACTATGTTAAGGAAGCGGCCATCCTCACCTGCACCACTATCAAAAAGACGCAGGGCGCGGACTTGGCCAACGGCATCTCCGTGGACCAGCTGGCGGCCCAACGCATCGCCGGACAGACGCCGCTGCCGTCGCTCGAATTGGGCGTCACGCCCGTGGCCATTGGCGTCGATGCGGTGGTGGGCTACACGCGGGTCTATGGGTCACACATTGCGTGGGCCAATCCGCAAACGCCCTTGGCGCGTGAGATCAACCCGCGTTCGGTGTATGAGCGGCTGTTCCGCGCCGCCTCCGGCACGCCGGTCGATGCCGCCCGCATGGATGCGTTATTGCTGGACCGCGTGTTGGGCGATGCCAAGCAACTCCGCGGACAAGTCGGCACCGCGGACCGGATTCGCATTGACGAGTATCTCTCCGTGATGCGTGGCCTCGAAGAACGCGTGCAGCGCGCCGGTAGCGGACAAAAGAGCACCTGGAAACCGAAGGCCACGCTCGACCCCAAAGGCGCGCCAGTCGAGAAGCCCAAAGATCACGCCGAGCATGTCCGCCTGATGATGGACATGATCGCCGTCGCCTTCCAGACCGACACGACGCGCGTCGCCACCTTCATGTTCGGCAACTCGGTCAGCAACATCAGCTTCCGGTGGCTGGAAGGCGTCAGCGCGGGCCACCACGACGTCTCGCACCACCAGAAGGAAGAAGACAAGCTGCGGCAGTATCACTTGATCAACCGCTGGCATGTGGCGCAGTACGCCTATCTGCTGGGCCGCCTGGCGGAGATGAAGGAAGGCGAATCGACAGTGCTCGACAACTCGATGGTGATGTTCGCCTCGGCATTGAGCGATGGCAATAGCCACAACCCGCACAACCTGCCGATCATCCTGGGCGGTCGCGCTGGCGGACGCATCCAGAGCGGTCAACACATTGTCTCGGCGGAGGACAGCCCGCTGGCCAACCTTTACGTGTCGATGCTCGATGCATTCGGGACACCAGTGGAGCGGTTCGCCGACAGCACCGGACCATTGGCGGGCTTGCTCGCGTAAGGCGACTATGCGCAGCCTGCTCCTGTTTCTGGTTGCTTGCGCGTCGCTGGCGGCGGAGGACCTCACCGGCATCTGGATCGGCCGCATCCCGGCGCGCAATGGTGAGCTGCAGGAGATCGCCTTCCAGATCACCCAGACCGGCACCAAGATCAGCGGCAAGCTCTACGGCGATTACCAGAGCAGCCCCATCATCCAAGGCCTGGTTTCCGACGGCCTGCTGACCTTCGTCGTCGCCAGCGCCGAACAGGCTGGTAATCAGATCAACACCGCCCGCATCCGCTTCACCGGCAAAGTGAAGGACGGCGTGATGGACCTGATGCGGGAGCGGGAAGCCGCCATCGACGCCATCAACGGCGCCAACGCCGACAATCGGCCCACGCCCAAGGTGTCATTTCAGTTGAAGCGGCTGCTGTAGGCTCGCGGCAACGGGCGGCTTGAATCACGGCCGCCCAATTGAGTTCCCGCAAAGGCGCTAAGACGCAAAGAGAATTCTTTGAAGCATGAGGGGCTCGAAGGGAGTCGCCGCTAATTTGGGCTCTCCCAAGACTACCCATCCATTCTTTGCGCCTTTGCGTCTTTGCGGGAAAAACCAGCGACGCTTAGTACGCCAGCTGCAACACGCTGTACTCGAACAGTGCCGGGTCCAGGCCGCGGGAGCGCAGTGCTAACGCGCACTCTTCCGGGCTCGAGCCGATGGCTTGGATCAAGCGCAGCGGCAACGTGTGCGGATCATACACGGGTAGAGCAATCCAGCGTCCGGCGAGGGCACGGCGTTGGGCAATGGAGAGGACGTCGGGCGACAGGCCAAGGGCGGCCTCGCCCGCGGACGAGGCGGTCATTGGAACTTCTTCAACTCCACGATCAACGCGTCCAGCCCTTTGCGGCGGTAGATCTCGGCCAATCGCTGTTCCTCGGGCGACGCACCGCGCACCCGGCGAGCCGGCACCCACACTGTGCCGTCCTCGTACTCCACCGTCGAGACGTAGCTCGATACACCACCCAGGTCCACCGGGAAGCGCATGCTCAGCAGCTCTTCGACCGCGCGCCGCTCGCCCGGCGGGAGAGCGACAGTGGCCGGAGTGGCACCGCCGCGATACTCCTTGCCAGCAGCGTCCCGCACCACCCAGGCAATGTCGAGGTGACGAATTGATTTTTGCGAGCGGTTGGCGATTTCCAGACGCGGGTGCCGCAGTTCACGGTCGCCCACTTCCGCCGAGCCCGTCAAAATCTCGACCGGTGAATCCGGTACTCGCAACGCCGCTACTTGCATGGTCTGGCCACCGGCCACTGCCGGACGGCCGCGCGAGAGCTGAACATCCAGGCGCGGATCGGTATCCTGCCGCGTCAACGAGGCCACCATCTCCTGCCGCAACGCATCGGAGCTGCGGCGGAGAGCGTCGAGGAAGTACTTCCGGTCCCGCCGGGCTTCCAGCTCCCAGGCCAGCATCGCACGCCGCGAGTTCAGCTTGTTGGGGCCATAAAATGCCAGCGAGTCAAACAACACACCATCGAGCAGCACCCGCACCGGAGCATTCATCCCAGCGCGCGGCCGCAACAGGCGCAGATCGATCCGGAGCGGAAATGTCTCGCCCGGGCCGACGTCCAAGCTCGGCACCGTCACCGACGCCTTGCCCCCCGCCGTCAGCTCTTCCGCCGCCACCAGCAACGCCACCGCGCGCAACCGCTGCGTCGACGTGTTCTTGAGCACTAGTGCCGCCTTGACGTCCAGCACCAGCGCGCCGCCCATCGACGACACACGTGACCCTGAAGCATCCACCGACACCGGCGACAACGGACCGTCGGGCGGGAACTGCACCTGCAAATCCGCCCACGCCGTCACCGCGGCCAGCGTGCCCAAAATCCCGAATTGGAGCAGTTGGCGCATCAATCCATCTCACTCGACAAGCTGACCTGCGTGATGGTCACCTGTCCGGTTTCTACATCCACGGCCTGCATCTTGGCGCCGCGGGTATCGATCGAAAACTGCACGTGGTTGGCGCGCGGGCTCATCAGGGAGATCCCGTGCCCGTCATGCTGCAACAGCACGCCCGACGGCGTCGCCTCGATCACCGTGCCTTGCGAAGAGAGCGAGGCAAAGGCGGGCGAAGCGAACTTCGGAGCGCTCAAGTACCACCCCGTCAGCACCACCGCCATCGCGGAACTCACGGCCACCGCCATCCGCCAGCCCATCGGCTCCGGCCGGGCGATCGCCTGGGCGACGCACTCGCCGGCTTCGAGACCGACGCGGATGTTGCCCCGCATTTCGCGCGACAAACGGTCCCAGTTGACGCCCTCCGGCATCTGGTCGGCGGCATCTTTCAGCACATCCCGATCCACCCGGTACTGCGTCCGCAGCGACTTGCAGCGCCCGCAGACCGACAGGTGGTGCCGCACCCGCCAGTACTCCACAAAGCCCAGGTCACCGGTCGCCAGCAGAGCGATTTGCGTATCGGTGAGGTGCTTCATCGGGGGGACCTTTCTAGAAACTTGCGGAACTTCGTGCGGGCATTGGCGATGTGGGAGCGGACCGTGGCCTTGGAGCAGTTCAACCGTTGCGCCACTTCTTCAGCCGGGAGATCTTCGACGTCGCGCATCAGCAGCGCCACGCGCTCCCGCCCGGTGAGTGTGTCGAGGCCGCGGTCCAGGAACGCCCGCTTCTCGGCGCGCAGAACCCGCGCTTCGGGGTTCTCGTACGCGGCGTCCACCAGCGGCTCCACCACATCGTCAATGTTCGAAAACGAGACGCGTCCGTGGCGGCGCAGGAAATCGATGGCGGTATTGGAGGCGATCCGGCTCAGCCAGTGCGCCGATTTCTCCATGTCCTTCAGTTGGTCCTTGCGTTGCAAGGCTTTAATGAAGGTTTCCTGCGTCAGGTCCTGGGCATCGGAGACGTTGCCCACCAGACGGTAAATCAACAGGAAGACGCGTCTCAGATTTTCTTGGACGAATCGGTCTTGCTGTTCGCGGAGTTCGGATGCTGGAGCTGTTTCGCCCATCGCCTCGATTTTCGTCCGCTGCACTTGCATCTCATAACGGTTGACGCAGACACCCCGCTAAACGTGCAGCTATCCTGATTATATGAGACCTGTGGCCGTTGCCGGAATAGGAAAAACAGCTTTTGGAGCCTTTCCGGACAAAGACTTGCGCCTTCTGTCCGTCGAAGCGATCAACTTGGCGCTAAAAGACGCCGAAATCGGGCCCGATCAGGTGGAAGCGTTCTATCTGGGCAACTTCGCCGGTCCGTCATTTGTCGGACAAAACCACCTGGCGCCCTACGTCGCCTCCGCCGCCGGCATCCATGGCGTGCCTTGCACCCGGTTTGAAGCCGCCTGCGCCTCCAGCGGCTCCGCGTTCTTCCACGCCGTGACGGCTGTTGCCGCGGGCGTCTATGACGTCGTGATCGCCGCCGGGGTGGAGGTGATGACCAAGCAGCCCACGCCGCGGGTGACCGAGATTCTGGCCGCTGCCGGCGATGTCGGTGGTGAAGTGGCCGCCGGTGCCACCTTCCCCGCCCTGTTCGCCATGATCGCCCGGCGCCATATGTACCAATACGGCACCACCCGGGAGCATCTGGCCTCCGTCGCCGTGAAGAATCACCTGAACGGCTCCAAGAACCCGCAAGCGCATCTGCGCAAAGTGATCACGCTGGAGCAGGCGCTGAGCGGCAAACCGATCGCCGAGCCGCTGACGGTCTACGACTGCTCCCTGATCTCCGATGGCGCGGCCGCGGTGGTGATCATGGCCGCGGATCGCGCCCCGGCGGGCCGCTCCGTCCGGGTGAAAGGCATCGCCCAATCGTCGGACCATTTTGCGCTCGACCAAAAGGAAGACATCACCACCTTCAGCGCCAACCGCCGCGCCGCCGCGCATGCGTACCAGATGGCCGGCGTCACCGCTGATGACATCGAGATCGCCGAAGTGCACGACTGCTTCACCATCGCCGAAATCGTCGCCATGGAGGACCTGGGCTTCTGCGCCAAAGGCCACGGCGGCCACTACGTCGCCTCCGGCGCGACGGGCTTGACCGGCCTGCGCCCCGTAAACACCAGCGGCGGCCTGAAATCAAAAGGCCACCCCGTGGGCGCCACCGGCGTGGGCCAAATCTGCGATCTGACGATCCAACTCCGCGGCGAAGCGGGAGAGCGGCAAGTGAAGAGCGCGCAACTCGCGCTCGCCCAAAACCTGGGCGGCAGCGGAGCCACCGCCGTCGTCACCATCTTGGAGGCCATCTAATGACCGGAGTTGTCTACACCGAATCCGTCGTCCACGCCGCCCCCGCGCAGCTGGTGACCGAAGCCCCCTACCAGATCGCCATCATCACCCTCGACTCCGGCGGCCGCCTCACCGCCCGCATTACAGGCGACCGGGTCACCATCGGCGACGCCGTGCAGTTGGTGCGGGAAGAAGCGGGCGTGAAGTTTTTCAGCAAGGTGTAATCCGCATCCCCCAATTGATCGGCCCGCAGCGAGATCAGCCGATTACCGGTAGGCTTCGCGGCGGTTACGCACGCGGAGAACAGTTAGGGTCACGCCGTCGCTGTAGAAGCGGACGCGGTAATCGCCCGACCGGAGGCGGTACTCAGGCGGGTCAATGCCTTGCAACCGCTTTACATCGCCCACGCCTGTCTCGGCGAATCGCTCGACCGACTGATTGACGCGGCGGGCGATCGCCCTATCGAGAGAAGCCATGTCGGCCAAGGCCGGCCCGGACCACGCAATCTTCACTAGCCCAGTCCAAGCCGCCGGATCGCCTCGGCGTGAGAAATCCCCGCGCCGCTGTTCGACTGAAGCCAAGTCTTGGCTTCAGCGACAGCAACTCTTTCGTCATCCGTCTCGGGCTCATCATCAAGCGGTGCGTTGCGTAAGGCAGCAGCTACCGGATCGACCAACTCTTCCAAGAGCTGAACAACGCCGGACAGCCGCGTCTCGGGCATGAGGTCGATCAGTTGGTGTGCCTGCTGCCGGGTGTCACTCATGGATGGCTCCTATTTCCCATGCTACTGCGCCGAGAACACCGGTGTCTCTCGAATCGGCCCACCAGCCGTCCGCCAGGACAACGGCTAACTCATCACCGAAAGATACCGCGCCCACGGCCCCACTTCTTCGCGGTAGCGCTTGGCCATCACGCGGCTCACTTGGACCAGATGCGCGAGATCATGCGCCGTCCACGTGGCCAGCAACTGCCGGGCCGTGACTGGGCCGAAGGCGGGGTGGGTGCCGGTCAAGTCTAGTTGATCCGGCTGCAGGTCGAGCTCCTTTAGTCGCGCCAAGCCGTGTTGCCGCAATGAACTGAACTCATCGAGCAGTTGCGGCAGTGTCTTGCCTTGGCCATCCGCAAACTGCGCCTCCCGGTCAAACGGATCGAACGCGCGCGACGGGCCGTGCTGCAGGATGATCTCCAGGCGCGGCATCCAGTCCGCCCGCTCGCCGTGGATCAGGTGGCCCACCACCACATACGGGCTCCAGGTCCCCGGCCCTTCGGTGGCATGGGTCCAGACCTCCGGCAGATCCCGCAGCAACGCATCGAGAACGGCCGGCGTTCGGGTGAGTATGGCGATGGAGTCGGCAAGGAATGTGTCAGCCATAAACCCCATCATAGGCTCGCGGCAGCAGCTTTTACAGGCGGGCGCGAAAAGTGTCAGCGGTCCATTCGATGTCGCGAAGGATCTTGGACAAGAGTCCGGGACCGAGGACTTCCCCCGAGTGGACGGGAACCACCGTCTTGCGACCATCGGGATGGGCCATGAAATGGTGACTGCCACGAACCCGGAGCACCGAAAATCCAGCCTGCTCCAGAGCGCTGACCAGCTTCTTCCCGGTCAGAGCGGGCAATTTGCTCATGCCGCAATCGTCACCCGTTGCACGCCGACAAACTGGAGCCGGGGCAGTTCGCCAGACTCGACTTCCAGATACAATTCGATCGCCTCACGAATGCGGTCGTTCAAATCGTCCAATGATCGGGCCTGCGTATGGCAACCCGGCAACTGGGGTACAGAGGCGACATAGAAGCCTGCTTCGTCCCGCTCGATGATGACGTCAAACGCTCGGTCAGCCATATCTGTTCCAGTGTAGCGCCGCCACCGCCCGCCGCCCGCTACAATACGGGCTTAAGACCCATGAAGCTCGCTGATCGTATTGCCCGTCTGGACCAGGAGACCGCCTTTGAGGTCCTGGTGAAAGCCCGCGCGCTGGAAGCGCAAGGCAAGCATGTCATTCATTGTGAAATCGGCCAGCCCGATTTCCCCACGCCGCGCCACATTGTCGAAGCCGGCAAGAAGGCGCTGGACGATGGGTGGACCAGCTACGGCCCCACGCAGGGCGACCCCCAACTGCGCGACGCCATCGCGGCGCACATCAATGAGACGCGCGGCCTCGCCTACACCGGCGCCAACGTCTGCGTCGTGCCGGGCGGCAAGCCGATTATGTTCTTCGCCATCCTGGGCCTCGTGAATCCTGGCGACGAAGTGATCTACCCCAACCCTGGGTTCCCGATCTATGAATCGATGATCAAGTTCGCCGAAGCCAAGCCCGTGCCGATTCCGCTGGTGGAAGAACGCGGCTTCAGCTTCGACCTGGACGTCTTCGAACGCAGCCTCACCGATCGCACGCGCATGGTGATCCTGAATTCGCCGCAGAACCCCACCGGCGGCGTCATCCCGGCCGACGATCTCAAAAAGATTGCGGAGCTGCTCAAAGACCGTGACGTCATCGTGCTCTCGGATGAGATCTACATCCGCATGTGCTACGGTGAGCCACCGCTCTCGATCGCCTCGCTGCCTGGCATGGCAGAAAAGACCATCATCCTCGATGGCTTCTCCAAGATCTACGCCATGACCGGTTGGCGCCTGGGTTACGGCGTCGCCCCGGAGTGGATCATCGACGGCATGAACAAGCTGATGGTGAATTCGAATTCCTGCACCGCCAGCTTCACCCAGCGCGCAGGTCTGGCCGCCTTGACCGGGCCGCAGGACGATGCGCTGCGCATGATGGTGGAGTTCAAGCGCCGCCGCGACGCCTTCGTGGCCGGCCTCAACACCATCCCCGGCTTCCGCTGCCCCGTGCCGGAGGGCGCTTTCTACGCTTTCCCGAACATCGCGGGCACCGGCCTTAGTTCGCGTGTGCTGGCCGACAAGCTGCTCTATGAAGGCGGCGTGGCTTGCCTGTCAGGCACCGCATTCGGGCAATATGGCGAAGGCTATTTGCGCTTCAGCTATGCCAACTCGCTCGACAACCTAATGGAGGCCGTGGAGCGCATCCGCCGGCTGTTCCCGCAGTGACAGTGGCGTTGACCCGCGCGCTGCTGGCAGTGGTCGCGGGGGCGTTCAGCGTGAGCGGGCAAGCCCCCTCCAAGGGCTTTGAACACTTCTACAACCTCGAGTACGACGCCTGCGTGGCCGAGTTTGAGCGCGTCATTCGGGAAAAGCCAACCGAGCCCCAGGGCTACAACCACCTGGCGCAGGGTCTGCTGTATCGCGAGATGTTTAAGGCGGGGGCGCTCGAAAGCGAGATGGTCACTGGAGCCAACCCCTTCCTGCGGCGCGGGCGCCTGGAGCCTCCGGCCGACGTCGAGAAGCAGTTTCTCGATGCCATCGGCAAAGCGATGAGCCTTGCCCAGTCCGCCATCACCAACAACCCCCGCGACGTCGGTGCCACCTATGCCCTGGCGGTGGCCCACGGCCTCCGCGGCAACTGGAACTTCCTGGTCCGCAAAGCCTACATGGATTCGCTGCGGGACCTGACGGCGTCTCGCAAGCTGGCCACCAAAGCGGTGGAGATGGACCCCAAGCTGATTGACGCCCGCATCATCTTGGGCCTTCACGACTATGTGCTGGGCTCCTTGCCCGGCTATATCAAGATGCTCGGCTTTTTGGCGGGCTTCCGTGGCGATCGTGAGGCGGGCGTGCGCACGATCAAGGAGGTGGCGGCCAAGGGCACGATGAACACCACCGATGCGAAAGTGCTGCTGGGGGTGATTTATCGCCGGGAGCGCCGGTCGAAAGAAGCGATCCCTCTGCTCGACGACCTGATCCAGCGCTACCCGCGCAACTACCTGTTCCGGATGGAGCTGGCCCAGATGTGGGCCGATGAGGGCGACAAGGCCAAGTCACTGGCGGCGATCGACACCGTGGACCAGTTGCGCCGGAACGGCGTCACCGGCTATGGGGCGTTGTCACCGGAAAAGATCGCCTTCGCGCGCGGCAACGTTTTGTTCTGGTACGACGACTTTGACCGCGCCATCGAGAACCTGAAGTCGGCCACCACCGGCACCGACAAACTGGATCTGCACACCGCCTCGATGGCCTGGCTACGGCTGGGACAAACCTACGACCTGCGCCGCGACCGGGCATCCGCGCAATCGGCTTACCGCCGCGTACTGCAGCTGAACGATTCCTCCGACATGGCCAAAGAAGCCAAGCGCTACCTCAATTCAGCGTACAAGCGTCAGCCTGCGGGCTAACGTTCGAACTCGAGGAAGTACTGCTGGTCGAGCATCTTGTGCTCACGCTTCAGCTTCAAGCCAGCCGCGGCCATTTCCGCCACCATCTCGTCTCGTGAAATGCGGTACTCGACCGCCGGACCAGCGGCGGTGGCGCGCTTCTCAAAATCGATCAGCACCACCCGCCCGCCCGGCTTCAAGGCTTTCACCACCTGCGGCCAGTAGGCGGCGCGGTTCGCGATATGGTGCGCGACGTCGCAGATGAACACCGTGTCGACGCTCGCTGGCGCCAGCCGGGGATTGTCCAGGGCGGCCAGCAGAGTCTCAAGATTCTTGGGCGCGCCTTTCGCGGTGATCGCCAATAGCTTTTCATCCACGTCGACGGCCAGCACCTTTCCAGCATGCCGAGCCAAGCGGCGGCTGAAGTACCCGGTGCCCGCGCCGAGATCGGCCACCACCTCAGTTGGGCGCAGTTTCAACGCCATGATCACTTCATGTGGCCGCTGCCAGGCATCGCGCCCGGGGTCTTCCAGCGTGTGGGCGTAATGCTCCGCTGAATGGCCCGGATGATGGTCCGGCTTGGCTTGGCTGAACGCCACGTCCGTCAACAGCAGCGGACCCAGTACTCCCAATAATGCGGCAGCCTTCATACCCTCAGCTTAGCTCGCTACAATAACGGGGACATCAATGGATCGCCGCCGCTTCACCCTCGCCTCGCTTGGTGCCGCCACCGCGTGCACGCGGAAACCCGCGCCCCAGGGCCTGCGCGTTCGATTGGCCATCGGCGGCGCGGCGCAATTGGTCTACCTGCCGACGACCTTGGCCGACCGTTTGGGTTTTTACCGCGAAGAATCGCTGGACGTCACGCTGCAGGATTTCCCCGGCGGCTCCAAAGCGTTGCAGGCGCTGCTGGGTGGGAGTGCCGATGTGGTGAGCGGCTTCTTTGATCACACCATCCAGATGGCCGCCCTACCGCCCGGTGAGGCGCGCCACCTGACGGCGTTTGTCAACATGTTGCAGTACCCTGGCCTCGCGCTGGTGGTCTCACCCAAGGCCAAGAAGCCGGTGCGGCGGATTGAAGACTTGACGGGCACCACGGTGGGCGTGACCGCTCCGGGTTCTTCGACGCACTTTTTCGTGAACTACCTGCTGGCCAAAGCCAGCGTCGCCGTGGCGGACGTCAGTATCACCGGCATCGGCCACGGAGCCTCGGCGTTGGCCGCACTTGAAAGCGGCCGCGTCGATGCGGCGATCATGACCGACCCGGGCCTGAGTGAACTGCTGGACCGGGACCCCAAGGTCACCCGCCTGGCCGACACCCGGACCGCAGCCGGCGTCCGTGAAGTGTTCGGCGTGGCCCAGTATCCCGCCAGCGTCCTCTATGCGCCGTCTGATTGGATCCGCCGCAACCTGGAAGTGACGCACCGTTTGGCGCGGGCGATGAAGCGGACGCTGGCCTGGATTGTGGGCCACACGGCCGAGCAGATCGCCGCCAAGATGCCACCCGAGTATCAAGGCCCCAACCCAGCGCTCTACCGCGAAGCTTTGTTTGCGTCGATGCCGATCTTCAATCCCAATGGCGCTTTGTCGCTCGAGGGTGCGGAGACGGTGAAGAAGGTGCTGGGCTATTCCATTCCGGCCGTTCGCGATATGCCGCTCGACATCAAGCTCACCTTCACCAACGAATTCATCGACGCCGACTAAGCATCACCGCGGCGGAAGGCCCTGTTTTCCGGCACTCCAACTTTCGATTCTTCTCCGCCTTTTCTCCCCCTTGACTTTGGCCAACAATGGGAATAATGTTCCCTCGAGAGGTGACTATGTTTGACACCATTGATGAGCGGATGAAGAAAGACGATCCGCATAGCTGGAAAGATTGGGCTAGCCGCGGCCTGATGGCCGTGGTGGTGGTTGCGCTGCTAGCCGGCGGAATCTATCTAAGCGTCGCCGGGTCGTAACTCCGGGAGACGCACCATAACATCAACAGGGAGCGTAGGCTCCAGGCCACCGTCCGCAGCCAGTTGGTCGAGACCAGGCGCTGGTGTGCGGCGGCATTGAAGCCATTGGACAGCACACCGTGCTCCGGCACTTGCAGCAGCGCGGTGGAAAGCCAGATGACGGCGGCCAACCCGAAGCCGGTCCAGGCGGCCCAGGTGGGCATTGTCTCCGGGCGTTTCACTAACAGCCCCATCGTTGTAACTAACTCCAACAGCATCACCGGACCCACCACGGGTGTGATCATGCGCCGGTGCATGTCTTCATAATTTACAAACTCGTCCCGCCCCACTTGGGCGAATAACGGGTAATGCACCAGCTGGATCAGCCAGATCAGCCCCGTCATAAACAGGGTGGAGGCAAGATTGGCCAACACCAGCATCGTCAAGCCGGCTGAACGGCCACGGCTTCGGGCATCAAGGACGCCATCACGGCTTCGGCTGCCTGGCGGCCGCTGACCATGGCGAAGTTAATCGACGGCATCAGCCGGTGATCCCCGGCCACAAACAAATGCGGGCCCAGCTGCGACGGGCGCTCCACCGGAGGCACCGGAATGACATCCGGCTGGGCGTGGAAGATCCGGTAGGCCTTCAGATAACGCCACTCGCGCGCCTCCCGCCCAAACCAGCGCTGCAACTGTGCGAGCACGGCCAGCTGGATCTCTTCGTCTGACTGTGTGGGCTTGCCCAACACCGTAATTGAGACCAGCGCCCGCCCGTCCGGCGCATACGCGGGTGCCACTTCGCTCATCACGGCCAGATTGTTGATCGGCCACTGATTGTTCCCGTTCAGCACCAGCCACGGGCCCTCAATCGGAGGGGCAGACGCCGCATAGTAAAGGCAGGTGGCCCCACGCCAGCGCTGAGCCGGGACCAGCTCTGGCGCCAACCGCGACGCCTCCGGCCCTTCGCAGGCCATCACAATCGCGCTCCCGGAGATCACTTCCCCGCTCTCCAAGGTCACTTCACGATCACCGAGCGTTGCCACCCGAGCATTCAGCTGAATCGAGCCTTCCGGCAAACGGGCCGCCAGCTGTTTCGGAATCTCCCCCATGCCCTTGGCTGGAACCACCGTGTCGCCTTCGGCCATCATCTTGAAGACGTACTCGAACATCCGGCTGGAGGGCATCAACGAAGAATCGAGCATGATGCCGCCCATGAAGGGCCGGAAGAACCGGTCGATCATCCGTGGCGAGAAGCCTTCGCTCTTCAGCAGGAAATTGGTGGTGTGCCGGGTGGCCGAGAGAATCTCGTCCTCGGAGGTACGGCGCAAGCGGCTCCGCAAACTGTTCACCCGCAGCTTGTCGCGGAACGACCCAATGGGCGCGGTGAGCGTGGCAATCAAGTCGGCCCGGTTCCGGTGCGGATCACTAAACTTGTGAAACGCGCCCGACAGCCGGATCATGGCGCCTGGAGAAAACGGCTTGAAATCCAGCGCCGCGTAGTCAAGCACCTGAAAGCATTCAGGATAGGCCGTCAGCAAAACCTGAAAACCGCGGTCGAGCAGAAAACCTTCGTGCTCATCGGTGCGCACCCGGCCGCCGACGCCGTCAGACGCTTCCAGGATTCGGAACGGGATCTGCTTCTCCTGCAGTTGCAACGCGCATGAGAGTCCCGCCAAGCCGGCGCCAATGATCAAAACTTCGCCCTGGGCCATCAACTTTCCATTATCGCGATTGCGCCGACCGTAAAGCAAAGAACTCGGCGACATTCTCCGGCGTCAGTAATCCGGCTAATTGTTCCCCATCCATCACCAAAGCGCAAGGGCCTGCCGTCTGCAGCAACGCCAACGCATCTTCGAGCGGCAACGTCGCCGGAATCACCACGGGCGTCCGGTTCATCACAGCAGAGACGTAGGTATGGCCGCCCTCTTCGCCCGCCATGGCCGCAATCAAGGCATCGCGCCCCAGCAAGCCCAGCACTTGATCGCCCAACACCACCGGAAAGTCGGTCTGCGTGGTCTCGATCAGCAGGCGCGCCGCGTCGGCCAGCGTGGATCCATGAGCCAGCGTCCGGAACTCGCGAATCATCGCATCCCGGGCCGTGAACCCAGCAGAGTAATGCCGAGCCTCAGTGGAACTGCGCTCCGCCGCCGCTCCATTGAAGACCATATAGGCCACCAGCAACAGGAACCACTCTTGCGCGTACACCCCATACGCCGCCATCAGCACCGCCACCACGCGTCCCACCATCGCCGCGATCCGCGTGGCCCTCACTTCTGAGCCATTCATCGCCAGCACGGCCCGCAGAATGCGCCCCCCGTCCATCGGAAACGCCGGGATCAGATTGAAGATCAACAGGCCCACATTGATGAACGCCAGATCGCGCCACCCCAGCAGCCAGCAAATCGGCGCCAGCACCACGTTCACCGCCGGACCCATCACGGTGATCCAGAGCTCTTGCAGTGGCGTCGGCCGGTCCACCATTTGGGCCACGCCACCAATCGGATACATGGTGATGGCGGCGATCCGGATGCCGTAGCGGCGGGCCGTCAACGCATGGCCGAATTCGTGCAGCAACACCGAGCCCAGCACGCCGCCAAACAGAATCGCTTCCCGCTGCGCCGCCCGGCCTTCGTTAAAGGCGTTTAGAGCCAGCCAGCCGAACAGGAACAGCAGCGTGAAATGAAGACGGACCGGGATGCCCCGGAAGCGAAAGATCGTGAGGGAGCCCATCGAGAAGTGGCCTTAAGCCACCGTACCTGGTTGCGGGTAGGCCTCATCGGCGGCCAGCGCCAGGTAGTCCGGCCGGTCCGCGGCGCTTTGGTGACGGTAACTACGGATCACTTCGCCATGATAGACGACAAACACACCCGGCATCTGGAAGCCATCGCCCACCAGCGTCCCCACGCCATGCCGAGCCAGAATGCCAGCCTGGAACCCGCGCCACCAAACTTTGGGTCCAAACAATTCGAGAAACCGCCCCCGGCCCAGCCCAAAGGCCTTATAGACGGACTGCCGCTGATCGGCCACGCGGTCGACATCATACATTCCGTAGTGCTTCAGCATGGGCGCCACCTGCTGTTCGGTGCCCATGTGGACCAGCACCACCCGCGTGCCGCCCTGCTCAATCTGCCGCCGATGCGCCGCCAGGTCCGCCAGCGCTTCCCGGCAAAACGTGCAGCCCACGTGCCGCAGGAACACGAGCATCACCGGCGACAGGCGGCTCAACTCGTCCAGCGTGACGCCCATGTGGGTCTTGGCGCGCAGGGCAAACCGCTGCACTTCCGGACTGCTCACGCGGCGCTTGCCCAGCGCGTGCTCATGCGCGTGGTGCAGGATCAGGGCGAACGGCACCCACCAGATCAGATCATTGGTGACGATGGTCCAGCCCAGCGACAAGGGCATGCGGCCGTTGAAGACCGCCCACGCAAAGCCAATCGGACCAAACACCTTCCCCAACAAGCCCACCAGCACAATCGGCCAGTGCACCAGCGGGTTAAACGCCGCAATCAGATAGCCAACGCCGTAGACGCCCACAATCATCCCGATGCACTGCCACAGTTCGGGATAATTGGGCGCCGCCATCCCGGCCATCTCAAAGGCAGAGAGGGGGAAGAAGATCGCAAATGCTCCCCAGGCCAAGTTGTAGAGGCCAGCGGCGGTGAGAACCGCGCGCATCCACCGGGCTACGTCCCCATTCATGCCTTTATAGATGCAGGTCGACATTGCTGGCATCATTTTACTTTGAGTCTCCTTCAATATTCCGACGCCGGCATCTTTTTCACGAAACTTAACCTCTGGCTGGACCCGCAAGGTCCGGTGGAGAACGCCTGGCTGTCGCACGCCCACTCTGACCACGCCCGCGGCATTCACGGCCAAGCGTGGGGCACCCCGGAAACTCTTACCGTCTACCAGATGCGCTGGCCCGGCGCTCCGGCGGGGATTCCGATGACGTTTGGCGTACCAGTGGAGTTTGCCGGAGCGCGGCTGACCGCCTATCCGGCGGGCCATATTCTGGGAGCGGCGCAGTTGCTGATCGAGTATGAGGGCCGCCGCACGGTCTACACCGGTGATTTCAAGCTGCGCCCACCGCTCTGCGGGGCCACCGCCCAAGTGGTGCCTTGCGATCACCTGATCATCGAATCCACCTTCGGCCTGCCCATCTACAACTTCCTCTCTCGCGAGCAAGCCGCCACGCGCATCGCCACCTTCGCGCGCGAGTGTCTCGCGGAGGGGACGGTGCCCGTATTTCTGGGCTACCCGCTGGGGCGCGGCCAGGAGATCGCCCACGTTCTGTGCCAGGCCGGCATCCCGACGGCGGTCCACGGAGCGATCGCCCGCTACATTCCGGTTTACGAAGCGGCGGGCTTCACCTTCCCCGGCTGGACGCCCTATGAGGCGGGCCGCATGGAAGGCCAGGCGCTGGTGGTGGTGCCGGGGATGCGCTCCATCTTTGAGTCGCTCGAATGCCGCATCGCCTACGTCTCCGGCTGGGCGGCCTTGAGCAACGCCCGCGCCCGCAGTGGCGCCGAGGAGCTGATCGCCTACTCCGATCACGCCAGCTTCGACGAACTGATCGAGACCATTGAGGGCACGGGAGCGCAACAGGTCGATCTGGTCCACGGCTACACCGAGGCACTGGCCGGCATCTTACGAGCGCGCGGAATCGACGCGAGTGCCCGGGGCCGCGGCCGGGCGACGGAGGCGGACGCCTAAGCGATGGGAACGGACGCCCAAACAATGGACGCGCTGGCCCAGGTGTGCGAGCAGGTGGCCGCCACCAACAGCCGCTTGCGGAAGGTCCGCGCGCTGTCAGGGTATCTGGCGGGCCTTGATGACGCAGACTTAGCCCGTGCGGTGCGGTTTCTGTGCGGCGCGCCCGTCGATGGACCGTTGAGCGTCGGTGGCGCGGCGTTGCGGGAGGCCTTGGTCGAAGCCTCCGGCTGGCCGCTGGAACTGGTGCGCTTGTGTTCCCGCGAAGTGGGCGACACGGGCGAAACCGTCGGCCACCTGATGACCCGCCGCAGCCAGCAGCAGCCGCTCTCGCTCGCCGCGACAGAGCAGATCTTTCTGCGTCTGGCGATGGCGAAGCGGGTCGCGCTAAAGCATTCGATTCTGGTCGACACCTTCCTCCGCTACCGGCCGCTGGCCTTGCGCTACTTCGTCAAAGCGATCAGCGGCAATCTGCGGATCGGCCTGCAGGAGAAACTGGTGGAAGAGAGCCTGGCCGCAGCGGTGGGCCTGCCGCTTGAAGCGATTCGCAAGGCCAACAACAAGCTGGGCCGCTTGTGGGACGTCGCCCTCGCCGCCCGCCGCGGCACGCTGGACCAGATTGAAGCGGCGCTGTTTCATCCGATGGAGTTCATGCTGGCGAAGCCGCTGGAATCCGTGCCACCGCTCGACCTCGCCCAAGGCTGGTGGGTGGAAGACAAGTACGACGGCATCCGCGCCCAGGCCCACATCCGCGATGGCCAAGTGCGGATCTTCTCGCGCGGCATGGAGGAGGTGACGGCGGCCTTCCCGGAGCTGCTCGAAGCGCTCGCCGTCATTCCGGGCAGTGCAGTGATCGATGGGGAAGTGTTGGCTTGGCGGGTGACTGAAACCGGTGAAGAGAAAGCCCTGCCCTTCACCCTGCTGCAGCAGCGGTTGGCGCGCAAGAAGGTCTCGGCGGAGCTGCGCGCGAAGGTGCCCTTGATCTTCATGGGCTACGACTTGACCTACCGCGATGGCCAACTGCTGGTGGACACGCCACTTGAGCAACGGCGCCAGTTACTGGAGGCACTGCCGTTGCGCGTCAGCCCGCAGCAGCCGCTGATCACTATTGAAGCCGTAGAAGCAATGTTCACGGCCGCCCGAGCGCGCGGCAATGAAGGGCTGCTGCTCAAGCGCGCGGGCAGCCTCTATGAAGCCGGGCGGCGCAGTGAGGCGTGGCTCAAAGTGAAGCGGCCCTACGGCACTCTCGACGTGGTGGTCACGGCAGCCGAACAAGGTCACGGGCGTCGAGCAACGGTGCTTTCTGACTACACCTTCGCCGTCCGCGATGGTGACCGTTTCCTGAACGTCGGCAAAGCCTATTCCGGCCTCACTGATGACGAGATCCGCGAGCTGACGCGCATCTTCCGCACCATCACCCGGGAGCGCTTCAGTCGAGTATCGCTCGTGGAGCCGCAAGTGGTGCTAGAAGTGGCGTTCGATGGCGTGCAGGCCTCCCCGCGGCACAAGAGCGGCTTTGCGCTGCGCTTCCCGCGCATCCTCCGCTGGCGCCAGGACAAGACCCCGGCCGAGATCGACACGATTGACGTGGTGAAAGCGATGTATGAGCGCTCCTTGGCGTAAACGCCTCCACCCGGCACTGCTTGCTTGGATGACCGGGCGCTACGGCCAGTTCAGCGAAGCCCAGCGCCTTGCTCTGCCGCACACGCTCCGCGGCGAGAACACACTGATCCTGGCACCGACGGGCTCCGGTAAGACGCTGGCCGCCTTCTTGAGCGTGCTAAACGACCTGGCGCAACGGCCGGAGCTGCCCAACCGGACGCTGGCCGTCTATGTCTCGCCGCTCCGGTCCTTGACGCGTGACATTGAGCGCAACCTCGCCCCGCCCTTGGCCGCGATCACGGCAGCCACCGGACGCGAGATCCGCATGCAGGTGCGCACCGGCGACACCGAACTCTCGGAGCGCCTCCGCCAGACGCGGCGCCACCCGCATCTGCTGCTCACCACGCCCGAATCGCTGAGTTCCCTGCTCTCCCAAACCGGCTGGCGCGACGGCTTCGATTGCGGCGCGGTGATCGTGGATGAGATCCACGCCTTTGCTGAATCAAAGCGCGGCAGCCTGCTGGCCTTGACCTTGGAGCGTCTCGCCCCTCGCCAGCGGATCGGCCTGTCGGCCACTGCCGCGCCCGTCGAAGCCGTCACCAACCTGCTGTGTGGCGCGCGCCCGTGCGCCGTGGCCCAAGTGGACGGCCGCAAAGCCCATCGCCTGGAGATCGCACCGATCCCGCTCGATGTCGTGCTCCCCGCCGCGGGCTTCTCGCCCTACCGGGCTTCCCATGCGGTAGCCGAACTGGTGGAGCGCGCGCAATGCTCGCTGGTCTTTACCTCCACACGCTCCGCTGCGGAGCAGTTGGGGCTGGCGCTGAAGGTATTGCTGCCTGCGCTCGACGACCAGATCGCCGTCCATCACGCTTCCGTCGAGCGCGCAGAACGCCTGCAGATCGAAGAGAGCCTCAGCCGCGGCACGCTGCGCGCCGTGGTCTGCTCCAGCTCGCTCGAGATGGGTGTCGACTTCCAAGCGGTCGACCAAGTGCTGCTGATCGGCGCACCCCGTGGCGTCAGCCGAGCGTTGCAGCGCTTGGGCCGCAGCGGCCACCGGTTGAGCGGTACGGCGGTGGGCGTGCTGGTTCCGCTCAGTTTGCCCGATCTGCTGGAATGCATCGCCCTGCGCGAAGCGGCCCGGGCTGGACGGCTCGATCTGTTGCGTCCGCCGCGCGCTCCGCTGGATGTGCTGGCGCAAGTCCTGCTCGGCATGGCGGTGGAGCGTGAATGGTCGATTGACGAAGCGTTCGCGCTGATCCGGCAGTCCGGCCCGTATAGCGAGCTGTCGCTGGCGGACTACCAGTCCGTGCTCGAATATCTGGCCGGCGGCGGGCGGGTGCTCGCGGGCTATGGCGATGCCTTCGGCAAGATCATCGTGCACGATGGCCGCTTCCGCGTGGCGTCACGCAAAGTGGCGCGCGCCTACTACCGCAACATCGGCACCATCTCGGACGACTACCAAGTAAAGGTGATCGCCCGCAATCGCATGCTGGGGCGCGTGGAAGAGAGCTTCATTTCGGAACTACGCCCTGGCGAAGCGTTCACCATGGGCGGCAAGAGCGTCCGCGTCCGCACGCTCCAAGGCGACACCGCCACCGTCGAGCCCGCCCAAGGCGAACGCGTCAAGACACCGCGCTGGATGGGCGGCAAGATGTCGTTGACCGCGCGCCTCGCTTCAGAAGAGCTGGCACTACGCCGCGCGCTGCGTGAAGCGCCCGATGTGGCGGCGATGCTCGAAGCGGACTGTCGAGTGGACCCGACCTCCGCCGCCCGCGCGGCCAGCTATGTGGCGCACCAACGCCGTGCCGCCCCGGTGCCCGCCGATACGCCCGTGCAAGTGGAGCGCATCCGGCAAGCCAAGGCCCTACTGGTGATCTTCCACATCGTCGCCGGGCGAGCGGTGAACCGGTCCCTGGCTTGGGTGATCAGCCACCGCCTGGGGCCTAGCTTCGGCAGTGTCGTCTCGAACTTTGATGACCACGGCCTCCTGCTCAGCTTCAACGCCAAATCGGCGCCCGACATTCAGCGTCTGCGCGAGTGTTTTCACCCGCACCACTGGCAGCAGGATCTGCGGACCGCGCTTGAAGCCACCGAGACGCTGGGCCGCAAGTTCCGGCCGATTGCCGAAACCGGGCAGTTGCTCGAACGGCGGACCACCAAGGGGCCCGCAGGCAAGCGCCAGTCCAGCTGGAACGGTTCCCTGCTCTACCAGACCTTCTTGAAGCATGAGCCTGAGCATCCGCTGGTGCGCGAAGCCGTGCGGGAAGTGATCGAAGATGAGTTGGACGCTGAACGTGCTGCCGCCGAAAGTGAGCGCATCTATGGCGAGCCCTGGGAGGTGATCGATCTTGAAAAGGCATCACCCTTCGCGCTGCCCATGTTCTCGATGTTCAACCGCGAAGTGCTTCTAAAACAGGACCCCGACAAAGCGCTCGACGAACTGGTGGCGGAGCTCTACGAAGGGTGGTCTGCATGAGCGCCTTGACGCTGTGGGCGCACCCCAGTGGCGCGCTCTACATTCCAGAGCGCGAAACGGCGTTGATCGCCGACCTCCACCTGGGCTACGCCTGGGCACAACGGCGGCGCGGCGAACTGGGGCCACTCGATGATGGCGGCCTCCTAAACAAGCTGCGGGAGACGCTCGAGAGCTTGCGGCCGGAATGCGTGGTGCTATTGGGCGATATCTATCATGCGCCGCGCCCTTCCACAGCGGAGCGGGCACTGATCGAGCAGGCTTTGGCGCTGATCGCCGGACAGCTCATCATCGTCCGCGGCAATCATGACCGGGCCATCGCGCGGGACTTCAGCCTCGCCGCCGTACCGGCCTGGGAAGCGCCGGGCTTGATCGCTGTCCATGGTGACCAGTTGCCCAAGACCGAAAGCTACCTGATCATGGGCCACCTGCACCCGGTGGTCAGCATCCGCGATGCGGCCGGAGCCTCGCGCCGCGTGCCGGTGTTCCAGGTGAAGAAGAATCTCTGCTGCCTGCCCGCGTTCTCACCGTTCGCCGCAGGCGGTGCCGTGCGCGGCGGCCAGCTCTACGCCGCCACGGGCAAGCGAGTGGTCCCGCTATCGGGCGCGAAGGCGGCCCAAGCCCCCGTCTACCCCGATCACCTGCCCCGTCACCCAACTCTGCTCCGGATCAAGTAGCCACGCAATAGCCGAGGCAATGTCGTTCGGCGTGCCGATCCGCCCCAGGGCATGCATCGCCTTCGACGCATTCAACGCCGCTTCGTTCGAGGTGATCCGGGCAGAAAGCGGCGTGTCCACCAGTCCCGGAGCCACACAATTCACTCGAATCCCGCGTGGCGCATAGGTGGCCGCGGCCGCCAGCGCCAAACCTTCGACGCCCGCCTTGGCGGCTGAGATCGCTTCATGATTGGTCAGGCCGATCCGGGCGGCCGCGGTCGAGAGCAGCACAATGGAGCCGCCGGTCGACATCATCGCCTTCGCTCCCGCGCGCACCGTGGCCCAGGCGGTGGTGAGGTTGGTGGCGATCGTCTGGTGCCACTCCGTCTCGGTCAACAAATGCGCAGGCTTCAGCAGGATGGACCCGGCCAGATTCACGATGCCATTCAGCGGCTGCACCGAGGCCGCCGCTTCCGCAACGGCATCCGGCTGCGTCGCATCCAGCACCCGGTAGGGCACGCCGAGAGAAGCCAGCTTGGCCTCCGTCCGGCCGCAAGCCAGCACGCTATCGCCCTTGGCTACAAGGCGTTGAACAAGGGCGGAGCCGATGCCGCCGCCGGCTCCAATGATGAGGTAGTTGGACATCCTGCCTCTTGGATGACCGCCGCCTGCTCCGCGATGGCCTTCTTCTGCTCCGGCTTCAAGCGCGCCAGATTGCGCAACTGCATCTCCATTCGGGGCACCTTCCGCAGGGCATGTTCGTGACGCATCAGAAAGTCCCAATAGAGCGTCGTGAACGGGCACGCGCGCGGACCGGTGGATTGGGCCGGGTCAAACCGGCAGCCGCCGCAGTAGTTGGACATGCGGTCAATGTATTTGCCGGAGGCCGCATAGGGCTTCGACGCCATGATGCCGCCATCGGCGAACTGCGACATGCCGATGACGTTGGGCAGCTCCACCCACTCGACAGCATCGACGTAGACGGCGAGATACCACTCATGGATCGCCCGCGGAGCCACCCCCAGCAACATCGCATACAGCCCCGTCACCATCAGCCGCTGAATGTGGTGCGCGTAGCCATGCTTCAGCGTCTGGCCGATCGCCTCCCGCAAACAGACCATCGGCGTGTCGCCCGTCCAGTAAAACTCCGGCAGAGCCTCCTGGGCGTGCAGCGCGTTCAGCTCGGCATAGCCGGGCATCTTCAGCCAGTACAAGCCGCGCACATACTCCCGCCAACCCAGGATCTGCCGGATAAAGCCTTCGCGAGCGGCCAGCGGCGCGGCGGCGTGCTCCACTGCGGCCAACACTTCGCGCGGGTCCAGCAACTTCAAGTTGAGCGCCGCCGACAGCAGCGAATGGTAGAGCCAAGGCTCCCCCGTCCACATCGCATCCTGATACCGGCCAAACAGCGGCAACCGGTGTTCGACAAAGTCAGCCAACACGGCCAACCCCTGCTCCCGCGTCACCGGCCAACTGAACGAAGCGAGCGACCCCGGGTTCCCCGGCAACTGCTGCCCCACCGCCGCCATCACGACTTGCGTCGTCAAATCCGGAGGAAACCGCAATGGCTCGATCAGCCCAACCGGACCGCCAGCCGGCAAACTCTCCCGGTTCTCGGCGTCATAGTTCCAAGACCCGCCCAACGGCTGATCGCCCTCCATCAGCACTCCATAACGGCGGCGCATTGCGCGATAGAAGTACTCCAGGCGCAGCTGCTTCCGTCCCTGGGCATGTTGGCGGAACTCATCTGGCGTTGCAAGAAAGTGGCGGTCTTCTAAGAACCGGTGGACGTGCGGCGCGAGGGCTTCCTTCACCCGAAAATCACCCGGCCAGACGCAGAGCACCTGCTGCGGCGCATGCTGCTTGATATCGCGCTCGAGCAATCCCCTCAGCGACCCCGGCTGCAATTCCTGGTAGATCACCGTCAGCCCTCGCGCCCGCAAGCGATCCCGGAAGTGGCGCATCGCGCTGAGAAACAGCACCGTCCGGGCCTTGTGGCTGGGCACATGTTGGGACTCGCCGGTCACCTCCGCCATCCACACCGCATCCTGCTGCGGGTCAAAGCCTTCGAAGATGGCGGAATCTTCGTTCAGCTGGTCGCCCAAAATCACCGCTAGAGTGCGCACCAGTTTGAGATGCCACCGCAGGCCCGGTCGCGCGACAATGATTCGCATGACACTTCCCGTGTTCGCGCTGCTGCTGTCGGCTCAATCCTTTTCGCCGCAACTCCCCGCCACCATTCCCGCGGCGGACGCCCCAGTCGCCGAAGCGTTTACGCTCCGCTGGTCGGATATGTACGTCGGCACCGGTGCCCCAGCACTGGCCGGGCAGAAGTATACGGTGCACTACACGGGCTGGCTTCGGGACGGCACTAAGTTTGACTCCTCGCGCGACCGCAACGTGCCGCTGCAGTTCGTGCAAGGCCGCCGTCAAGTGATCAGCGGCTGGGAGGCCGGCTTTGAGGGCATGAAGGTGGGCGGCCGCCGGCGGCTGTTCATCCCGCACCAGATGGCTTATGGCGATAAGGGTAGCGGCAACGTCATTCCACCCAAAGCCGAGTTGATCTTCGACGTTGAACTGCTGGGCGTGGAAGACGTGCCGGAAACGCCAGCCGCTGCGGATCTGCTGCTCGCTTGGAACGACACCGAAACCAAGATGATGGCTCTCATGAAGGCCATCCCGGAAGACAAGTACGATTGGCGCCCGGCGCCGGGCACGCGCAGCATCCGCGAAGTCTTCATCCACGCCGCGGCGGGCAGCCGGTTGATGCTGGGCATCGCCGATAAGTCACTGGTAGGGGACGCCATCTCAGCCCGCCACAAGGTAAACCTTGAGCTGGAAAAGCAGCCCCTGCCCAAGGACAAGGTGCTGGAGCTGCTCACCGACTGCTTCGGCCAGGTCCGCAAGACCCTGACGCCCATGCGCGCCGGGACGCTGGCCGCCGAGACCACGTTCTTCGGCACTGCAACCACCCGCCGCGGCGTCTACACCTCCATGACCGCCCATCTGGCGGAACATCTGGGTCAGCTAATCGTCTACAGCCGCCTGAACGGCATCGCACCCCCCTGGTCCAGCGGCCAATAATCACGTCAGCGCCCTAAAATCAAGCATCTGCCGCACTCTGAGCCGCGACAGAATGGCGGAGTTTCCCATTCCCCGCCGCGGCTGAACGATACGCCAGCACCCTCCGAGGCACTGGCTGCACGGTCCACCCGCCGCCCTACCGCTGGATGCGGAAGCGGCCCGTGGGGCCAGACCGGATGCCCGCCACCTCGGCAGTGACCGGGTAATCGCCATTCGGCAGATCCGGCACTACCAGATTGAACTGGTAGACACCAACCGAAGCCAGCGCGGAGTACTGCACCGTCGCCGTCGCCTGCCCGATCCGGATCTTCACCGGATTCTGGAGCGGCGCCGCGCCATTCAGCACTTCGCCCGCCGTGTAGGCCGGGTTGGTGGGTCCAAAGCCGGTGCCCCACAACGTGACGATGTCGCCGGGGCGGGCGGGCAGTGAGGTGGTGCCACTGGCGATACTCACCGGCGCGACGTAGCCGCCGCGCGTATCGGTGGCCAGCACGTAATCCTGCGTCAGCCGGAAGAAGCCCGGCAGCACGCTTTGCAACGAGACACTGGTGGCCGCCGAAGTGCCGTTCGCGTTGGTCACCACCACCTGTACCGTGCCGCTCAAGCTATCCGCTGGAGCCTGCACGTTCAGCTGATTCGGGCTGACGTAGTAGACGTAGGCGTCCTTGCCATTGATGGTCACCCGCACGCCATCCAGACTGGTCGGCAGCTTGCCGGCCACGATGTCGCCCGCGTTCCAGGTGCGCGTCGAGCTCGACAAGCGGAACCCATGGATCGAGAGCCAGGCGCCCGGCGTCGCTCCGGGCTGGAAGCTGGCCGCGTTCACGACACCGCTGCGCGTGGAGACGACCGGCACCGTCCCCGATGGCGCCTCTTCCGGCGTAAAGCCCATCACGATGTCGAAGGTGACGCGCTTTTCACCAATGGCGGAGGTGTCAATCGATTCGATCGGGCGGATCACCGATGCCTTTTGGGCTGCGTTCGAGATGCCGTTCAGCACCATGTCGTTCGCATTCAGCGCTTCGCCTTCAAAGTGGCATTGGGTGATCAGTTCGCCGCGGCCGGGGGTCTTGATCTGGTAGTGGACGTGGCGCGTGCGTCCGGGGTAGATGCCGGGCTTCACGGTGCGGAACATGTAGCGGCCATCGGAGGCGGTTTCAAACTTGCCGTAGCCCTGGAAGTTGGGTTCGCGGTTGGTGATGGGGCTGCCCGTGTGGATGTAGGCGCCATTGTTGTCGGCCTGCCAGATCTCCACCACCGCCCCGCGCACGGGGTTGCCGGAGGCGTCCAGCACGCGCCCGCCCAGCCACATGATGTCGCCCACGCTGGGCGTAATCGAATCGTTGATCAGCAGCAGGTCGTTGTCGAGATCGAGCGGCATCTGGTTGGGGTAGTACGGCCCAATCGTCAGCGCGGGGGTCGTCGTCAGCGCCTGGGCAAACGCCCCCTTCACCGACCAGAAAGCGGGCGCCAAAGCAGCCGCGCGCAAGAGATTTCTTCGAGAGATGAAACCGGATTTCGTGTTCATGGGTCTACACGTTAGATACCAACCACCCCTGGAATGGTTGCCCCGGCGACTGTAAAGTGTTGGTTGGGTTTGTTAAGCGGCGCGCGGAAGGTGCCCGGCGCGCTAAAATCAAAAGGAATCCATGTCTCACCGATTGCTTCTTGGCCTTGCCTTACTCGCGCTCTCGAGCCCGCTTTCTTTTGCCCAAACCGTCCGCATGACGACGAACTTCGGCACGATTGACGTGGTGCTGATGCCGGAAAGCGCCCCCAAGACGGTGGAAAACTTCTTAAAGTACGTCCGCAATGGCGACTACTCGAACACGTTCTTCCATCGCTATGTGAAGGATTTCGTCATCCAGGGCGGTGGTTTCAAATGGGATAGCCGCCAAGGCGCGGTTCCCGTGACGCAGTACGACAAAGTCGTCAACGAATACAAAGTGGCCAACACGCGCGGCACCATCGCCATGGCCAAAGTGAGCGGCGACAAGGATTCGGCCACCAACCAGTGGTTCTTTAACCTGGCCGACAACACCACCAAGCTTGATGGCACCAACAATGGCGGCTTTACGGTGTTCGGCAAAGTGGCCAATGAGGCGAGCCAGGCCGTCATCGACAAGATGACCGGCGTGCCCATCGTCGCCTACGACTCCAACTTCACCGAGATCCCGCTGGTGAACTACAAGACCGGCGCCTTCACCTCGGCCAATCTGCTGCTGGTCAGTTCCATCCGGGTGCTGGGTGAATCGCCTGACATCCGCACGACGGACGGCGTGCTGACCGCGAGTTCGTTTGGCGGCTATGCTACCGCCGCCCCCGGCTCCTACATCGAGATCTTTGGCACTGGCTTTGCTGGCACGACGCGCGAATGGGCCACCCGCGACTTCGTCAATGGCGCCGCGCCCACCACGGTGGACGACGTTAGCGTCACCGTCAATGGAAGGCCGGCGTACGTCTCCTACATCAGCCCCACCCAGGTGAACGCCCAGATTCCGACCGATGTTCCGGATGGCAGCACCGTGCCCGTGGTCGTCACCTACAAAGGCAACGCCAGCCAAGCCGTCCGCCTGCCGCTCCGCAGCGCCTCGGCTGGACTGCTGGCGCCGCCCTCGTTCAAGATTGGCGACAAGCAGTACGTGGTCGCCTTCCGCGGTTCTGACTGGATCGGCAACGGCTCCATCCCGGGGCTCACCACCAAACCCGCGCGCCCGGGCGACACGCTGACGCTCTACGGTATCGGTTTTGGCAATGTCGCTGGCAGCACGCCGATCGCGGGTCAAGTGGTGCCCGCGGAGACGCCCATCACGACTCCGATTGAGTTCTCATTTGGCGATACGCTGGCCAAGATCGAGGCGGCCGTTCTGGCGAAAGATGCGGTCGGCCTTTACAAGTTCGACGTCGTCGTTCCCGGCGGGCTGCCCACTGGCGACATCGAACTGAAGGTAAAGTTCAACGGTCTGCAACTTCAGCAGACACTGTTCATTCCGGTCTACAACAACTAGATCCCCCCGCGGGATCATCGCGGACCCCAAGCCCCACGCACCACGCGTGGGGCTTTTCTGTCTGCGCGCCCGCCCGCTAGAAGCTGACCCGGAGAGCCAGCTGCACTTGGCGGGGGCTGACGGCCGTACTGCCGATCACGCCCGTTTGGCCGGAGCCCAGTTGGGCGTTCGGCGCGGCCAACTGGACCGTGTTGGTCAAGTTGAAGGCCTCGGCCCGGAACTGGAGGGTCGTCTTTTCAAGAATGCGGAAGTTCTTGAACAGCGAATAGTCCAGCGTCTTCAAGCCCGGGTTGCGGATGTCGGGCGAGGTGCGCGAGACGTTGCCGAAGCGGAAGGCCTGGGCAAAGCTGAACACCGAGGTGTCAAACCAGCCGGCGATCTGCTGATCGCGGGTCAGGCCTTCGCGCTTGCCCGAGGTGCCGTTGTTGTTCGGCCGTTGCCCGGCTGAACCCAAGCCCGTGTTATTCACGTTCTGCGTGATCAGCACCGGCGTCCCGGTGGAGAGCGTCAGGATGCCGTTCATCTGCCAGCCACCGGCCAAGATCTCCATCACCGGGTTCATCGAAGTGAGGTACTTGCGGCCTTTGCCGAAGGGCAGATCGTAGTTGGCGCTGAAGACAAAGCGGCGGCTGATGTCCTGCGTCGAGATGGACCGCTCCGCGCGGCGGTTGTAGAAATCCTGCTTGTTGCCGGCCTGGCCCAGGAAGGTGACCGTCTGCGAAGCATCGTCGATCAGCTTGCCGCCGGTGAAGGCCGCCAGGAAGCCCGCTCCCGTGCGGAAGCGCTTTTCAACGCGCATCGTGAAGGAGTGGTAAATCGAGTTGGCCTGCGGCTTGCGGAAGGCGCTGATGCCGGTGTACTGCGGATAGGGCCGCAGCAACTGGCTGCGCGACACGCGCGGCTGGCTCAAGCTGGACGTCGGGTTGGTGATGATGCCCAGGAATGGGTTGTCCACCTGATCGTTCAACGCGTTGCCGAGATCGCCAAAGCTGGCCGGCAGCTGGTTGTACGTCATGGAGCCTTCGCCGTCGATCAAGTGATTACCCTTGGAGGCGAGATAGCCTGCTTCGACCACGAAGTTGCCAGGCAGTTCGCGCTGCAGGTTGAAGTTCCATTGCTGGATCACCGGGTTGCGCGAATCGTTGAAGAAGCTTTCGCCCACGCCCAAGCCCACGTTGGTCAACGTGCCGCTGTTGGGGCCGTCCGGTGAGCCCAGCGGCAGGTTGAAGCCACCGGGGTACGGGTTGCGCAGGAACGCATTCACCGTGCGTCCACCATCCAGCGTCGTCAGCATGCCCGTTGATCCGCGATAGCCTTCCATCCCGGCACTGCCGCTTGATCCCGCGGCCTGCATCATCGACCCCGCATACATCAGCGCATACGCCGCGCGCATCACGGTCTTGTTTGACAGCTTCAGGGCAAAGCCGAACCGCGGGCTGAAGTTGTTGCGGTCGACCGGAACCTGGTAGCGATTGTCAGCGTTGACAAAGCGCATGGCGCCCTTCAAATTCGGCAGACCCGGCACGCGCCCGGCCAAAGGCGAGGTGGCGCCGATATCGAAATAGCTATAGCGGTTGTAGCGTTCCGTGCGCGGCAGGTCGACGTCGTAGCGCAGGCCCAGGTTGAAGGTCAGCCGCGAGTTGAACTTGAAGTCGTCCTGGATGTAGCCGCCCCAATAGACGCTGGACGACGACGGAATCGGATCATGCGAGATGTTGCCGCTGGCGGCCGTGCCCAGCAGGAAGCTGGCCATGCCGAAGCCTTGCGTGCCCACTGCCTGAACGGGGTTGCGCTGGGTGAAGCCCTGGTTAAAGGAATACTGCCCGGCCGGGTTGCCGAGCTGCATAAAGTTCAGGAACAGCTTGCGCCATTCGCCGCCCATCTTGATGGTGTGCTTGGTCAACACCTTGGTGACGGAGCCCGCAAACACGTGCGAATACGGGATGAAGCGCAGCGTGGTGAAGGTAGCCTGCCCCAGCGAACTGACGCCCGCGATGTCAAACCGCGGGAACTCCAAGTTCTGCGTGGCGGCCTGATCGCGGATGGCCGAGGAGAAGCCGATCTGCGTCGTGTCAAAGCCGGTGGAGAACGGGAACCGGACGTTATTGAACCGGCCAAATCCGTAGTTGAAGTTGATGATCGTGGTGGGGTTGACGGTGTAGTTGCTGTTGATGGTGGCGTTGTAGTTGGTGGTCCGGCTGGGGCCGTCGCCTGAGGGCGTGCCGGCGTTGCCGAAGAAGTTCACCGGAGAGCTTTGCGAGATGTTGTACGACAGCCGCCCGAACAGCGTCCACTTGGAGCTCAAGTTATGGTCCAGGCGCGTATCGAACTGGTGCTGGCTGGACGGAGCTTTGGAGGCCGCAAAGAAGTTGTTCGCGTTAGTGTTGACGTTGGTGGGCGCGATGTTGGGCGACGGGTAGTAGCTGCGCAGCTTCATGGCCACCGGGTCCATGCGGCCCGTGGGGATCACGTTGCCAGGGAAGGCCTGGCGAATGAAGTTGCCGTGCCATCATTGGCCGCCGTCAACGGATCAAAGATGGCGATATCCTGGCCGCCTGCATTCTTGAGCGTCGAGAAGTCGCCGTTGAGCCAGGCCGCCGTGGGCACGGTGGTGGTGAACAGGCTGGCGCTGCGCTGGACGGTGCTCTGCTCGCTCAAGAAGAAGAAGGTCTTATTCTTGCCGCTATAGAGCCCCGGGATCGAGACCGGGCCGCCGAAGGTGCCACCGAACTGATTGCGCTGGAATGCGGCCAGCGGCGTGCGGTTGCGGTTCGAGAAGAAGTTGTTCGAATCGAGCTTGGAGTTGCGCAGAAACTCAAACGCCGACCCGTGCCATTCATTCCCACCGGAGCGCGTCGAGACATTGATGGTGCCGCCACCGGTGCGGCCGTACTCCGCGGCCAGGGCGTTGGTGACGATCGAGAACTCCTGCACCGTATCGACCGGCGGCGTGTAGGCGATGGTGTTGATGCCGACGTTGTTCTCGGGCAGGATGATCGATGTGCCGTCGATGGTGATTTCGCTGGAGGCATTGCGGCCGCCGCTGATCCAAGGCGTTGATCCGCCACCCGGCACAACTCCGGGCACCAGCGTCGCCAGGCTGAAGGGATTGCGGCCATTGAGCGGTAGCTCCATGATGGCCTTGTTGCCGATGACGGTGGAGACCGTGGAGGACGATGTAGACAGTTGCGCGGTGGAGGCGCTGACCTCGACCGTGGCCGTCGTTTCGCCCACAGTGAGCGCAATCTCAAGCGACACGGTCTGCTGCACCGCGATGCGCACGTTCGATTCCGCGTAGCGCCGGAAGCCGGCCTTCTCGACCGCCACCTGATAAAGCCCCGGCAGCAGGAACGGCCGCACAAAGACGCCCACGGCGTTGGTGGTCAATTCCTGCTTGAAGTTAGTTTGGTTAGAAGTGATGGTGACCTTGGCGTCAGCCACCACCGCACCCGACGCGTCGATAACTCGCCCATCCAGCGTGCCGGTAGCAGTTTGGGCCTGAAGTGAGGGTGAAGCAAGACCGAATACCGCCAGGCAGGCAAGCCCTACCCAGCGTTTGAAGCGTGATCGAATAATCATGCGCCAATTTCTATCACCTTTCGCACTACATCTGCAATGCATCAGCCGTCGCGATGCATGGCCGGTGGCGCGAATGAACTAGCCGTTCAGATCTCGATCATGCCCAGGAGTTGCTTACCAGCCAGCGCCCTTGGTCTTGGTCTTGATGCGAGTGACGAACATGTCGGTGGTCATGTAGAGCGTCGATCCGTCATCGCCCCAGGCGGCGTTGGAGGTGCGTTCAAAGGTCTCGATGCGGCCCAGCAGCTTGTAGTCCGGTCCGAAGATGTAGATGCCCCCCGGGCCGGAGGCGAAGATGTTGCCCTGGGCGTCCACCTTCAGGCCGTCGGGCAGGCCGGGCCAGCCCTTCCTGACAGCGTCGGTCGAATCGGCGATCACTTTGCTCGCACCCAGCGTGCCGTCGGCGTTCACCGGAAATGCCTTCCAGATGGCGGCCGCCGGATCGGACTGCGCGACATAGAGCGTCTTCTCATCGGGCGAAAAGGCGATCCCGTTGGGCCGGGTCATCTCTTTGGTCAGCAGCGTCAGCTTGCCGTCAGGCGCCAGGCGATAGACGCCAAAGTGGTCCAGTTCCCGGCGCGGGTCGTTCTCGCGATTCGGCAGGCCATACGGCGGATCAGTGAAATAGAGCGAACCGTTCGAATGAAACGCGCCGTCGTTGGGCGAATTCAGACGCTTGCCCTGATAGTTATCCACCAGCGTCCGCATGCCGCCATCTTTCTCCAAACGGGCCACGCGCCGGTCGCCGTGTTGGAACAGCACCAAGCGGCCTTGCGGGTCGAGCGTCAAGCCATTGGAGCCCGGTTCCGCGCCATAGTCGACCACGCCCGTGTAGCCGGAAGGCTTGGCGAATAGCGTGATGCCGGCGTTGCCGGGGGACCACTTCATGACGGAGTTGCGCGGGATGTCCGAGAACAGCAGTGCATCCTCGCTCCAGCCACGGCGTTTGGAAACCCAGACCGGACCTTCGCACCACGCAAAGCCGGAGGCGATCACCTCAATCTGGGCGTCCGGCGCCAGAATCGCATCCAGCCGCGGGTCGAGCCGGTGGATCTTGCCTTTGGAGGGAAACGTCTTGGGCAGCTGTGGAGCTTGGGCCAGCATCAGCATGGCGGTTGCGGCAAACAGGGCAAGCACTTTCATAGTGAAGGTGAGCATATCGCAGCCAGCGGCGCGGCGGCTACTGGGCTGTCGGTGCCTGGGCTGGCCGTGCCTGGGTAGGCATTCAAGTACACTTGTCCTCATGACGGCGCGGCAGGCCTGGATCGGGATGCTCGTATTCGCGACGGTGTTAGCGGCGGCGCCGGCCGTGGGCAACCGCTGGTCGCGGTATGAGCAGGAGATGCAAGATCCCGTCGACGACCCCGGCGACGCCAACGAGAAGACCGAGTTCGCCTTTGCCCGCCTACGCTACCGGTCCAACCGCGATGGCTGGGGCTATTCCCGTTGGGGCATCGATTGCAACAAATCCGACCGGCAGTTCATCGCAGGCTTGCGTCGCCTGACCCGTGTGCATGCACGCTCCATCGAAGAGATCATTGATGTTGAGGATGACGAGATCTTCAACTGGCCGTGGCTGTTCGCGGTGTCTCCCGGCGATTGGCAGTTGACCGACGCCCATTGCGCCCGGCTGAAGCAGTATCTCGACCGGGGTGGCTTCCTGATGGTGGACGACTTCCATGGCCCCCGCGATTGGGATGGCTTCATGTCCGGCATCTCCCGCATCGCACCAAACGCCCAGATTGTCGACCTGCCCAACGATGCGCCGATTTTCCATGTCCTGTATAACCTCAGCGATCGCGTCCAGATCCCCGGCGCCAACGTCGTGCACGGCCGCGGGTATGAAAAGGACGGCGTCGTGCCCCACTGGCGCGGCGTGCTCGACGAGAAGGGCCGCGTGATGGTGGCCGCCTGCTTCAACATGGACGTCGGCGACGCCTGGGAGTTTGCCGATTCCGCCGACTACCCGGAAAAGTTCACCTCGCAAGCCTACCGGCTGGGGATCAACTATGTTCTCTATTCCATGACGCACTAGGCGAACTACGATCACTTAACTATTCATGGCCACCAACAACAGCTTTCAACTCAACCGTAAGTTCCTCTCAAATGCTGCCGATGCCACGGTAACGCTGGCTTCTCCGGATGCGCCCCTGCTGCTGGCGGCGTTCCAATCGCCCAAGCAGCCGATTCCCGCGGGGACCTTTGAGCTGGGCAAGATGCAGGCCACCGCCGGAGGGGACGGCGAGATCGGCCTGGGCGATCAGGGAAGTGTGTCCTTTGAGGGCCATGGCCAAGCCGCCTTTGGGCTAGGCATCTACACCAATGGCGCGGCGGCCCTGAAGGCGGCGATGCCCGCGGCGGAACTCGCCGCTGGCTTCAAACTGGCGCAGCCACCGGCAACGCGCTTCATCGTGCTGGCGGCGTCGTACAAGGCGGACGTGTCAGCCAAGGGTGCCATCGCATTGGGAGCAGGAGCCGGCGCGACCTTTGGCGCCACGGCCAAGGCCGGCGGAGCGTACGCGTTGCTGCACCGCTTTTCTGACACAGCTCCAGCTGCGCAAGTGGCGGCGGACTTCCTGCACTGCTTTGCGCTGCCCAAGCAGGTGAAAAGCGCCACTGACCTGCAGCCCGGCACGTGGGTGATGGCCGAAGTGGATGGCTCCATTGCGTTGAGCATTGGCGTGCAGGCCGGGTATGACTTCTCGTGGGTGCGGTCGCTTGACGGTGCGTTGCAGGGCGACATCGGCTTGCGGGTGCAGTTGGGCGCCTCCGCGGCCTTGGGCTTTGAGGCCAGTGGCAAGTACGCCGTGGTGGTGGGCCGTGAATCGGAGGCCCAGGTAGTCCGGCTGCGCCTTTTCAAGATGGCCCGCAAAGGCTGGACCTTCGCGCTGGATGCCAAGGCCAGCTTCAAGGCTCAGCTGCCGCCATTCTTCAATCAGCCGCACAAAGCGGAAGATCTGGTGGCCGCGATCTTCGGCATCAACCACACCCAGGTGTTTGAACTGCTGAAGGAGACCCGCGCCTTTCTTACGTCCACCGAAAGCCTCCAGGACAAGCTGGCGGGCGTGCTGATGCACGTGGGTGGCAGCAGTCTCCAAGCAGCCACGGGCCTGTCGGAAGCGGACATCGAACGGCTCTACGAAGCAGCTCGCGAGAAGGTCACGGGCTTGTTGGCGAAGGTCGATCAACTCGAAAAGACCGGCGGTCACGACCTCACCAGCCTGCTGCTCTCCATGACCGGCCAGGACCTGACGAAGCTGGAATCCGGTCTGCAACTGCTGATCAACCCGGCGCAGCCAGTCGAGGCGGTGGTGAAGGATCTGTTGAGCAAGGCCGGGTTTGAGCGCTCGCCACTGGGCCGCGCCATTGAGGCGGCAGTGGGACCGGGCTTGGGCGTGATCACCAATACGGACATCGCCAAGAAGCTAAAAGTGATTGCGGGCGATGCCCTGGGCGTGATCGAAGGCGGCACGCTGCAGACGATCCTCGATTTCATCCGGGCGGAAGTGAGCTTTGACCGGATTAGGAAAGCTGTCGACGACGCCGATTTCGCCAGTGTCGACAACCTGCTGAAGGATCGCGTGGCCAAGTTCCTGGGCCAGCAAACTGCCGTGCTGGCGGACTTGACCAAGGTGCACGACGTGGCGCGGACCGTGCTTGCCCGTGCCGACAAGTTCTATGAGCTGGCGCTGAAGGCGGCCAAACAGAAACAGGAGTTCGCGTTCGCCGCCCGCTACGCGCGCAGCACGACCTCCACCGCGCTAGTGGACTTAAGCGTGGATACGCAGGGCGCCGATCCGGCGACGCTCGCGCTGCTGGCCTCCGCCATCAATGGTGACTTCTCTAATCTGCTGATCGAGCCGCATCCGGCCGTCACGCTGCACATGGCGGAGCTGACCCACAACATCTCACGCAGCGTCTCGACGGAGTTGTCGATGCCCTTTGGCGATCAATCGGAGTCCTCGAAGCTGCTGTCGTCGGCGAAGCTGGTAATTGCCGAAGATGATGGCCGCGTGCTGGCCTACTCGCTGGACACGACCGACAAGAAGTCTGAACGGCGCAGCTTGTTTGGAGCCCGCAGCGGCCGCGACAGTACGTTCACCGTGGCCGCCACTCTACCGGCCAGCGTGAAGAACCAGGTGCGCACTTGGAAGGAGGGCACGTTCACGTACTCGTTCCGGATGGATCGAGCCGTCGCCCGCATGCGAGCGTCACAGTTCCAAAGCGAGCTGGGCCCGCTGGTGGAGAAGTACTTGCCGTCGGCCTTTGCGGCCCCCGCCCACAGCTTTCCGGAATGGGTAGCGGACCTGGACAAGCTGCTCGATGCCCGCGACCCCAATTCGGGCACGCACGACATTGGCGATACGCTCACCACGCTGACCTTGTCGGCTCCACCGGCCTATCTGCAGGCGTGGCTGAAGGCACCGGCGGATCGCAAAAGTCCGGTCTACATGGATCTCTCCCGCGCTCTGCAACGCCGGTTGAAAGACCTGGTGATCTTTTACTATTTCGCCAGTGTCGATAACTACAAAGACATCGCGGCCTGCGCTCCGCCGCTGGTCTACGCCGCGATTCCGGCCAGCACCAACATCCGCTTGTCCGATGGCACCTTGACCCGGGATCTCGATACCGGCATTTACTGGGACTGCTTTGACCCGGCCAAGGTATCCGCCATGGCCCGGCTCCGGAGCACGGAGACGGCGTTGAAGCAACGGCTGGAACAGGTGTCCGCGATGCTGCGGGGCATTCCGGAGTTGGCCAACCGGGCCCAGTTCTATGAGCCGTCACAAGCTCCGCGCATCGTCAGCGATGCCTTGAGGAAGCACGGTGCGGGATCAACCTTGCCTGAGTTTTTGAGCTCACTGCTCCGCATGGAGCTCAAGCTGGTGACCAACGCGGTGGACGCGGGCGTAGCCATGGCCCAGTTTCTGGAGCTTGGCACGTCAAACCCGGCGGAAGCGCTGAAGAAGCTGGCAGGCTTTGGCGAAGAGCTGGCGACGGCCTTCAACCAAACCATCGGCGACAACCCCTTCCTCTCCGCCGCAGCCCGGCCGCTGTCGACGCTGCTCTTCATGGAGGCGGCCCAGGTCTTCGACCGCTCCGTCACCGGAACCGTCGCCGCGCAGCTGGACATCAAGGTGATCAAGAGCGGCCAGATCTCAATTGATCAAATGCTGGCCGGCAAGATTGACGAAAAGCCGGAGCTGATCTTGTTTGAGCAGCCGTTGGTGGAGGCCTAGGCGGGCTGCGGAAAAGGCCGGAAACCGCTTGCTTAACGCGCGCGGCTCAGAAACCAGATCCTCGTAATTTACAAACACCTACAGAGCCACGACCGTGAGGGAGTGGTCCTGCAGAGCCCTTTTTCCGGAGCCTGTTAGACGGCAATGCGGCCCTTGGTTGTCTTATTTCCGAAGCCCGTTCTTATTCCTGCGGCGCTGAACCGGTGGCTGAAGTGCCGACCTGAAGAAGAGTTTTCAAAAAGGCGGGCATGACACCGGTGCCCGAAGGTTCGGGGTTGGACTCTACGCTCGACGAGGACGCAATGAATAAGCTCCTTGGCAAAGGCGGCTACTTTGAGCCAACCCCGTACTGGAATCAGGACCGCACGAAAGACCGGCTCTGGTCAATAGTTCCATTCTGGCGCAACTTACAGGCTTCACCGAGCGGTACTTCTTAAGCGATACGATGGCGCAAGATTCGCTCGCACCATATCCTATCCAATATGTACATTCCGGACAAAGTAAAACGCCAACTCCGTTCGGAGATCGGATTTGGATGTCCAGTTGAGGACTGCGGGAGCCCCTACCTCACGTACCACCACTTCGATCCTCCCAGTCGGGTGCGAGAGCATAACGAATTGGCAGGGATGATCGCGCTCTGCCGGAAGCATCACGATGACGCCGAAGGCGGAGCCTTTACAGATAGTCAGCTCCGCGCACTCAAGAAGGATGGACTAGCTAGTGTACTGCGTCAGAAGTAGTAACCCCTAACAAGCTGGCGGCGTCTCTATAGTAGAGGAGACGAGCGCCGATGCGTGTGGCCCCCACCGTAGTTTTAACCGATGAGCAGCGCCAGACACTGGAGCAGTGGGCGCGG
>JAPKYZ010000093.1 GCA_026394055.1 Acidobacteriota bacterium
ATCTGCGTCACCTTTTCGAGCATCGCCGGATTGTTCATGTGGTGCGTCAGCGGGTGGTGGCCGTCAGGAATGCCGATCTCGCGATAGGCGCGCGAAGTGCCCTCGCGGGTCACCAGGAACGTCAGCACACGCGTCATGTCACTCTGGAAGGCGACGGTGATCATATCCGTCATCAGCTTGAAGTGCTCAGCGAAATCGGCCGGGACGCCGTAGGGCTTGGGCATGCCGGGGTTGATCTGCGCGTTGTCCTTTTCGGCGCGTTCCAGCTGCCGCTCAATCTCGCGGATCGACGACAAGTACTCGTCCAGCTTGCGCTGGTCCGTCGGACCCAGCGTGGATTGCAGCTTCTTGGTGTCGCCGGTGACGAAATCGAGGATGCTGCGGCGGAACTTGCCTTCGCGCATGCGCGCTTCCGGGCTCAGCTCTGCGCCTTTGCCGAACAGACGCTCAAACAGCGCACGAGGGTCGAGCACGGGCGGCAGCGGCTGCGTCTCGCTGCGCCAGGCGAGGTTGTTCGTGTAAGCGCAGGAGTAACCCGAATCGCAATCGCCCGCTTGGCGCGCATCTTCGAGACCGACTTCAAGCGACGGAAACCGCGTCTTCGAGGCCAGCTGGTTGGCGACGATCTGATCGCAGGAGATGCCGGCCTTGATGTCGACATAGCTCTTGCGGGGCTGCACGCCCGTCAGATACGCACCGCAGCAACGGCCATGGTCGCCCGCACCATCCAGCAACGCCCGGCCATTGTTGTGCGTCAGGTTGCTCAACACCGTGATGTCCTGCTTGAACGGTTCCAGCGGCTTCAAGATGCGCGGCAGCTCAGCCGTCAGCGGACCTTCTTCTTGCGGCGTCCAGTGGCGCATGTCGATGCCATTGGGCACGTAGACAAAGGCCATGCGCACGGGGCCAGTGGCTTTGCTGGTGGCCGCCATGGCCGGCGTCATCGCGTCGAGGAACGGCAACGCAACCGCCGCCCCCATGCCGCGCAAAAGGGTGCGCCGGGGTAGCGATTTGCCGGTGAGCAGTTTTCCAGTGGTCATCGGGCAGCGATCTCCTTGGCTTTGGGAGTGGTGGACGTACGCGGTTGTTCGCCCCGCCGGGATTGGAAGGGCAGGCTTTGGACGATCTCGAAAACGAGGTCGCGGAACGGATAGTTATTGGCGGCGAGCTTCTTCACCAGGTCACGCACGGCTCCACGATCATATCGCTCCATGCCGCGTCCCAGCGCGTAGGTCATCATTTTTTCGGTCAGGCAGCGGGCAAACTCGGGCAGTTCGCCGGTCAACGCCTGCGCCATCTCGGCGGGCGTCGCGAAGCTCTTGCCATTGGGCATCGTGCCCCCGGCATCGATCTTGAACTTGCCGTCCATCGACCGCCATTGGCCGATGCCGTCATAATTCTCAAGCCCAAACCCGAGCACGTCCATGCGGTTGTGGCACGAGGCGCACATGGCGCTCGACCGATGCTTCTCCAGGCGATCCCGCAATGAGCCGGCCACACCCACTTCTTCTTCATTCAGCAGCGGCACGTCGGGCGGCGGCGGCGGCGGCGGAGCACCCAGGATGTTCTGCAGGACGTACTTGCCGCGGATGACGGGTGAGGTGCGGGTGGGGTAGCTGGAGACGGTGAGCACGCTCGCGTGGCTCAAGATGCCGCCGCGCTGGTCGGTGGAAAGCTCGACGCGGCGGAAATCCGGCCCGGTGACGCCCGGAATGCCGTAGTGCTTCGCCAGACGCTCATTGAGGTACGTGTGGCGGGCCGACAGGAACTCAGCGAGCGGCCGGTTCTCGGTCAGCATCGACTGGAAGAATAACCGCGTCTCCATCTTCATCGCATCGCGCAGTTCCGGGCCCCATTCAGGGAATTTTTGCGGGTCGGGCTTGACGCTATCTAGGTTCCGGATCTCCAGCCACTGCCCGGCGAAGTTATCCGCCAGCGCCGCGGCCTTCGGGTCCGCCAACATGCGCGTCACCTGCGCCGTCAGCACACCGGGAGCGCGGAGTTTGTTTTGCTCAGCCAGCGTGAGCAGGTCCTCATCCGGCATGGAGCTCCACAGGAAGTAGCTGAGCCGGGAGGCGAGTTCCAGATTCGACACCGGGTGCACCTTCTGCGGGTCCAGCGGATCGGCGTCACGCTCAATACGAAACAGAAAATTCGGCGAAACCAGAATGGCCCGCAGAGCCAGCTGAATGCCCTGCTCCGTCGACAAGCCTTCGCTCTGGGCCAGGCCCACAAACTTGCTCAACTGAGCGACCTCAGGCTTCGAGACCGGACGGCGGTAGGCGCGGCGGGCGACGGTGGCTAGAATGCGATCAACGCACGCCTGCCGCACGGCAGCGGTGCCCGTTTGCGGGTCACACACCAGGATCTTCTTGCGGCTGATCTTTTCCACCTTGGCCGGGAACGGTCCCACGAACTTGATCATGTTCAGGAACTTGTTCTTCTTGTCGGAGTAGACATCGCCGGCGGGCAGCGTCTTGATGAAGGGGTCGTCAATGAAACCGGCGCGGAAAACGTGGTCGCCTTCGGGCAGGATCAGGCGGAACTCTTCCTCGGAATAGGGATTGAAGTAGACCAGCTTGGACGGCTTGGTCTCCACCGTCATCGTGTGCAACAGCTTGCCATCCATCCAGAACCCGAGCGTCACCGGCTTGGCATCTTCGGCACGCTGGCCCGGCAGGCCAATGCGGATGATGTATTCGCCATCCCAGCCCACGCGATGCGTTGCTTCAATGGTCGACGGGTCCAGGCGGCGGATCGTCTTCTCTTTCAGGTGATACTCGGCTTCCAGCGGCTTGGCGGGCAACGGATCAGCGCCCAGTGCGCGGGCCGCGATGCGTTCGGCCGCATCGAGATACTTGTCCATCAGCACCGGCGAGATGGTCAGCACGTCGCCGATGTTGTCGAAGCCGTAGCCCGAATCATCCGTGGGGAAGTCTTTGTTGGCGCGGAAGTCCACTGCCAGCAGATCCCGAATCGTATTCGAGTACTCATTGCGATTCAGACGCCGGGCGGTGACGCGGCCGGGGTCCGGTTTCAAGTTACGGTCGGCGCGCTCAAACTCTTGCTCGACAAACGAGGTCATCGCCTCCAGCACGGCTTGGCTGGGGCGTGGGAAACCCTTGGGCGGCATCTCGCCGGAGCGGACTTTCTGGATGATCCGTTCCCAGCCATCACGCGCGTGAGTGACCGAGGCAGGTATCTGAAACGAATCGAGATTCAGCCCGCCGGAGGCGTTACGGTCGTTGTGGCAAGGGGAGCAGCTGCGGGCAAGAACCGGCTTGACGGTTTGATCGAAGCCCGCCGGTGGGGGAGCCTGGGCCTGCGCGCTGACGTGGGCGGCCAGCGTCAGTGCGCAGGCTCCGGAAAGCAGCAGTGAAGGCCGTAAGGTCATGGGGTTATTAAGAAAGACGATTTCGTCTGCCCAACATGTTACCCCATTAGAGAGCGGCGTCAAATATCGGGTGCCGCTGCGCAGTTTGGGCCTAAGGTTGGCCGGCCGAAAATCCGGGTTCGGTGCGCTCCAGCTCCTGGAACGCCTTCTTCACCGCGGCCGCCTCTTTGAGTGGCCAAACATGGCCCCTCGATGCCTTGTACTTCTCGGAGAACTTATTCATGGCGCTCACCAGCCGTTGATAGCGCCACTCGAACATGGCTTTCCGGTCCACCGTCAGCCCGCTATTGTTGGGAGCGGTTTGGGCTTCCATCAGCTTGGTCCGGTACTCAAAACTGGACGTTTGGCTGGGCGTCAGGGTGAGACTTTGGCTGAGCACGAGTATGGCCAGAGTGATCAAAGTGAACCTCCTGCGAGAATAGTAATATGATTGAAACAATAACGCAACCGTTTTGACACGCTCCGTTCGTCCACGGGTCCTGGTACCCTCAAGTTGTGAACTCTCCCCATGCATCGCGCCCCATCGTGCTGGTCACCGGAGCGGCGAAAAGAGTTGGCCGGGCGATTGCGAAATCGCTAGCGGCGGCAGATTATCAGGTCTTGATCCACTACAACGGCTCCCGGCTGGAAGCGGAGAAGACGGCCGAGGAGTGCGGCGGAGCCGAGCTTTTCCAGGCCGATCTGGGCAGCGTGGACGCCATTCGCGGGCTCTTTCAGGAGGTTCGGGAACGGGTGGGCCGGCTGGATGCTTTTGTAGCGAACGCCGCGCGGTTTACCAAGTTCAACGTGCTCGACATCACGGAGCAGGATTGGGACTTCATCCATGACGTCAACTTGAAGGCCACCTTCTTTTGCTGTCAGCAGGCCGCCAAACTGATCCTCGACACGGCCGGCAAGGGTCGAATTGTCACCATCAGCTCCGGCGGCGGCATCCGCCCCTGGCCGGAACATGTCCACTACTGCGCCGCCAAGGCAGGCGTGATCCATATGACGCGGGCCATGGCGGTGGCGCTGGCCCCGCAGATTAGCGTGAATTCAGTGGCGCCCGGAGTGATCCCGTTCGGCGAAGAAAACGACCCGCCCGTGGCCGCACTGATTGCTCGAACACCCGCCGGGCGCGCCGGTCTCGGATCTGAGATTGGGGAGGCGGTGCTGTCGTTCCTGCAGGCCTCCCGGTTCACCACCGGCCAAGTGCTGTCGGTGGATGGTGGATTGGCACTCAGGTAGACTCCGCCGAACTCTGGGCCGTTGGCGTTCTACGCGAACTGCCGGAGGATTCGAAGCATTGGGCGGGCCATCCGCCCAGCCTGACAGAACGCTACTGCTGAGGAGCCGTCCGCAGCTTCACCAGAAAGCCGGCGGGTAGCGGCGCAGTGTTGGTTTGCTGGCTGCCATCGGTAACCGGCAGATCGAGCGAAGTGCTATAGCCGCCCACGATCAAGTTGCCATCCGGAGAGGCGGCCACCGCGGAGGCTACATCCAGGAACGACCCGCCCAGGTAGGTAGCGTACTCCAATGCCCCAGTGATGCTCCCCACGGCGACGAAGGCATCGGCAAAGCTCGACGCCGGAGAGGTCCGGATCGGGCCACCGGCCACGGGCAGGCCGCCGAACATCGTGTAGCCCACCAAGGCAAAGCGCCCGCCGGGGAGCAGCGCAAAGTCCTGCGCCACTTCATAGCCGGGGCCGCCAAAGTAGGTGGCGTACTCGATGTTGTGAGGAATCGCCGCATTCAACCGCATCGCAAAGCCATCGACATTGCCGCCGAAGGTCCGCTGGACGGAGGCGGCGGAGGTGGGCAGATTTACCGAAGTGGTGTGACCGGCCAGCCAAATCGACCCATCAGCCGCCAGGCGTATCGTGGTAGGCAGATCGGACCCGCTGGCCCCAACATAGGTGGCGTAACGCAGCGCATCCAGGCCCGCTTGGCTCAAGTCGATCTCGGCCAAAAAGCCGTCGTAGGCGCCGTTCAAATAGATCTGCGTGCCATCGGTGGTGGCCGGGAAATCATCCGAGGCGGTGTAACCGGACATCAGAATTCGGCCCGACGGCAGTACGGCCAAGCCGGTCGCGACGTCGGTCTTGTTGCCGCCCAGGTAGGTGGCATAGACGTCGGTACCATCGGGATTCAGCTTCAGCAGGAACGCGTCCCAGCCGCCGCGGCCATTGCCCTGCAAGCCACTGGACGCATTCGGGAAGTCTTCAGAGGCCGTATAGCCCGCCACCACCACCTGCCGGTCCGGCGTGACGGCGATCGCATTCGGCACGTCCAAACCGGCGCCGCCGTAGTAGGTGCTGTAGAGCATGGCGAACTCGCCGACCACGTTGCCATCAATGACGGAAACGAAGACATCAGCGTTCCCACCGTTGTTCGTGGATTGAGCCGGAGTGGCGGCCAGCGGAAAATCGGAGGACTTGGTGGTGCCCGTCAGATAGATCCGGCCGCGGCTGTCGATGGTCATCGCCTTCAGCTCATCGTCGTCCGTCCCGCCAATCCAGGTCCAATAGAGCAGCTTCGTCGTTCCGTCGGCCTGCGGCTGATACTTGGCCAGGAACACTTCCTTGCCGCCCTTGGGGATCACCTGAAAAGCGGTATCGGGCAGAGGCGAATCAAGCCCGGAAGAGCTGGTGCCGCCCACCCACACTGTGCCATCCGCGTTGGGAATCACCGCCGTGACGGTATCGGAGCGGCCGCCGCTGACATAGCTGGACCACATCAAACGGTTGGTTGATTGTCCGGTGGCCAGCATCGTGCCCAACACAACCAGGGTCAACACACGGCCGGCGGAGAAAAACAAAGATGACATAGATTCAGTAGACTGACGGGGCCCAAGCGCCGCCGGTTCCTCCCATTGTAGCGGAGTGTGGGACGCCACATCTCACCCCGGAATCGATCTGGCGAAGATCAGCGCCTCCGCCGCGAATCTGCCTGCTCCCGGGCTGCCGCGTTGGTGCCGGCACTCTGCCGAGGCTTGGCCCCATGGAAGACCGCCCAATATAGTTGACAACGTCAAATATCTGGCCTTATGCTGCTCTCATGGCTGCAACAGATTTGGCCTCCGCCACCACCGCATTCCGGCGTTTCAACCGGGCCTATACGCGATTGCTGGGAACGCTGAACGAAAGCTATCTCTCAACGGACTACAGCTTGGCGGAGGGGCGGGTCCTGTATGAACTGTCGCTGGGCCAGAAGTCGCAGTCGAAGGAAGTCCGTCAGGCGCTGGGCCTCGACGCCGGATACCTGAGCCGGATCGTGAGCAAATTCGAAAAGGCCGGGCTGGTGGCGCGGGCAACCGCGAGAAACGACCGTCGCGCGGCGGACCTACTGCTGACGCCCCGCGGCAGCGCGGCCATTCGCACGCTGAATACGCGAGCCGACAAGCAGGCTCGGGGCATTCTGGCTAACCTGACCGAGGACCAGCGCCGCCAATTCATCGGCGCCCTCCGGACGATTGAACAGACGGTGCTGGGCATCAAGCACGAAAGACCGCCCGTCGTCCTGCGCTCCCATCGGCCGGGAGACATGGGGATGGTGATCAATCTTGAGGCCGCCGGATATACCGAACAGTTTGATTGGGACCAGAGCTTTGAGGCGTTGGTCGCCCGCATCGTGGCGGACTTCCTGGCCAACTTCGACGCAACCCGCGAGCGTTGCTGGATCGCCGAGGTGGACGGCCGTCACGTCGGGCACATCTTCCTCGTCCAGCATCCGGATCAACCGGATCTTGCCAAGCTGCGACTGTTATACGTGGATCCGGCGGCCCGCGGCCTGGGACTCGGCCAGAAACTGGTGACCGAATGTGTCGCCTTCGCGGCGGCCAGCGGGTACAAGAAGATTACGCTTTGGACGCAAAGCATCCTCACGGCCGCCCATCGAATCTACCAGGCCTCCGGCTTTCTCCTGGTGCGCGAGGAGCCCCACCACAGCTTCGGAAAAGATCTAATCGGCCAAACGTGGGAGCTGGAACTCCGTTGATTTGGCGATGGCGGTGCTACGAACCCGCCTTCTGCAGTTCAGCGGCCGTCTTCTCAACACCGCGCATCACCCGCAGCAGGTTGCCGCCGTAGATCTTCTGGATCTCGGTGGCCGAGTAGCCCGCTTCCAGCAGTTTGCGCGTCAGCACCGGATACTTCGAGACGTCATCCAGCCCGGCCGGCACGCAGCCTACGCCGTCGTAGTCGCTCCCTATGCCCACGGCGTCGATGCCGGCCAGTTTCACCACTTTGTTGATGTGCGTCACCACGTCGTCGGCCGTGGCCCGCACGGTCCGCAGGCCGGATTCCGCCATCATCTTGCGAGCGGCCGCCTGCCGCGCCGCCGGGTCCTTGATGTCGGTCAGCGTCTTCATGACAGCTTGCATCTTCTCGCGTAGGGCGGGGTTCTGCATCGGGCTGCTTTTGGCGGATTCCGGGTTCAGGAACTCGCAGCCAAAGTTGATTTGGACCACGCCGCCCTTCTTGCCGAGCGCCGCAATCATCTCGTCCGTCATGTTGCGCGGGATGGGCGAAATCGAGCGGCAGGACGAGTGCGAGGCAAAGATTGGTGCCTTGGAGACTTCCAGCGCATCCCAAAACGTCTTGTCGCTGACGTGCGAGATGTCCACCATCATGCCCATGCGGTTCATTTCGCCCACCACTTCCTTGCCGAACTTCGACAGGCCGTTGTTGGGCTTTTCGATGTCGCCGGACGAATCGGCCCAGTTGTTCGAGTTCGAGTGGGTCAGCGTCATGTAGCGGATGCCAAGCGCGTAGAAGTCCCGCAGCAGGCGCAGCGAGTCCTCAATGGCGTGCCCGCCTTCAATCCCCATCAGCGCGGCAAACTTGCCCTTCTTGTGCGCCGCCACAATGCCGTCGGCGGTGGTGACGAACTCAAAATCGTTCGGGTACTTGCCGATGATGTCGTGCCGGACGGTGTCGATCATCTGCAATGTGCGGTTGGCGGCCTTGCCCTCGCGGGCATAATTGCCGGCGACGTAGACCGCAAAGAACGTGGCGCTCACACCGCCTTCTTTGAAGCGCGGCAGGTCGCTATGGCCGTCGGCGCGCCGCTTGCCGATATCGAGGCCGTCGACTGTGTTTGACGTGACGTCGTTGTGCGTGTCGATCAACAGAGCGGACTTGTGCACCTTGGCCACTTCGGCATCCGTCACATTGGTCCGCTTTGGACCCGACTGACCGAAACCGGGCAAAGCCAGCACCAGTGAAGCAGCCAGAAGTCCTGCCGTCCGGAGCCCCTTCGAAATGGAAAAAGGGCCTGCCAGAGGCAGGCCCTTTGAGTGAGTCAGCATGGGCTGATCTTACCAGATCAGCTTCAGCGCCAACTGCATGTTGCGCGGTTCACCGAAGCCCAGGCCCGGAGCGCCGCCGCCATTGCGGGTGTTGGTAATCAGGCCGAACGTGCTGGCCGAGTTCCGGTTGGTGCCGGGGTTGGCCAGGTTCGCACGGTCAAAGATGTTGAAGATCTCGGCACGGAACTGCGCCGAAACACGTTCCTTGACGAGCGGGATGTTCTTGAAGATGCTGAAGTCCACCGAGCCGAAGCCGGGGCCATACAGGGTATTGCGTCCCAGGTTGCCAAACGTACCCGCCGCCGCCGGAGCAAATGCCGCCGGGTTGAAGTACGGGATGGCGCCGAAGGGAGTGGCGCGAGCAGCGACGCCGCTGTAGGGGTCACCCACCAGGTCGACGCGGTCGCGATTGTCCAACGAGCCGCTGCGGTTGGTGCCGGACAGCAGGTCCAGCGGCTCACCAGTGTGGGCCGTGAACAGAGCATTCAACTGCCAGCCGCCCGTCAGGCGCTTCATCTTCGTCGTGAAGGTCGGCACGTCGTAGCTGACAAAGCCAGTGAAGATGTGGCGGATGTCAAAGCTCGCCGAACCGTATTCACGGCGCAGGTTGAAGCTATTGGCCGCCAGCGCGTTGCGCACGTTGGAGCCGTTGTCGAGCGCGTGCGCCCAGGTGTAGTTGGCGGTGACGGTGAAGTTCTTCACCCGGGTCACGCGCAACTGCGTCTGCAGCGAGTTGTAGTTGGAGTTGGCGATGGTCTCCAGGATGTTGATGCCACCCAAGGTCGGGTACTGGTCAGCCAGCAGACGCTTGCCATTCACCACCGGATTGATGGAGCGCAGCAGCGACAGCTTGGTGCCCTTGGAACCGACATAGCCCACTTGCAACATCGTGTTCTTCGACAGCTGTTGCTGGATGTTCAGGTTGAAGTTCTGCACGTAGGGCGTGCGGAAGTCCGGGCTGACACCATAGGCGCCCACGTTGGTGGGCACACCGGTGGTCGGGAAGGTGGGTTCGCCCGGCAGGATGTTGAAACCGCTGCGGGTCTGCGTGAACACCGGGCTGTCGCCAGCCGGATTGGCATGGACACCGGCCGAGCCGCCATTGGGCGTACCGGTGTTGGCCACCATGAAGTTCAGCGGCGGCGTGTCATAGAAGAAGCCGTAGCTGCCGCGGATCACGGTCTTGGGGCGCCAGTTGTAGGCGAAACCAAAGCGAGGCGCGAAGTTGTTCAGGTCGCGCGGCCACAGGGTGTTCAGATCCTTGCCCACGGTCTTGAAGCCCTGGCCCGGGATGAACGAGGTGATGCTGTTACGCGTGTCATACAGCGGTCCCACGTAGCTGTAGCGGACACCAAAGTTGAGGTTCAACTTGGAGGTGACCTGCAGGTTGTCGTGCACCCACCAGTCAAACGTATTCTGGCGGTAGTCGCGCTGCAGTTGGCCGTTCACGATGGTGGCGCCATTGTTGGCGGTGACGTAGCCGGCCATGAAGTCAGCCAGCGAACGCAGGGGAGCGGACACCGAGGCATCCGAGGCCCAGGGGCCACGCGTGCCGTCGAAGGTGAAGCTGCCGCGCTTGTTGGTGTCATAGAACACGTCGAAGTGCGCGCGGCGGTATTCGCCACCAAACTTCAGCTGATGCTTGCCGACGGTCCAGCTCAAGTTCTCAGTGATGTGGCCGGTGGTGTCGATGCGGCCCAGCGGCTGCGTGCTGGAAGCGCCCGCAAAGTTGGTGATGCGCAGCGTGGGCGAACCGCCCAGGCTTCCGCTCTGCGAAACGCCCGTGTTCAAGCCAGCCGCGATCGGGTTCGGGCTGATGTCCAGGTCGTTGAAGGTTTGCAGGAAGTAGTTGGCGCCCAACAACAACTGGCTGACCAGGCGCGGCGACAAGGTGCTGGTCAGGTTGACCGAGGCGTTGTGCATGCGGCTGGGAGCAATCTGGAAGTATTCACGGTAGGGGATGCCGTTGTCCGCCACCTGCTTACCGGTGCCGCCGAAGTAGCGGGCTGAAAGGTTGTTGTTCTGGTTGATGGCGTAGTCCAGCTTAACGATGCCGTTGTAGCTGTCATAGTCATTCCGCTCGTTGGCGCTCAGGTTGTTGGTGGTCGCCGGCAGATTGGCGTAGCGCGCGGGCCAGAACTTCAACAGGTTGGTCGAAACCGAGCTCACCGGCACGTTAAAGCGGGTCAGCAGGGTCCGCGCCTGATCCACCCAAGCGGTGGAGGGGTGCGTGTTCAGCAGCGCGGTGTTGGCAATCGCCTTCTGGCCTTCCAGCGTCGCAAAGTAGAACAGCTTGTTCTTGACGATCGGGCCGCCCACCGAGAAGCCCCACTGGTTGTTGCGGATCACCGGCTTGATGTCGGTGGCGGGGTTCTTGAAGGCGTTATAGTTGGCGAAATATTCGTTGCGGTTGAAGTAATACGCCGAACCGTGCAACTGGTTGGTGCCGGACTTGATCACCAGGTTGACGTTGGAACCACCGTTGCGGCCCTGTTCGGCGCTGGCGTTGGTGGCAACGGCGAACTGGTCAATCGCTTCCACCGGCAGCAGCGTACCGGCGATACCGGCCACACCACCCTGATTCACGGCGGAGGCATTGTGGAAGGCGTCGTTGTTGTCGGCGCCGTCAATCTGATAGTTGTTGCCAGAGGTGCGCATGCCGTTGACGGAGCTGGAGGTGGGCGAAACGCCCGGGGCCAGCTTCAACATCTGACGGAAATCGCGGCCGTTCATCGGCAGGTCCTGCACCATTTGCGGACCGACGACGCCCGCCAAGGTAGAAGACGTGGTGTCGAGCGTGACGGCCGTGGCCGACACTTCCACCATCGTGGCCTGTTGGGCCACGCCGAGCTTTACACCAATGTTGGTGACACGCGACACAGCCACTTCTACGTCTTTGACGCTGGTGGTCTGGAAGCCATTCTTGGAAACGGTGACGACGTACATGCCGAGTGCGAGGTCGGGGACGATAAACTCACCAGCCGAGGTGGTGACGGTTTCACGGACGATGCCGGTGCCCACATTTTGCGCCTTGACGGCAGCGTCAGGAATAGCAGCACCGGTGGTGTCCACGACACTGCCGGAAATGCTGCCACGGAAGCTTTGGGCGAAGAGGCCCGCTGCGGCCAAACCAGTCAAAAAAACGGTTCGGAGGAAACTACTCATTGAGACTCCTTTGAAAATACAGGATTTAGAGGTACGACAGAGACCCGCTGATGATGTAATTTTAACACAGCGGGACACCGTTTCGACACCAAAACTTGTCCGCGGGCTGGGGTGAAACCGGGGGTGAACGGCAGCGGAGGGGGGCAAAAAAGTGGGCCGGCCTGGAGGAGCACCGGCCCAAAGGGGTAAGGAGAAACGAACCCTAACGATTTGCTTGGTGGTTGCGAATGGCGGCCGCGCCAAGCAAGCCCGCGGCGCCAAAGTTGGTCCAGGCGGCGGCTTTTTCAGCCTGCGGCGCCTTACGAAGAAGTAGATATTGGGCGAGCAATCCCCCGCCCGCAATGCCGGCCTTCAAGCCAAAGCTGCGACCGTCAAAACGGCCCGCCTGACCGCGCACCAGCGGGTTCAGCTCCGGCCGTCCCCAGGAGGAAGCCGTATCGGCCGCCAACGCTCCGGCCAAGGCCACGGCCGAGAGCTTCCACAGCAAGGACCGCCGCACCGGCGCGTCTGACCGAAGCTGCTCCACCTGCTGCTGAAGGTTCTGATACTGCTGCGGTTCCATCGCCTGCTGGGCAGAGCTGAGCGCCGGAAAAACCAGGGAGGCCATCAGCACCCCGCTCCAGATCCGCGCCGCACCGCTGTTCCGCATGACTTGAGTATTGGGCCCAGACAGCGACAGACACCTGAGAAGATTCGGGCGAAAGTACTGAGCCGGGTGCCGTGGCCGGTCTAGTACAGGGGCGCCTAAGCAAAGTGGCGCAGGCTTCAGCCTGCAGGCGAAATTCATTCCGCCCCGGGATGGTGTTGGGGGGTGCTTGTGCGTGAGGTGACCAGGCGGGACTGAAGAAGTCCCTCTACAGGCTGAAGTCTGCGCCACCCGCTTGGCGGCCTTACTCCGCTGTTAGTAGCGGACCACAGCGCCCGGCGTGCCATCGGGCCGCAGCCAGCGGGAGGAGAGAAAATCGCCGCGGCGTTCAACATTCTGGACCTCGAAGCGGTCGAAGTACTCAACGAAGCCCAGCAGCGGAGCGGTCACCTTGCTATCCCGCAACACCAAACCATCGAGTCCGCGAGCCGTCACCGTGCCGTTGATGGTGCTGCGGGCGATCTCGACACCCGTGTAGACCGCACCCGCGCCATCGGGCGAGGACGAGGAGAACTGGATGGCGATCGGGTTGCCCGCCACCGGCTCAGCCCCGGCATCGAGCGTCGATTCCAGGATCACCAGGTTCGACTTGGCGCGGAAGCCCGTCACCTTGGGGCCGGACTGCGAGTAGGCGTAGAAGGCGCGGGTGAAGTTGGCCGTCGAGTTCAAGTTGACGAAGTAGACGCCGTCGAAGGAGCCGCCCGCCGCGTCGTGATCGTTCTCGGTCCAGACGCCGGTGCCGAAGCAGGCGTTGTCGACGTGGGCGCAGTAGTTGCCTTGGGTGGGGCTGGCGGCCGGGTCCAGCTTGCGGCCGTTGAAGCGGGTCTCGACGTTGATGAAGTAGAGGTTGTGGCCGCCTTCAAAGGCGATGCCCACGCGGCGGTTGCTATTGAAGACCGCGTCGCGGACCACGATGTTCTGCAGCGCCAGCGCTTCCGGGGCGTCGGAGGTCGTCGCGTGCTGGCCGCCCAGCTGCAGGCCATCGGTGCCGCAGAACGAGCCGTTGACGTTCAGCAGGGCCACCGTGTTCAGTTGACCGGCGAAGCGGAAGCAGTGGCGGCCACCATCTTCCGCCGACGGCGTCACGATGTTGGTTTCGAACTGGCGATTGCCGGCCACCTGGACGTTCTCGACGATCACTTCGGCTTTCGGCTGGGTGCGGCCGTCGAGCGTGACGGGCGAGGTCATATTCTCGGTACCGGCGTACTTGCTGAGGCGGAAATTACGGAGGCGCATCCGGGATTTCAGGTTCAGCACCGAGACCAGGTAGGTACGGCCTTCGCCGTCCAGCGTGGCGTACTCAGGTAAGGTATCGATGCAGCGCTGTAGGGCCTGCGTGTCGTCAGAATTGCCGTCGGCCACGGTGCCGCAGGCGGAGGCGTTCAAAACAAAGGACTGAAACTTGGCTTCGAGAGTTTCCACCAGACTGTTGGCTCGGCTGCGGACCTCAGTTGCTTCCATCGCCAGAGTGAGTGCCAGTGCCAGGGTTCCCATGTGTTCGCCTGAGACCAGTGTGCGGCCCGAAGTCGGGAAAACCCTGAGGAGTTGGTACCAGGTGGTACCAGGGAAAAACGGCACTTCGTACTGTGAGGGACATCGTAGGCCGTAGGGGGTAAGGTGGAGCTAAGGCCGGGGTAGACGGCCGGAGGTTGAGGGAAGAATAGGCCCGCTCAAGGGCGCTCGGGCGCCGGGCCGCCCAAGTGGGGCCCACACCGATCTATTTGATTCAGAAGGCTTTATTGAGTCAGCCGCAGCATGGACGGGCAAGCGTCAGCCCCATGCGTCAGCTTGGGGCTTCTTCCTGGACCCGAAGAAGCCCCAAGCTCACGCATGGGGCTAGACGGACGCCACTAGTCAGAAAATTGCTAGTACCGGAATGAGACTATCCGCGCCAGCGGACGCCCAAATTAAGGACCTTACGGCAGTAATCGAGGCTCCGGGTCATGTGTTCCAGCTGTTGGTACTTAAGGGCCTCTACATAAGCCTCAGGCCGGCCGGGGTAGTCTTCCACCACCATCGGCTTGTCGTACGGACGGCCGCGCTTGGCCAGAGCAATGAACTGCGCGAGCTCACTGGCGCGAGCCCGGGGGAACAGGTCCCACCACTCGCGCGCGTCTTTGCCAGTGGTCGTCACCGGCAGGACGACGGGCGGACGCGCGGTGATCGGCTTGCAATAGATGTGGACCCCGGCGGGCATCAGCTCGCGAGCGCGCGCCACCAGCTTCCTAAAGTCCGACGTGCCTTCACCCAGCGGGACCCACTGTACCGCAATGCCCTCCGGATGCTCGTAGACCACGGAATCCCGCAGGTGGAACGTGACAGCCAGCGGGGCCAGGTGCTCAATGGTGGTGGCGGGGTCTTCAAAGACAAAGACCGGGTTGCCGGTGTCCAGGTAGCTGCCGACAAACTCCTTGCCCGCCATCTCGATCACCTGGCGCGTCTCCCACGCCTGCAGTTCCTTGTGATTCTCGATGCCGATCTTGATGCCGGCATCCATCACCTGACTGCGCACCTCGCGCAAAACCTTCACCGTGGTCTCGATGTGCTTTTCCACCGGACCCGGGGGCATGCCCCGCCGGTCAGAAGCGAGCAACGCTCGCACAATCGGCGACCCCACGGCCTTCGCCCGTTCGATGTTCTTGCGCAGCGTGGCAACGTTCGCCGCATACGCGTCGGCCGTCTTGGGCAGGATGGTGCCGCCGCCAGTCTCGACCCGGAGCTTCGCTTCCTGGGTCCACTGGCGGAGCTCAGCCCAGTGCGTGGGGTCCATCACACCGGGGTCGAGCGAATCCTGCAGAAAGATCGCGTCCAGCTTTTGCTCAATGCACCAATCGATCAGCTTCCGGTCGTTCCAGCGCTGGAAGCGCAGGCAGTAGGTATTGATCCCGAGCGGCCACGGATCAGCGGGAGGCGCGGCCGCGGCGGCCGAAGCGGCCAGCGTGGAAGTAAGGAAACTGCGACGTGTCATGATGGCTCCGTGAAATCGGCGGGCACCCGCGCTAGGGCTTGCTTAAGAGATCTTTGACGGCTTGCGTGATCACCGGGGCCGCTTCCGGGCCGATCGAGTTCACTTCGCCATAGAGACGCTTGGGCGCGTTGTTCAGCCAGGGTGCCTGGTTGTCCCATTCGGCCTTCGGGATGATGTAGCCGATCTCGTCGTTGGTCAGCCCCAGCACCATCCGATACGGCGCCTTCATCATCGTCTTGACACCGGGCTCAATCGCCGCATCGGGGAAGTCGGCGCCCGGGTAACGGACCACGCCGCCCAGGCTGATCTCGGGATACAGCTCACCCGGAATCGCCGCCGCTTCGAGCAACGGTTTGCCGCGATGCATGATGCGCAGCAGACCCACGGGCGTCGTGCTCACCTTGTCCGGACCAAAGGCCTTGCGGCCCTTGTAGAGATTCAAGTCGCCGGCTTGCACAAACCCCAGGTTCGACACCGGGATCTTCACCAGCGTCTCCTGGTAGGTGACTTTGCTCGCACTCGATTGCGGAGTCTTCAAGATCGTGTCCACCACGATATCGGCCACACCATTGCCGATCACCTCGGCCAAGCGGAAGGAGTCAGCGGGCGCAATCTCGTTGTAGCGCGGGTCCCGCACCTTAACGCCCAGCGGCGTCATCAAGCCACCCAAGGCGCCATTCACAAAGATGGTGACGCCACCCAGACGAGACTCCGTGTCCCGAGCCAGGGCCCACGGGAAATCGGCCGTCAGCAGCGTGTTCTTCGAACCCAGCGCCTCCGGATGGTTGGCCCAGTTGATCAGCGTGGCGATGCCGCGGCCGTTGCCGCGCGTCAGGCGGAGGATCACCAACTCGTCATCCAGCACTTGCGGCGGACGGCTGTCTCGAACGTAGTTGGCCAGCTCCGGCGGATGCGTCTTGGTGACGGCCAGCTTGGCGCCACGCATCGATTTCAATGCCGCCTGCGCCGCCTCAATCGTGCGGCGGACCACAAAAGCGTTGTACTCGTCGCTGATCCCGCTGACGCCATCTTTGGGACCCCATAGGCCCAGCGTGTCGGGCGTTTCGTGGCTATGGGTGGCCGAAACCACCACCTGCGCTTGCGGCACGCCCGCGCGGATCTTCAGCACGTCGTCGTAAAACAACCCGATCGAATCAACCGAGCACAGCACCACCGGCGGACCGCCGGAGCGCATCGCCAGACAACGCGCGTACAGCTCATCATGAACGCCCGTGGCGACGCGATTGTTGCCGAAGCCGGCAATGTAGACCGGCTTGTTGGGATCAATAGCAGGAGTGATAGCGCGTACAGCGGCGCCGGCTTGAATGCCACCCTGAACGGGTACGGCGCACAGCCACGGCAGTAGGGCTAGGGTCGGGAAAGAGAATCGCCGGATCAACCTGGAACTATAACATTGCCGGGACTCGAGACCCAAGCCAGGTGGGCCGATCGATGGGCGACAACGCATCAGCGCTGGGGGTGGCGCAAACTGGCGGCCAGATTTTGCAGACCTTCCACCAACCGCTCCACCGCCTGGGCTCCGCCGCCGGCCTGCTCATCCAGACGAGCTTCAATGCGGGCCAGCGACTCTTCAATGGCGGTCAACCGGCGGTCCATCGTGCCGGCCGATCCGCCCAGCGGAGGCGTGGTGCGGATCGGCGCGGCGGCAAGCGTGGCAGCGGACGGCATCCCGGGGGGAGGGGAAACGGGAGGCGTCCTGTCTCGCTGGCGAACATAGTCTTCCAGCAGCGATTGCACGTCGTCGCGGCGTTGCGCGGCTTCGTGAGCGAAGTTGGGGGCCGGCGGGGCGGGCTCGGACTTCTCCGGCCGCACGCGAGCCCTGGCCGCCGCGGCGGCGGTGCCATTGCCCGTGGATTTCTTCCAAGTCATCGCCCGGTATCCCTTACCTGGGCATGTATCGTCGCCATCAGGGAAAAACTTTAGGAATGCCTGGGCGGTTTACTGACGGCCCGCCGCCGCGCCGGACGCCGGAGCCTTATCCTTCGCCCGCGCCTCCGCCACAATCTTGCGGACATCCGCCGCGAGCGTGGGCACGTGGTAGGTGATGCCATCCTTGATGGTCCACTCAATGCCGGATTTGCCCGCCTTCGTCCCGGCATTGCCGTTGCTGCCCGGCTGGTAGAGCGTCTTAAAGTCTTCCAGCGGATTGCCGTTGACGATCAACATATCCGCCGCGTACCCCACCCGGACCCGGCCCAGCTTCTCAGACTGACCCAGAATCTGCGCTCCGTTGGCCGTGGCATGCTGCAACACCTTCAGCGGGTGGAAGCCCGCCTCCTGGTGCAGTTCGAGATTCCGCAGCAGGCCGAAGCCGTAGATCTGGTAGATGAACCCGGCGTCGTCACCGGTGCCGATGATGCCGCCCTTACGCTCAAACTCGCGCAGCGCCTTGAACCAGATCTGGTAATTCTCTTTCCAGAACGCCTCGTCGGAGGACGACCAGTTCACATAGAACGACCCATGGTTGGCCAGGTTGGGCGCAAAAAACTCCTCGAGCGCCGGGTGCAGATACTCCTTGAAGGCCGGCTGCGATTGCGCCCGCTGCAAGTCGCGGCCCGCTTCATAGATGTCGAGCGTCGGGTCCCAGGCAACGCCCTTGGCCACCATGCCATCGAGCACCTTGTCCAAAATCGACCAGTCCGCTTCGCGCCAGATGCGTCCGGCATAGCGGAACCGGTCCCCTTCATTGCCGTAGTTGTAGCCCGAGGGGAAGCTCTGAGTCTTGTCCTTGAAGGCCGCATCCGGGATGCCGTACCAATGCTCAATGGAGGCGGAACCCGGGGCGCTGAAGTTGATGTCATCCCAGGCGTTGGTCTCTTCGACGCCAATGTGGTGCGCGGTCCGCAGCCCCATCTTCGACGCCTCGTCGAGCGCTGCCTTCAGCACGTCACGATAGGTGCCCAGAAACTTGACGCCATCGGCGCCTTGTTCCTTAATCTGACGAATGCGCGCCCGGGCTTCCTGCTCATTCTTGGCGCGGCCAAACATCGGGTAGACAAAAATGCGCGGCGCGGCCAGCTCGCCCTTGCGGCTCGCTTCCCGGTAGGAGAGCGTCTTCGCCGTCACCGAGCCCACATCGCGCACGGTGGTGATGCCCGACATCAGCCACAGCTTCAAGACGTAGTCCCGCGCCATTGGCACAAAGGAGCGCTCTTCCTGCAGATGGCCGTGCAGATTGATCAGGCCCGGGATCACGTACCGGCCATTGCCCTCAATGATGACGTCGCCATCCGGCCGCTGCGCACCGCGCGCCAGCCCCGTGGGGCCCGCACCAGCCGAGACCGGATCAAACGGGACGATCTGCGTGATCACGCCGCCCTCAATGACGATGTCTTTCGGACCCGCCGCGGGCGTACCGTTGCCTTCCACCACCAGGACGTTCCGGACCACCATCTTGGCCGGGCGCTGCCCGTGAACCGGCGCTTTGGACTGCGCCCAACCCATCTGTGAGAGAAGGCCGGAGGCCAAAAGCGTCAATGCCCATCGTGTCCGCTGCATAGCGGGAATTCTAGCAACTTAGCGGGCCGGGTCCACGCAGGACATCTGCAATCCCAGCGCCCAGCGCTTCTGGAAGCCCTTCCAGTACTTCTCGGACGCGCCATCGCCAGAAGCAAACTCCGGACCCCGCGCCTCGCCCGGACCACCCGGCCAGACGGCTTCGCTGGACCTCTTCACCGGCACGCGCAGGTACCCGCGGCGGCTCTGTTCACCCTTCAAGTGCAGATCGAGAAACGCCGTCACGAAGTGCTGGTTGATGGCGGTGATGCGATCCTTGCGCCAGACGGGCTCTTCAAAGCTCTGCCGGGTGACAAACGGCAGCACCATATCCGGCGGCGGCGGATTGCCCCCGGTATTGTGGCGGGCATTTTCGTACACCAGCAGGCACCGCTCGGAGTTCACCGCCCAGTCATAGGCGCGCTTGACGCCCTGCCCATAGCCTGAGACGTCGTCCTGATCACCCACGATGAACAGCGACGGCATCTTGATGCCCGCCATCCCTTCCGCGTCCCAGCTGTTCACCGGCGGCTGAGCGCCCCAGGGTGCGATCGCCACCACCGCCTTCAACCCCGCCGGACGCCGTGCGTCGAACTGCGGATGCCCGGCCGTCCACGGCTCCATCGCCTTGCCGGGCACCATGGTGGCCGCCGCCGCCTTCTTGCTGTACCCCGCCCCGGCACTGGCCAGCGCGCCGTAACCGCCCATCGAATAGCCAATGACCGCCACGCGCGTGTCGTCCACGAGGCCACTCAACACGTCGCCCGCGCGCTTCGACCGGGCGGATAGCTCCTCGATCGTGAACAGCTGGTCCGCGGAGCGATTGAGTAAGGTGCTGGGGAAGCCGCGAACTTCTCCAAACACTGAATCCGTGTGGTCAATCGCCGCCACCACGTAGCCCTTGGAGGCGATGTTCTCGCCCAGGTAAGTCATGAACGTACGCGACCCGGGATAGCCGTGCGAGACGATCACCAGCGGAAACTTCTGCCCGGTCACCGGGGCGGCGTCGCGCGTGGCGAGACCCGCAATCTTGAAGGTAGCGGGCGACCCAGCCGACGGCGCTCGACCCACCATGGCGCTCTCATACACGGTGCCCGCCTTCTGTCCAGCGGCGAGCGTCGCCGGGTACCACAGCTCGATCTTGAGAGGCCGGTCATAGGTAGGCACGCCCTTGTCGGCGCTGTAGTTCAAGATGTCGGGTTGGGCGCGATGCACCAGGTCCAGCGTGCGCACGCCGACCGCGAATTTGCCCGCCGCCGCCAGCTCCGGCGCATCATTCGGCGGCACCGAGAACGGCCGCTCCACATCGGTCTGCGCAAACAGAGCCAGACCGCACAACCCAGTCAACAAGGAAAGACGCATGAGGCTATGGTGCCACGAGGGCGTGGACCTTAGCTGGTCACTTGCGCCGCTGATCACTACAATCGGGTTACTTGCTTTCGCGGACCAACTGCCACGGCGCTGGCGTGATCTTCAAGGCCGCTGCCAGCGGTCCACGATGCGTGCCCTTCACCATCAAGTCCCGCCCGGCCTGCGTAAAGGCCAGCGTCCCTGGCTGCCCCAACATCGATACCTGCGTGCCTTCGCCCGCAAAGACGTTCGGGACACGAATCGTTCCGTCAGCGGTCGGCTTTAACAGAAACGCGTAGACGGTGTCGCCCTTGCGGGTAAAGCGCACATCGGCATCCGCTTCTCGAGCCGCCGCGCGCACCCAGGGCTTGGTGCCGAAGACGCCTTCGCCATGCACCTCCAGCCACTTGCCCAGCGAGCGCAGCCGGTCCTGTTGAATTTGGCTAATGCTGCCGTCGGGGCGCGGGCCGACGTTCAGCAGTAAGTTGCCGTTCTTGCTGACCACGTCCACCAGTAGCTCCACTAACTTGTCGGCGGCTAAGACGTGCTCCGGGCCTTCCACCTGGTTGTAGCCAAAGCTGAAGCCCAGGCCCCGGCAGCTCTCCCATTTCTTCTCGACGATGGTGTCGTAACGCGAATACTCGGGCGTCGTGAAGTCGAAATGTTCGACGCCGAAACGGTTGTTCACCAAACCTTGCGGATCCCGGTTGTAGAAGTCGCTGAAGATCTTTTCGAGCTTGCCCACTTTCGGGTAGCCGATGTCATTCCACAAAATTGCCGGCTGGTAGCGATCCATCAGCTCATACCAGTGGGCGTCAGCGTAGGCGGCGTACTCAGGCTCCTGCACCACGGTGCTCGCCACGTCGGCCAGCGTCGCGACGGGCTTTGCCGAGAAAGTCCAATCGAGGCCACCCGAATAGTAGAGCGCCATCTTCATTCCCTGGGCACGGACGGCTTGGGACAGGTCGCCCACCAAATCGCGCTCCACCAGCGGCAGGTCCGGCCGCCGCGGGTTCTTCACCTTGGATGGCCACAGCGGGAAGCCATCATGGTGCTTCGTCGTCAGCACCACGTAGCGCGCGCCGACTGACTTGAACAGCGAAGCCCACTCGTCCGGCTGCCACTTCTTGTTGTCCCGGTTGAAGGTCTCCGCGAAGCGGTAATAGTCATAACCGGCGCCGTATTTCGCCATGTGGTGGGCGTAGGTTTTGGACTCTTTCAGCCGGATGGAGTTGAGATACCACTCGGCGTAGGGGTTCTCATAAAACCACTTATTCCAGTCCACCTTGCCCAGCTCACCCGTGGGCGGTGCCCAAGCCGGGACAGAATAGAGTCCCCAATGCACAAAGATGCCGAACTTGGCCTCGGCATACCAACCGGGCAGTGGATGACGGCGCAGGCTGGCCCAGTCGGCTTCGTATTTGGCCGGCGGACCGGGCGGTCCAAACTGGGCGGAAAGCGGTAGGCCAGCCGCACCAGCGGCGAAGGTTTGGCCAAACTGGCGACGGGTGAAGGTAGGCATTTGCCCACGGTTGTATCACAAACCGCTGACAAGAGAGGAGGCAGGCAGAAACAGATAGATCAAGGAGGGCAAGAGTGCACCTTTGCCCTCCTCATCTGGGCAGACCTTACGGCGTCGGCGTGGCCTTCTTGATCTCGTCCACGATGATCTTGGTGAACGCCTCCACAAACGGCCGCCCGGCGGTGACCAGATTGTCCCGAGTCATGTAGTCGAGTTCGATGTCAGGCCGCACCCCCACATTCTCGACATACGGCGACACCGGGAACCCGGGGACGTTGCGCGATTCCAGCCGCACCATCAGCGACTCGGTGACGCGCGTATTGGTCTCGCTATACCAACCGGCCGAGACATCAATCACGCTGCCGCCCGCACCATTGGTCCGCATGCCCACGATCTTGCCGCGCTTGTTGTCCTGCATCAACGCCGGGAAGTAGTCCCCCGTGGAGGTGGAGAAATCGTCCACTAGCACGATCAACGGCTTGCGATAAGCAGCCGGAATGCTAGGAATGCTGTATTCCCAATCGCAGATCGGGATCGGGCCGGGCATGCCGCGATTGGCGTTGTAGGCCTCCGCCAGCAGATTCCGGATGTAGGTGTACAGCTCGATGGACCATGATGGCGCGCCGAGCCCCCGCAATTGGGTGATCGCGTTGTCATAGGCGAGGATGCGCGAGATCGTGGGCCGGAACGCCAATCCCGGATGGATGTGGCTGCCGGGAACGGTGCGCAGCGCGATCTCGGAAGCACTGCAGATCGTGCCTCCCGTATTGCGCATCACATCGATCACCAGCCCGTCCGTGTTGGCATTAAAGAAGGCGATCTCCGCTTCCAGCTGGATCAACTGGGCCGTCGTGTAGGTGGGAAAGCTGCCCAGGCGCAGGTACCCGATCCGCTGGCCCTCGCTCTGGTAGACGCCGGTGTAGAAAACGTCAGACGCCAACCGGCCCAGCCGGGTAGTGAATCCCGCCGGCAGGTTCCAGACCATGAAGCGGGACCCGTAGTTCAGTACACCGCGCGGCGACAGTTCCTGGCCGGTCTCCGGGTTCACCACCACGGGGTTCTCCCGGCGCAATTCCGGCAGATCGTCCGAGGCCATGTGCATCTCATAAAACACCTTGCGCCACGCCGGCTCCGCTGCATCTGGGGTCGTCTCGGCAGCCGTCGCTGAGGCACTGGCGGAGATGATCGGCGACGGCACTTGGCCAAAGGTCCGGATCGGGAACCCGCTCTTGTTCCACTTCAACCGGTAGGTCTGGAGTTCACCCGATGCCCGGCGGATCTCCACCACCGCCTCATCACCCACATCCACCGCCCGCGGAACCGCGGATTGAGACCGTGACGTGATGCGCTGGATGCCCAGCCGCAAACCGGCACGCGGGTTCCCCGCCCCGCGGAACCGCGCCAATTCCTGGCCCACTTCCAATGCCGGACGGCCGTCGAGCGTCACCAACTCATCGCCTTCGGTGAATGGATAGTCACGGGCTGGCAGCACGGACCGATCCACCAGATCGATCAACACCTTGCCGTCATAGAGGTCTGTGAAAAAGCCCAGCGAGGCGACAAAGGTGGCCGTCATGCTGAGGCTGGAGTGCGTGTCCTGAAAGCTGGCCACATACTCCATCAACACTTCGGCGTACTCAAGATCATTCTTGGCGGCGCGGGCGCGCTGGATCCACGGCACCAGGTCGAGCACATTCACGCCCAAGGCGGCCGCTTTCCAGTTCGCCGGCGCATATCGCTTGGCGTACATTCCAGCTACTGTCTGCAGGTCCTGGACCCGCTGTTCCGGGGTAAGTTGCGCCAGCATCGCGGGCGCCGCGGCGAAGGCCGCGATTACTGCAACGACGATCTTCAAGACGAGGGTTCTCCTTCAAAACCGCCAGAGTATGACGGCGTACACTATTGTTAGCAAATCTCTACCAGCGCCGTCTGCTTCTCACCCCCACTCAAGGGAGGTGGTGAAATCGCGGCACACAGCCGGAACGACCGTCGGGCGCGATGGTGAAGTGCGGCGGAGCTGCCAGCGCCCGCGAAGCTACTGCGCAAAGGCCGGGTCGGACTTAGCGTCGGGACGCGGCTTCCATTCAAGCGAGTAATACTGCCCGCGGTCACGCGCCCACGGGTCAAAGGCATTGACGACGTGGCTCAATTCCCCGGCCAGCTCCGGCGTGTTTCTCAGCAGGATCCGCTTCATCGGCGACACGGGATACTTGTGCCCGTTCACCAACTGCGGCTCAAACCGCGGCCCCGTGGGGCCGTTGTCATTCACCCACTTGACGCCAAGCGAGGTGTAGAACTCCGGCCGGAAGCCGGAGGTGAGGAAGCGGTCACTAAAGAGACGGCGCGAGGCATTCAGAATGAACACCACAAACTGCGTCTCCGAGATCGCGTAGCCATGCGGACGCACGGGCTCCGCATGCCAGCCCACCACGGTGTCGACGTCCTCGATATTGTCGATCACGGTGCCATTCGGCTTGCCCAGGCAATCGTCGATGTACTTGCCGTTGATCCGCTGGGCGGTGCTGATGATCTGGCTCGAGTCGCAGGTGTGCTGGCCATAGATCTCGCGCATCGCAGTCACCATCTTTTGCTGCTGGGCCTTGGCGGCCGGGGCAGCGTTGGGGTCAATAAAGTCGTCGAAGCTGGTCAACGTGCGGAGCCCATACTGGCGCCGGAACTCGTTAAAGCGGGGCACGCCATGCTGACGGTCCCGCATGATGTCGAGCGCCAGCACATCCAGTTGTTTCGTGCTGCTCTGCAGCCGCTCCACCCGGAGGTTCTGCAGAAACTGCGGCGCATTGCCCAAGGTGAGCAAGCCCAGCCGCTGCCGCCCCATGGTCAGCCCCCAGTTCGCCAAGCCCGCGTCACGAACCACCGGCGCCGATTTGCCGCGGAAGGTCTCGACCACGGGCACCTTCTTGGCGATTTGGTTCGGTTGGTCAAAAGTGCGGTACTCCAGCAGGTCCGGCACCAGGCTGTGGAGCCGGTAGACGGTGACAAACTCTTCCGGGAAGTTAAACGCCGACCCGAAGTGATTGACGCCCCGGTTCAGGCTCTCCGGATCGTCCAATTTGTAGTTGCGCTGCGTGCTGCCGAGGCCGAAGATGCCCGGACCCGACGCAAAGACGCTGTACCATTCGTTTGCGCGGCGCGCGTTGGACGACTTACCCTTGTGCACCACGATGTCTTGCAGGATCTTAGTGAGCAACTGGTGGTCCTTGCCAAACAGTCCGTCCCAGTTGCCGTTCATGCCCACGTAGAGCGGCTCGTTATAGAGCAGCTGTGGCGTCCACTCAATCGTGTGAACCTTGGCGATCTCGGCCGCCACCACGAGGCGTGCCGCCTGGAACAACTCCTCGGGCGTCACTTCCGCGTAGGTGATCTTCTTGTCCGGGTTCGCCGGATTGCGCAGCCCGCTGTCGGCCGTGGGCGTTGCCGCCGCCTGCTTGCGGAACTCATCCACAAAGGCGTTGTGCTCCCGCGCGAACAGGTTCGAATAGAAGCTGATGCCGACCGTGTAGTTGTCCGGGAAACCCGTGGCTTCCTGGCCCGCCCAATCGGGCAACATCGGGTCACCCGCGCTCAACAGAGGCAGAAACTTCTCCGCCTTGCCCGCCGGGGCCACCAACTGCAGCTTGGCCGCGTCCTGCGGGTCGCGCTTCACGCGCTTCACAGAAGTCTGGTCGTAGCCATAAATCTGCGAGGCGTCCCACCACGCCGTGTTGTTGTTGCGGAAGGTCTTGGGCGCACGCTCCTGGTGGAGCTTCCCGGCCGCATCCTTGAACGTGCCACCGGGCGTGTCTTGCGCCACCAGCGCCTGGTCGATCCGGTCGCCCGGACGGCAGCCATACTTGGCCGAGTCGGCTTCAGTGCAGCCCAGCGTCATCCAAGTCTGGGTGTCATTGTGCCCCTCTTCCATGTGCGTAAACCAGTCATGCGTCATGAACTGGATCCAGAACGCCGCCAGCACGTTGAAGAACGGCGCCTTCTGGTAATCGCAGTTGGCCGCCGGATCCTGGCCCGGCAGACCGTAACCGGCGTTGCACTTGCCCGGATCGCTTTGCGCACGGCTCAACAGGCGCCGGCTGATCACGGATGGGTCGGGCTGTAGCAGCCCCAGGCGGCTCCCATGGCGCGCCTTCACCATCTGGTTCAGCGCCAGGTCCGGGAACGTCGTCTCAAACTCCACATTGCGCGCAAACAACTGTCCAGTGGAGCCCATGGCCGGATTGACGACGTCATTGCAAATCCCCGTCAGCGTCCGGCCGCGCACCAACTCTCCCTGGCAGATCTGCTGGCCTTGCGGTGTCACTTTCAGCTTGCCGAAATCCGGATGCGACGGCGGGAGATGGAACGGCGTCCACGACTTCAACACCGGCCCCGCCGTGCCGTTCCGGCCCAGCACGTACTCCTTGTAAGTGCCGCTGTTCTCAAAAAGATTGAATCGGATCAGCTCCACCCGCTCCGTTTCAAGATCAATCAGAGCGCCCCGGATGCCGCGCTGCTGTGGAGCCAGCAGTCCTTTGCCGGAAACGCCCCCCGGACCCACGGTCGAGGCATCACCCGCGCCCCAGTAGTTCCCCCAATCCACCCAAGGCATCCCCATCGCCTTCACCGCCGCCTGCCCGCCCCGGCACAGAGCCTTATATTCCGCCACCTTCCCCTCAAACCGGTCCGCCCGCTCCTCCGGGTTGACTGGGAAGGCATGCAGCAAAGTGTCGACGCAGGCCTTGCGAGTGGCCTCATCGGGAAGGTCTTTGCAGGCCTGGAGAAACAAGGCACCAGTGATCAAGACTCCAGCTATCGCCAGCGATCTCAAACGTGGGAAAAGACTCTTAGAAATGGGACACCTCACCTTCAGGCGGCAGCCTGATCCGGCCATGCAAGACACCGCCACAGATTATCACGGGTGACGCTTTGCCAACTACACCTGCATACGAGAATGTCTACATCTGGAAGACGCTCTACTGACTCGGGTTGGAGTGGCTCTGCAGGTTGAACGAGACCCAGAAAAGATGTCCAATACTCGACATGCGAATCTCCCCGGGCGGAGGTTGCCGGAGCACGCCTTTGGAGCCTTGTGAAAGTCTCCGGAGGGCGGCAAAGGCCAGTTGCCCCGACTTGAAGCGCGGCATCAGAAAATCGGTCTCCAAATCCCTGGCCACCAGGACCACGCAAAACTGGATTGCGCCCGGCTTGTCGTCAAACGCCAAGTCAAACGGCACGCGCTCATTCTGCTTGACCATGAAACTGGGGCGGACCAGCTGGAAATCGGCATCGCCGTCTTCGCGGGCAAACACCGCCGCCGCGCCATCTGCCGGAGCCGTCATCTCGACCACAAACTTTTCCCGGGTGCGGAACGGTTCCGTTTCGGGAACGCTGATCAACCGCCCGCCCGCATCCCTCCGCAACACCTTCACCAGGCCAAGAGCATTGCGCTCCGCGGGCAGATCAAAAACAACTCGAGCGCCGTCAGGTTGCAGGCAACCGGCAGCTAAGGTGGTGCCCAATGCGATAAGCGGCAGCATCAGTCTTTGTCCGTTTCTGGGGCGCCAATGGTTAGATCAATCTCCCGTTGTCCCGGCGGGAAAGTCCGGATCTGGGGATGCTGCTGCGCGCCAAACTTCTCTCGCTCCACAATCGTCGGCACCTTGTCATTCAAATGGCGATAGATTTGACTGATCGTGGGACGGCCATTGTCCAACTGCAAGGCTTGAATGAGTGTACTCGTGAAGTAGCCGTTACGAATCGTCTCCGACTCCCAGGACCTCTCGCTGGCATTGCTTGAAGTAATCACCACGCGGGCCCGTCCCTGCGGGACGTTCTGCACGATCCGCTCAGCCGTGTCGTTGGCCATGGCCAAGCCACGGCTGCCACGCGGACCCGCCAAATCGCGCGCACCGGAACGGCTTGCGTCGCCCGAATAGCAAGTATCCAGAAATGCGATAACCCGCTTGGCCCGGAAGCGCGAGATGGCGCGCTGCAAATCATCCATCGGAAACGCGGTAGCCGTGTTCAGAACATCGCGCACTTCAGTGTCGTGCATCAGGATAAACCCGCTTCGGGCCGCCGCCGCAGCCGGATCCATTTCCGGAGACGAACCGTGCCCACTGAAATAGAGCAACACCAGATCATCTTCGGTGGCCTCTGCCTCCAACCGGGCCAATGCCTGGCGGATGTTGGTGTACGTCACTTGTTCGTTGGTCAGAATGGAGACCCGCTCTGGCCGGAACTTTCCGATCGCCGGGTCAAGCAGTGCGGAAGAAAAGTCCCGCGCATCCTTGGCCGCAAATTCGAGATCCGGTAACCGCTGAAATCGCGGCTCCCCTGCTTTCAGAGCGCGGTTCTGAGCGCTGAAGTCCTTAAACTTGCTCACACCGACAACCAGCGCATACTTGCGGCGAACAGGCCCCAGCGACTCAATACCGCCTTCTTCCTTGCTCGAGCCCAAGATCTCCTTGTCTGGCCGCGCACCGGTAAAGTTCGCCATCTTGTCATGGCGCTGGGCGGCCGCGTCGTCACCCATCGCTCGGTACAAGTCCGCAATGCGGCGATGTACCGCGCCGTCCTGCCCACATTGCCGGGCGGCTTTCTCCAGATACAGGCGGGCGGCAGCGCTCTTGCGCTGGAAGAACTGGCTCTCCGCCTCATCCACCGTCCGTAACCCCAACTGAGGGCAGGACTGTGCCCGCGCGATCAGGGCAATTGAGCCCGCCATCACTGCCAAACGAAGCATTCGGTGCCTCCGCTACTTCTTCGCCGCCGTGGCCGGTTTGGCAGGCGCCACGGAGACGGCCGCAGCCTTCGGCCCTGCGCCCGGCGCGGCGGTGGCGGGTGTTCCCGCCTTTGGTGCGGCCGGCTTAGGAACGGTGGGCGAAGTGGCTCGGGGAGCGGTCGAGACCGTCGCCGGTGCCGCAACCGGAACAGCTTTCGGCGCGCCCGGCTCCGCAAATGTGTACTTGGCTTCCACCGCGCGGAGATCGTCGGCATCCAGGTTCTTGCCTTGTGCGAACAGAGTCAGGTCTTCGCGCTCCTCCTTGGAGACAACCTTGTCGTCGACCACCATCTTGAACTGCGTCTCATACTCGGAAACACTGACCAACCGGGCATTCTCCTGCTTCAGAATCCGGGTGGTTTCCAATTCGTTCAGCTTGAAAACGTCCTGGCCCATCTTCGCCAAGTCACCCGGATTGGGAGACCGGAGATTACGGCGCACCATCCGGCGGAAGCTCTTCTCCTGATCACTGTCCTCGCGGCGGGAATCAATGGCTCGCTGCCCTTCCAGCCGCGCGTGATATTCCTGGCGCCGCTTTTCGCGCTCAGTTTCCCAATTGGCGCGTTGGTCCTTGGCGCGGTCTAAATTGGTTTTGGCCAACCGGAGCCGCTCGGCCGCGCCCTGGATGTACTTCTCAGTCGGGTCCGCCTTCATCGCCCTGTCATAAGTGTCCAGCGCCTTCGCGAAATACTCGCTCGCCGACACCGGGTTCAATGTGGCGGCGTACTCCTTATAGGCCAGCGCCTCATAGGCTACGGCCAAGTTGTAAATGCGGTCGCCCTCATTCTTCTTCATCTTCACCGCTTCCCACAGCTTGATCGCGCCCTCCCAATCGGGCTGCGTGCCCAGGACCAGCTTGTTGCCGGCTCGCAACTCATCGTCGCAACCTAGTTTGATTTCCAGATCATCGACGGTATTGACGTAGCGGCGGAGGATCTGATGGCCGAGGTCGGAGAGCAACGCTGCGTTTATGTCCGCCGCGGTATCCACCGGGGCCGAGGGTCCGCGCTGCTTCGGGGTATTGACAGCATGTAAGGCGCGGGACATCAGACCCGATCCCGTAGTTCCTGTCGCATCGGATTCCAGTGGCCGGGACTGCGAGTAGCTACTGGTCGGATCAAACGTGTCCAAGGTGTCCCCTTCGGCGTCTAAGAGCCTTACGCTCAGCGAGATCGACCCCTTACCCACCCAGTAAGGGACGGACACTTCGACGGTCTTCCATTCCTTCTTCGACACCTCGACGGACTTGGTCTCCTTCCGCATCTCTCGCCGGACCGTCGGCACATCATAGGTCACTACAGAGATTTTTAGCGTCGCATCTCCCTTCTGCGACTCAATCTTGAAGTCCTTATTCAGCTTCTGCTCGATTGTCATTCGCAGGCGGGCCTGGTCAGTAAAGCCCTTATCCGCCTCAACAATCTGGACATTCACCGATTTGATCTGTGGATAAGCGTCCGGAGGCCGCGGCACTCGTAAACGAACCACGTCTGAGGACGTACCGAGCAGGCCGTGATTAAACTTTCCCGCACCGAGAGGAAACACCATGGTGGCCGCAATGGCCAATACCCAAGTGAAGCGCATCTTATCCACCTTTGAGAAACAGACGAGGATTGATTTCAAAAGATCCTAACACTTTGCCATGGTGCGGGCAAGAGTTTTGTTTCTCACTTCATAAGATATTTCGCTACTGGCGTAATTCCGTTAACAACTTCTCGAATCCGGCATTTCCCCGCAGAGGGGCCAAATGAGGGTCTCGTAACATTTGGGCACCATCACTAAAGCCCCCATTGACGGCTTGCTGGAGCATCCCGAGGGCCGCGGTCGGATCGCTCTGGGCCAGGGAACAGGCAAGATTATAGTAGGCGTACGCGCGAACCCGTTGAAGATGGCGCCGCACGGCATTTGTGTTCGTAGCGACCGCCCCTTCCATCAAAATGTGGCGAGAGAGAAAACTATCCTCATGCCACAACAGACAGTCACAGAGCTGCACTTCTGCCCGCAGCACCTTCTCAGCGTCGGCATAGCGGGCTTGATCGGCATAGATCCCGCCCAACGTCATCCGGAGGCCGGGAATGCCTCGGCCGGGTCCCGCCAGCAGCGCGGCGAGCATTTGGTCCGCTTGGGCGACGTTCCCCTCCTGCGCTTGGAAACGGGCTTGCCGAAGAGTTGTGAACAGTCCATCAGCAGAGTGCTGTCCGGCTCCATAGGACAACATCGGGGAAAACTCCGTCCACTCGGCCAATGGACACCCGGCGGTCACATAGGTGGCCGTCTGTGCGAAGGCAGCTCGCGCCGAAGGCAGCAGAATGGTGGTGGCGGTTGCCACGCTCAACAAGAGGACCACCAAGTGCGGAGCGTAGGGTCTTAACCAACCATCCCAAATCGGGTGAGAGCGCTTGTCTTCTGCCACTGGAGCTTCGAGAACTGCACGGATTGCCGCAACCGTTGCTTGGCTCCTTTTGTGAAGCGGCTTGACTTGGCGTTGCCGCAGGAACGACAGATGCCCCGACAGCAGATGCCACCATGGCAATGCAAATGGTGAGAACTTTTCTGGCTTACCAATGAAGAAAGTATGAATGCGAAACTTTTCATCCGTCGCCCACCGTCGGCGAGCCGCGGCGACTTCACGCCATACTTCGGTTGACCGAAGTGCAGCTGGCGACAAGAGGACGACTATCTCTTGACAGTCTTCGTTGATTTCGCGCAGAAGCCAGTTGCGCCAATTGACCGAGAGAGGAATGTCGAGCTTCGCGAGGAAGAAAGAAAACTTGTCACCAGGAGCCTTCGGCTGTGCGACGGCAAGTGACTCTTCCGCCGCTTCATTCACGGAAAAAGAGAATTTATCGCCTCCACCATGCCGCAATGCGTCGGCGAGTTCCTCGTCCGCCGATTCATTGCTGGAAAACGAGATAAATATTCTTCGCGGCGCGTCGGCAATTAACTTGGCGGAGGCGGCACCAGTCATTAAGAGGCTGAGTGTAGTGCTGCCAGGCCCATTGTGTCAACAGGCCCGGCAGACAGCCAAGTAGAAGGTGGTGCGGAACTAAGCCACCCAGTGCTTAAAGATCAACGAGCCGTTGGTCCCGCCAAAGCCGAAGGAGTTGGACAGGGCGTATTCGATCTTCATCGGGCGGGCGACGTTGGGTACGTAGTCCAGGTCGCAGCCTTCCCCGGGTTCGCCGAGGTTGATGGTGGGGGGGGCGGTCTGGTCGCGCAAGGCCAGCACCGTGATGCCTGCCTCCAGGCCGCCGGCGCCGCCGAGGAGGTGGCCGGTCATGGACTTGGTGGAGGAGACGGCTACTTTGCTGGAATGGTCGCCAAAGGCCCACTTGATCGCCTTGGTTTCCATCACATCACCCAGCGGCGTCGAGGTGCCGTGGGCATTGATGTAATCAATCGCTTCCGGCGCCAGCTTGGCGTCCTTCAAAGCGTTGCGCATCACGCGGTACGGGCCGTCGCCATCTTCGGAGGGGGCCGTAATGTGGAACGCGTCACCCGACATCCCGTAGCCGACGATTTCGGCGTAGATGGGGGCGTTACGAGCCAGTGCATGCTCCAATTCTTCGAGCATCAGCACGCCCGCGCCTTCGCCCATCACAAAACCATCCCGATCCTTGTCCCACGGACGGCTGGCCAGCAGGGGCTCGTCGTTGCGGGTGGAGAGAGCGCGCATGGCGGCAAAACCGCCGACACTCATGGGCGTGATCGCCGCTTCCGCACCGCCGCAGATCATCGCGTCGGCGTAGCCGTGCTGGATCAAGCGGAAGCTGTCGCCAATGGCATGGGCACCGGTGGTGCAGGCCGTGGCGGTAGCGGAATTGGGACCTTTGGCGCCGGTCCGGATCGACACATGGCCTGAAGCCAGGTTGACGATGGTGGCTGGAATAAAGAAGGGGGAAATGCGGCCGGGGCCGCCTTTGAGGTACTTTTCGTGCTCCCGCTCGATGACTTCGAAGCCACCGATGCCGGAGCCGATGTAGACCCCCACTTGCTCACAGTTTTCCGGCGTGATTTGGAGGCCGGAAGACTTTACCGCTTCATCTGCTGCCGCGACGGCAAACATCATGAAGCGGGCGAGCTTCTTGATTTCCTTCTTTTCAAACCATTGGAGCGGATCAAAATCCTTCACTTCGCAAGCGATCTTGCAATCAAATGCGGTGGGATCAAATTGGGTGATGACACCCACTCCAGATTGGGAGGCCAAAAGAGACTTCCAAGTCTCCTCGGCCGTGTGCCCGACGCCGGACATGAGTCCAACGCCGGTCACCACGACTCTGCGCGGCACGGATTTTCTCCCTAAGCCTAAAAAAGTCTACTTCTTGCCTTGGTTCTTGTTGATGTAGTCGATGGCATCGCCCACCGTCTTCATCTTCTCGGCGTCTTCGTCCGGCACTTCCAGGCCAAACGCTTCTTCAAACGCCATCACCAGCTCGACGATGTCGAGGGAGTCGGCACCCAGGTCGTCCACGAACGACGCGGTCTTGTCGACCTGCGCTTCGTCCACGCCCAGCTGCTCAACGATAATCTGCTTAACCTTTTGCTCGACCTGCTCAACGGTCACTAGTAGCCTCCAAAGAATCTGAGTTTAGCAGCAAAGCTGCTCGCAACAAAACTTGACGCAAGGGCTGTAACCCCAGCCCCACCTTCTGCGCCTATCCATTCAATCCCCGTTACACCGGCGGGCATCAACACCCCAATCAAGATGCCCGCCACCCCCTAAAATTCAGCGTTTTCAGATTCCGCCAGCTTCTCTTTAGAAGCGCGAACCCTTCGTTACGCTTCATCAAACTACGCCTCATCAAACATTCCTTCAAACAGGATGCTTGACAGGTAGCGTTCACCGGCATCAGGCAGTACCACGACAATCGTTTTGCCTGCCATTTCCGGCAAGTGGGCCAATCGCACCGCCGCGGCGGCCGCAGCCCCGCACGAGATTCCACACAGGATACCTTCTTCGCGCGCCAACCGTCGAGCCATCTCCACCGATTCCTCGTTGGTGACATGCTCGACGCGATCCACCATCGTGATGTCCAGCGTATCCGGCACAAAGCCTGCCCCAATGCCCTGGATCTTGTGTGGACCCGGCACCACGGCTTCGCCCTTCAGCGTCTGGCTGATCACCGGAGAGTTCCCCGGCTCCACCGCCACCGACAACAGCGGCTGCTGGCGGACCTGCTTGAAATACCGGGAGATGCCCGTGATGGTGCCGCCCGTGCCGACACCCGAGACCAGCACGTCCACCGCGCCGCCGGTATCTTCCCAAATTTCCGGACCCGTCGTTTCGACGTGAACAGCTGGATTGGCGGGGTTCTTGAACTGTTGCAGCAACAGGTACCGGGCCGGGTCCGCGGCGGCCGTGTTCTCGGCCTCCTGGATCGCCGCCCGCATGCCACCCGGGCCGGGCGTCAGCACCAGCTTGGCCCCCAACACCTTCAGCACCTTGCGCCGCTCGATCGACATCGTCTCGGGCATGGTCAACGTGATCGGGTAGCCACGAGCGGCCGCGACGAAGGCCAGCGCGATGCCGGTGTTGCCGCTGGTCGGCTCAATCAGTTCGACACCGGGCTTCAGCAGGCCGCGCTTTTCGGCGTCCCAGATCATGTTGGCGCCGATGCGGCACTTCACCGAATAGGCGGGATTACGGCCTTCGATCTTGGCCAGCACCGTCGCTGGAGCACCGCCGGTGACACGGTTCAAGCGGACCAGCGGGGTCCGGCCAATCGAGAGCGAGTTGTCGTTGAAATAGGCCATTTAGATGTCCCAATTCGGCACGTAACGGTTTTGCCGGTCTTGCCAGGCGCGGACCAGGTCCTCGACGGTGGTCTGATCAATCACCTGACTCACGGCCTTATCCACGCGCTCCCAGAGGTCGGTAAAGGGGGTCTCCTTCCGCTTGCGTCCGGGCCGGTCGCCCCCAATGTAGCGCAAAACATCACCGGTGGCGATCGAGGAGGCGGGCCGGGCCAGCAGATAGCCGCCTTCGGCACCGCGCTTGGATTCGACAAAGCCGCCCTGCTTCAGGCCGGCCAGAATCAATTCGAGAAATTTTTGGGGAATCTTCTGGCGTTTGGAGATGTCGGCGATTTTCACCGGCCCCGCCCCCAAGTGGGCCGCCAAGTCGAACAAGGCAGCCAGTGCGTACTCTCCCTTAAGTGAAATATTCATTCACGGCGAACCATTGTGAGATTACTGGAATTGGCCCCGAAAGGTCAATCGGTCCCCTGCGGCGGTTGCGCCGAGAGGTGGAGTAAACTATAGTTAACTTTCAACCGTAACCGATGGATTCTACACTCCCCGGCTCGATTCATGTCGAGACTCTTCGCGGCTGGCGGCGCTTCCTGGCATTCTCCGGTCCGGCCTATCTGGTTAGCGTGGGGTACATGGACCCCGGCAACTGGGCGGCGGACCTGGAAGCCGGTTCGCGCTTCGGCTACCAGTTGCTTTGGGTGCTGGTGGCCTGCAATCTGATCGCGTTGCTGCTGCAAACGTTGTCCGCGCGCCTGGGCATCGCCAGCGGGCGCGATCTGGCGCAGTGCTGTCGTGAACAATACCCTCGTCCGGTGGCGGTAGCCCTGTGGGCGCTGTGCGAGATCTCCATCGCGGCCTGCGACCTGGCCGAGGTTCTGGGCACGGCCATCGGGCTGAAACTGCTGTTTGGCCTGCCGCTATTGGCCGGGGTGTTGATCACCACTCTTTCGACACTCGGGATTCTGACGCTTTCGCGTTCCGGCATCAAGATGCTGGAGCGGATCGTGCTGGGCCTGGTGGCCCTGGTGGGCGCCTGCGTCGCCGCGGAGCTGGTGATGGCGCGGCCGGATTGGGCGGAGGTGGCCCTGGGGCTGAAGCCTTCGGTCGCGCCCGAGATGCTGCTGGCGGCGGCCAGCCTGCTGGGCGCCACCGTGATGCCGCACAACCTTTACCTGCACTCCTCACTGGTGCAGACGCGAGCGATCGACAACTCACCGGGCTCGCGCCATCGGGCCGCCTGGTACAACCTGCTGGATTCGGTGTTGGCGTTGAATGGCGCATTTCTGGTGAACGCCGGCCTGCTGATCCTGGCGGGCGCCGTATTCTTTACGAACCACATCGCGGTCGACCGCATTGAGCAGGCGCATCAGCTGCTGTCGCCGCTGATGGGCGCCGGGGTGGCTTCGGCCGTGTTTGCGATCGCCTTGATCGCCAGCGGCCAGTCCTCCACCGTCACCGGCACCTTGGCGGGCCAGATTGTGATGGAGGGCTTTTTGCAGATCCGGATGCGGCCCTGGTTGCGCAGCCTGCTCACGCGGCTGGCGGCGGTGATTCCGGCGGTGGTCATCATTCTCGTCATGGGGGAAGGCGCCAGCTACCGGCTGCTGCTGCTCAGCCAGGTGATTCTCAGCCTGCAGCTGCCGTTCGCCGTAATTCCCTTGATCCACTTCACCAGCGATGCTGAACGGATGCGGGAGATGAAGAACAACCTGCTGATGCGGATCGGAGCGTGGGCTGCGGCATTGCTGATCGTCTCGCTGAATCTGTGGCTGGTAATCAAGCTGGTTCCGGCGGAATGGGCGGTGCTGGTGGGTGTGCCGTTGCTGGCGTTGCTGGCCTATGTCGGACTGGCTCCCCGCCGCCAGCCGGTGGCTCCGCTGCTGCCGGAGGCGCCGGTGGCGCTGCCGTTTGCCGCACCGCTCTACCGGCGCATCCTGGTGCCGCTGGACCATTCGACCCTTGACCGGGCCGCCCTGACGCATGCCACCGCGATGGCGAAGCTCTATGGCGCCAAGCTGCTGCTGCTCCACGTCGAGGAGGGGGTGGCCAGCCAGCTCTATGGCGATCAGGCACAGACGGCGGAAGAGGCGGAAGGCGTCGAATACTTGCGGCACATCGAACTTTCTCTCCGCCAGCAGTCCGTGGACGTTGAGTTCTTCACTGCCTACTCAACGGACCCCAAGGCGGAGATCATCCGCTTTGCCCGCGAACATGCCCCGGACCTGGTAGTGATGGGCAGCCACGGCCACCGTGGCATCAAAGACATCATCTTCGGCTCCACCATCAACCAGGTCCGGCACGAGTTGAAGGTGCCTGTGCTGGCCGTCCGCGGCGAGTAGCCCGGCTCAGACAAAGAAATGGCAGGGCGGCACCAATCCGCCCTGCCAAAGGAGCTGCTCGCTTTGATCGCTACTTCGTCAGTACTTCCTCGAAGTACTTCAGAGCGCGGGCATCTTTCGATTGCCCCAGCCAGAACATCGCCTGCTTGCGCACCGCCGGGTTCTGGTTGGTCCGCGCCACCTGGATCAGCATGGGAATGCCCTGGTCTTGCGGCATCTGCGTGAGCGCGAAGACGGCCTTCTTCTTCACTTCCGTATCCGGGTCCTTGTCCAGCGCTTCGGTGATCGCTCCTGTGGCCACTTGCCGCGACGCCCGTTGGGCCAGCCAGAAAAGGGCCTGACCGCGCACGTGCGGCACCTTGTCTTCCTTGGCCACGCGGATGATGGCCGGCATCGCCTCCGGCTCCGCGCTTTGCGTCAGGGCAAAGACGGCATGCTCCCGCACCTTGTCTGAAGGATCTTCGCGCGAGGCGCGGGCCACCGTGAGATAGCCCGGGCGCCCCCGCGAGTTCGCCAGCCAGAACAACGCCGATCGCCGGATCTTTTCACTGGGGGAGCTCAAGGCCATCTTGTCGAGAGCGGCCGCCGCGGCCGGGCCGGCATGCATGGCGATGGCGTGAACGGCGGAATCGCCCACCGCTTTGGTCCGCTCCCCGGTCGCGCCATCTTCTGCCACCAGCCCCACCAGCACCTCGACACTCTGGTCCGCGGCGACACCGGTCAGCCAGTAGAGCGGCAGGCCACCGCCATCAAGCGGGCAATCAATGGCGAAACTACGGACCTTCTGGATCTTCCCCTGCTCGGCCCGCAACAGAATCGAGACGTGCGTGGGGCCTTCCAGCTGCACCGGGCCAGGCCGCGCCACCGGACCGCCGGTGGTCTTGTTGCCCTCCAGGCCACAGCCCCGCCCCTGGTTGTCCCAGCAGCAAGAGTTGTGCTCACCTGGAATCTTCGCGACGGTGTAGCCAATCCAGGCCGGGCCGCTCTGGCGGGCGGCGAGTTGGCGGAGCTGTGCCGTCAGCCCGCCGGTGGCCGCCAGGTTCTGGCGTTGAGCATTGGTGATGGCCGGCTCCTGCGCCCAAAGCGCGGAGGTGAACGTCAGGATGAGCAGTGTCTGGTGCATGGCAGGCTCCTTACTTGTTCAACAGTTCCATCAGGAAGTCGCTGGCTTCCTTGCTCCGCATGTGGGAGAGCTGTTGGACCGCAGCCCGCCGCAGGTCGGAATTGGTCTCTTTGCGCGCCAGCTCCACCAGGGCCTTGGCATTGCCCTGGATCGCCAGCGACTCCAGGATCTTCTTGCGGATCTCCACTTCCGTCAGCGCGGTGTAGATGGCCGTCAGCGCGTCGCCCGTTTCGGCGGACCGCGTCGTGCCCAGATACCGGATGGCCCGGTCTCGCAGCGCCGGTTCTTTCTCGGTTTTGGCGACCTCGATCAGCTTTTGCACGTAGCCTCCATTGCCCATCGCCTCCAGCAGCGCCGATCGCACGGGCACCGAGGATTCCGACTCATAAAGACCCGCCAACTGGCTATTGGCGCCCATGTGGCCCAGATGCCGGATCGCCGTCAGCCGCAGGTCGACCGTCGGGTCGCTTTTGGCCACCGCCAGCAACCGGTCCCGCTCGCCGGCCGTCATGTAGCCGTTGAGCACTTGCTTCTTCACGCTCAAGTCACTGGAGGAGCCATAGATGTCAGCCAGCAGCTGCCGGTTCTCCTTGCCGCCGTAGACCCCCAGGCTGCGCACCGCGATCAACTGCAGATCCGGATTGGCGCCACCTTTGGCCACGCGGGCCACCACCTCCCGCGCCTTGGGAGATTCGCTCTGGCTCAGCACAAACAGGGCGCGTTCCCGCAAACGAGGTGAGGATTGCTTGGTCAACAACTGCTCCAGCAAGGGAATGGAGCGCTCCGGGTCACTGTGCATCAAGCTGTTGATCGCCATCACCTTGATTTCGTCGTCGGACGAATCCTCGGGCGAAACAGGCTTACCAGCCGCCTGTCCGATCTCGACCCGCATGGCCTTGGCGTCATTCAGCCAGCGGCTTTGCGGATGATTCTTGGCCAGCATGTCGAGCGTCGCCAGAGCCTCGGAGCCGCGCCCCAATTTCATCAAGGCGTACGCCTTCCAGTAGAGCGCCCCATCGGCCCGCCCTTTACCTGAACCGCCCACTTCCGTGAACTGCGCCAGCGCTTCGTCCCACTGCCGTTTGTCGAGCGAACGCATTCCGCGCTCGTACTGGCGCTCCCCTGCATCGTCGGTGCGCAGCCTGTCTTTGATCTGCATCGCCAGGCCGTCCGCCCGCCAGGACACCGATTTCGCCACGCTCACGGCACTGGCCACCTTGGTTTGGATCTCGCTGGCAAGCCCGGCAACATCCTTCAACTGGGACAGTTCCGCCAGGCTCTGCCAGTCCACGCTCTTCATCGGAGCGGGAGCCGGAGCAACAGCCAAAGGGGCCGGAGGCTCGGGAGGCGTAGGCGGCTCCGGAATCTGGGCCACCGCGATGACCGCGCACAAGAAACCGAGAATCATTTTCATAGTGATTTACCTTTCAGTGAAGTAGTGGAGATTGCCCGTGGCCGGACGGCGGTTGGCTCAGCACTCAGTTCCCGCATGCGTGAACCGAGCACCTTCACCTTAAACAGCAGACCCTGGCCATTCACCCGAGCCCGCAGGTTCCTTAGCTGCTCCGGCGCCCACGAAGGCGGGGCGTGAGCCACATCCAGCAGAATTCGTTCCAAATCATCAAGGGTGGCCAACAGCGCCGAATTTCCCTGCTGCGCGGCACACTGCCGGTAGAGCCGGTTGGCCGCCAGCATGTTCTCCGCGCGCTCATGTTCGTCACCCAAAGCTTCATTGTTGATCTCAATCAACATCCGTTCCGACTGTTCAAAATGGTCCGAGAGCGCCGCCACCAGCAGGCGTTCCCGCACCACTTCCGGTGCGCTGCCTTGCGCCAGTTCCGCCGCGTGTTTCACTTCGGAAGGCGCAGCCCCGGGCGTTGTCGGGTAGGTCAGCCGTCCGGCAAAGAACGCCGCCACCGCCAGCCCCGCCGCCGCCGCGGCCAAGCGCCATTGATTGGTGGGTACCAACCGGCTCCACCACGAGCGGCGGCTGCGGAGGGCGCCCTCTTGCGCTTGGAGCTTCCGCCAGAGCTCGGCCTCAAAGTCCAGCCCCGGTTCCGGCACCGCCAGCGCCTTCATCACCGCCAATGGAGCTTTCAGCAATTCAAACTGTTGGGCACAATCCGGACAAACTGCCAGATGCGGGCCGATATCGACGCTGCCTACTTCACCGAAGTAGTAGGCCGTCAACTGTTCTTCGGTGGGGTGAGATACTTCTAGGTCCGCCATTGAGTGGTCATCCTCCTTTCGGTCTGCAACATTTTTCGAACTTTATGGACGGCGCGAAACACGGCATGCCGCGCGGCACCGGCGCTGATCTCCAGCCCCTGGCTGATCTGCTCGATCGACTGATCCTCAAAGTGCCGCAACGTAAAAGCCACGCGCTCCTGAGGCGTCAGTTCATCGAGCACCGCCAGCAGTTGGCCTTGCAGCTGCCCGCTGGCCGCCAGCCGTTCCGGGTCCGGCACATCACCGGGGATGCGGTCCGCCACTGCCAGGACACCCTCAGCGGGCGGTTCCGACAGGCTGCTCTCTGACCGCCGCCGCTTGACGCGGAGATAGTCGAGCGCTTGGTTCGAGACGATGCGGTAGATCCAGCTGGAGAACTGTGCCCGCTGGTCAAAACCGTCCAGCCCTCGATACGCCCGCAGGAGCGCGTCCTGGACCACGTCCTTCGCATCTTCTTCATTCCCGATCATGCGGAAGGCGACGCGGAACAGCTGCCGCCCGTAGCGCTCAACAAGCACACGATAGGCGTCACTGTCACCAGTCCGTACCCGCTCGACCAAGTCGGCGTCGCTCAAATCCATCCGCTCATTAGACTTGCCCGCGCCGTGCGTGTTAGCGGTCATCGTTGAAAAGAAAATAGGGCCCCGCGAAGGAGTCGCCAGGCGATGGTGAAATCGAAGACAACCGTCAACGGAATCGTCCGGCGATCAGTGCCGGCACGGAGCAACGGTGGGCACCTCGCCCACATCAGGCGAGCGTCCTCAGCACTCAGCGCGTTGGGTCGAGCTTTAAGCCTTGGCGGCTTTGGCTTTCTCGTCGAGTTCCTTCAGCGTGAACCGCACGCTGACCACGTACGGCGGCTCGTCCGGGGTCCAGTGGCCGTAGGTGGTGGTGACAAAGGTGCCATTGGGCAGCAGCTCAACCCCCGGATAGGCGCAGTCGCTCCGGAAATGGTTCTTCATCAACCGGACGCGGTACTGCCCTTCGCGCGAGGCTACCAGATCGTCGTAGCGGCCCACCCAGCCCACCCAATCGCCCTTGGTCGGGCTTTCGTGCGTGGTGTCGCGAAAGCTGATGAACAGGCGGCCATCGCGCGCATAACGGGCGACGTGACGGTCGCCGGTGAGGGCTCCGGGCAGCTCCCGCGGCTCGGTCCAGCTGTGCCCTTCGTCGTTGCTGAACGAGATAAAGGAGTTGAACTTCCGGCTGTTCTCGCGAAGCAGCATCGCCAACTGCTTGCCATCGGGAGATCGCACCAGTCCCGGCTCGCACAGATGGGCCTGCGGATGGTGGGCGACCACTTCTGGTGTCGTCCAGTTCAACCCGCCATCGCTCGATAGCGTCTTGTAGACCCTAAATACCGGCACGTGCGGCGTGGCCAGTGGTGTAGCGGGAGGCGGCGCAAAGTACCGGCCATCGTCATGGAAGACAGCCAGATAGCGGCCGTCCTTCAATCGCTTGACGTCGCCCATGGCGACAATGCCGCCAAAATTGCCGATCGGCGCGAGACGCGTCCAGGTAGCGCCATCGTCTTCGGAATACGCCAGCCGCACCGGGTAGAGCCCCGAGAACAGGATCAGTCGTTTGCGCCCATCCCGGTCCACCGTGCGATGGATGGTGGGCGTTTCAAGCGACGTCGCCCAATTCTCCGGCACCGGCAAACGCGGGGACCAGGTGAGGCCGCCATCGCTCGACCGTTTCATCTGGATGGCGCCCTTGCCGTGACCCTTGGGGTAGACGCAGAGCATCGTCTTGCCATCTTCCAGCAGGACCGTCGTCGGATGCCCCAAATACTGCCCCGCCTCGCGGTCCACCACCACCTGCCGCGCGACATCGCGAGACAGATCGACGACAGGTATCGAGTAGCCACGCGAGAGCACCGGGGGCACCGCCCCGTTGGCGGTGAACGCCGCTACGGCCGAGCCAAGAAATACACGCCGGTCCATTAGCTGTGTTCGCCTTTCGAGTGGTGGTCCGCAACCGCGTCCGCCACCTCTTCATCAATCTGGTCCAGCGCCAGCCGTGTCTCCCGCACCAGCAGCGAGCAACCATACACCAGGCTGCCCACCGCAAAGATGCCGATCAGCAACCCCGCCGCCGCCAGCGACTGGAACACCAGCATCACGTCATAGTAAGCCAGTGCCGACCCCAGCACCGTGATCAGCGCCGCGGCGGCAAACGAGCCCAAGCCGGCGTACAAGATCCGCAAGGCCCGCACCAGCAGTTGCGACCGAGAACGGAGCCGCGCCATCTGCCGGATTGATTGTTGATAGACCGGCGAATCCGGCGCATGCCGTTTCAGCTCTTCGGTCAAGTAGCGCGTCCGGTCCACCACGCGGGCAATCCGATTGGCGGTGCCCAGCGCCAGCACCGAGCTGGCATTGGTGAGAATCGCGGGTGCCACCACGGTGGTGAGGACGGCGAACGGGGTGTTGGTGAGGCTGCTGTCCATAAGAAGCTTAGAACCAGCATCGTATAATCCAGACGTATGGAATTTCCCCGCTTGCTGCTGGTGAAGCAGCACTTCCCTGACCGCCGGGTGCACGACATCCCAGGCACCGTTCACGCTGAGCTTTCGCAAGCCGGTTTTGCCGCGCGTTTGCAGCCCGGAGCCAAGGTGGCCATCGGCGTCGGATCGCGCGGCATTGCCAACATTGCCATCATCGTGCGCGCCGTCGTCGACTACTGGAAGTCAGCCGGCATGCAGCCGTTCATCTTCCCAGCGATGGGCAGCCACGGCGCGGCCACCGCGGAAGGCCAAGCCGATGTGCTGGCCCACTATGGCGTCGATGAAGCGGCGATGGGCTGCCCGGTAATCTCGCAGCTGGGCGTGGTCAGCCTGGGTTCCACTGCCGATGGCATTGAAGCGTTCATGGATCAGCAGGCCTTTGAGTCCGATGGCGTGATGCTGGTGGGCCGCGTGAAATGGCACACCGATTTCGCGGGCGGCATTGAATCCGGCCTGTTCAAGATGATGGCCATTGGTCTGGGCAAGTTTGCCGGGGCGCAGCGCTATCACACGTATGCCTACAAGCTGGGCCTGGAGACCGTGATCCGCGCCGTGGGCCGCCAAGTGCTGAAGTCCGGCAAGATCCTGGGTGGCTTGGCGATCCTGGAAGATGCCAACCACAACACCGGCCAGTTGACCGCCGTTCCCGTCGACAACATGGAGCAGCGCGAAGAGGAGCTGCTGACGCTGGTGAAGAGCTGGATGGGCCGCGTGCCGGTAGCCGAGCTCGACATCCTGATCCTTGATGAGATCGGCAAGACCATCTCCGGCGCGGGCATGGACACCAAGGTGGTGAACCGCAGCGTCCAGGGCCAGTACAACCCCTGGGACACCGCCGGCAAGATCCACCGGCTCTTCGTTCGCGGCCTTTCTGACAAATCCTACGGCAACGGCGTGGGCCTCGGCATGGCCGATGTCATCCACGACCGCCTGCTGGAGCGGATCGATTGGAACCCCACCTACATCAACTCCTTCACCGCCTCCACACCCGCCGCCGTCCGCACGCCGCCGCACTTCTCCACGGATCGTGAGTGTCTGGAACGCTTGGCGCGCACGGTGGGTAAGCTGGACTTGAGCGAAGTCACCTACGGCTGGATCCGCAACACGATGGAGTTGCGCGTCCTGGAGCTGAGCGAAAACCTGCGGCCCGAGATCGGAGCCAACCCGCAGCTCGAGATCATTGGCGAAAGCCGCGCCGTCGAGTTTGACGACCACGGCAATCTATCCAACGTACGAACTGAGTCCGGAGCGCCGTGGGCGGCATCGGAAGTAGTGGGCGGGCACTAACGCCGCTCACTCGAAGCATGTCGGAACGGGAAGCGATAAAAAAGCTGATCGCGGAAGTGGAGGCCGTGGAACATGGCCGGGACCGCGCCCGCAACCATGTTCCACGTCGCATCTTCCTGCTCTTTGCGATTGTCGTGCCCTTCGCCCTCTGCCTAATGTGGTTCGCCGTCCGCCACGGGCGGCGCGACCGGCCGGTGCGGTAGGCGAGAACGCCTTTCTCGCAGCCTCACTCCCGTCACGCTGGCTGTCAATTGGCCCGGAAGCGGCGCCAACCGATGAGCAGCAGCAAGCTTCCGGCCGCCAGACCGGCTGTCGCGGGTTCGGGCGTCCACAACGTTCCTCCAACCATCACGCCCGGCTCTGGTCCGGCGGTGTAGTAGTAGCCTGTCAGGAGCGCCTTGGTCCGCTGATCAAAGAGACGAACCCGCTCGATCGAGAATGTTAGGTCCTGATTCAGAGGGTGGGGGTATGGGACATATCCACCATTTATGTCGAGCACGGCACTCAGCAATAGCTCATTCCCATCAAGCCGTGAAACCTGCCAAAAGGCGAACTCAGCAGTGTCGGGTAGCCGCCCTAGCCCCCAATCCACTTCCACCCAATAGTCGCCCGGGCCGCCCGGCACGTAGATCTTGATGACTTCCAGGAAGTAGGCGCTGAAAGACGAGAAATTGAGAGGCCCAAAACCAGCGAGCTCAAAAATGCCCACCGGACTGTTCCGCTGATGCACGGCGAGGGTACTAAACCCGCTCGTGCGGAACGACGCCTCCTCGTCAACCAGAACCGGGTACTGAACATATTCCTCACCTTCCTGGGCCCAATAGTCTGTCCAGAAGGTGGCAGCGCAGCCTTGGCCGTAGTACCGTGCCCACTCGTTGGGCCGCAACCGGTCGTCACCGCCATCCATCCGGCCGAAGCC